>CAMBEZ010000001.1 GCA_945865885.1 Owenweeksia hongkongensis DSM 17368
CTCTTGGTGTATCCGATTTTTCGGATGACTTCGCGGGCAATTTCTTGCGCGTCCAAGTAGGTTGAAGACTTGACTTCGCCTGCCAAGACTACCTGGCCGGTGGTCACCAGCGTTTCGCAGGCCACTTTGGAAGACGGATCAAACGCCAAGAAGTGGTCCACCAACGCATCGGAAATTTGGTCGGCGATTTTGTCGGGGTGCCCTTCGGACACCGATTCGGAGGTAAATAAGTAGCTCATGATTCAATTATCGCGTTAAGCGCAAAGAATCTGCTCGGTACTACAACTGGCAAAGTGCTCAAGATCCGGTCTTTAGCATTTTTTACCGTGGTTGCAATCGGAGCAAATCCTTCCACGCGGTTGCAAAGGTACATTACAAAAGGGGATCCAACGATTGTTTTAAATCCGCAATGATGTCGTCCGGATGTTCAATGCCTACGCTCAAACGCACCATGGCCGCGGTGAGTCCCAGCGATTCTTTTTCCGCGTCCGGCATGTCTGCGTGCGTCATGTGGTAGGGGTGCTGGGCCAAGCTTTCGTTGGAACCCAAACTCACCGCCAATTTGATGTGGCGCAGGGCATTCAAACAGCCAAAAGCTCCGGCTTCGCCGCCGCGCACGTCAAAGGATATCATGGCACCCGGTGCGCTGCATTGTTTGCGGTACACGGCATTTTGGTGCTCGCCTTGTTCTGGAAGCCCCGGGAAGTACACCCGTTCCACCGCCGGATGTTGTTGCAGGAACGACGCCACCTTTTGGGCGTTTTCCGTTTGCTTCGCCATCCGCAAAGACAGCGTCTCCAAGGACCGCGTGAGCAGCCAACACGTGAACGGAGAGGCCATGTTGCCAATGAAGGTGCGCAGTCCTTTGACCGCCGCCAGCACTTCAGCGCTACCCACCACGGCGCCGGCAATCAAGTCCGAATGCCCGGACAAGTACTTGGTGGCGGAGTAAACGGACAAATCCGCGCCCCATTCCAAGGGCTTTTGCCAAATCGGCCCCATATAAGTGTTGTCCACGGCGTACAAGATGGAGGTTCCGTAGGTGGTTTCCAGCCGACGGCGCAGGGTGTTGAGCCCTTCCAGGTCCACCATGGCGTTGGTGGGGTTGGCCGGAGTTTCTGCGTGGAGCACCCGCACTTGGGCGCCTTCGCCGCTGGCAATCAGCGCGTCGCCCAAAGCCTCCAAATCGGAGGTTGCGTCGAACGGCGTAACGTGCACGCCAATGCTGGTCAGGTAGTGGTAGGCAAAGTGGTGCGTTCCTCCGTACACGGGGTTGCTCAGCAGCAACCGATCTCCGGGCTTCAGAAAGGCCAGGAACACCGTGGAGATGGCGCTCATTCCGCTCTCAAACACGGCGGCCTCGTCCGCGTTTTCCCAGACCGCCAGACGTTCCTCCAGAATTTGCAGATTGGGGTTGTTCAGGCGGCTGTAAATGAGGCCCTGTATTTCGCCTTCGCGTTGGGCTTCCTTGCCGTACGCCACGGCAAAAAAATGCTTGCCGGCTTCGGCATTGGGGAAGGCAAAGGTGGACGTCAGAAACAAGGGCGGCTTCACGGAATACTCGCTCCAAGACGGCTCGTAGCCGTGGGACATCATCAGGGATTCGGGGTGGTTACCAGTCATGGTTCAAATTTGAAAGTAAGAAGTGATATTTTCCGAAACTTTAGCTTATTTTAGATAAAAAATCTATTTTATGTCATCTTTTCAGAAAATTGATCTAGACGAAGTGGATTTACAGCTCCTTAGAGCGCTGCAAGACGACGCGCGTTTGACTACCAAGGAGCTGGCCAAACGGGTACATAAATCGTCCACTGCTACCTACGAACGCATCAAGCGCATGGAAGCGGCCGGCGTCATTGCGGGCTACCGCGCGGAGGTTCCGCCGGCCGCGCTGGGCAAAGAACTGGTGGTCTTCGTCTCCATCCGTTTGAAGGAGCATCGGGACACCATTTTGGAGGCCTTCCAGTCCGACCTCCGCGGCCTGTTTGAAGTAGAGGAATGGTACCACATCACCGGTCCGCACGATTTCATGCTCAAGGTGGCCATGCCGTCCATGGATGCCTACCACCGTTTTCTCAACAAAAAACTCGCGGCATTGCCCAATATCTCCACGGTGCAAAGCCTGATTGTGCTGCACCGGGGGAAGTGAAGGTTACAGGTTCAGCTTGGGTGGAGTAATTATCCTGGGAGCTAACGCCTACATTATTAAGCACAAAATCTTCCTATCTTTGCACTGCTTATCCAGAAAGACTGAGGGACTGGGCCCTACGACGTCTTAGCAACCCGCACAGGGTGGGTGCTACCTCCCGCTGACGACGGCCTCGTGCCGATCGTCGGACAGATGAGCTCTGACAGCCGCCCCCGGCTTCGGTCCTTCTGCATAGGCACTCATTCGTAATGCGCTGCCTGTGGACCCCAACCACCCCCTTTTGGAAATTGCCCGTCGCCGCGTTCTGATTTTGGACGGAGCCATGGGTTCCATGCTCCAAACCTACCGATTAGACGAGGACGGCTACCGCGGCGAGCGGTTTGCCGATTGGCCGCAATCCCTGCGCGGGAACAACGACTTGCTGAACCTCACCCAACCGGAAATCGTGGAGTCCATCCACGCGTCCTATTTTGAGGCCGGTGCGGACTTGGTGGAAACCAACACCTTCAACGCCCAGTCCATTTCCATGGCAGACTACGGCATGGCCCATTTGGTGAAAGAGATCAACCGCGCCGGTGCGGAATTGGCCCGCAAGGCCGCCAATGCCGCCTCCACACCGGACCGCCCCCGCTTCGTGGCCGGAGCCATCGGCCCCACCAACCGAACCCTGAGTTTGAGTCCGGACGTCAATCGCCCGGGGTACCGCGCCACCACTTTTGAGGAACTGGTCAGCGCATACAAGGAGCAAGCAGAGGCCTTGTTGGAGGGTGGAGTAGACGCCCTCTTGGTGGAAACCGTGTTCGACACGCTGAATGCCAAGGCCGCATTGTACGCCGTAGAGGAGGCCTTTGCCGCCACCGGCCAAACCGTCCCCATCCTGGTCAGTGGAACCATTACGGACGCCAGCGGACGCACCTTGAGCGGCCAAACCACCGAAGCCTTTCTGATCAGTCTCAGTCATTTGCCCTTGCTCAGCATCGGGTTGAACTGCGCCTTGGGCGCCAAAGACCTGCGGCCTTACCTGCAGACCTTGGCCGCGGAGGCTCCCTTCCTGGTGAGCGCCTACCCCAATGCCGGATTGCCCAATGCCTTGGGCGGGTACGACGAAACCCCCGAGCAAATGGCGGATGCCGTTGAGGAGTACCTCCAACTGGGCTTGGTCAATATTTTGGGCGGATGCTGCGGCACCACCCCGGAGCACATTCGGGCTTTTGCCGCCAAAGCCGCTCGTTACGAACCCAGACCCCTTCCTGCCGCCCTATGAAACTAAGTGGACTGGAGCCCTTGATCATTGGGCCGTTGAGCAATTTTGTAAACGTGGGCGAACGCACCAACGTCACCGGTTCGCGCAAATTCCTGCGGCTCATTCAGGCGGGGCTCTTTGACGAGGCCGTGGAAATCGCACGGGACCAAGTTCAGGGCGGCGCGCAGATTTTAGACGTAAACATGGACGAAGGGTTGCTGGACGGCACCGAAGCCATGACCACCTTCCTCAACTTAATAGCCTCGGAGCCAGACATTGCCCGGATCCCCATCATGGTGGACTCCTCCCGGTGGGAAATAATCGAAGCCGGGTTGCGCTGCCTGCAGGGCAAGGGAATCGTCAATTCCATCTCGCTGAAAGCGGGGGAGGAAGAATTTTTGCGCCAAGCGCGTTTGTGCCGACGGTACGGCGCAGCAGTAATCATTATGGCCTTTGACGAAAACGGCCAGGCGGACACCCGGGCCCGACGCATCGAAATCTGCGAACGGGCGTACCGCTTGCTCGTGGCCACCGGTTTCCCGTCGGAAGACATTGTGTTCGATCCCAATATCTTCCCGGTGGCCACGGGCATGGAGGAACACCGCCGGAACGCGTTGGATTTCTTCGAAGCAACTGCTTGGATCAAGGCCAACCTCCCCGGTGCCTTGGTCAGCGGCGGCGTCAGCAACGTGAGCTTCAGTTTTCGCGGGAACGATGCCGTTCGCGAGGCCATCCATGCGTGTTTTCTCTACCACGCCATTCGCTACGGCCTAGACCTAGGCATCGTCAATCCCGGTCAGTTGGTGGTCTACGAACAGGTGGATGTTGCCTTGCGCACGGCCATCGAAGACGTTTTGTTTGACCGGGACGCAGACGCCTCGGAGCGACTGTTGGCTTTGGCGGAGTCCTTCAAGCACCAGGGCAAGTCGGCCGGGGATCGAACGGACGAGGCCTGGCGCTCGTTGCCGGTGGAGGCGCGCATGGAACACGCGCTGGTGAACGGGATGGATGCCCACATCGAGGCGGATGCGGCCGAAGCGTTGGTTGCGTTGAACAGTCCGTTAGCAGTCATTGAAGGCCCCCTGATGCGGGGCATGAACACCGTCGGGGATTTGTTTGGGTCCGGTAAGATGTTTCTGCCGCAGGTGGTGAAATCCGCACGCGTCATGAAGAAGGCGGTCGCCTGGCTGGAGCCGCATTTTGAGGCCGCCGGCGCAGCCGGCGGCGCCCCCCGCAAACAAGGAAAAATCTTGCTCGCCACCGTCAAAGGCGACGTGCACGACATCGGCAAGAACATTGTGGGCGTAGTCCTTCAGTGCAACAACTACGAAATTATCGACTTGGGCGTTATGGTGCCCGCTCAAAAGATACTGGACGAAGCCGTGGCCCAAGGAGTGGACGCCATCGGTCTGAGCGGGCTCATCACGCCTTCTTTGGACGAAATGGTTTTTGTGGCCCGCGAAATGGAGCGCCAAAACATTCGTCTTCCGCTCCTCATTGGCGGCGCCACCACGTCCCGCGTGCACACTGCGGTCAAGATTCAACCGTCCTTTACTGGCCCACTGGTGCACGTGAACGACGCCTCCCGTGCCGTGCCGGTGGTTCAGAAATTATTGGGAAAAGACCGCGTCGCCTTCCATTCGGAACTTCGTGCGGAATACGACCGCCTCCGCACCCAATACGAAGAACGCCAACGCGAAAAGCGCTTTGTTTCCTTGGCCGCGGCTCGGGAGCAGCGTTTTCGCCCGGACTTCACCGCAAAACCAGCCCCCCCCAAGCAGTGGGGCGTCTTTCCGTTGCGCGATTATCCGGTGGAAGACCTGATTCCGTACATCGATTGGACCCCCTTTTTCCAAGCCTGGGACTTGCACGGAAAATTCCCCGCAATCCTGAGCGATTCCTTGGTGGGAGAACAAGCCCAGTCCGTTTACCATGACGCCCAGGAGCTGTTGCGCCAAGTTGTTTCCGAATCGTGGCTGACCGCCCACGGGGTGTACGGATTTTTCCCAGCAAAGTCGGTGGACGACGACATCGAAGTCACAGCCCACGACGGCACGCTCCATCGCTTCATCGGCCTCCGGCAACAGGGAGAAAAAGCCGCGGGCCAGCCCTATTGGTGCCTGTCGGACTTCCTGGATCCCAGCGGCGACACCTTGGGGCTTTTTGCGGTCACCGTGGGCCACGGGGTAGCCGAGCGCGTGCGCCAATTTCAAGCCCAGCACGACGACTACCGCGCCCTAATGCTTCAAGCGCTGGCGGACCGATTGGCGGAAGCCTTTGCGGAGCGCCTTCACCACCGCGTGCGCACCGAATTCTGGGGCTATGCCCCCCAAGAAAACGCCTCAAACGCGGACCTCATCGCCGAGCGCTACCAAGGCATTCGCCCCGCCCCAGGCTACCCGGCTTGCCCGGACCACTTGGAAAAGGACTTGATATTCCGCTTGTTGGATGCCGAGGTACACACCGGACTCCAGCTGACGGACAGCAAAGCCATGACCCCCACCGCCGCCGTATCTGGATACTACTTTGCCCACCCCGACGCCCGATACTTTGGCATCCCGCGCATCGCCGAAGACCAATTGCAGAGCTACGCACAACGCCGGGGCATTTCCACCGCCGAAGCGCGCCGCTGGCTTCAACCCCTTTTGGACTGATCCCCCCACAAAGCTGCGCACCACTTATTTGTACCTAATACGCACCTCCCCGTGAAAGTAACCGACCACATCGCCGCCGCCCAGGGCAAAACCCTGTTCAGTTTTGAAATCCTCCCCCCCGTAAAAGGCACCTCCATCGACGGCCTCTTCCAAAACATCGAACGGTTGATGCAGTTTGACCCCAAGTTCATCGACGTCACCAGCCACCGGGAGGAATTCATTTACAAGAAGCACCCCAACGGTCTGCTGCAGAAGGTACACACCCGCAAAAGGCCGGGAACCGTCGGCATTTGCGCGGCCATTCAAAACAAATTCCACGTGGACACCGTTCCGCACATTTTGTGCGGCGGCTTTACCGCGGAGGAAACGGAATACGCCCTGATTGATTTGCATTACTTGGGCATAGACAACGTTTTGTTGTTGCGGGGCGACGCCCTCAAGTCTGAAGCCCAATTCACGCCAGAGCCAGGCGGCCACGCGCACGCCCTGGACCTCATCCAGCAAGTAGTGGGGTTGAACCGCGGCAAGTACCTCCACGACGAAGTAGAGAACACCAATCCCTCCAATTTTTGCATTGGCGTTGCGGGTTACCCGGAAAAGCACTTTGAGGCGCCCAACACCAAAGCAGACTTGCGCCACCTCAAGGCCAAAGTAGAGGCAGGCGCTGAGTACGTGGTGACGCAAATGTTTTTTGACAACGCCGCCTACTTCAAGTTTGTGGAGGATTGCCGCGCCGCGGGCATCAAAGTTCCCATTGTTCCCGGCCTCAAACCCATCACCACCGCCAGCCAATTGAACACCGTTCCCCGGCACTTTTCCGTGACGTTGCCGGACGATTTAGTGGATGCCCTGGAAGGGGCCAAAACCCCCGAGGCCGTCAAGGCCGTAGGGGTGGAGTGGACCATTGCTCAGTCCCAAGAATTGATGGCGTCCGGCGTACCGGTTCTGCACTACTACACCATGGGCAAGGCAGACGAAACCGAGAAGATTGCGCGGGCCCTGTTCTGAATCCCATTTGTGCCGACGGCGCACCACCCGCGTTTAGCGGTAGGGAAAACATTTACCGGTTGCGAATGCGCAATGCGTTGCCGTCGTAGGAAATCCGATACGGCAAAAGGGGATAGGTGGTGTTCCCGTCCAGCGGTTGGCCGTCAAAGAGCAAAAAGCGTTGCCCGTCGCACGGGCAAACAGCGTACAAATTATCCTCCAACTCCAAGCCACAACCGGCCTCCAAGTGGTTGGGACAACACAGGTCCAGTGCGGCAAAATCATCCACATTTTCTTGCAACGTTCTGCGGTACACCACAATCCCGCGCACCCCGGCATCCGGCAGGACCACCGTACCGCCCACAAACTGCAGCGGATATCCAGACGGTGTAGACAAATAGACCACCTCGTTGACCGGAACGTACGGCACCGGATGGGGATTGCGATCGCCACAACTTATAAGTAATGTGCTAATTGCAAATAAGTTAAAAACAAATTGACGCATGGGGCAGTTCTTTTTCTTCTAAACCTATGGTAAACTTAACGTAAACTATCGTTATTTTAGCCCTTTCGTATACTCCTTTAAAAAGATCAAAGCCAGCATACCTATGCGCAAACTGATCCTCTTCGGTCTCTCCCTATTGGTTGCAACAACAGCCGTTTGGGCACAATCGCGCCCCGGTTCCGTCAAAGGAAACGTGTCGGAACGAAAATCGGGCGATGGAATTCCCAACGCTGTCGTCAAAATCATGGACGGCAAAGCGGTAGAAGCCCAAGGCAAAACCGACTTCGACGGCAACTTCTCCATCTCGCCGGTGGACGAAGGCTCCTACACCATCCGAATCGAAGCCTTTGGCATGCAGCCGTATGAATTGGGCGGCGCCAAGGTTCCTGCGGGCCGTCCGTTGGTGTTGACGGTAAAAATGACCGAGAAAACCAACGAATTGGACGTTGTTACCGTAAAAGCAAAATACGAAGCGCCACTGGTGGAGACCGGTAAAACGGCACAAACCTTTGACCAAGAAGTCATTCGGAACCTACCGCAGCGCGGGTTGACGGGTCTTTTGCAAATGTCTGCATCCGTCGTCACAAACGAAGCCACCGGTGGGGTATCCTTCCGGGGAGGTCGCGAGAACGGCAACCAGGTATTCATCGACGGTATTAAGGTTCGGGGAAGCATCAACCTCCCGCGCGACGCCATTCAAACGACGGAAGTCATCACCGGAGGTACGCCCGCCATCTACGGCGACGTTACGGGTGGGGTCATCTCCACCACCACGCGCGGACCATCGTCTCGTTACTTTGGTGCCGGTGAATACGTAACGTCACAATTTATCGATCCCTACGGGTACAACTTGGGCTCGTTTACGGCCGGTGGCCCCATCATCAAGAACAAAGACGGTCGTGCCATCGTTGGTTTTTTGTTGTCTACGGAATACGAATTCAACAAGGACGGTCGTCCGTATGCTACGGGTGTATACCGTGTTAAAGAAGACGTATTGGCTCGTTTGCAAGATCGTCCGTTGATCCCAACGGCCACGGGATTGGGAACCATTCAAGCAGGAGAGTTGCTGCGTCGCGATTCTTTGGAAACCATTCCCGCGCGTTTGAACGTCCGGTCCAATGAATTCCGTGCCACCTACAACATCAACATCAAACCCAGCAAAACCACCGGTGTTGTTTTGGGCGGTCGCTTTATTTGGAACGACCGCATGAACGGCGGCTTCTCCAATGCCTTGACCAACTGGGACAACAACAGCAACTCCATGAACCGCGACGTGTCTGCCTACGCCCGATTCACGCAAAACTTTGGTTCCGGAGAAGAGGGAGACCTCATTCGCAATGCCTACTATACGGTACAAGTAGACTTTACGCGGAACTTCGGTCGCACGTGGGATCCCCGCTTGCGCGACAACGTTTTCCAGTACGGCCACATCGGAACCTTCACCACGGAGCGTTCGCGCCTGTACGGGTACGGTTTGGATCAGGTTTCTGGCCTCACCGGCTGGCGTCAGTTGCTGAATTTGGACACCAACGTACGCTTTGAGGCTTCTCAGTACAACCCGGTCCTGGCCAACTACACCCAAACGTATTACGATTTGGTTCGCCAAGGATTGCTCCGCACCGGCGTGCGCAACTTGGAGAACATTCGCCAAGGTGGAGGTTTGCTCAACGGCCAGTCTCCGAACGGCATTTACAGCTTGTTCAACAACGTGGGTACGGTAACCGCCAACTACAGCTACTTCCAGAACGACCAGTTCCGGGTCACCGCCTCCACCAACTTTGAAATCAAAGGGCACCAACTGGTGGCTGGTTTGGAATACGAACAGCGAATCGACCGCGCCTTCAGCGTTGGCGGCTACGGACTGTGGACCCTCATGCGCGGTTTGCAGAACGATGCCATTCGCGAATTGGATTTGACCCGTCCACAGGCCATTTACCAAGACGGAGTATTCCAAGACACCATCAACTATCCCCAAGCCTTTGACGCCTCCAAGCCGCGTACGTTTGACCGAAACATGCGCCGCAAATTGGGTCTGGACCCCAACGGATCCGATCTATTGGACATCGACTCCTACGATCCTTCTCTATTCAGCTTGGACATGTTTAGCGCTCAGGAGTTGAACAACTTTGGCGCGGGTGCTTACGTGAGCTACTTCGGATACAACTTCGACGGCTCGCCCCAAACGTTCAACCCCACCATCAACGATTTCTTCAACAAGCGCGATGCTGCAGGAAATAAAACGTACCCGATCCCGGCATTCCAGCCCATCTACATGGCCGGTTACATCCAAGATCAGTTTACCTACAAGGATTTGTTCTTTAACTTGGGCGTGCGCGTAGACCGCTACGACGCCAACCAGCCGGTGCTGAAAGATGCCTTCTCGCTGTACCCAGCATACACGGTAGGTGAAGCACGCGCCATGGCAGACAACTACCCATGGGTTGCCAACATTCCGGAATCCATAGCAGACGACGCCGTGGTGTACGTGGACAACATTAACAACCCCAAGCGCATCACCGGATACCGCAAGGAGTATGATTGGTTCAACGCCGACGGTTCTCCCCAATTGAATCCAAAAGAAATTTCGGATTTGTCCGGCGGTCAGGCTAAGCCTTGGATCATCAACGACGGATCTTGGGTAGACGGCCAACCGGTTCTGAACGCAAACTCCTTTAAGGATTACGATCCCCAGGTGACGGTTTCTCCGCGTATTTCGTTCCAGTTCCCCATCAGTGGTTCTGCTGAATTCTTTGCACACTACGATTTATTGGTGCAGCGCCCCAACGAGAACACCCGCTTCAACCCAATCAACTACGTCAATTTGGAGTACGGATCTGCAACCATCGCCAACCCGGACCTCAAGCCGCAGAAGCAAACGGAATACGAAATCGGTTTCCGTCAGAAGTTGAATGATCGTTCTGCGTTGAAAATCAATGCGTTCTACCGCGAATACCGCGACTTGATTCAGTCCGTCTCCGTAACCGAAGCGTACCCCCGCACCTACATCACCTACGGCAACCGGGACTTCACCACGGCCAAGGGCTTCTCCTTCCAGTACGACTTGCGCCGCACGGGCAACATTTTGGCCTACGCCAACTACACCCTTTCGTATGCAGACGGTACCGGTTCGGGCGCCAACTCCGGCATTGCCTTAGCGCGTTCGGGTCAGCCGAACTTGCGTTACATCCAGCCTTTGGATTTTGACGTTCGCCACAACTTTGCCGCCAACATCGACTTCCGATTCCAGGACGGTGCGGCCTACAACGGCCCCATTTGGTTCGACACGAAGGTATTTGCCAATGCGGGCATCAACATCTTGGCTACCGCGCAGTCCGGAACGCCGTATTCTCGCCGAGATCGGGCTACGTCGCTTACGGATGCGAATGCACCGGTTATTGGTCTGTTGAACGGTTCTCGCTTGCCTTGGCAGAGCAAGGTGGACATGACCGCCAACAAGGTGTGGTACTTCGGTGCAGATAACCGCAAGAACTTTGAAGTGTACGTTCAGATCTTGAACGTGCTGAATCAGCTGAACGTATTGAACTCCTACGCCTTCACGGGCTCTCCTTCCGACGACGGCTACTTGTCCTCGCCCCAAGGACAACAGGGCATCCTATTCACCACCGACGCACAATCGTTTACCGATTTGTACAACATCGCCATGGTGAGCCCCTTCAATTTCTCTTTGCCGCGCCGCGTTCGTTTGGGCATTCGTTTCGGATTCTAATAGACAGTGAATAGTTTTTAAGATTATGAACAAGTTGCTGATTAAAGGTCTTTTGTCTGCCGCCTTGGCAGTAGGTTTCGTATCGATGAGCCATGCCCGTCCCGGTGAAGCCGTTGGTGCACCGACGGGCAAAAAGGTTCGTTCCAACAAAACCGTTGAGGAATTGTGCCAACCTTCTCGTGCACAGACGGATTTGGACTTGAACAACGTGCGTACCACCATCATGGGCGGTGGCGACATGTGGTGGGATTTGAACACCGCGCGTTACGAAATCCCCAAGGGCTCTAACCGCCACTCAATGTTTGCGGGCGCTTTGTGGTTGGGCGGTCTGGACGAGGGTGGCCAGCTCAAGTTGGCGGCCATGACCTACCGCTCGCGCGGAAATGACTTTTGGCCCGGCCCGCTCTCTACCGACGGCTTGGCATCGGTCAACAAAGACATTTGCGATAAGTACGATCGCCACTGGATCATTTACCGCGAGCAGGTGGATCTCCACCGCGCTTGGTTGTTGTGCAAGAACGATCCAGACTGCAACCCCGGCGAGAAATTTCCCGGATACGAAGGCAGCATTCCAGAGATCATTCTGACATGGCCCGCACACGGTGTTGACGGAGACCTTCCCTACACCTTGGCACCGTTCATTGACTTGGACGGCGACAACCGCTACGACCCGTTGGAAGACTACCCCGCCTACGATTTTGACCGCGCCTTCGATTGCCGCAAGAAAGAGACCGACGTCCTCTACGGGGACATGACCCTTTGGTGGGTATACAACGACCGCGGTAACGTCCACACCGAAACCAGTGCGGGAGCGTTGGGTTTTGAAATTCGTGCGCAGGCCTTTGCCTTCAATACGAACGACGAGATCAACAACATGACTTTCAACAACTACCGTATTTTGAACAAGTCTACCTTCCGGTTGACGAATACGTATTTCTCCACGTGGTTTGACCCAGACTTGGGCAACTACACGGACGACATCATCGGTTGCGACATTCCCCGCGGTTTGGGTTATGTTTACAACGCAGACAACAACGACGAAGGTCCAATCGGATACGGTTTTAACCCACCGTCCGTGGCGATGGACTTTTTCCAAGGTCCTTTTGCGGACTACTTCGACGGATTGGACAACGACCGCGACGGTTGTGTGGACGGTGTGCGCGACGCCAACGGCGTGTGCCAGCCGGAGAATCCCGCTACCGGTTTGAACGAACGGATCATCATGTCCGGTTTCATGTACTACAACGCCGGCAACGCAGCCACCGGTGATCCGCGCAACGCTTCCGAGTTCTACAACTACATGCAGTCCCGCTGGCGGAACGGCAACCCGTTGGTGGTAGAGAACCCAAGCGGCCCGGGCAACACCTCCAATGGAGACGGCTTTACCCAGGATGGAACGGGCTTGGCTACCAAATTTGCTTACCCCGGCAATACGTTTGATACCACCCTGCAGAACGACCCCAAAGCGCCACTTAACTGGTTTGAGTCCCCGGACAACAAGCAGGACAAGCGCGGCTTGCACAACGCAGGTCCGTTCTCCCTGGCTCCTGGCGCGGTCAACTTCATCACTACCGGTGTGGTTTGGGAGCGCGAATACAACAAGCAAGGTCTATTCGCTTCGGTGGACAAGGTGATCATTGCGGACGACAAGGCGCAGGCGTTGTTTGACAACTGCTTCCAAATCTTGAACGGCCCGGATGCTCCGGATTTGACCATCCAGGAGATGGATCGCGAGCTCATCCTCATGATGAGCTACCGCGAAGGAGCCAACAACCAGTCTTTGGACTACGAAGAAATAGATCCGCTGATCCGGAACGCCAACAACACCTACAAATTTGAAGGTTTCCAGATTTTCCAATTGAAGAGCAAGAACTCCTCCATTGGAGACCGCTACGATCCTTCCCAGGCGAAATTGGTAGCGCAGTGCGACATCAAGAATGGTGTGGCGCGCATGGTCAATTGGGAGTTGGACCCAACATTAGACTTGGTTGTGCCTCAAAACATGACGCTAAATGCAAACAACTCGGGAATCAAGTTGTCTTTTAAGGTGTCTGAAGATGCTTTTGCAACCGGCCAGGATCGTCGTTTTGTGAACCACAAAGAATACTACTACACGGTGGTGGCTTACGCGTACAACGAATACGCCCCGTACAATCCATCCACCGGTTCCGACGGTCAGCGCCGTCCGTTCTTGGCGGGCCGGAACAACGTAAAGCGTTATACTGGAATTCCGCACAAGTTCTCCAGCGAGGCGGGTGGAACGGTTGCCAATAGCTTCTACGGTCTCAAACCCCCGGTTACCCGCATTGAGGGATTGGGCAATGGTGGAAGCGTCATGCAACTGGATCCGGCAAGCGAGAGCGAGATTTTGTCTACCGTTTTCGCAAACGGCTACATGCCCAACCCCAAGTACTTGGGCGGTTACGGTCCGGTCAACATAAAGGTGGTCGACCCGTTGAATGTTCCAGAAGGCGAATACTACTTGATTTTTGACGGAGTGGGCGGCAACGCACGTTGGTCTATTCAAGACAAAGCAACCGGTGAAGAGATCGCCAATTCAATGACTTCCATCAAGTTGATCAACGAGCAAATCGTTCCGGAATTGGGCATGTCCGTTGAGATTGCAGATGTGGAAGCACCCGGTTTGGACGAAGACGGTGTCCGCAACGGCGGTTTATTGAACAGCGAGTTGGTGTATTCAGACCCCACCAAAGCCTGGTACAAGGGTGTTGCAGACGACGACAGCTACAGCCCGTACAACTGGATTTTGGCAGGGCCAAATGATCAAGTCACGGCTGCTCCAGGTAAATTCTACAAGGACATCCCCAACGACCCCAAAGGTTTCTTCGAGACGATTCTGGGCGGTACTTGGGCACCTTTCTACTACGTAAGTTCCATCGGTCGCGGCACTCCGGAAGGGACCACCGTGTACGGTATGGGTCCGGCGGATTCAGCCATGCAAGTGTCTTTGCGTTTGGAGCCCAAGAACCTGCAAAGCGTAGACGTGGTCTTCTCCAAAGACCCCGCCAAATGGACACGCGTTCCCGTTTTTGAAATGGGCGAGGACGAAGCTTTGACGCAAGGCGGTGCATCTAAATTCACTCTTCGCAAGGCAACCGGCTGGGACAAGAGCAACGGTCAGTTGGTGCCCAGCAGCACCGTCGGTTGGAGCTACTTCCCCGGATACGCCATCAACGTGGAGACGGGCACTCGTCTGAACATGGCCTTTGGCGAGAACAGCTGGATGCTGTCCGACAACGGTGGAGACATGAAGTTCAATCCTACTTCGCGCGAACGAATTTTCCCACAAGATCCCGTCACCGGCGGGTTCCGCTTTGGTGGCCAGCACTACATTTACGTGTTTGCCCCAACGGTTCGCAAGGGCACAACCATTGTTGATCTTTCGTACAAGGGAGATGATCCAACAGCGCACCCCTTGTACAACGAGATTACCAACATCTCCACGGGAACCAACCGCCAAACGTTTACGCGCGCCATCATGTGGTGTTCCTTGGGCATGATTCAACAGCAGTTCGACGGTTTGGATTTGTACGCCAACATGCCGTCTGATTTGCGCGTCCGGATCCGTACGGCGCGACCCTACGAGAAGTTGGCAGTAGATAACTCAAACAGCGGTAATCCCAAGTACTTGTTCAGCACCGTAGGTCTTGCAACCGGTAAGGGAGTAAACTCCGTTGCGGTAAATGCTTTGGATGCCATCCGCGTGGTGCCCAACCCGTACTTGTCCCAGAGCGCCTACGAAAGTTCACAGCTGGACAATCTGGTAAAAATCACCAACCTGCCTGAGAATTGCGTAGTATCCGTTTACACTACCGACGGTTCCTTAGTGCGCACGTTGCGCAAGGACAACACCGATACGTGGATGTATTGGGACTTGAAGAACAACTACGGCGTACCCATCGCCAGCGGTGTATACATCATCCACATCAAAGCCGACGGCATTGGTGAGAAAATCATCAAGTGGTTTGGCACCATGCGTCCTTTTGATCCGACGGGCTTCTAAAAGTATTTGATTATGAAAAGTTCATTAGCAGTTTTAATCTTTACCGCCGCTGCCACCGCTTGGGCAGGAAATCCAACCCGTTCCGGCTCTGCTGGCGCAGGTGAGTTGTTGATCAATCCGTGGGCCCGATCAGCGGGCTGGGCGGAGGGCAATACCGCCAACGTGACGGGCATCGAATCCATGTACGGAAACGTGGCAGGACTGGCCGGGGGCAAGAGCTTCACGGCTGGCTTCTCCAACACCACTTGGTTGCAAGGATCGGGCATTAAGGTGAACGCGGCCGCATTGGCCACACCAACGCGCAACGGTGTTTTGGGAATCCACGTGACCAACTTTGATTACGGCGACATCGACGTGACCACCACGGCATTGCCCGATGGAGGTGCCGGAATTTATTCCCCCGGAAGTTCGGTCTTGGGCATTGCCTATGCCCAAATGTTTACCGACAACATTTACGGTGGTGTCAACATCAAGTTGTACAGTTCGACTATTTCCAATCTGTCTGCAACCGGAATGTGCTTTGATGCAGGAGTACAGTATGTAGCGGGCAAGACCCGTGACTTCCGTTTTGGAATCACTTTGCGCAACATTGGACCGTCTTTTGGTTACAAGGGCGACGGCTTGGCGGTGGTGATGCCCGTGGACTGGGGTACCTATGCCAATACGTTCAACGTGCGTGCGCAAGCGTTTGAATTGCCCACTCAGCTCGCCATTGGCCTTTCCAAAGATTTCAGCATGCCCGGAAAGCAAAAAGTGACTGTTGCGGGTAACTTTATCTCCAATTCGTTTAAAAAAGATCAGTTTACCGTGGGTGGCCAGTACAACTTCCGCGATCAGTTTTTTGTTCGTGGCAGTTATGCTTTCTTCGACAACCGATTGGATGGATTGGCAACGGAAGCGTTGTCAGGCCCTGCAATGGGCTTTACGTTCAAAACGCCCATGGGCGCAACCACCAAGTTCGCTTTGGATTACGGTTACCGCTTGACCAATACGGCCTTCGGCGGTATCCACACGGTTGGGATTGGATTGGATCTTTAATCCGGGGTAAAAAATCTTCACAGGACCCCGGGAAACCGGGGTCTTTTCTTATTTTAGAACCATGTCAGCGCTATCGTACTACACCCCAGAAGGCTTCAAAAAACTGAAGGAAGAATTGGATTTTCTCAAGACCATTGAGCGTCCTCGTGTTTCTGCGCAGATTGCGGAGGCACGGGACAAAGGTGACTTGAGCGAAAATGCCGAATACGATGCCGCCAAAGAAGCCCAGGGTCTTTTGGAAATGAAAATCTCCAAGATGGAGGATTTAATGGCAAACGCGCGCATCATGGACGCTTCGCAAATGGACACGTCCAAGGTGTTTGTGCTGTCCACCGTCCGGATTCGCAACCAAAAGAACGGACAGGAATTGAAGTATACGTTGGTGGCGGAACAGGAAGCAGACTTGAAGCTGGGGAAGATCTCCGTAAGTTCGCCCATCGGCAAAGGGCTGTTGGGCAAGACCGTGGGAGATGTTGCAGAAATCACAATCCCCAACGGTACATTGGCACTGGAAGTGCTGGAAATAACCCGATAATCATGGCATCCGTCTTTACACGCATCATCGCCGGAGACGTCCCGTCGTACAAAATTGCAGAGAACGATTTTGCCTATGCCTTTCTGGACATTCGTCCTTTGGCAAAAGGCCACACGTTGGTGGTGCCAAAATTGGAAGTGGATAGGTTGTTTGACTTACCCCACGCTCATTACACTGCCTTGTGGGATTTTGCATACCACGTGGCACATGCTATGGAAGAGGTACTTCACTGCAATCGGGTTGGGGTTACGGTCATTGGACTGGAAGTCCCCCACGCCCACATCCATTTGATTCCCATTCGGGGCGAGGCGGACATGAATTTTGCCATGCCTAAGTTGCAATTGGAGGCCTCAGAAATGCAGTCCATTGCGGACAAAATCAGCACGGCGCTATTGGCCACAGCCGAATAGGTTACGAACGAAGTTTATCCGGGTTGTTCTGCACAAAGGAAGCCCAAGCATTTTTGGACGCGCCCCCTTGGGCGCGTTTTTTCATGCCCTTTTGCCAGTCCAATGCGGGCTCCTGCAAAACCCCTCGCGTACTTGGTTGTGGTAGGCCTGCAATCGGCTGGGCGTAGGAAGGAGCTTTGCTGGAAAAAATATGGCACGTAGCTACGGCCAAACCATCGGTGGCATCCAGTTTTTGGGGCAACTCGCGGAACGCGTAAATGGACTGGAGCATTCCCGCCACCTTCTCCTTGGTGGCAGAGCCGCTGCCCGTGATGCTTTGTTTGACGCGGGTGGGGGAGTATTCAAAGACGGGCAAATGGTTGGCCAATGCTACGCCCATGGCCACGCCTTGTGCTCTTCCCAGCTTCAGCATGGACTGAACATTCTTGCCAAAAAAAGGCGCTTCAAGGGCCACTACTTCCGGTTGGTACCGCGCAACCCATACGCGGACGGCTTCGTGGATGTCTGCCAGTCGTTCTAACGGTTCCTTTTTGGTGGAAAACTTGACGGCCTCCATGGCCAGTAGCTCCAGGACATTCCCGGTGACGCGCACCGCGGAAAGCCCCATCACTACCGTGCCCGGATCGATTCCCACCACAACGTAGGAATGGGGGGCTGGTGTGCCGGTGGTCATTCGGCGGGGAAATACAATTGGTCGCGCCCGGTGGGTTGTTGGTACAGCTGGAGTCCAAAAGTGGGGACGGCCGCCATCAAGTGGTCCATGATGTCGGACGAGAGCACCTCGTACTCTTCGAATCGTATTTCTTTCAGAAAACAGTAAATCTCAATGGGGACGCCTGATGAGGTAGGCGATAGTTGGCGCACTACAAAAAGGTCCTTTTGCGAGACCAGCGAGTGTTCCCGGAGGTAGGCATCGGCATAGGCCCGGTACAAGCCGATGTTGGTCAAATGACGGCCGTTGATGGGCAACGACTTGTCCACCGATTTACTTGCGTTGTGTGCGTCAATTTCCCCAAGGCGTGCATCCAAATAGGTCCGGATTCGTTCCACTTTCCGCAGTCGCTCCAACAGGGGGGCGTCCACGTAACGAATGGTGTTGAGGTCCAGCAACAGGGCGCGCTTGATGCGGCGAACCTTGGAGAGGCGCATGCCGCGCCAGTTCTGAAACGATTCCGTAACAAACGCCTTGGCAGGTATGGAACTCAACGTATTGTCAAAGTTTTTGACTTTTACGGTAGTCAGGTCAATGCTGACCACATCTCCGTCTACGCCGTATTTTTCAAAAGTGATCCAGTCTCCCTTTTTCAACAGGTCGTACATGGAAATCTGGAAATTGGCCAAAAGGCCGTTGATGGCGTCCTGAAATATCAAAATCAAGATGGCGGTAAAACCCGCCAAAGCGCCCACCAGCGTGCCCATTGCAGTTCCCGAGACCACAGAAAGCATCCCCAAAATACCCAGAATCCAACTCAAGAATTGAACCACTTGCAGGAGGGTTCGGACGGGCTTATCCTTGAATTTGGGATTGTCTTCCAAAACATGCGCCAGAACACGGGCCGTTTTGTTGATCAAGACCACCAGCTGAACGATCAGATACAAACCGGTGATTTGAACCAAAAATCCCGCTGTCTTGGGGTGTTCTACAAACACCGCAGGGATGATGGATCGAATGACGAGGCCCGTTATGAAGTGCACGGCCGTCTGGAAGACCCTTTCTTCCAAGAAGTAGTCGTCCCATTTTGCTTCCGTTCGTTTGACCCAACGTTTGATCAAACTCAGGACCACCCGGCGCGCAATGAAGTCCGCCAGGAGGCTGGCGCCAATCAAAATCCCAACATCAACCAATAAGGTAAAAAAAGACAACCAGTGTGGATCAACTCCTTGATCAACCATCCAGTTGGTGGCCCAGTGTTTGGGCAATGAAATAGGCTCCATGGAATAAAGATAATCGTTTATCTGTCCCACACGCCTTTGTTTAGGGTTGAATCACGAGCGATGCGCGCGAAACGCCGGAGGCGTAGAAGTAGCCCAGCGCAAATTCGTCTGGATTTTCTTCGCGCCACAAATTCCCCACCACCAAGCCGGGAGCCGGGTCAAAAGGAGTGCCTACCTGCAAAGTTGTTTGGCGGAGCAAGGTCAAAAACTGCAAAAGACCCGGGCTGATGCTGGAGATTTCTACGCGGTATTTGGTGCCTACGCTGTCTGGGCCCGCAAAGTCAACGGCCGGTAATTCTACATTGTTGAAACTGAGGCCGTCGTTGAATTGGTCGTCGAAAAATGTAATGTTGAATGGGAGGTTTTCCAAGGTGTCGTTGCGCCAAACCTTGAAGCGGTACTGATCTCCGCGACCGGCCGGCTCCGTAAAGTGCAGCAAAGAATACCTTCCCGGAAGTTGGAACGGTTCGCGGGGGCGTTTTTCCGAATAAATGGAATCAATAGATGGGCAACGTCGAACGGTTTCCGGGCCAGAAACCCAAGGTTTAGGGTCACCGGGCATCCAAAAACGCAAGCGGTAGGATTTGCCTTCCGTCCCAACCGTCGTTCCCTTGTACCGTCCGGGAACGTTGGCGATTGGGCGCAAGGTGTCCACCGCCACACCATCTTCCAACAAAACCAATACCGCATTGGAAACGGGCTCGTTGGGGGCTTGGGTCAGGTAGGAAGCCGTCCAGTACACCTCAGCCGTCACGGAGTCCTCGTCCGTGATTCTGGCGTTGACGATGGGGCGTTTGGTTCCCTCCGGAAGTTCCAGGTCAATGGGGTCTTGGCAGCCCACCACCGTAGAGACCGTTGCTGCCGCCAACAAAAAGCGAAAGGATCCCAGGTTGAGCAAGTTTGAACGCAGCATCAGAAAGAGAAGTTGTAGGTTACGTAAGGAATGGCCGTTCCAAAAACACTAAGGCGGTAGGCCTGAACCTCCCGGGTAGTGAAGTCTTGCCGAAAAAACACGCTGTAGGGATTTCTGCGGGCGTAGGCATTGTACACGCCAAAAGCCAAGGTGGGTTTGCGGTTGTTTTTGCCCTTGAAGGCAAACGTTGCCGCAAGGTCCAACCGGTGCGTGTCCGGTGTTTCGCCGCCGTTTCGGTTGGCGTAAATGGGGTAGGGAATGCCTTCAAATTCACCCCGACTGTCCGGGTAGGTAATGGGTCGTCCGGATTGGTAGCTCCAGGTGGCACTCAAATCCCACTGCTTGGACGGTGCGTAATTGGCCACCACGTTCAAGTCGTGCAGTTTGTTGTAGTTAGCCAAGTACCATTCCCCGTTGTTGACGGAGGTACCCCGCGTGGGGCCGTCTACTTGAAGTTCCGTACGGGACAGTGTGTACGCAATCCATCCGTTGAGTTTGCCGGTTTTTTTCTCCAGCAATACCTCTAAACCGTAGGCACGGCCTTGACCGCTCAACAGTTCGGTTTCGATGTTGTCTTTGAACACCAAGTCCGCTCCGTCCTTGTAGTCTACAATATTTTGGAGGTCCTTGTAGTAGGTCTCAACCGTCAAAACAGCCGCGCCGCGAGCCAACTTCTGCACGTACCCCAAAGCAACTTGGTTGGCCGTTGCCGGCTCAATGTAGGCCCCGGCCGGACGCCAAACGTTCACCGGTGTGGGCGACGTGTTGTTGGAAATCAGGTGGATGTACTGACGGTTCCTGTTGTAACTCGCTTTAAGTGAGGCGTTTTCGCTGATTTCGTAGTTGGCAGAAAAACGCGGCTCCAGACCGCCCAACCCCGTAAACCAACGAATGGCTTCCCCGCGGGCGTAGGAGCGAGTCCCCACCACGGTGGTGTCTTCAAAAATTCCGCCCGGTTCATACAGCGTCACGGTGCGCGGCCCCAGGTTGCCAAAGGCGCTGTAGCGCAAACCGCTCGTTACGGAAAAAGCATTCGTCGCCTTCCAGGTGTGGCTTACGTACGCGGCGGGTTCGGTGGCCCACTCCTGGCTCAGCGTAATGTCAAAAGCGCCGGTGATTTTACCGGGCGAGAATATGTAGTACGTGTTGCTGGCCCCAAAATCAACCGTGTGTTTTGGAGACGGGAAATAAGTCCACGCCGCGGTGGTGACGTAATTTTGAATGCGCGAATTCAGTTGGAATTTGGTTTCGGCGTTGTCTGGAGTTCCCAGCAGGTAGGTGTAGTCCGAATAAAGCGCCGTGGCGTTGAAGAACATTTTGTCGTTCACCGCGCGGTTCCAACGGGTGGTAGCCGTCCAGTTGCCCCAGCCAAACTGGAACAGATCAGCGGCCCCAAATTTGTCCCGACCGTTGTAGAACGAGGCGTAAACGCGGTCCTTCTTGCTCAATTGAGCGTTGATCTTTCCGTTGAAGTCGTAGAAGTACAAAATGGTTTGGTCCAGTTCCGGCGTATTGAAGAGCGGCAAAAACACGTCAAAATAGGAACGTCGACCTGCCAAAACGACACTCGCCTTGTCTTTCACCAGCGGGCCTTCCACCAACAAACGGCTAGAAAGCAAGCCAACCCCGCCGCTGGAAGACCAACGCTGGTTGTTTCCCTCCCGTTGGCGAACATCCAAAACACTGCTCAAACGTCCGCCGTAGATTGCGGGCATGCCGCCTTTGTACAACTTGGCGTCGCGCACGGCGTCTGCGTTGAAAATGGAGAAAAAGCCAAACAGGTGGGACGAATTGAACACCGGTGCTTCGTCCAGCAAAATCAGGTTTTGGTCTGAGTTGCCCCCGCGCACGTTGAATCCGTTGGCTCCTTCGCCCACGGACGAAACACCGGGCAACAAGCGAATGGCGCGCAAAACGTCCGCTTCGCCCAAAAGTTGGGGCAGCTTTTTAACTTCCTTGGCGCTGATCTGGGCAACGGATATTTCCGTGGTTTTCAAGGTGTTGACCCCGCGCTCAACGCCCACCGTCACTTCGTCCAAACCCACAACGGAAGGTTTCAACTTAAATACTTGGTTGGTGCTCTTGGTCAGCGCCACTTGCGTCACCTGCTTCTCGTACCCCAAACTGCTCAACGTAACCTTGGCGGCTCCGGCCGGAACGGTAACGGAGAAATAGCCGTAGGTGTTGGTGAGGACCGACGATTTTCGCCCTCCACATTCTACCGCAACGGCGACATTGACCAACGATTCGCCGTTGCTGGCGTCCTTCACGGTTCCACTGAGCGTCGCCAGTCCGGAGCCGAGAGAATTTTGTGCTTGAACCCCGGCCATCCAGCCCAAGAACATCGCTAAGAAAAGAGCGTATTTCATACCTTGCCTCTCTTTTGTCAAGATTCGTGCCAAGGCACGGTTTTAGATACAATCCTGTATGCGAAATGTTCTCTTGCTACCCTTTATGCGAAAAAATTTAAAGTATACCCTGCCTGTTTTGCTCCTCGTGGGCCTATCCGTAGCAGCATTTCAAACGGCAACCACCAATCCAACGCGCGACGCGGCGGTGCTGAAGTTGGTGGCAGACGCCCTCAGTCAGGCGCACTACCAACCCAAGCCCATGGACGATAGATTGAGTGAGTCTGCTTTTGATGCATTTTTGGAAACCCTAGACGGCGACAAGCGTTTTTTCACGCAAAAGGACCTAGAGTCTCTGCGCACGGACCGCTTGCAGTTGGACGATCAAATCCAGGCCGGTTCCGCCGCGTTCTTCGATCGGTCGTACGCTCTTTTTGTGCAGCGCCTGGACGAAGCACAGGCGCGTTACCGCCGGTTACTGGCTGCCCCCATCAGCGCACAGTCTGGAGAGAAGTACCAAACAGATCCAGACAAACGAACCTATCCGGCCAACCAAGAGGCGCTGGAAGACCATTGGCGCAGGTACCTTGCTTTCCGCGTGACGGCCCGCATGGTGGATCGTGCCAGCGACGCAGACTCTGGAGCGGTCCTAACCCCGGGCACATCTTCTTTTGACGAAGCGGAGGCAAGCGCGCGCAAGAAAGAATTGGAAATGCACGACGAGTGGTTCAACAACCTCAAAGACATGGACCGCGGCGAGTGGTTTGGTTTGTACGTCAATTCCTTCGCCTTGGCCTTTGATCCGCACACGGAATACTTTGCACCGCGGGCCAAGGAAAATTTTGAAATTGAGATGACCGGCCAGCTGGAAGGCATTGGTGCACAATTGCAGTTAAAAGGCGAGTTCGTCACGGTGGCCAGCATTGTCACGGGCAGTGCCTCGTGGCGCCAAGGCGAACTGGAAGAAGGCGACAAATTGCTCAAAGTGTCCCAGGGTTCGGAAGAACCGGTGGACGTGGTGGGCATGGGCATCAACAAGGTGGTGCGCTTGGTGCGCGGCAAAAAGGGCACTGAAGTTCGGTTGACCGTGCGCAAGAAAGACGGTTCCACGAAGGTGGTTCCCATCGTTCGGGACGTGGTGGAATTGGAGAGCACGTTTGCTCGTTCCGCACAGCTGGGCGAAGACGGCAGCACTGGCTACATCAGACTCCCCAAATTTTACGTAGACTTTTTCAACGAACGCAACCGCAACTGCGCCAACGACGTTCGCGCGGAAATCGAAATGCTCAAGGCGCAAGGCATGAAGCGCTTGATCTTTGATTTGCGCAACAACGGGGGCGGTAGTTTGCCGGCGGCCGTGGACATCGCGGGATTGTTCATCGATTTGGGCCCCGTGGTTCAGGTGAAGACCAGCGGCGGCAGCGTCCGCGTCTATTCTGACCGGGCTGCGGGCGTGGTTTGGGACGGACCCCTGGTGGTTTTGGTCAACGAGGGAACGGCTTCGGCTTCGGAAATTGTGGCGGCGGCCTTGCAAGACTACCGTCGGGCCCTCATTTTGGGCACCAAAAAGACCTTTGGCAAGGGTACTGTTCAGAACGTGATTGATTTGGACCAGGCCATGCGCGGAGGCAGCGAAGACCTATATCCGTTGGGCGGGTTGAAGTTGACCATCCAGAAATTTTATCGGGTAACGGGCCAAACCACCCAGCTGCAAGGGGTGGTGTCCGACGTGGTGTTGCCGCACGCCTACCAAGGAATTCCCTACGGTGAGGCGGAAGAGAAAGGCCCGCTGGCGGCCGACGCCATAAAATCGGCCTCGTTTGCAGCGGTGGGCAAACCCGACGCCTTCAAGCGCGCGGTAGCCAACAGCCAATCCCGCGTGGCCAAGAGCGAGGGATTCAGCCGCATCAATACCTACGCAGAGTGGTTAAAAGGCGAACGGGACAAGACCGAATGGCCGGTTTCCTTTTTGGAGTACCAGCTGGCGGAAAAGTCCCGTTCGGAGCAGGTCAAGAAGTTTGAAAAATTGACGGAGTTGAAGGACAGTTTGGCCGTGCGTCCGTTGGCAGACGGCGCCGTAGAAATGGCCAGCGCTCCCGCCAAGAAAAAGGAATGGAACCAGTGGATGAAAGGGATCAGTCGGGACATCTACGTGCGGGAGGCCTTGTACACGGTATCGGACCTGTCGAAGTAATCTCCAGCGTTTAGCCCGATGTCCGAAGCACCCGAAGACCGGCCGATTTCCGCATGGAAAAGGTTGATCCAACACCCCATGGGGCGCTGGGGCGGTGGCATCTTGGCAGTGGCACTTATGTTGGCCCTTTTTGGACCGTGGCTGGTTACGGACACCACCCCCCACGCAAATTCCATGGACGTTGAGCATGCCGCAATGCCCGTGGGAAGCTCGGTGAGTGGACCCGACGGTACCGTGTCCCATTGGTTGGGCACCGATCGGTACGGGCGCGACCTCTACAGTCGATTGGTGTTGGGAACGCGAATTTCGTTGGGCGTAGGGGCGGTAGCCGTAGCGCTTTCCTTACTTATTGGTGTCCCCATCGGTGCTTTGGCCGGCTACTACGGCGGTTGGGTGGATCGCGTGCTGAACGGTGCGATTCAAGTTTTCTGGAGCATTCCAACCTTCCTCATGGTCATTGCCTTGGGATTTGCCTTGGGCAAAGGCGTTTGGCAAGTTTTTGTGGCCGTGGGCCTGACCATGTGGGTGGACGTGGCCCGACTGGTTCGCGGACAAATGCTGCAAATTCGTTCATTAGAATACATCGACGCGGCCCGTGTTTTGGGCTATCCGTCTTGGCGCATTCTCGTGGTGCACGCCTTGCCGCAGACGGTCTCCGCATTGGTGGTTTTGAGCGCCAGCCAATTTGCCTCAGCTCTTTTGCTGGAAAGCGGTTTGAGCTTTCTGGGAATCGGCGCGCAACCCCCCATTCCCACCTGGGGCGGAATGATTCGGGATCATTATCCTTATTTACTCACGGGGCAAGGTCATTTGGTCTGGATTCCGGGCGTGGCGTTGGCCTTGTTGGTCTTGGGTTTCATGGCCCTGGGGACCGCATTGCGGGATGCCTTGGATGTTCGACGGTTGGAGCGATGAGGTGTTAATTCGTTGCGGCGCGACGACTTAGTGCTGTTGCGCTGCGCTTAAAACGCCTGCGAAAGTTATGAACATCCTTGGCGCGGCCGAGGCAAATTTGTACCTTCGAACAGTACTACCTATACATCGTAATTACCTCAAAATCAATTTTCCATGGAAGTAACTGGCACGGTAAAACGCCTCCTCCCGGTCCAAAACGTTTCTGCTACGTTTCGCAAACGCGAACTGGTGGTAAACACCGACGAACAATACCCCCAAACGGTCGCCATTGAATTCACCCAGGACAAAGTAGATCTTTTGGATCGCGTTCGCGAAGGGGAGTCTGTCACCGTTTCCATCAACATTCGCGGTCGTGAGTGGACCAGCCCGCAGGGTGAGGTTCGCTACTTCGTTACGCTGCAAGGGTGGCGGGTTCAGGCCGGCCAAGCCGGTGCCGCTGCACCGAGTGCTGCTGCCGCTGCAACCTCCATGGCTGCTGCTCCGGTACCTCCCGCGCCAGCTGCTGGTTTTGCGCCCGTACCGGACGACGACTTGCCTTTCTGAGGAAGGATTTCGCCGAGACCGGCAACAAAAAAGGCCATCCCGCAGGGATGGCCTTTTTTGTTGGGCGCGCCGCCGCGCGCGGCCGCACCTTCAGAGCCCGTTCTTACGGGCGAGACAGCGGGTCCTGAGCCAGGGCTTTCCACGCCTTGTGCACCTTTCCCTTTTCCAAGAGTTCGTGTGCGTACTGGTGGAGTGCAATCCGACGCTCGAGCCCATTGTCTGAGGCGCGTTCGATTTCGTCGATGCGGTGGTGCTTCGCAAACTCCTCAATTTCCTCTGGCGTCGGCAGTTCTGTTACGTTGCCCAGTCTGCCCAAATCATTTCCGGTGAGGATCAGGCTGTCCCGCAAGGCCTTGGGCAAGGCATCCACGCCAATGCCCAAAGTAGTGATGGGCTTCTCCACGGAAAAAAGGGCCTCGCCGGAAGCCCGGGCGTACCAGTCGCCCCCCAAGCGGGCCACCAAGTCCATGCGGAAGGGGTCTGGCTCACCGGCGTCGTTCAAGAGTTTGGGGTCTACGTGTATTTTCAGCACTTCGCACACCACCAGGTGTCCAGCGCCACCTTGGTCGCCCAAAGCAATGACTTCGTTGACTTTGCATTCCAAGGCCGCAGGTGCTTCCACTACCCGGTACGGGCGTACGAGTTCGGACGGAGCCATGGTGAAACCGGCCTTGATGAATTCGTTGGTCCCAGTGGGGTATTCAGACGACGCCAAACTGGTTTGTTCCACCATGGCGTACGAAACCGCGTGGATCACTACTTCCGGCACCTCCAAAACGTTGTTCAAGGTGTCCTTGGTGGTGTTGTTCCGCATGCGTCGGGCCGGAGAGAACACCAAAATGGGCGGGTTGCTGCTGAAAATATTGAAAAAACTGAAGGGACTCAAATTGGGTTCGCCTTTGCGGTTCACCGTAGAAGCCAACGCAATGGGGCGCGGAGCTACAATTCCCTGAAGCAGCCGCTGGGTCTGCGCGGGGGTCATTTCGCGGGGGTCAAAAGTCTGCATGTCGCGAATGTAGGACAATGGAACGGAATTTGCCGTACCCGTTTGCACACCCAACATCCAGGGAACAACACGCACCATGAAAAAATTCCTTCTACCCCTCGTGCTCACGGCAAGTTCCCTGAGCGCCTGCGCCCAAACCGGAACGCTGGTTTTGCCCAAGGCGGGAACCGTGCTTTCCAAACTTCCAGGAGCGAAGTCGCAAGAGACCTCAGGCAACCAAGGTATTCCGCAGACGGAGGTGGCGCAAGGCCTTCAGGAGGCATTGGTGCAAGGAGCTGGGGCCGCGGTCGACCTGTTGGGCAAAACGTCAGGTTTCAGCAACAGTCCCATGTACCGAATTCCCTTGCCCCCAGAGGCGGACCGATTGCGCGCCAAGATCGATGCCAACCCCGTTCTGAAGGCTGCCGTGGGGCCGCAGTTGGACGCTACCGTTGCGCGCATGAACGAAGGAGCAGAAAAAGCGGTGGCCCGTGCGCTTCCGCTCTTCAAGCGGGCCATCTTGTCCATGACCTTTGCCGACGCCTACGGTATTCTCACCGGCGGCAACCGCGCCGCAACCGATTACCTGCAGCGCACCACCGGCCCAGCCCTGCGTGCGGAATTCAAGCCGGAAGTGGATTCGGCCTTGAAGGAAGCAGCGTTGGCAGCGTATTGGACGCCTGCAGCAACGCGCCTGAACAAAAACAAGATTCTTCTGGGGATGCGGGAAGATTTACCCACGGATCTTACCGAATACGTACTGGACAAGGCCCTGGCGGCACTTTTTGCCGAAGTAGCCCTGCAAGAAGAGAAAATCCGTATCCAACCGGCAGCGCAAACCACTGCTTTGTTGCAAAAGGTTTTTGGTTCCTTGCGGTCCGGCAAGTAGCAACGCCCCGTTCGCCGTATGGGAGAATTTTGTAGTTTCGTCAACAAACCCGTTGAATTCATGAAAAATACACTTTTGGGAGCCGGAATGCTCCTCGCCGCCGCTGCCGGACTGACCTCGTGCGGCGACAACGCCGAATGCAGCAGCTACCGTTTTGATTTTGTGGACGGTTCCAACTACAATGCGCTTTTTTACAAAACCGCTACCCTGTCCGACAGCAACACTACGGTATGGAATTTCTCCGGCTGCGAAGAGGAGCAAAGCGCTGGGTTCTTTTTATTGGGCCCCACAACGGTTCCTTTTATTCGGGACAAAGAAACCATGACCTTCCTCAACACCACCTACACGATTGAGAAGGAAAGCCGTTCCAAGGTTTCCGCAAGCAACGGCACCAACACGGTGGTCTTCACGAAGGCGGATTAATCACCTACCGAAGGCCGCTGTAATCCGAGTGCGTTAACTATCTTTGCCTCCCCTGCGGGTGTGGCGAAATTGGTAGACGCACCAGACTTAGGATCTGGCGCCGTGAGGTGTGTGGGTTCGAGTCCCTTCACCCGCACTTTATAAACCCGAGCGTGAACCGCTCGGGTTTTTTTATGTTCTTAATACGTTAACTAACCCCCGTAAAGGTTCTGCTCATGAACACTCTTTCTCTTGTTTTGGCCGGTGCTGGCCTCGTGACCGTTGTCCTCTTGTTGGCTGTTTTCAGCGTCGTACAGCGGGCCCTAGCGCGCTTGGAAGCGCGCGTGGAAGCTTTGGAGAAGTCGAATTCCTGAAGTAAGTTTACGCCCTTGTTGCCACTTTAGCTCAGTTGGTAGAGCATCGCATTCGTAATGCGAGGGTCGTGGGTTCGAGTCCCATGAGTGGCTCTTAAAAAATTGCCCATCAAAAAGGCCGATCGCGCAGCGATCGGCCTTTTTATTGCGGCCAGAATGGCAGGCACTCGCACCCTAAAGCACATGGCCCTCTTTTCACCAAGTCCCACGATCCTGTCGGAGCGGGATCTGGAGAAGTCGTTGCCTTGAATTGTTCATGTTTCCGCGCCTTATTGTATATTTGCCGCCCCTGAGCGCGAGTGCTGAAATTGGTAGACAGGCTAGACTCAGGATCTAGTGTCCGTAAGGGTGTGAGGGTTCGAGTCCCTCTTCGCGCACAAAACCCGCTTCGGCGGGTTTTTGCATTTTTAGCCCACGGCAGTCGGGTCCCACAAAAGATGCAAAAAAGGAGTTTCCGCATGCGCTAATGGTAAATTAGGGATGCCGTACCTTTGCACCCTTAATTTCATCCCCATGAACGTTACCCTGCAGAAAGGAAAGGCCTCAGAGGCCACGATCACCATTGCTATGGATCAGGCGGACTACGCCCCCAAAGTTGCCGCGGCGTTGCAACACTACCGCAAAACGGCGCGTATTCCAGGCTTCCGTCCGGGCATGGCCCCCATGGCCATGATTGAGCGCCAGTACGGCATGGCCATGCGGGTGGACGAGATCAACAAGTTGCTGCAAGATGAGTTGTACAACTTCATGGAAAAAGAAAAGTTAGAGATCTTGGGTCAGCCGCTGCCCGTTCCCCAGCAAGGTTTGGACTGGAATGCGTCCGTTTTGGAGTTTCATTTTGAGGTGGGCCTGGCACCGGAGCTTACCTTGGACATGAGCGAGAAAGTGAAGCTTCCGTACTACGTTGTGGAGGTTTCCAAGAAAGTCATTGACGACGAGGTTGACTCCTTGCGCAAGCGCTACGGCAAATTGTCCAGCCCGGAAAAGGCCGTTGAGGACGATTTGTTCTTCGGACAATTCACAGAGGTGGACGAAGCCGGAACGCCCGTGGAAGGCGGATTGAGCAAAGACGGACGCTTTGCGGGCACCGTGGTGGCCGACAAAAAGATTCTGAAGGCATTGGTGGCTGCGGCCAACGGCGATAAAGTTCATTTGGAAGCAGGCAAGACCTTTGCCTCCGACTTCCGTTTGGAAACTGTTTTGGGTTGCACGGCAGACGAATTGGCCTCCAGCACCGGCCGTTTTGAATTCGAATTGAAGTCCGTCTACCGCATGGAGCCGGCTACCATGGACCAGGAGTTCTTCGATAAAATTTTTGGACCGGGTGCGGTGTCTTCTGAGGAAGAGTTGCGCGGCAAGATTCAGGCGGAATTGGAAGCTGTTTACGTGCGCGACGCGGACATTCACTTTTTCAACACCGCCAGCGCCCATTTGATGGACACCAAAATGGACCTTCCGGTGGCATTCTTGAAAAAGTGGCTGCAGCAAGGTGCAGAAAAGCCCTTGTCCGCAGAAGAAGTGGAGACCCAATGGCCTTCCATGGAGAAAGGCATGCGCTGGCAGTTGATTGAGGGCAAGTTGATTCGCGAACACCACCTGCACGTGCACAAGGAAGAATTGGTGGAGTACGCCGTTGCTTTGGTCAACGAGCGCATGATGCAATTTGGTCAATCCCTTCCTGGCGAAGAGGTAGAGAAGGTGGCACTGAATTTGTTGAAGAACCGCGAACAATCCGAACAAATGTCCGAACAGGTGCTGCAGAACAAAATGAGTGCGTTCTTTAAGGCCAACTTCGGAAAGAAAGAAATCAAGTCCAGCTACGAAGATTTCTTAGCGATTGCCACCAAAACAAACTAAATTAGAACCATGAGTTCAGATCTTGGCAAAGAGTTCCAGCGGTACGCCCAACTGGACAAAGGAGTCTCCAGCTTGACGATGGAGGGTTACGTAAAGAGTTCGTTGACGCCCTACATCATTGAGGAGCGTCAGTTGAACGTGGCGCAGATGGACGTGTTCTCTCGTTTGATGATGGACCGCATCATCTTCTTGGGAACGGGAATCAACGACCAAGTAGCCAATATTGTGCAAGCGCAATTGCTCTTTTTGGAGAGTGCGGACGCCAAGAAAGACATTCAGATCTACATGAACTCACCGGGTGGCAGTGTTTACGCCGGCTTGGGCATTTACGACACCATGCAGGTGATCAACCCGGACGTCGCCACCATTTGTACGGGCATTGCAGCCTCTATGGCGGCCGTTTTGTTGTGTGCCGGGGCGAACGGCAAGCGTTCTGCCTTGAAGCACAGTCGCGTTATGATTCACCAGCCCATGGGCGGTGCGGAAGGCCAGGTTTCCGATATGGAAATCACCTTGAAGGAAATTTTGAAGTTGAAGAAGGAATTGTACGACATCATTGCGCAGCACAGCGGCAAGCCGTTTGCAGACGTGGAGCGCGATTCAGACCGCGACTACTGGATGACTTCCGAGGAGGCTAAGGCCTACGGCATGATCGACGAGGTCCTCACCGCAAAGAACCCCCGCTAAGCGTGGCCAAGGAGAAGCAACCCGTGCTGTGTTCGTTCTGTGGCCGGGAGAAGAAAGAAACGCAGTTGCTGGTGGCGGGCTTGAACGCCCACATCTGCGATTCGTGCATAGAGCAGGCCCACGCCATGGTGGATGAGGAATTCGGCGCAAAAGCTCCGGGTGCTTCAGGCAAAGTTGAGCTCATTCGCCCGGTAGCGTTAAAAGCACACCTGGACGAGTACGTCATTGGCCAAGAAGCCGCCAAAAAAATCCTCTCCGTAGCGGTGTACAACCACTACAAGCGCATCCTCCGCCCCAAGGGCAAAGAGGTGGAGTTGGAAAAGTCCAACGTTATTTTGGTGGGCGAGACCGGAACCGGTAAAACCTTGTTGGCCCGCACCATCGCACGCATCTTGGACGTTCCCTTTGCCATTGTGGACGCCACGGTTCTAACCGAGGCCGGCTACGTGGGTGAGGACGTGGAGACGATTTTGACCCGACTGCTCCAAGCGGCGGATTACAACGTGGAAGCTGCTCAGCGCGGCATTGTTTTCATCGACGAAATCGATAAGATTGCGCGGAAGTCGGACAATCCGTCCATCACCCGCGACGTTTCCGGGGAAGGCGTGCAGCAGGCGTTGCTGAAGTTGTTGGAGGGGACCAAGGTAAACGTTCCGCCGCAAGGAGGGCGCAAGCACCCGGACCAAAAATTTGTGGAGGTAGACACGCGGAACATTCTGTTCGTGGCAGGCGGTGCTTTTGACGGCATTGAACGCCACATTGCCCGACGCCTGAACGCTCAAGTAGTGGGTTTCAATGGAACCTTGCAGCGTGCGGAGCAGGTGGAGTCGGTGTCGTTTTTGCCGCACCTGACCCCCCAAGATTTAAAGAGCTTCGGCTTGATTCCGGAATTGATTGGCCGCATGCCAGTACTTACGTATTTGGAGCCCTTGGATGCGTCGGCTTTGCGCCGCATTTTGACGGAGCCCAAGAACGCCTTGCTGAAGCAGTACAAGGAGTTGTTTGCTCTGGATCAGATTGAATTCACCATTGAGGACGAGGCCATCGATTTTTTGGTGGAGAAAGCCATGGAATTCCAATTGGGTGCCCGCGGTTTGCGTTCCATTTGCGAGGCCTTGTTGACGGATGCCATGTTCGATTTGCCGGGCGCGGTGCACGTAACGCTCCGGTACGCGGAAGAAAAGTTGGCCGTGCTTCAGAAGGCTTCTTGAGTTTATAGCAACGGTTTGGATCAAAAAAAGGCGCCGAAGGCGCCTTTTTTTGTGCGCAGCCGCTTGCTGCTCACCGCTCCAATACAGCGTTTAACCTAAACTTTGCGCTCGTACGAACGAAAAACGAAGGCGTGCGGATGGCGTTCGTCTGCGGGATGCTGGGTTTCTTGCGTCAAAACCCACGAAGGGTCGTTTTGGTAGTTGGGGAACCAGGTATCGCCGGTGTATTCGGCGTCGATCTCCGTAATTTCCAACCGATGTGCGCGCGGCAACGCTTCCGCGTAGAGCATTCCACCGCCCACCACAAAAACTTCTGCGTAGCCTTGGGAGCGCGCGCTTTGCAGGGCAGCGTCCAGATTGGGGTGTACTTCTGTGCCGGGAAGTTGCAGGGCCGGGTTGCGGGAAACCACCAAGTTCAAGCGCTTGGGCAGCGGACGACCGATGCTGTCAAACGTCAAACGACCCATCACGATGGCGCCGCCGGTGGTGAGGGTTTTGAAGTGCTGGAGGTCGTTTGGGAGGTGCCAAAGCAGGGTGTTTTGGCCGCCAATGAGGCGATTGCGGTCGTGGGCTACCACCAAGGTTATTTTGGTCGCGGGGTGCGTCATACGGCAACTTCTGCGGCGATGGCCGGATGGGGATCGTACCCCGTGAGTTGGACGTCGTCGTAGGTAAAGGCGAAGAGGTCGCGGACTTCTGGGTTCAGCGCCAATTGGGGAAGCGGGCGGAAATCCCGCTCCAATTGGGTGTGGACTTGGTCCAGGTGGTTGCGGTAGATGTGGGCGTCGCCCAGGGTGTGGATGAACTCACCCACGCGCAGGCCGGTGGCCTGCGCCACCAAATGCACCAAGAGGGCGTAGGAGGCGATGTTGAAGGGCACGCCCAAGAAGATATCGGCGCTTCTTTGGTAGAGCTGGCAGGAGAGCTCCCCGTTGGCCACGTAAAATTGAAAGAAGGCGTGGCAGGGGGGAAGGGCCATCTGATCCAGGTAGGCAGGATTCCAGGCAGAAACGATGATCCTGCGGGAATCCCATTGGTGCTGCAGTTGGTGCAGGACCTGTTTCATTTGGTCCACGGAGGTACCGTTGGGCCCGGGCCACGAACGCCACTGGTAGCCGTACACGGGCCCCAACTCGCCCCATTGGGCTGCAAAAGGGGCGTCGGTGGCAACGCGCTGCGCAAATTCGCGCATGCTGCTGCCGTCGAATTCGGGAGCTTTTTGGAACTTCGCGTAGGGCCAGTCGTCCCAAATCCGCACCCCGTTTTGGGCCAGGTACTGGATGTTGGTGTCTCCGGCCAAAAACCAAAGCAGTTCGTGCACGATGCTTTTGAAGTGGACCTTTTTGGTGGTCAGCAGGGGAAATCCTTGGCGCAGGTCAAAACGCATTTGGTGCCCAAATACACTGATGGTTCCCGTTCCGGTGCGGTCTTCTTTTTCAACACCTTCCGCCAAGACGCGGCGCAGGAGGTCGTGGTACTGCTGCATGATTCAATCAATAGAAAAGGCCCACCAGAACGGCGGTAAACAAAGAAGCGACGGTACCTCCCACGAGTGCGCGAAAGCCCAGTTTGCTCAAGTCCGAACGACGGTGCGGTGCCAGCGTGCCGATGCCGCCAATTTGGATGCCGATGCTGGCGAAGTTGGCAAAGCCGCACAGGATGTAGGTGGCCATGACTTGGCTTTTGACGTTGGTCAGGGCACCCGTTTCAATCAGGTTGCCCAAGGTGACGTAGGCGTAAAACTCGTTGAGGATGGTTTTTTCGCCCAGCAGCTGCCCCACCAGTGCGGCGTCGGCCCAATTCACACCCATCAGCCACGTGAGGGGCGCCAGGGAAAGCCCCAGGATGGCTTGCAGGTTGAAGGCGGTGTAGCGACCGTCTGAGATGGAGGCGGTCCAAGCGTTCAAACCGGTGTACGCGCCAATGCCGTCGGCCAGGATGGAGTTCACCAAATAGATGAGGGCCGTGAAAACCAGGAGCATGGCCCCTACGTTGACGGCCAGTTTCAAACCGTCCGCGGTGCCGCGGCTCAGGGCGTCCAACCAATGATCGCCGTTGGATTCGCGGCTGATGTGCATGTCTTTGTTGAACTCTTCCGTCTCCGGAACCAAGATTTTGGCGGCCACAATGGCCGCTGGCGCACTCATGACGGAGGCGGCCAAAAGGTGTTTGGCGAAGAACAAGCGGGAAGCCTCGCTGTCCCCGCCGAGGTAACCGATGTAGGCGGCGAGCACGCCGCCGGCAATGGTGGCCATTCCGCCCGTCATCAGACTAAGGAGTTCGCTGCGGGTCATTTTACCGATGTACGGCTTGACCAACAAGGGGGCTTCCGTTTGTCCCAAAAAGATATTGCCTGCCGCGGCCAAACTTTCCGCACCGGAGACTTTTAGGGTCCAGCGCATGATCCACGCAAAAACCCAAACGATTTTTTGCAGGATGCCCCAGTAGTACATCAAGCTGGTGAAGGCGCTGAAAAAGATGACTGTGGGCAGTACTTGAAAGGCGAAAATGTAGCCAAAGGAGTCCGTGTTGGAAATCAAGGAGCCGAACAAGAACAGACTGCCTTCGCGGGTGTAGCCCAGGATGTTCACAAATACTTGGCCGACGGCCTGGAATCCTTTTTCAACAAAAGAGACGCGGAGTATCAGAAAAGCAAAAACAAACTGAATCAACATTCCTTTGACCACCAAAGCCCAAGGAATTTTTTTGCGGTTGGTGCTCATCAAAGCGAGCAGTCCGGTCATGACAATAAGCGAACTAAAGGCGCGCAAGGAGGTAGTCCAATCCATGGGGGTAAGGTACGGGGATTTTTTTGGGCGGTGTTTTGTTTACAGTGCTCCTCGTCTTTGCAGTTCGTCACGCAGGGATGCGGCCCGCTCGTAGTCTTCGTTGGTGAGGGCCTCTTGGAGGTCTAGGTGCAATTGATCCGTAGGTTGTGCAGCATGGGCGGCAGTAGCAGCGGGAGCTGGTGTATCAGAGGCCCCGTTGTCCATTTGCTCTCCCGCAGACCGAACCACCTCTTGGGTTGCAAATAGGGGCGCCTGCTGCCGCAAGGCCATGGCAATGGCGTCCGACGGACGCGCGTCAAAGCGCCACTCGTGTCCTTCTTGGTCGCACACCAGGGTAGCGCGAAAGATCCCTTCCTCCAAAGCCGTGAGCGTTACCTCGCGAATTTGCACGTGAAAGGCAGCGAGCATGGTTTGGAACAGGTCGTGGGTCATGGGCCGGGGCGGGTGTGCCATGCGGTCCAAGGCAATGGCGATGCTCTGGGCTTCAAACGCGCCAATGACTACGGGAATGCGCAAAAGACCGTCCTCCGTGCCCAAAACCAAAGCGTACGACCCGCTGGGACGCTCACTGTAGGTGAGGCCTTTGACCACCAAAGGAACGCGGGTATCCACGGCTAGCGAACGTTAGCTAGAGCAGTAGAAGAGGATCGACGGCCGGTTGGCATTACGCGTGGAAGGCGCGCAGGGCCTCCGTCAACTTAGGCACTACCTCAAAAGCATCTCCCACCACGCCGTAATCCGCTGCCTTGAAGAAAGGTGCTTCCGCATCCGAATTGATGACCACAATGGTCTTGGAGCTGCTGACGCCGGCCAAGTGCTGAATGGCTCCGCTGATGCCAATGGCAATGTACAGCTGCGGGTTGATCTGGATGCCGGTTTGGCCCACGTGTTCGGAGTGGGGACGCCAACCGATGTCCGACACCGGCTTGGAGCAGGCGGTACCCGCATTCAATTCTTGCGCCAAGGCCTCAATCAGGTTCCAGTTTTCCGGACCCTTCATGCCGCGGCCGGCAGAGACCACGCGCTCGGCTTCTGGCAACGGAATTTTGCCGGACGCAACTTGCAGTTCTACCGAGGTGCTTTTTCCGGCGGCGGCGGTTTCCACTGCTTCAACAGCAGCCGTTTGCGTGCCGACGGTTCCCAGGCCAACGGAATTGGGAACCAATCCTACCACGGCGCGGTCGCCCGCTGCGGAGGCGTCTTCCAATCCTTTGGAGGAGAAGGCGCCGCGGCGCACAGCCAGGGGAGCAAAGGAGGTGGGCAGGGCCAATACATTGGTGATGGCCGGGGCGTCCCAGGCACCCGCAACAAAGGGGGTGAGGGATTTGCCGTTGGCGGTGGCGCTGACCACTACCAGGCGCGCGCGGTGCTGGCTGGCCAGAGCGGCCAAGGCAGTGCCGTAGGCGATGGGCTCGAACGCGGAGGCGTTGGTGAGGTGGAGGACGCGTTGGGCGCCGTAGGCGCCCAGGGCCGCGAGGTCATCCGAAGCGGCGCCAAATACAACGGCAACGGCCTCGGTTCCAAGCGATTTAGCGCATTGGGCACCGTATTGAACCGCTTCAAAAGTGGACTTCTTGAACGTTCCGTTCCAAGTTTCTGCAAAAATGAGGACCATGGTGCTGGGATTAAATGACTTTAGCTTCTTCGTGGAGCAGGCGAACCAATTCGCCTAAATTGTCTTTGTCGATCAAACGAACGGAAGTGCGGCCCACGGGCTTTTCAAACCGTTTTGACACCACCTGTGCCGCTACCGCACTGGGGGCAACCACCGCCAAGGGCTTGGTGCGCGCCGCCATGATGCCCCGCATGTTGGGAATGCGCAGCTCGGATTCTTCCACCAAGCCTTTTTTGCCGGCTACCACCAACGGAAGGGAAGCGGTGAGCTTCTCCTTGCCGCCGTCGATCTCGCGAAGGACGGTGGCGTTTGTGCCCGACAACTCCAAACCGATGCACGCGTTGGCAAAGGCTGCACCCATGCGGTGGGCCAGCAATCCGGGAACCGTACCGCCGTTGTAATCAATGGATTCAATGCCGCAAAGCACCAATTCGTAAGGATTGGCCTGAACGTATTCGGCAATCCACTGCGCCACCTGGTTGCCGGATTCCGGACGCGCGTCAATGCGCACGGCGTCGTCTGCGCCAATGGCCAACGCCTTGCGCAACGTAGGTTCCACGCTGGCGTCACCAACGATCAAGGCCGTTACTTGGGTAGCCAAACCGGCTTCTTTCATTTGCAGCGCCTTGGTCAGGCCAAATTCGTCGTGCGGATTGATGACAAACTGAATGCCTTGCGCGTCCAATGCGGCACCGTCGGCCGTGAACTGGATTTTGGAGGTGGTATCCGGCACGTGGCTGATACAGACCAATATTTTCATGAGCTTCGGATTGAAATTTGAGCCTTTTTGATGGGCATGCGCCTGACATTCGCAAAAGTACGGCACGCTTGCCGTATTTTTGCCGACCTTATAGCAAGCGCAACACCATGAGAATTATTCAATACCGCGAAGCGGTGGCTGAGGCCATGAGCGAAGAAATGCGCCGCGACGAGAACGTCTATTTGATGGGTGAAGAGGTGGCCGAGTACAACGGTGCGTACAAGGCCTCCAAAGGCATGTTGGACGAGTTTGGCCCCAAACGCGTGCTGGACACCCCCATTGCAGAGCTTGGTTTTGCCGGCATTGCCGTGGGCTCTGCCATGAACGGATTGCGTCCAATTGTTGAGTTCATGACGTGGAACTTTTCGTTGGTGGCCATTGACCAGATCATTTCCAACGCCGCCAAAATGCGTCAAATGAGCGGCGGTCAATTCACCATACCGATAGTCTTTCGCGGCCCAACCGCGTCTGCAGGCCAGTTGGGCGCTACCCACAGTCAAGCGTTTGAGAGTTGGTACGCCAACTGCCCGGGCTTGAAAGTAGTGGTTCCGTCCACCCCTTATGACCTCAAAGGTTTGCTCAAGTCTGCCATCCGCGACGACGACCCCGTTTTGATCATGGAGTCCGAACAGATGTACGGCGACAAAGGCGAAGTACCGGAAGAAGAATACTTGATCCCCATTGGGGTGGCAGACATCAAGCGCCCCGGAACGGACGTGACCATCGTTTCCTTTGGCAAAATCATCAAGGTTGCCTTAGCGGCCGCGGAGCAGTTGGCCGAAGAGGGCATTTCCTGCGAAGTCATTGACTTGCGCACGGTTCGCCCCATCGACTACGACACCGTTATTGAATCCGTCAAAAAGACCAACCGTTTGGTTTGCGTGGAAGAGGCTTGGCCCTTGGGCAGCATCTCCACCGAGATTGCCTACATGGTTCAAAAGCGCGCGTTCGATTACTTGGACGCTCCCGTTCGCCGCTTGACCACCGCGGACACCCCCGCGGCCTATGCCCCTACCTTGATGGAAGCATTCCTGCCTTCCGTGGATCAAGTGAAGTCCGTTGTTCGGGAAGTAGCTTACCAAAACGCATAATTTCTAAAAACCAAATCCCCTGATTTTCATTTTATAGACTATGGAAAACATCACAACCCTAATTCCGCTGCTTGGCCTGGTAGGTTTGGCAGTCATGATTGTGAAGGCCCTGTGGGTCAACAAGCAAGACGCTGGAGACGCCAACATGGTGGAACTGGCCGGTTACATCGCTCGTGGGGCACAAGCCTTTTTGCGCGCCGAATGGCGCGTTTTGTCCGTATTCGTAGTTGTTGCAGCTGTTCTGTTGGGCTGGTCTGCGGAGATTGAATTGGAAGGTAGAGCAGAACACTCCGATTGGTTGATTGCCATCGCGTTCATCATTGGGGCGGTATTCTCTGCGTTTGCGGGCTGGATTGGCATGAGCATTGCCACCAAGGCCAACGTGCGCACCACGCAAGCCGCGCGCACTTCCTTGAAGAAGGCCTTGGAGGTTTCCTTCACGGGCGGTACCGTGATGGGCTTGGGCGTTGCCGGTTTGGCCATTCTGGGCATTGGAACGTTGTTCATTGTTTTCAATAATAGGTACACGGACATGGCGCAAGCCCTTGAGGTTTTGGCCGGTTTCTCTCTGGGTGCGGAATCCATTGCCTTATTCGCACGCGTTGGCGGCGGTATTTACACCAAGGCGGCAGACGTAGGCGCTGATTTGGTGGGCAAGGTAGAAGCAGGCATCCCTGAGGACGACCCCCGCAACCCAGCGACCATTGCAGACAACGTTGGCGACAACGTGGGCGACGTAGCCGGTATGGGTGCCGATTTGTTCGGTTCCTACGTGGCCACCATGTTGGCCACCATGGTTTTGGGCCGCGAGCTCGTGTCCGACGCGGAAATTGCGCCCACCATTTTGTTGCCCATGGTCATTGGTGGATTGGGAATTTTGTTCTCTATTGTTGGAACCTTCTTCGTTCGCATCAAAGGCGAGGACAGCTCCGTCATGAACGCCCTGAATATGGGCAACTGGAGTTCCATGGTGTTAACCGCTGTGGCATCGTACTTCATCATTGACTGGATGCTGCCTGCGGAAATGACCTTTGAGCGCGGAGGTGTTGAATCCGTGATTACGTCGATCAACGTTTACTGGTCCGTCATCCTGGGCTTGGTGGTGGGTACCTTGATGAGCTTGGTTACCGAGTACTACACCTCCATGGGGCGCCGTCCGGTGGACAGCATTGTGCAGCAGTCCGGCACGGGCCACGGCACCAACGTCATTGGAGGTTTGGCCATCGGTATGGAATCTACCGTGTTGCCCATCATTATTTTGGCGGCCGGTATTTATGGTGCCTTCGAATTAGCCGGTTTGTACGGTGTAGCCATTGCGGCTACGGGCATGATGGCCACCACGGCCATGCAGTTAGCCATTGACGCCTTCGGCCCGATTGCGGACAACGCGGGCGGTATTGCGGAAATGAGCCACTTGCCTGCAGAAGTGCGCGAGCGCACAGACAATTTGGATGCGGTGGGCAACACCACGGCAGCTACCGGCAAGGGCTTTGCCATTGCCTCTGCAGCCTTGACGGCTTTGGCATTGTTTGCAGCCTACGTTGAATTGGCCGGCATCACCGGCATCGACATCTACAAGGCCAAGGTTTTGGCGATGTTGTTTGTGGGCGCCATGATTCCGTTCTTCTTCAGTTCTTTGGCCATCAGCGCGGTGGGCAAGGCAGCCATGGACATGGTGAAGGAGGTTCGTCGTCAGTTCCGCGAGATTCCAGGCATCATGGAAGGAACGGCGAAGCCCGAGTACGAAAAGTGCGTTGAAATTTCTACCAAGGCGTCCATCCGTCAGATGATTGCCCCCGGCGCTTTGGCGCTTGTGTCTCCCGTATTTGTAGGATTTGCCTTCGGTCCGGAAGCATTGGGCGGTTTGCTGGCCGGCATCACCGTGAGCGGTGTGTTGATGGGCATGTTCCAAAACAACGCCGGTGGCGCTTGGGACAACGCGAAAAAGAGTTTTGAAAAAGGAGTTGTGATTGACGGTCAAGCTTTCAAGAAAGGTTCTGAGCCGCACAAGGCAGCCGTTACCGGTGACACCGTTGGTGATCCCTTCAAGGATACATCCGGCCCGTCCATGAACATCCTCATCAAGTTGACGTCCATCGTGGCTCTGGTGATTGCACCGTTCATCAACGAAGGCGCTGCGGGTCATGCAGGTGCTGAATCCTGCAACCACGCGGGTACTGAGATGCATTCCGGTGAAGGCAAATCCTGCTGCGCTTCCATGGGAGCTGCTGCAGCGGATACCGCCGTTGCTGCTGCAGGCGCGGAAAAGGCTTGTTGCGCAGACGGAAAGGCCGATAAAGGAGCCGCTAAGGAGTCTTGCGACCACGGCGACCACGGTGCGGAGCACCACGGCGGCCACTGAGTGGTGTAGCAAACGACCGATTGAATTAAAAAGGCCCGGGGCATTCGCCCCGGGCCTTTTTTAGTTCCGCTTTTTACTTCCGCGGTTAAAACTCCGCGCACCCTTATTTCAGCACTTCCAAAAGCACAAAGGTTCCGGCAATAAGCAGTGTAGACCACACATTCAACCAGGCGCCTTTGCGCGCCATGTAGCCCACCGTCAGTTTGCCCGACGCAAAGACCACGGCGTTCGGCGGCGTGGCCATGGGGAGCATAAAGGCACAGCTGGCACCGATGGTGAGCGGAACGGCCAAGGTTTCAAAGGGAATACCCTGGGCTTTGCTGAGCGCCAACACAATGGGCAGCAGGGCACTCACCAAAGCCATATTGCTGAGGAATTCGGTGCTCCAAACAGCAATCGTCGTCACCAAGAAAATCCACGCCCAAACGGGCAAGTGCCAGCCGTGCAGCGCGGTTAAGGCGTCCAGCCATCCGCTGGCCATCATGCCGGAAGCCAGGGCCATTCCGCCGCCAAAAAGCAGCAATATTCCCCATTCAATGCGTTGCGCGTCCTCCCAAGTCAGCAAGCGTTGGCCGTGTCGGTCCGATCCCACAAAAAGGGCCAATGCCCCCAGCAAACCGATGTGTTGGTCCTTGATGGTCCAGCCCAGGGGCGCAAAGAGGGGCTCCAGAATTTGCTGCCCCATCCATGCCAAAGCCACAGTGCCAAAGACCAAGAGCATACGTTTTTCGCCAGAAGTCCAGGGCTCCGCCTGGGGCCAAACAACCGAACGCAAATCAACGCGTGGAATTCCGGCGCGCAAGGTGAAATAGGCAGCCAACAGAAGCCCTAATGACAGCGGAAAGGCCACAGCAGACCACTCCAAAAAAGAGGTGTCAACCCCCAAAACGGACGACCGAAATCCCGCATACACTAAGTTTGGAGGGGTTCCGATTAAGGTGCCGATGCCGCCGATGTTGGCTCCCCAGGCCATGCCCAGCAAAATGCTGCGTTCCAAGGCAATGGAGTCTGAACCGTCGGGATCGCCCGGTAAATGGGCCACCAACGAAAGGGTTAAGGGGAGCATCATGACGGCCGTGGCGGTGTTGCTCATCCACAAACTCAGTCCGTAGGTTGCGGCCATGACGCCCGCCAACACCCAATCCGTTCGCTTGCCAACGCGGCGAAGAATGGCCAGAGCCAGCCGGCGGTGGAGCCCGTGTTTTTCAATACCGCGGGCCAGAAAAAAACCGCCCAGGAATAAGAAAATGAGCGGATTGCTGTAGGAACTGGCCAAAGCAGCATCGTCCAAAGTGCCGGTAACGCCAAAGACCACCAACGGCAGCAGGGCCGTGGCTGCGAGGGGAACGGCCTCCGTAAACCACCAAAGCAACATCCACAAAACCAAACCAAAAACGGTATTCTGTTCCTGAGTAAAGGCGGCTTGTTGGGCCAGGATGAACAGCAGCGGCCCCAGCACGAGGGCTGCGGTTTGAAGGGTCCACCGCCTCGGCTGAAGTACGTTCATGGTGTGCTAATAGCGTTTAGAAAAGCCCGTTTAATTCGGCGTCCACACGACTGATGATCTCGCCCAAATCTTCGGCGCTTTCGGGGAAGTGGTTGTGGTCCACGTCGATCACCAACAAACGCCCTTTGTCGTAGGTGGAAATCCATGCTTCGTAGCGCTCGTTCAAGCGCTGCAAGTAGTCCAACCGGATGGAGGTTTCGTAGGATCGTCCACGTTTTTGGATTTGCCCCACCAGGGTAGGGACCGACGCGCGCAAATAAATCAACAAATCGGGCGCTTGGATAAACCCATCCATCAACTCAAACAGGGCAGAATAATTGTTGAAATCGCGGGACGTCATCAGGCCCATGGCGTGCAAGTTGGGTGCAAAGATGAACGCATCTTCGTAAATGGTGCGGTCTTGTACCACGTTCCGGTTGTTCCGACGGATGTCCACCACCTGCCGAAAACGGCTGTTCAGGAAGTAGATCTGGAGGTTGAACGACCAACGCTGCATTTCCGCGTAGAAGTCGTCCAGATAGGGGTTTTCATCAACATCCTCAAAGTGCGGTTCCCAACCGTAGTGTCGGGACAACAACTCGGTCAGGGTAGTCTTCCCCGACCCAATATTTCCGGCAATGGCTATGTGCATGGACCAAAGATAGGGTTATTCTTGGATGCGATTGCGGAGCTCCAGCAGCGATTCTAAGTGCGTCCGATCGTTCCACAGACGCGGTACTTTGTTTTGGCCGCCCAGCTTGCCTTTTTCCCGCATCCAACGTTCAAACAAACCCTTGGGAGCAACGTGTACGCGCGGTAGTGCTAAAATGAGGCCGTCGGTTCGCTTGGAATCGTAGTCTGAATTCAATTCGCGCAGGGCGCGGTCCAGGGTCTGAATGAAACCGTCCATAGACTGGGGTTCGCGGTGAAACTCCACCAGCCATTCGTGCCCGCCGTTGCCGGAAGTGCCGTGCCACGGTGCGGCCGTGTAGTCGCACAATTCCGCATTGGATTCCGAGCACGCAAGGGCCATGGCCTTCTCTGCGTTGTCCAAAATAACTTCCTCGCCAAACGCATTGATGTACAAACGGGTGCGTCCGGCAAATTCAATCCGGTAGGGGGCCGTAGAAACAAACCGAACCGTATCTCCCGGGAGGTAGCGCCACAAGCCGCCGGCCGTACTGATGACCACCGCGTAGGTTTCGCCAACCTCCACATCGCCCAATCCTACCGCATCGGAGTTGGTGCCGCGGTACGCACTCATGGGGATAAATTCAAAGTACACGCCGCGGTTGGTGAGCAACGCCATACCGGGGACACCGGAGCGGTCCTGTACCGCAAAGTAGCCTTCCGTTGCGTTGTAACTTTCCAAATAGTGCAGTCGATTTCCCGGAAAAAGCGATTCAAAACTGTCCCGGTAGGGGGCTAAATTAATGGCGCCGTGCGCAAACAACTCCAAGTTGGGCCACAGTTGATGCAAATCTTCAACTCCTGCCTTTTCGCGCACCCGGCGAAGCAGGACCAAGAGCCAAGACGGCACGCCAAAAAGGGAGGTTATGTTTTCGTGCAGAACTTGGTCTACCGTACGCTCCATTTTGTCGTCCCAATCCTCCAGTAAGGCCACGGCCATGTTGGGACAAGAGCGCCATTTAGCCCAAAAAGGCAAATTTTGGGTTAAGATGGCGGATAAATCGCCGGTGCGTGCGGGAAATTCCGGGTGCGGTAGAACGTGTCCGGCCAGCCGGAGCGACTTCCCTTCAAACAGCCGAGAATTTGGGGCCCATCGCTGGTACATCGCCAGTAAATCATGCCCTGCGGCGTAGTGGTTGCGCACCAGGCTGTCGCGGGTGATGGGAATGAACTTACTTCGGGTACTGGTGGTTCCGCTGCTCGTCGCAAAGCAAGCCACGGATCCCGGCCAAAGCCGGTCTGGGGCAGCGGCCATGGCGTCTTCAATGTAGGGCAACAGTTGGTCGTATTCTACCAAGGGAACCTCGTTCCGCCAGGCCTCCTCCGTTTGGATTTTGTCAAAACCGTTCAATGCCCCATAAACGGACTGCGAGCCGCGAGCCAAAAGCCATTGAAATTCAAGAGACTGATGTTCTTTTGGATGCGCAAAAGCACGATCCAAAACGGGGTGCCGTCGGCTCAAATACCAAAACAGGGTGCGGTTGATGGACGGTAGGAACACGGGTTGCCGTACTTTTAGTACTTGCAAGGTACAAAACCCCATGAATCCACTCTTTCTCCTCAAAAAAATGCGCGCCGTGCGGGAAGATGGCCGCGCGCTGTACTACTTAGACGCCGGATCCATACCGGTAGCGGTTCATTCCCTGGTTGGCAAGGAACTAACGTTGGAGGCCACTGGCAAACGCGTGTGCAACGGTTGCCAGAAGGAAGTGGAGGAGTTGTTCCGCATGGGCTACTGCCGGTCGTGTTTTTTCACGCATCCGGCCGCCGGCGCCAGCCTGGTTAGCCCGGAGAAGAGCACGGCGCATTTGGGCATTGAAGACCGGGATTTGGCCTACGAGCAAGCCCTGCAACTCCAGCCCCACGTGGTCTACCTCGCCCATACGGGTGCAGTTAAAGTAGGCGTTACCCGCGCCCAGCAGCCAGAAACCCGGTGGCTAGACCAAGGGGCTACAGAGGCCATCGTTTTGGCCCAAACCACCAACCGGTACGAAGCCGGACTGCTGGAAGTGCACTTAAAAAATTACTTTCCAGACAAAACCCAATGGCAATCCCTGGTCAAAGGAAGTTCCCCAGACGGCGTGGATTGGAACGCAGAGCGCACCAAAGCACTGGAACATTTTCAACCGGAATGGATGGCTTGGGTTCAAGAATTGGACGGACCTTGGCGGGTAGAGTATCCCGTTTTGCAGTACGCCACCAAACCCAGCTATTTGTCCCTGGAAAAGACCCCTGAGTTTACGGGCCGACTGTCCGGAATACGCGGACAGTATTTAATTTTTGAAGACAGCAGGGTGTTCAATGTGCGCGGACACGAAGGGCACGAGGTTCGCTTGCGCGTTCGGTCGTAACCGCTTCCAGCGCGGGGTTTTGCGCGTGGAGGATTATTCGGAAGCCCAATCCAGCTCTTCGCCTTCGCTCAAACCAAAGCGCTTGCGGAACCACCAAGACGCCGCGTACATAAACGGGGTATCCAGAGCAGCCATGACCACCTTAAACAACCAGCCGTCCAGGATGTACTGCAGCACTACCGACGGTTCCTCGCGGTCGTAGAAGATGATGCCTACCACCAAAATCGTGTCCACCAGCTGGGAGATCATGGTGGAGCCGTTGTTGCGCACCCACAAGTGCTTTCCTTTTGTGACCCATTTCCAAAAGTGAAAAAGGCGCACGTCCAACAATTGCGCCACCAAATAGGCCACCATGGAGGCCAGAATGATGCGGGTACTGTTGGAGAAAACTTCGCCAAAAGCGGAGTCGGTCATGGGCGAGCCGGCGATGGCCGGAAACAAGCCGGCTAAATAAATGGACAAGAGAACAAACAATAGCACCACAAAGCCGGTGTACACCACGTAGTCCGTCTTTTTCTTGCCGTAAAACTCACTCAAAATGTCCGTCATCAAAAAGGTCAACGGGTAGGGCAGGATGCCGGCGGAGACCACAAACACCTTGAAACCCAAGTCGATTTCAATGAATTTATTGGACAGCAAATTGCAAACCACCAATGCGGCGGTGAACAAAGAAGCCAAAATCAAGTAGGGCACCAAGACCGCTTGGGTGGACTCCCGGGTTTCTCGGACGGATTTGTAGGAATTCATTCTCTTGCAACAACTTTTTGGCCAACAGGTTCGCTGCGGGCTGCATCAAGTAAAGCAAAAAAAATCATTTGCCCTGTTTTATAGAGGCCCTACTTCGGTCATGCGCATTTGAACGCCCTTCATGCGCTCCAGGCGTTGCCATTCTGCAGCCACGTCTGCCAAGGGGCCCCACTGCGCTTTTTGCCGCAAGGAGGCGCTGCCTTTGGAAAACTCCGCCAACAAAGCTTCCAGCGCATTCTCCTCTTGTGGATAGGTTGAAATACGCGGTTTTCCTTTCAGATTGGCCTTTTTCTGGGCATAAGCTAACGCGTCCATCAGGCCACCGTGTGCGTCCACCAAGCCCAACCGAAGGGCGTCCGTTCCAGACCACACGCGGCCCTGCGCCATGCTGTCCACGGCACTGGAATCCATCCCGCGCCCGGTGCTTACCACCTGCAAGAATCGTCCGTAGGTTTGGTCCACATTCGCTTGCACCAAAAGGCGTTCGCTGTCCGTGAGGGTGCGGTCCAACTGCCCAAAGTTGGAATAGGTGTGGGTGCCGACGCCCTCAAACCGAATGCCCACTTTGTTGCGCAGCAATTCCTCTCCCGTGAAAAACAAGCCAAACACCCCGATGGAGCCGGTGATGGTGGTGGGTTGCGCAAAAATTCGTTCGCCCGGTGCGGCAATGTAGTAACCGCCGGATGCGGCCAAATTGCCCATGCTGATCACCAACGGCTTTTCCTTGCGCAACAAATCCAGTTCGCGCCACATAACGTCCGACGCCAGCGCGCTTCCGCCGGGGGAATTGATGCGCAACACCACTGCCTTGATGCGCTTGTTCTTGCGAATGTTGCGCAAAGCCTCCACCACGGTGCGGCTGGCCACTACGCCGTCCAACCCTTCGCCGTCCTCAATGTCGCCTTCTGCATACACCACGGCAATGCGGTCCAATACGTTTCCAGACTCGGAATCTTCATCGGCGTCGTCGGAGGCGGAATAGTCCTCAAACGCCACCAGTTTATCGTCGTTCCAATCCTTGACGCCCAGTTTTTTCAAGAAGACGTCCTCGTAGGCGGCCTTGGTCATGAGGCCTTCGCCAGCGGCTTCCTTGCCGCGAAGCAAGGGGGTGCTGTTCATCAGAACATCAAATCCGTCTCCAGAGAGGCGCCCGTCGCTTGCCAAATCGGTGCGTAGCGTTGCCCAAATGCTGCCCAACAATTCCGCGGTCTGGCGCCGATTGGCTTCCGACATTTTCTCCGCAATGAAGGGCTCTCCGGCGCTTTTGTAGGCGTTGTTGCTGCCCCGAATCAATTCGGCTTTCACGCCCATCTTGTCCAAGAATCCCTTGAAATACGGCCGGCTGCTGCCCAAACCGCTGAGCTCCATCAATCCTTCCGGGTGGATCCAAACTTCATCCGCAGCGGAGGCCAAGTAGTATTGTTTCAGCGAATACACCTCGTCGTAAGCGTATACTTTTTTACCGGCTTTTCTCAAGCGCGCAATGGCTTGGCGCAGTTCGCGAAGTGTGGCGTATCCGGCGTCCAATCCCGCCGTGCGCAGCACTACTCCTGTGACGCGGTCGTCCTGCTCCAAATCCCGAAACGAGAAAAGCAGGTCGTTCAGGGCAGGTCCCTGAGGCGCCTCGCCAGTCAACTCGGCAAAATCCGGCAAACCATCGTCTGGGATGCGATCGGGCACGGTGCCCTGAAGGTTCACCACCACCCAACTCCCGTCTTGAACCGACGGTGCGCTGTCGTCGCCCATGCTGGCAAGCCCTACCAACAAGCCAATGCCCAACAAAAAGGCCACAAACAAAGCGGCGATAACGCCCAAAAAGGAGGCAAAAAATGTTTTCATATTCCGTAAGATGCTTTAAGTGCTCCAAAAGTTGCACGGTACCTTTGTGCGGTGCAAGAAACGAAGGTACAAACTGTGGTGCTGATGGGCAGCAACGCTCCCGATGCGCAACATTGGTTGCAGCGCGCGCTAGACCAACTCCCTGCCGTGGGTGAAGTGCTAAGCGTCAGCGGCGTCTACGCCTCGCCTGCCTGGGGATTCGACGGGCCGGATTTTCGCAACGCTGCGGTTATACTGCTCACCGACCAAAGTCCTCAGGAAGTTCTCCGCGGTTTGCTTGCCCTAGAAGCTCAATTGGGGCGCATTCGGAATGCCCAAGGACCGCGCTACACCAGCCGGACCATTGATTTGGACCTCCTCACGTGGGCCGATGCGGTGGTCGACGCGCCGGATTTGCAAATTCCGCACCCCCGGTTGGCGGACCGTCGGTTTGCGCTCCTTCCCCTGCAGGAGCTGGTACCCAACTGGTTAACTCCCGTAGGCCGCGAAAGCATTGGTACACTTCTTGAACGCTGCGTGGACAACAATTGTGTAACTTTGATCCCGGAAAAACTAATCCGACCCACATGACAACTCGATTTTTCCTTCCCTTGGCTGCTGCAGCCGTTTTGTCTTCTTGCGCCAACAAAGCCCTGAAAGAAGAAGTGGCCACCTTGAAAGACAATCTTGCTCAAATCCACGCGGATGCAGACGGCGACGGTGTGCCCGACGCATTGGACAAAGAAGCCAATACGCCCAGAGGCGCTCTGGTGGACGGTTCTGGCCGTGCATTGGATTTGGACGGCGACGGCGTTCGCCACGAGGTGGACCTGGATCCGTTCTCCCAGCGCGGAGTGACGGTAGACCCTACCGGAATGGAAATGGATTCCGACGGGGACGGGGTGGCCAACAGCAAAGATTTGGAAGCCAATACCCCATCGGGTGCTTTGGTCAACTTTCAAGGAAAGAAAATTGAAGCCAACGGGGTCAGCTTAAAAGTGGCGGAGGCATTCATTCCAGAAGTAATCTTCTTGACCAATTCAGTCACCATCACCCCCGACCAAGAAGCACGTTTGGTGACCGTTGCACGCATGATGAAATCCAATCCTACTTTGCGTTTGCGCGTAGTGGGCCACGCAGACAAAACGGGCTCCGAGCGCGTAAACCTGCGCATTGGGGAGCGCCGAGCGAAGTCCGTAATTAAGGTTTTGACCACTACCTACGGAATTGCCGAATCGCGTTTTGAATTGGCAACTATGGGCGAGAACGACCCCATCTCCATCAAAAATCAGCACAACCGACGCGTGGAGTTTCAGTTCATCCGTTGATTGAAGTAGCATGAATAGTTCCGGTCCGCCGCGCCCAAAGGGCGCGGCGGACTTGTTTTTGGCTGCATGTTTGCGGCAATGTTGCGCTTTTTGATCAATGCTGCGCGCATTTGCGGCAGTTTCGCGCGCTGACGTACGAAAAGTCCGCGCGATATCTCAGCAATTCGGTGGGCTATCTCAGCAATTTCGCTTGCAATCTCGGCAATTGTGTATGCTTTTTCAGCAATCCTGCTCGTTAAGTCAGCAATTTTGCGTGCTATTCCGTCAGATTTTCGCGCCTCAATACGCTCGCTACGTGCGCTGACGAGGCAGCCCCGAGCGTTGTTTCAGCCCCGCTGCGCGCTGGTTTACGGCAATTCTGCCCGCTTTTTCAGCAACTCCCAGAGCACAATTCCCGCACTCACGCTGACGTTCAAACTGTGTTTTGTTCCCAATTGCGGAATTTCGATGACGCCGTCGCACAATGCCATGGCTTCTTCGGAGACGCCCCGCACTTCGTGTCCAAAGACCACCGCCACGCCGGGAGCGTCTGCGGGCCAAGACCAGCGGTGCAACCACGTGCGGTTGGTGGCCTGTTCCACCGCGAACACGCGGTAGCCGAGCGCTTGCAGCGCGCGGATGGAATCCGCTGCCGTGGGGAAGGGCGTCCAATCCACCACCTCCGTGGCGCCCAAAGCGGTTTTCTCCATTTCCGGATGCGGTGGGTGAGCCGTCAAACCGCAGAGGTGGATGCCCTCCAGACGGAAGGCGTCGGACGTGCGAAATAGGGACCCTACGTTGTGGAGGGAGCGAACTTGGTCCAAGACCACCACAATGGGCGTTTTGGGAGCCGCGCGAAAGGATTCGGCGTCGAGTCGGTTCAGTTCGTGGAGTCGGAGTTTGGCCATGGAAAGTCGGATGCCGTCGGCTGCGTATCTTCGCAAAGATACTTCCAGCAGCGTGGCCAAAGCAGAAACACCCTTGATGAAACAGTACGCCGAATTGAAAGCGGCGTACCCCGGTACCGTATTGCTTTTTCGGGTGGGGGATTTCTACGAAACCTTCAACGAAGACGCGGAGGCTGCGTCCAAGGCGCTGAACATTGTGCTCACCAAACGCAGCAACGGCGGGGCCGGAGACACCCCCTTGGCGGGTTTTCCGCACCACGCGTTGGAATCCTACCTGCCCAGATTGGTGTTGGCCGGGCTTCGGGTGGCGGTGTGCGAACAGTTGGAAGACCCCAAGTTGGCGAAAGGCTTGGTGAAGCGGGGAATTACGGAAGTGGTAACGCCCGGCGTGGCCCACTACGAACCCTTGCTGGCGGCCCGGTCCCATAATTTTTTGGCGGCGGTACACGCCGGAGAACACGAAGCCGGATTGGCCTTGCTGGACGTCACCACCGGAACCTTTTACGCCTTGCAGGGCAGTATGCCCAGCATCGAGCGCGCTTTGGCGGGATTTGCGCCGTCGGAAGTTTTGTACAACCGCCGGGACCACTCCCCGTGGGTGCAATCCGTGCGGGACCGATTCGTGGTGTACGGATTGGAGGAATGGGTGTTCAAGGCGGAAGAGGCGGACCGTCGGCTCAGCGAGCAATTTGGACCCAAGGCGGTCAAAGGATTTGGTTTGGAAGGAGATCCCTTGGCTGTAGTGGCGGCGGGCGCGGTGCTGCACTACCTGGAGCAGTCCCAGTACACCCACACCGGCCACCTCACCGGCATCACGCGTTGGCGCGAGGACAGCCACCTGTGGATGGACGCCTTCACCGTGCGCAACTTGGAGCTTTTCCGCCCCACCGGGGAGGGAGGAACTCCGTTGGTGGACGTGGTGGACGCGTGCCGCGGCCCCATGGGCGCTCGGCTCCTGCGCCGTTGGTTGGCATTTCCTTTGACGGATGTACAGGAATTGGGGCGTCGGCACTCCAGCGTTCAGTGGGCTGTAGACCACCGGGAATTGGCCACCAGCGCGGCGGATTGGGTGGCTGAGGTGCATGATTTGGAGCGGGTAGCCACGCGCTGCGCCACCCGACGCATTGGTCCGCGCGAACTGTGGCGCTTGGCCGACGGTCTCCGTGCGGCGGATCAACTGCGAATTTTGTTGGACCAAGCGGGCCAGACGGAAGGAAGCGTTTGGCCGGTGGGCGAGGGGCCTGCAGCGGCCATTGCGGCGGTACTGCACGCGGACGCCCCGGCGCAATTGGCCAAGGGCGGCGTGATCGCCGCCGGCGTGCATCCGGAATTGGACGAATTGCGGGATTTGCAAGCAGACGCCCAAGGACACCTGAACGCCTTGTTGGCCCGGGAACAACTTGCCACGGGAATTTCCAGCCTCAGAATCGCCTCCAACGGTGTTTTTGGCTACTTCTTGGAGGTGCGCAACAGCCACGCAGACAAAGTACCCGCGCACTGGATCCGCAAACAGACCCTGGTGAACGCGGAGCGCTACATCACCCCCGAATTGAAGGTGCTGGAGGAGAAACTCCTCAAAGCCAACGACCGCATTGCCGCGCTGGAATATTCCTTGTACACCGGACTGGTGGAAGACCTGCAGACGTACGTTCCGGAACTATTGGTTCTGGGCAGCCGCGTGGCGGAGTGGGACGTTTTGCTTGGATTTGCGGAATTGGCGGTCCGTCGGGGTTGGGCCCGTCCCCAATTTTCAGACCAACTGGAGTGGGAAGTTCGCCAAGGAAGGCACCCCGTGATTGAGCGCGTGTTGCCCGCCGGCCAACCCTACATCCCCAACGACGTGGTCTTGCACGGCGACGGAGAGCGCATGTGGATGATCACCGGCCCCAACATGAGCGGTAAATCCGCCGTTTTGCGCCAGACGGCCCTGCACGCCATCTTGGCCCAGTCCGGTTGTTTTGTTCCTGCAGAATCCGCGTTGTTGCCGGTCTTGGACCGACTCTTCGTGCGCGTGGGGGCGTCGGACAACCTGAGCCAAGGCGAATCTACGTTCATGGTGGAAATGACGGAAACTGCGTCCATTTTGCACAACCTGACGACCCGCAGTCTGGTGCTGCTGGACGAAATTGGCCGCGGCACCGCTACCTACGACGGAATTTCTCTGGCGCAAGCCATTGCCGAATACCTCCACGACCATCCCGGCAAACCCCTGGTGCTGTTTGCCACGCACTACCACGAACTAAACGCTTTGGCGGGCCACTGGCCGGGGATCGCCAACCGGCACGTTGCCGTGCAGGAAGCCAACGGTAAGGTGGTTTTTTTGCGCACCTTGGTGGAAGGCGGCTCCGAACACAGTTTTGGTTTGCACGTGGCGCGCATGGCGGGCATGCCTCCGTCCGTAGTGCACCGAGCCGGCGATTTGTTGGTGGATCTGGAAGCCCAAAGGGACGGGTCCGACGGATCCAATGCCGCTGATGGGTTGGTTTCCGACGGTTCCGCAGTGAAGGGTGTTCAATTGAGTTTCATCCAATGGGAGGACCCGGGCGAGAAAAAGCTCAAGTCTGAGTTGGCGGAACTGGACCTCAATGCATTGACGCCCTTGGATGCCCTGATGATGCTGCACCGCTGGAAAAACAAAGGATAGCCAAACGGGGCAAACGCCGCGCCCACCGGGGCAGTTTGTCAAAAAAGTGGCATATATTTTTTGTGAATTTCGAATTCGTCGTATATTTGCACTCCCCATTGCGAAAGTAGCTCAGTTGGTAGAGCACGACCTTGCCAAGGTCGGGGTCGCGGGTTCGAATCCCGTCTTTCGCTCCAAAGAAAAACGCCGGCCCAACAGCCGGCGTTTTCCGTTTCTCCCGGCGGGAAATTCCTAACTTGTTGGCATGAATGACCAATTATTTTGGCGCTTTTGTGGTGTTTTGCTGGTGGGCGTATTGGCCGTCAGCCCCGCACGCGCGCAGCAACCTGGGTATTCCGTGGTGGCCACTCCCTGGATGGGGGCGGATGCCGCTGCGCCGGGAACGACGCGGGTGCACGCCCTGGCCTACCTCCGCAACACGGAGTACTTCAACCCCGTAGAGGAAGGGCAAACGTGGTTTGGGACCCAGTTGGCGGTGCAACGCGCCTGGGCGGTTTCCCCCCAGGTCACTTTCCGGGCGGGTGCCTGGATGAACCATACCTACGGCGGAACCACGCGCCTCCTACCGCTTGTTCAAATGCGCTACGAAACCGCACCATCGGTGTCCGCTGCCCGTTGGCAGTGGTTGGCGGGTACTTTGGACGGTGCGGCAAGCCACGGCTTGCTGGAACCCCTGTACGACGCCTCACGCGCGCTGGAGGATCCTTTGGAGTATGGACTGCAATCCACCAAACGAAACGGTAGATGGCGTTCGGACCAGTGGATTTCTTGGCAAAAAGCCATTGTTTATGCGGAGCCGGCCTTCGAACGCATTTGGGCCGGAACCACCCAACACCTGGACGTCTGGAACCGTGGGGACCAGCGGGTTTCGTTGCTGGCTCAGGCCCTGTGGTCCCATGCGGGCGGTCAAATCGACGCGTCACCGGTGGGAACCCCGGAAGGCAACCGCTTCAATGGGGCCCTGGGGCTATCGGCCACCGGCGGTTTGGTAGAAGCACAGGCGGCGCGGTTGTTTTATACCGACCCCTTGGCGCGTTTCTCCCCCATTGAGCAGGGAGGCGGCCTGTTGCTCCACGTGCACGCCCAGCCGCGCCTCAACGCCCACCATCGGTTGCGCCTGGGAGCCACGTACTGGAATGCGTCGGACTTTGTGGCGCCCGGCGGAGGCTACCTCTTTCAATCCGTCAATCGCTACGACCCCACAGTCTACCAAAAGGAGCGTCGGTTGTTGATCGGTCGACTGGGTTGGGACCGGCTCCATTCAGCGCACCACCTTTCCGTTCGGGTGGATCCGGTGCTGGATCTCCAATCCAAAACATTGGAGTGGGCTTTTTCGTTTTATTGGCAAATGCATCTTACCCCATGAAGCACTTGTTTACCCTTCTTGCAACCTGCCTCGTTGTGGGCGCAACACACGCTCAGCGCGTAGAAATCGGTTACCTGCACACGTTCCACACCCAAGCCACCACCTACCGACAGCGCGAGTGGACGCGTGTTCCCGGCACGTGGTTGGGTCCGGAAGATCCCAACTTTCCGGAAACCTTTCGGGTTCGGGAAACCTGGCCGGAGAAAAAGTACAACGTGCACCAGCCCATGCTCAGTTTATTCTTCCCCCTGGGCGAGACCGCCAACAAAAAGTGGTCGGCCGAATGGATTTCGGGTTTCTTCCCCAACAGTTTTCGGGAACTGTCGCTCTTCAGCGGGGTCAACGGGAGCTACCAAGTGGCGCCCCAGTGGCGGGCCCAAATGCAGCTGGGCTTGGTCAGCAACTACTCCCAGCGCACGGCCTACACCCTGTGGGGAACCATCCCCGGAGCCAACCTCAGCGTGGAGTGGGCGCCCGTGGATTGGGCCGTCGTTCGGCTCTACGGCAATCCGGAAATGATTGGATTGGGCGTACACTACTTGATTAAGAAGCGTTAACTTTGCACCCTCGTTGAATTTTTGATTCGACGGGTCCGAGTGGTGAAATAGGTAGACACGAGGGACTTAAAATCCCTTGGCCAGTAATGGCCGTGCGGGTTCGATTCCCGCCTCGGGCACTCTTTTTGGCCGGCCGGGCCCCGATGCGGCACCGGTTTGGAATTTCGGAGTAATTTGCTCCAACCCCCTGATACAATAGTAGTTAAAAGAACGTAAGGGGTTAATTATACCGCTACGCGGGGTAAAGATCATTTTCACCAGGGCATCAACAAAGAGAAACCCGTTGACGTTCGAAGGTAAGCTAAATGGAAAGCTAGACGACGGCGAATCGAAAACCTAGAGTTGAGCAAAATTGTATATTTGCTACGATGCAAAAACAGCTCAAGAATGAACTACGCGATATCATTTCAGGAAAGAGCAAAGTTAGCTTTGGAGCAACTATCCAAACAATCGCCGGTTACCTTGACCATGGCTCGGAACCAAGCGATAAGTCTGAAAGCTCAAAGCAAATCCGAGAACAAGAAACAAAGAGGTTAGAACAATTCGTAACCGAAGGAAATCTTTGGATTGATGACATTGACTTCTCGCAATATGTAAGTGAAGGTGCAGAGCAAAGAGTCTATCTCAAAGACTCAGACCATGTCCTGAAATTAAACGATGCGATTTATTACAGCTGCTGGACAGATTATTTTCACAATCTGCTCATTCACAACTTCTTTTTTCCAGATACTGCCTACGAGCTTATTGGTTTTACAAAAGAAAGCGGAACTGTTTACGCCGTAGTAAAACAATCATTTGTTACAATAACCCAAGAAACAGACCTAAACAAAGTAAAGTCATTTCTGGAGGCGAACGGATTCCTTAACAACCGTAACAACGATTACATAAATCCCAGCTTGGGAATAATATTGGAAGACTTGCACGACGAGAATGTGTTAACAAAAAACGAAATTCTCTACTTCATCGATACCGTCTTTTACACCACGAAAGCATTTTGGTCGGACAAATAAACCGTAGAACAAGCACTTTTGTAAGAAGCCGCAGGCAAACGTCTACTTCGCGATTTTCGGAGTAATTTGCAGCATGCAACACGATCTCCGCATCATCTCCCTGTATTTCCGCGGTCTTTTTTACAAATACGAAAATCCCCGCAGCGGAATGCTGTTGTCGGACGGGCTTTTGGTGCAGGAAATGCTCAAGCGCAAAGTGCTGGAACCGCATCCGCTGGACGCCACTCGGGCAATTTTGACCTTTCGCGGGGAACGCTACGCCAAAGACATCATCCACAAGATGATCCGTCCCACGTTGTACATCGTTTTCAGTGTTCTACTGGCGGCAGCACTCTTCCGGCAGGTATGAGGCAAACGGCAACCGTAGTTTTTTGCGTCGCTTTTTTCGTCTTCGCCGCACCGTTTGCGGCACGCGCGCAGGATCAAGTTTGGACGGCCTTGACGGTAAAGTCTGGCATATCCAAGCGATGGGACGCGGCAGCATCTTTGGAACACCGGTGGCGAAACAACGAGTTGGATAGATTCGTGGATCTTCGGCTCACGCGCGACGCCCGGAAAAACTGGGCCTGGTTTTACGAATACCGAGCGCCTCTGGCACAAACGGTTAACCCGCGGCACACGCTGGCCTTGGAAAAGACCTGGAAGCCGCGCCTTAATGGGGTGAAGCTGGTGGAGGCTACCGGCGGCGTACGCTACCACTTCAATCGTTCGGCGTCGGTTCGCTACGGACTGTACCTGCAACGGAGTTTTGGCAGCTTAACCCCCGAACTCAGTGCGGAGCATTGGCTGGAAACCTTTCTGCCGACGTCCGATTTGCGCCGAACACGGTATTCCGTAGGGCTCAACTGGGAGGCGACCAAACGGTTCCGGTGGTCCGCAGCGTGGGCCTTCCAGAACAACTACACGGGCCTGGGGGTGCTGGAAGAAGACTTCAGCGTTCTTCGCTTGGGGCTGCGCTGTAAGCTGTAACAAAATCCACCAGTTCCGGCCAAAATCGGTCAAAATGAACTTCTAAGGCGGTACGGTGGGGCGAAAAATGCTCCATGGTGCGGTCCAAACCGTTGCCCGGGAGGGTCCGGCGGCTCATTTGCACCAAAATTCCGTGCGTGCCGTACTCGGAAGCGTAGGCCTCCAACCAATTCTCGCGAACCAAGGCTTCCGTCATTCTTTGGGTGCGGTCCGGCAGAAATTCGCGCGCTTCCATCAGTTCTGCGTAGCAATTCTGGGCAAAGTGGGCCAGCGTTGTGCCGGAACCCAGTTCCTCCCAGCGACTGGCCAGGTAGTGGTCAAACAAGACGTCTTGTGCTACCGCACTGAAGTGGCGAAGTGTTGGGGAGAAGTGGCGCCGAAACGCACGGACCTCGGGGTGGGCGTCGGTAAATTGATCGATGGCCCGATGCAAACGGATGCCGTGCGCCAGTTCCGGGGGATAGGCCGCCCAGTCGCGTCCCTTGACGCCGTCGGCCATGAAGTTGCCCACGCGCACCAGACCTCCGCCGGGGGAGAGGTGCAGGTGGGCCAGGAAGTTCATCCCTGGGCGAAAATTTCGTAGGAGTAGCTTTCCATGATGGGGTTGGCCAAAAGCTGCGTGCAAGCGGCGTCCACTTTCTCCGTGGCTTCCTCCTTGCTGTTGGCCTCAACCTCCATCGTGATGTGCTTGCCAATGCGCACGTTGCCAATTTCAGACAAGCCCATGGAGGCCATGCTCTGGCCTACGGTCTTGCCTTGGGGGTCCAACAATGCTTTGTGGGGCATGACGTCGATTTCAGCGCGAAATTTCATGGGAAGCGGTTTTCTAGGGTAGATGCTGTAAGGTACAAAGGTACAAAAAGGAGCGCAGCAAAGGCGCCGCCCAAAACAAGAAGTGCCGCAAGCAGGGAGGCTGCAAAGGCCAGTCGGTAGCGAAGACCCCCAAGGGTTGTAGGCCATTTTTTCAAGGAGAACAGGGGCCATTCCGCGTTTAGGGCGTAGGCGGAAAACAGCGAAAAGGCAGCGGTAACGGGCAACAAGGGAAAGTTATCCGACGCGGGAAGCACCACGGCCATCAGGTAGCCGGTGACCATCAGCGCGTTGGCCGGCGTGGGGACGCCGATGAAGGAGTCGGACTGCCGGGTGTCTAGGTTGAAACGCGCCAAGCGGTAGACGCTGCCCAGGGCAATGGGGGCCGCCACCGCCAGCGAGAGGAACCAGGCCGAACCGGGGTTGCGTTCCTGAAGCACAAAAAACAGGGCCAGGGCAGGAGCGGCGCCAAAGGTTACGGCGTCTGCCAGGGAGTCCAGCTGCAATCCCAGCGGGCCGGCAACCCCCAGCTTGCGGGCTATCCACCCGTCAAAAACGTCCAACACCAGCGCCAATCCCAGGAACAGGGCAAACGGTTGGTCCTCGCGAAAGGCGTCGGCACCGTAGAGGGTAACGCTGGCTACGGCGCCCAGGCCGCAAAAGAGGTTGCCCAGCGTAAGGGAATTGGGGATCCAGGCTCTGTTCATACCCAACAAAAGTAGGTACCTTTGGGGTTATGCAACGCAATCCGTGGTTTTTAGCAGTCCTTTCTGCCTTGCTTTTGGTGCTTTTTTGGCCTGCGGCCTTGTATCCCTTGCCCGGCGCAGAATTCGTTCCGCCTTTGGGCGTTTTGGTGGGATTTGTGCCTTTGATGCTTTTGGAGCGATCCCTCCGGGACCAGCGCAAGGGCGGGTGGAAGCTCTTTGGTTTTGCTTTTTTAGCCATGGCTTTGTTCAATCTGGGCACCACTTGGTGGGTGGCCGGGGCACATTGGAGCGGCGTGGCGGCTACGGTCACCATCAACGGCTCGCTCATGGCGGGCGCTTGGGCTGGCTACGCCTTTGCCGCGCGGCGCGGTGGAGAACGCATGGCGTTTTGGACCTTGGCGTCCTTGTGGTTGGCCTTGGAACAGCTGCACGCGCATTGGGACGTAGCGTTTCCGTGGTTGGATTTAGGGCACAGCATGGCCACCGTCCCCTGGGCGGTGCAGTGGTACGCGTTTACCGGCCCCGCGGGCGGAACGGTTTGGATTCTGGCCATCAACGCCGCGGTGGCAGTGGCGATGCAAAACGGCACCGAATCTTCCGGGCTGAGACGCTGGCACCTTCCCGTTTTGCTATTGGCGGGCCCTCTGGCCCTGTCTGGCGTGCTCTGTACGCAAAAGGGCGACGGCGCGCAAGCGGAGCCACCTTTGACCGCCCGGGTGGCCGTGGTGCAGCCGAACCTTGATCCGTACACCGAAAAATTTGAATTGCCCGAACTCTGGCAGGTTTCCCAAACGCTGGACCGCTTGAAAAAAGATCGACCCGCCAACGCTCCGGCCTTGGACTGGGTGGTGTTTCCGGAAACCTTTTTGCCCAGCGGTTTGGAGGAGGACCGGCTCCAAACCTCGGCTGCGCTGAAACCACTAATGGACTACAGCAAAGCAACCGGAAGCAACCTGATGCTGGGCGCTACCACCTACGCACTGGTGGACGAACCTTCCGACGCATCCCGCGCCACGGGCGACGGACGTTGGTACGAAACCTACAATTCTTCCCTGTGGTTGGATTCGTCGGGCCTTCGCGGCACCTACCACAAATCCAAGTTGGTGGTGGGCGTGGAGCGCATGCCCTTCATTGGGTACCTCAAACCTTTGTTGGGCGACGCCGCCATTGCCCTGGGCGGCACCTCCGGCACCTTGGGCACGCAATCCAAGCGCGAAGTATTTGGCGACCGTCCGGGCCTCCTGCGCGCCGCACCCGTCATCTGTTGGGAACAGGATTTTTCCGACTACGTCACCGACTACGTTCGCTTGGGCGCTAATTTCTTGGCCGTGCAAACCAACGACGGCTGGTGGGGCAATACCCCGGGCCACATCCAGCACCTGCACTACGCCCGTTTGCGCGCCGTGGAAACCGGCTTGTGGGTGGTGCGCTCCGCCAACACCGGGGTCAGCGCCATCATCGACCACCGCGGAACCGTTTTGCAGCGCTTGGATTGGGACCGCGCCGGCCATTTGGAAGCCTCCGTGCCCGACGTCCGCAACGAACCCACCTACTACAGCCGTTCCGGAAATTACCTGGGCGGAATGTCCGTGTGGCTGGCACCGCTTTTGCTGTTGTCTGTCTGGGTGAAAACCCGAACCAAACGCTGAGAAAACCCTCGGTCAACCTACCTTTGTACCATGAATTACGACGTTGTTGTTATTGGATCCGGCCCTGGGGGCTACGTTTGCGCCATTCGCTGTGCCCAGTTGGGCTTCAAAACCGCTTTGGTGGAGAAATACTCCACTTTAGGGGGTACGTGCCTCAACGTGGGCTGCATCCCGTCCAAGGCTCTTTTGGACTCTTCCGAGCACTTTTACAACGCCGTGCACCATTTTGCCGAACACGGCATTGACGGTGCTGCTCCCCAAGTCAATTTGCCCAAGATGATCGAACGGAAGCAGTCCGTCATCGACACCACTGTGGGCGGGATTGACTTTTTGATGAAAAAGAACAACATCGACGTCCTGCGCGGCGTAGGTTCCTTTGTGGACGCCCACACCGTTGCGGTGGCCGGCGCCGAGGGTACTTCCAACGTTACCGCCAAGTATGTGGTGGTGGCCACCGGCTCCAAGCCCATTGAGCTGCCGTTTGCCAAATTTGACAAAGAGCGCATCATTTCGTCTACGGAAGCCTTGAAACTGCAGGAAGTCCCCCAACACCTGATCGTGATTGGCGGCGGCGTCATTGGCCTGGAGATGGGCTCCGTGTACCACCGCTTGGGCGCGAAAGTTACCGTTATTGAATACGCAGATTCCTTGCTCCCCACCATGGACGTGGCCATGGGCAAGGAAATGCAGCGCGTGTTGAAGAAACAAGGCATGGACCTGCAACTGTCCACCAAGGTGGAAGCCGTGGAGCGGTCCGGCAACGAAGTCACCGTACGTGCCGTCAACAAAAAAGGCGAGCCGGTTTCCTGGACCGGTGATTACTGCTTGGTTTCCGTGGGCCGACGCCCCTACACCGACGGTTTGAACCTCGCCGCAGCCGGTCTGGCAACGGACGAACGCGGCCGCATTGCCGTGAACGACCACCTGCAAACCGCGGTGCCCCACATCTACGCCATTGGCGACGTGGTGCGCGGTGCGATGCTGGCGCACAAAGCGGAGGAAGAAGGCGTTTTGGTGGCCGAAACCCTGGCGGGCGAGAAGCCGCACATCCACTACCATTTGATTCCCAACGTGGTGTACACCTGGCCGGAAGTGGCGGGCGTGGGCCACACCGAACAAGAGTTGAAGGCCTCTGGGCGCAACTTCAAATCCGGCAGTTTCCCCATGCGCGCCTTGGGCCGCTCGCGGGCTTCCGGCGATACGGACGGCTTGGTGAAAATATTGGCCGACGCCCAAACCGATGAAATCTTGGGCGTGCACATTGTGGGCGCTCGGGCGGCGGACTTGGTCATGGAAGGGGTTGTGGCCATGGAATTCCGCGCATCTGCGGAGGACCTAGCGCGCATTAGCCACGGCCACCCCACGTATTCGGAGGCGTTGAAAGAAGCGGCCTTGGACGCTACCGCGAAGCGCTCCATCCACAGCTGATTTTTACGTGATGTACCACCGGCACCCCTGGGAGGCGTCGGTCGACGCCGTGCGCGCGGCCGTCCTGTCCGAGGACCGGCCGGGGTACGTGTGGTTGGAAACACAATCCGCCGATCCCTACGGCAGTTTCAGCTGGTTGGCGGCGGGCGCTCCCCAAATGTGGCACCGTCCGGAACACCCCAGCGGTGCGGCAACGTTGCACGATTGGAATGCCTTGGTTGCTGCCTGGCGCGCCCAACCCACCTGGTGGCTGGGCATGCTCTCCTACGATTTGAAATCGGTCTTTGAGCCCACCGTCCCCCAACCCCAAAACCGACGCCCAGAAGAACCGGATTTTCTCTTTTTTGAACCCAGCTGGGTGGCGTACACCAATGCCCAAGGCACGTGGCTGGAGCTCCATCCGGACTTCTCCCGCGCGAAGTTTGACGCGTGGTGGGCCAACTGCGGGAATTCTGCTGCGGCAGTCCCAATCGACGGTTCCCCAACCACAGCAACGCGCGAGCAGTCTGCGGTAATTTCCCCCAAAGAATCCAGCTACCGTACTGCGGCCGAATCCCTTTTGGAGGCCATGCGGCAGGGGTCGATTTACGAGGCTAATTTGTGTTTACCGTGGGTGGTTTCCGGTGCGCAGGATGCCGCGGGATTGTATGTTCGCTGGAAGGAGCGCGCGCAGCCGCCGCAGGGCGGCTGCGCGCGCTTCCCCGGCGTCGCCGTGGTCAGCGGAAGCCCAGAGCGCTACCTGCAAGTCCGGGGAAGAACCGTTCGGTCGCGGCCCATCAAAGGCACAGCGCCCCGGTCCGCGAATCCGCAAGCCGATGCGGCTGCCGTGCGGGAACTGTCGGGCAGCAGTAAGGAACGCGCGGAAAACACCATGGTGGTGGACGTGGTGCGCAACGACCTCTCCCGGGTGGCCATTCCCGGCACCGTGTGCGTGCCTCAGTGGTGCGAAGTGGAAACTTTTCCAACCGTGCACCAAATGGTCTCTACGGTTGAGGCGCAACTTGCAGAGCAACACGACGTTTGGGACGCCGTTGCCGCCAGTTTTCCCATGGCCAGCATGACCGGAGCGCCCAAAATTGAAGCCATGAAGCAAATCAACGCCGTCGAGGGTTTTGCCCGCGGTTGGTACAGCGGCGCACTGGGCTACATCCGGCCCAACGGAGAGGCGGATTTTAACGTGGTCATTCGCTCCGCCGTGGTGGGTTCCCAAGTCCGCCTCGCCGCCGGAAGCGCCCTGACTCTGGCTGCCAACCCCCAAAGCGAATGGGAGGAATGCCAATTGAAAGTAAACCCTTTATTGGAATTGGTCCGTGGCTAAACCAAAAGGAACTCCAAACGCTTTGCCCTGGAACCCGCCTGCGGAACCGGTGGTGGCTCTGGTTTCCGGGGGACTGGATTCCACCGTGCTCGCCAACTTGTTGGCGGAGGTCGGTCGGTTGGCAGGAATGTACCACGCCAACTACGGCCTGCGCGGCGCGGATTCGGACGCAGACGAAGCATTGGTTCACCAATGGGCAACCGAACGGAGCATTCCGTTTCGTGCGGATCGTTTTGCTTTAAAACCGGACGTGCCGGATTTGCAGGCCACAGCGCGCCACCAACGCTACTCCGGTGCCCTCGATTTTGCGGCCTCACTGGGCGTTAAGACCCTGGCTACCGCACACCACGCCAACGACGCCGCGGAAACCTTGCTGATCAATGCCGCGCGCGGAACGGGATTGGCGGGTTTGGTGTCCCTGGCGGAAGCGCGAGAAGGCTTGGTGCGTCCGCTGTTGAACTGCACCAAAACCGAATTGGAGGCCTGGGCACGCGCCCAGGGGTGGGTTTGGCGGGAAGATGCTTCCAATGCCGTGCCCAAATACGTGCGCAACCGCATTCGTTTGGAGGTACTACCCGCCTTGGAGCGCGCCCTGCCGCAGGCTGCTGGGGGGCTGCAAAAAACGGTGGCCCTGCTCCGCCAAACGCAGCGTTTTTTGAACGAATCCTTGGAGCGCGAATCCGGGGGCTACTTGGTGCCCAGCAATTGGTGGCCGGTCGCTTGGGACCTGGATTTAAGTCTGTGGGAGCATCCGCACGCCGATCTGTTGGCGTACCATTTGTTGGACGCCTGCGGCGGGTGGGAAGCCGAACACCTCCAGGCCTTGCGCACCGCCCAAGTAGGGGCCCATTTGGTCCGGAACCATTGGGAAATCTGGGTAGAGCGCGATCGTTGGATTGTGGTGCCGTCGGCGGATAAACCACAACCCATGGCTGCGCCGCAACCTGTTTTTCCGCAGGAAACCAAAAGTTTGGAAGGTTTTATGTGGTCCGATCACCGCGTTTTGAGAAACGTTCAATGGTCCTTGGAAACCACCGATGTGGCGCGCACGGCCGACGGTTCTTTGGGCACTGCATCCGAGCCGGTGCTGGCCTTGCCCCAAGAAGGAGCGGCCTACGTTTGGCGCACGTGGAACGAAGGCGACTGGATGACTCCTCTGGGTCTTTCCGGACGGAAAAACGTATCGGACTTGCTGACAGACGCCAAAGTGCCGTCTTTTTCCCGAAAATCGTACCCCGTATTGGCGTCGCAAGCGTCCGATAATGAAGTGGTTTGGATTCCGGGCATCCGTCAATCGCAATCTGTTGCCGTGCAGGAGACCTCGCGCACCTTTTGGAAATTTCGTGCGCATTACCTTTGAAACTATGAACTGGATTAGAATCTTCGCGGTGTTCCTGTGGGCTACTGCTCAAACCCCGCTTCAGGCGCAAATCCTGGACCCCGTCAAGTGGAAAACCCGCGTGGAGCAAGCGCCGGATCGTCCGGGTGAGGCCGTTTTGGTGGCAGAGGCCACGTTGGAAGGAGGCTGGCACCTGTATTCTCAGTTCGTGGACCCCAACGGCCCCGTGCCCACCACCTTTAATTTCCCAGCGCCCAAAGGCGTAAAGGGATTTAAAACCGCAGGAAAAACGGGAGAAGGAAAGCCCATCAGTCAGTTCGACAAAAACTTCGGCATGGAGTTGAAGTTCTTCGCGAACAAGGCGGCGTTTCGTCAGAAAATAGCGTTTGATCCGTCGTCCAAGTCCTTTGCCGTAGCGGCCACCGTGGAGTACATGGTCTGCAACGACGAAATGTGCCTGCCTCCGGATTTTCGCGATCTGAATTTCCGGGTAGAGCCCGTTGTTGCCGCAGCAGCAGGATCCCCAGCCGTCCCGGCAGAAACCGCGGCTCCAGAGGAATCAACCCCCACCAACGACACCGCTACAACCACCGACGCGGACCAGGAAGCCGGCGCGCCGGTGGTCAACGATGCCGCGGGAGCCGACGATTCCGTCACCCCAGGCACGCCGTGGGGCATCTTTTTGGCCGGAGCTGGAGCGGGTCTTTTGGCCTTGTTCATGCCGTGCATTTTCCCCATGATTCCGTTGACGGTCAGCTTCTTTACCAAGCAGAGCAAAACCAAAACGGAAGGCGTTCGCAAGGCGTTGGTCTACGGCCTCAGCATCAACTTCATTTACGTGGCCGTGGGCCTGCTCATCACGGTGCTGTTTGGGTCTTCCGCCTTGAACGAATTGGCCACCAATCCCTGGTTCAACTTGGTGTTTTTTGCTCTTTTTGTGGTCTTTGCCATTTCCTTTTTTGGCGCATTTGAAATCACCTTGCCCAGTTCTTGGGTCAACAAGGCCGACGAAGCCTCCAACAAGGGCGGCTACGCCGGAATTTTCTTCATGGCCTTTACGCTTTCCTTGGTCAGCTTCTCCTGCACCGGTCCGCTGATTGGCTCGCTGCTCGTTTCTGCTGCGTCCACCGGTGAATGGATAGGACCGGCCCTGGGCATGTTTGGCTTCAGCTTGGCGCTCTCCGTGCCCTTCATGCTGTTTGCGGCCTTCCCGGGCTGGCTCAACGCCTTGCCCAAATCCGGCGGATGGCTCAACACGGTGAAGGTGGTTCTCGGATTCTTGGAGCTGGCCTTTGCCCTTAAATTCTTGTCGACGGCCGATATGGTGTGGCAAAACCACTGGCTGGAGCGCGAGATGTTCCTGGCCATTTGGGTGGCCATTGCCTTCCTCACCACCCTCTACCTCTTGGGCGTTTTCCGCATGCCCAACGACAGCCCCGTGCAGCACATTGGGGTCTTCCGCATGCTCGTAGCTGCGGTCTTCGCGGTGCTTGGTTTTTACCTGCTCCCGGGCATTTTTGGGGCCCCCGTCAAGTTGGTGGCCGGCTTCCCGCCGCCCGACTTCTACGCTGAGCAACCCGGCGGTGCGTACACCGGTGGGGGAGGCAACTCCGATGCCCCCAAGTTGGACGCCGAAGCGCATTGCCCCTTGGACCTTCCGTGCTTCAACGATTTTGACAAGGCCTTGGCCTACGCCAAAAAGCAAAACAAACCCTTGATGATAGACTTCACCGGATGGGGCTGCGTCAACTGCCGCAAAATGGAGGAGGAAGTGTGGCGCAACTCGGAAGTAGCACGTCGTTTGCGCGAAAACGTTGTTTTGGTCTCCTTGTACGTAGACGAGCGCACGGAATTGCCGGAGGCTTTGAAGTACGTATCGCCCACCACCGGCAAAAAGGTGCGGACCGTCGGGAACAAATGGTCCGATTTCCAGGCCGCAAACTTCAACGCCAACGCGCAGCCGTACTACGTCATCCTGGGCCACAACGATTTGAAACCGCTGAACGGTCATGCCGCCTACGACCCAGACGTGCAGAAGTTCATCGATTGGTTGGACGCCGGTGTTGCCGCGTTCCAAGCGCAATAGCCCGCTCCAAAGCGCAAACGGATGTCCATAAAAGCCAACGAAGCCTGGGAAGTTTTTGAACGTGCAGTGGTTGCTTACCACCGTTTGGTTCCAGACACCGCCGGCCCGAAAGTTTCGTGGGATATTCCCGCGCCCGCCGCAGACTCCACCAACGAATGGACCCAACTGCTTTGGAACAAAGCTTGGATTGACTCGGTGCAATGGCACGCCGAAGACCGCATCCGAGATCCCCACGTGGAGCCCAGCGCAGCTCTGGAACTCAAACGCCGCATCGACGTTTTGAATCAGCAGCGAACGGATGCGGTGGAATTCTTGGACGACTACCTGGAAAACACCCTGCGCGCACTGCCCGCGCCGGTTGGACCGCCCACGATGCGGTGGTTGCCCACGGAAACACCAGCTTGGGCCCTGGACCGGTTGTCCATTCTGGCGCTGAAAATCTACCACATGTCCGCGGAAGCAAATCGCTCCAACGCAGACGAAGAACACCGGCGGCGGTGCCAAGGAAAATCAGCTATTCTGGTGCGCCAAAAAGCCGAATTGATTGAGTCCATCGATGCCTTGTGGCACGCTTTGTGCACCCAACAAGCCCCGTACCGACGCTACCAGCAAATGAAAATGTACAACGATCCCACCACCAATCCGGTGCTTTATCGTAAATTGGACTGAGATGAATCACCTCCTGATCCTCCGTTTTTCTGCACTTGGCGACGTTTCCATGACCGCAACCGTAGTTCGAGCGGCTTTGGAGCAGAATCCGGACCTTCGCATCACGTGGGTTACCCGGCCGTTGTTGGCTGAAAAAATTCCAGCACATCCGCGTCTTGTTTTTTGGACCACCGATTTCCGCGGCGTCCAGCAAACCCCATGGGGGGTGTTGTCTTGGATTCGCCAGCAGATGCGAACTGCGGCGGCCGAAGGCCATCCCGTTGAGGCCGTTGCGGACTTGCACCGAAATCTCCGGACCCGAGTGGTGTGCGCCGGATTGGGTTGGCGTGGCCTGCCCGTGGAACGCCTCGTTAAGGACCGCATCGAGCGTCGGCAACTTCGCCTCAAAGGCGCGCTCCACGCTGATGCCATCACCCCGGTAACCACCCGCATGGCAGAGGTGTTTCAGCGCCTCGGTTTGGCCCTGGAATGGACAGAAAAAACGGCCCAATCGGTTTTGCCCACACGGGTTGCCCCTGCGGCAAGTAGTGCCCCAAAACTGTATTTTGCTCCTACCGCGCGCCACAAAACCAAGCAATGGCCGTTGAATTACGCCCAAGAGCTCCTGGTTGCCTGGATGGAGCGCGGCGGAGAGGCCGTCTTGGCGGGTTCGGCAGCAGAACGTGAGGAATTGGAGCGCTGGATCAAGCCGGAATGGAGTCAACGTTGTACCGTCACCGCAGGAATGAACAACGAAGAAGAGGCTGCCGTGCGACGCACGTGCCACGTAGCCGTCACCTTGGACAGCGCCAACCTGCACCTCGCAGTGCAATCCGGTCTTCCCGTAGTTTCCATTTGGGGCGGCACGCACCCCAAAGCAGGTTTTGTGGGCTTAGGACACCCCAATGTACACGTGCTTCAAGCACCCGACCCGGCCTTTCCCTGCCGCCCCTGCAGCATTTTTGGCAAGTCCACCTGCGCCTTGGGCGACGTCCCCTGCCTCCACGCGGTTGAAGTTAAGAGCGTGTTGGAGCGGGCTTGGGAAGTGGCTACCTCCGCGTAATGCATTGATTGTCAATTAAAAGCTTCCCATTCGGAACAATTCCGTCCCTTCGTCGTTCTTTTTTAGTGGAAGAACGCCGCTACCGATTGCGCCAAGGGCCTGAGATTGTTGGATTCCTCCGGGACATCCATGGATCGCTGTTTTATTCCCGCGATGGATTTTGGTGGACCGGAATCCCCGTCCGCTACGAGCACGTGGACGAGTGGACCGGTTGGATGGACGTCCAACGCAAGCGCATTTACGAGTGGGATTTGGTGGAATACACTACCGCAGACAACAAAAAAGACTTGTTCGCAGTCCTTCGGAAGCAAAGCGATCATTTGTTTGGGTTGCGGAATATCAAAACCGATGACTTTTTCCCCTTCAGCATTCGTGGTGTGGAGCTTTTTGAAGCTTCCCGGTGCAAAGTAATCTCCCACGTTTTTATCAATCCCGAGCTCATGGAGGCCTGGGATTTGCGCGACGAATAAGGGCTTTGGGCTAATCGACGGGATTCGCAAGTAATTATATACGCTTACTACCGACTGTCGGACGTGCAGGGTTGGAAATTGCCGAAAATTTCAACCCATGCAACACGCACGTGTCTTCACGATTTCCTCAGGAGCCTGGCCTCGGCCGGTTGAATTGGACGCAACACATCGGCCCGGCATTCGCTGGGAACTGATCGGTTTTACCGAACGAATTGTTCGGGAGTCCCCGCAGCGTGTGCGCCATGCTTGGCGCAGTACCCGGCAACCGTGGCCTTCCGGCAAGTGGGTCATCAGTTTGTCACCGGCCGCACTGCCCAAGTCCGGTGCCGCGGTGGACCTCCCGCTCGCTTTGGCCATTCACTTGGCCCACCGAAGAAAAACCACCAACCTCTGGGCCATGGGCGAGTTGCACTTCGACGGCCGGGTCCTTCCGGTGCCCGGGATTCCCGCGTTGGTTTCTGTGGCACTCGCTCAGGGAGCCGCTCGAATTTTATTGCCCCTGGCCTCGCAGGCCGAAGTAGGCGACCACCCGAAAATTCGGTATGTGGGTACCCTGGAAGAAGCTTTTGCCCAGTTGGATTTCTGGGAGGACGCCGATGTGCCCGAGACCGTTCTCAAAAGGACTCGAGCGCTTGAACCGCGGAAACTCCCCAGTTCAGCCTTTACTATTTGGGACTCTTTCCAAGAGAACCCAAAATTGCAATGGGCAGCATTAGTTGCCGTCCACGGAGGACACCACGCGTTCTTTTGGGCGAACCCAAAGTTCCCTTGGCCCAACTGGGTTGCCGCCGTACAGCACCTCTATTTGGGCCGATTGGAGGCCGCTAAGGCGCCTGTACGAGATTGCCCAACGCGCTTGATCACCAGCATCATGCCGTCCTTGGGCAGCACCCCAGGGCTGATGGACCCTTTTACCAATGAGGTGACGCAAGCGAATGGTGGAATCTTGGCGATCGGTCGTTGGCTGGAACAAGACCCCCGAATAGAAGACCGTTTGGCCGCCGTCTTGGAGCGAGGAACCGCTTTGCTGGGCAGGGGGCAAGACCATTGGGCGGTCCCGGCGCGCTTTCAATTGGTCTTGGCAAGTGCCCCGTGTGCGTGCGGGCCAATTGTTTCGTGCATTTGCAGCAACCACCAACTGCGCGCTTGGAAACAAAAAATCCGCAAGCCTTTTTTGGAGCGGTTGGATTTGGGATTGGACGAACAAAAATCGGGGGAATTTTCGGCCCTTTCTTGGCCACAAGCATTAGCTCAACTGGAACAGGGTGAAAAAATATGGACGCAGCGTTTCGTTCAGTCTTCGGAAGAGCGTTGGACCAACCGTCAGGTGCCCGTACATCGATTGTTGGAGTTGTTCCATGCGAACAAAGAAACGCTGGCTTGGTTTGAGAAAGAGCAGGCCACTGCCCGTTGGATGGGAAGTCGAATGGCACAAATTTTGCGTGTTGCCCGAAGTTTAGCAGATTTGCAAGGTATAGCCACTTTGGAGATCCAACACATGAAGCAAGCCGTTCAACTGAATACTGCCTTTACAACCTAACCACTCAATTGGCCGTGCGCGAGGCGGAAAAATCCGCGGAGCGGTTGTACGCACTGGAGACCCGCAAGTTTATTCTGGGCGAAAGTACCTTATTCATTGTCAATGCCCGGGAAGCCAAATACTTGTAGGCCGTGCAAAAACGCGCTACCACCGAAGCCAAGTGGTTGGGGTTGGAGGCGGAACTCTACGCCCTTACTTCCAACGGCGATCCTTGGGATCGGGTGCGTTCTTCGTCCAGATAAGCGGACCCTCGCAGCCGTCAAGGTCTACGATGACGGTGGTTTCCGTGCTGAAGTACTTTGCCATTTTGGCGCGCCACTCGCGGAATGCTTGGGCGTCGTACTGGGCGCAGGGCAGGGTGAGCAGTAGAATGGATTGGTCGTTGATGACGACGATTCCCGGAGGAGCTTCCGGAACGGATTTGGTGTCGCGGCCCGGCCGCACGGCAGTGGGTCCCAGAAAGGACTTAAGCCAGTTTTTAACGGCCCAGTCGCGATCTTCCACCGAGGCGTAGTGCACAGCAGTTAGGGTGACTGAAAATTTTACCTTGTTGCCCAGATTGTTGGCGCGCTTTGTTTTTTCCACCAATTCAACTTGCGACCATTGCGCGGCGTCGTCCAAGTTGAGGCCACCAAGGCGCAAGGTGCTTACGTTGAGTTCCTTGCGCTGAAAATTGCTGCCCAAATCCGCTGCAAAGGCGCTGCAGTTTTGGTTGAGTTCTTCCCAGGTTTGGCCGGATAATTGCAGGCTACCCACCACCAGTGCGCCCACCCATAAGGTGCGGCCTAAAATCATTCGAGTCATAATCAAAGGTCGTAACTATTTTTGTAGCATGAACGGCAAAGACAATGCCAGTTGGGCGCGTTGGGTGCTGTTGGGGTGGTTGTGCGTCAACGGCGTAACCGGCAACGCACAGATTGTGAATATTGAGTCCATGCGCGGTGCCACCGGGGATTCGTCGGGCACCCACGGGGTACTGGACGGTCAATTTTACATTGGAGGCGCTCAGAACGTTTTGTTGCGGACCTACGGCGCCGCCAACGTGCGCAAGAGCGTGGGCAACGAAACGTACTACGGGATCGTCAGCGGCTCTTTCTCCACGCGGGTGGGTGGAGATCAATTGCTCTTTGAAAGCAATGCGTTTTTGCACGGTCGGTACAACTTGGAGCTGCAACCGCGCTTGACAGTGGAGGCCTTTTTTCAGTATCAGCGGGACAGACCCCTTCGAATTGCACAACGGTACAACGCCGGCTTTGGGACGCGGATCAAAACGGTACGGGCGAAGTCCTGGGAAGTTTACTGGAGCCCGTTGCTGATGGGCGAATTTGATTTGGAAGAAAAGACCGGCGTCCTCAACTACGCCTTACGCCTGAGTACCTACGTCAGTTCCGACGTTCGTTTGTCCGATAAATCCCGGTGGAACGCGGTGGTGTATTACCAGCCCGACTTGTTTCGGTGGAATGATTTTCGGATGGTGTTCAACACCCGGTTGCAGACTACTTTGACGCGTCGGTTGCAGTGGGTAACCTCTGGCTTTGTCAACTACGACGCCTATCCGGCTGATTTTGCAGGGGTTCCCGCGTTTACGTTTGGAACCACCACGGGCCTGAGCTACAAGTTTTGACGACGCGGCTTGCCCAGAGGGCATTGCTGTGTTTTTTACCGCTGCTCCCAGAAGGTGAGGGCCTCCGCCACCACAAAGTTGGATCCGCCCACAAAGACGAGGTCATAAGGTCCTGCCTCGGCCAGCGCGTCGGCGACGCCGCGCCCTACGGGGCCGCTGACGCGGCCCCGTAGGGCGTATTCCGCGGCCCGTTCTGCCAGGGCAGCGGCAGACAGTGCCCGGGGCAAGTTGGCGGCCACCCAGAAGTAGGAGGCGTGGTCAGGAAGCAAGGCCAAAACCTCCCCGGGGTCCTTGTCCGAGACCGTTCCCAACACCACCAGAAGGCGTCCGCCCGCAGGCATTTCCTCTTGGAGTTGTTGGACTACCAAACGAAGGCCGTGGGCGTTGTGGCCCGTGTCCGCAACAATACGCGGCCCGCTTTCTTGGAGGATTTCCCAGCGTCCGCGCAGGCCGGTGCGCTGCACCACCTCCAGCAACCCCGTGCGGAGTGCGTCGTTGGAGACGGTCCAATGGGTTTGAGCGGCGAGTGCGGCTTGAACGCACCGAACGTTGTTTTGCTGGTACGTTCCCAAAAGACCGCAGGGCAAGGGGGTGGGAACAGCTTCTTCCGCCCAGACCAGGGGGGCGTGGTGCGCGGCTGCTTTTTGCACAAAGACGGCTTCTGTTTCCGGGTCGCGCTCGCCCACTACCACGGGCACGCCCGTCTTGATGATGCCGGCCTTTTCTCCGGCAATGGCCGCACGGGTGTCCCCCAAATACTGCTGGTGGTCCAGGCCAATGCTCGTGATCACGCACACTTCCGGATGGATCACGTTGGTGCTGTCCAGCCGACCGCCCATGCCCACCTCCACCACCGCAACGTCCACGCGGTGCCTGCGGAAGGCGTCGAAGGCCATCCCTACGGTGGCTTCAAAAAAACTGCACCCAACAAGAACCTCCTGGTGCTTTTCCACAAAGTCCACCACCTCCTGCTCGGAAATAAGGGCGCCGTTTATGCGAATGCGCTCGCGGAAATCCACCAAATGCGGTGACGTGTATAGGCCAACGGTGTAGCCAGCGGCCTGAAGGACCGACGCCAACAGGTGGCTGGTGGAGCCCTTTCCGTTGGTACCGGCCACGTGGATGGAACGAAAACTCTGTTCAGGACGCCCCAAGGCGTCCAGCAACACCTCCGTTTGGACCAAGTCAATTTTGTAGTGCTCCCCACCTCCGGTGCGTTGGAATACCGGAAGGCGGCTGTACAACCACTCCGTGGTCTCCGCGAAGGTCATCAGTTTTTCTCGAATCGATAAATAATGGTGCCCACTTGGGTTTCCAAGGCGTTCGGGTCTGCGGCCCATTTGGTGCGCATTGCGGCTTGCCGGGCCCGATCAAACAGGCACGTTGAGCTCGTGGTACTTCCCCCTGCGCCGGGTTCCGCCGATACCACGTTTCCGTTGCGGTCCACATACACCTTGACCACCACGCGTCCTTCGTCCTCGCAATCGTAGCCCGGGCGCGGACGGCTCGTGGCGCTCCTGTTGCCAAGTTTGTAATCACCGGCTCCTTGTGTGCCCATGCCGGTCCCTCCAGCGCCGCCGTTGGGCGTACCGTTGGGATCTCCTTGGTCTCCTCCGCCTGAGGTGGTTCCGCTGCCGCTGCCGGTTCCTGTTGTTTTTAGCTTGTTCAAACTACTGGATAACCGATTGGAGGGCTGGGGCTTGGCGATTTCTGTGGGTTTGGTCTCCGTGGGCTTGGGGCGTTCCACCGGCGTGGGTTTGGGCTTATCGTTCACAGAAACATCCGTAGCTTCCACATCTTGGGTTACGACGGCAGCATCCGTGGGTTCCGATGGGGTTGGAGGGACGGGTTCCGCAGCTGATTGTTCGGTTTGTCCAAATCCTTGTTCATCGTAACCAAAAGCTAACGAAATCCCTTCCTCGGGCGGGGGGTCTTGGTAGGTGTGGCCGTAAAACGCAAAGAGCACCAAGACCGCCACATGAAATAATCCCGTGACGATCCAGCCGGCTCGTTGGCTTCTTTTTTGGTCGCGTTCAAAGGAACTGATCATGGCTTACTTGGGGTCCGTGGCCAGGACCAATTTGATTTTGTTGCGGTACGCAATGTCCATTACTTCAACGGATTTTCCCGTCGGGACACTTTCGTCCACGCGCAGTACAATGACCGTTTCTGGATTTTTGTTCAGTTCTTGCAGCAAGAAAGCCTCCACATCTTCTGCCGCAACTACCTCCGTGCCTACGCTGTAGTTCAAATCTTTGTCAATGGTTACGGTAACCGTGGCTTTTTTAACGGTCTGTGCCTTGCTCTTGGGCAAGACCACGTCGAGTGCGGCCGGCGTCACCAAAGTAGAAGTCAACATAAAGAAAATGAGCAATAGGAACACCAGGTCCGTCATGGACGACATATTGAATTCCGGCGATACTTTGTTTCTTTGAGCCAGTTTCATGAGTAAGGTGTTTTAGGAGCGACAGTTGGTTGTTTACCGACCATTAGGCGGGCTCGTCCAATAGATCCAAGAAGTCGGTGGTGCTGGCCTCCATTTTGTGGATGACGGAGCCCACACGGCCCACTAGGTAGTTGTAGCCAAAATAGGCGAAAATGCCCACAACAAGCCCGGCAACCGTGGTGATCATGGCCACGTAAATACCTTCTGCGAGCATGGCCACTTGAACCTGGCCGCCGGCCTCGGCCATTTTTTGGAACGACAAAATCATACCCACTACCGTTCCTAAAAAGCCCATCATGGGAGCCCCTCCGGCCATGGTGGCCAACAAAGCCAAATTGGTTTCCAACCGTTGAATTTCCAACTTTCCTTGATTCTCAATGGAGGCAGAAATGTCTTGCAAGGGTTTACCAATGCGCGTGATTCCCTTCTGGATCATGCGCGAGACAGGGGTGTCGGTACGTTCGCACAATTGAATGGCGGATTGAATTTTTCCGTTGGCAACGTGGTCGCGGATGTTGTTCATGAATTGTGGGTCCAGTTTGTCTGCCTTTTTGATGGCCAACAAACGCTCAACAAACAAGTACACCGTGATGACGGAGAGGAGCAGCAACAAAACCATGATGGTATTGCCGGCTACACCGCCGGAAAAGGCCAATTCCAAAACGGTCATGGTTTTTTCGGTAGGCATTTCGGGGGCTGTGGCAACGGAAGCGGCAGCAGCGTCTGTGGCCGTATTGTCTAAGGAGATTTGAAGGAACATAGGAAAGATTACTTTATTAGGAATAACGCAAATTCTGGTCCAAACTTATTCAAACCAATTGTTCTTTGCTCGATTGGGGATGCGCAAATATGAACAAAGGGCGGTTAACAACCGCCCTTTGTTGGGTTTTGGGACCGGTCCAGGCCCCTAATAGGTAGTTTTTGTAGGTTCAGCCCGCAAAATGGTGCTGCAGGATGTAGACCGCAATACCGGCCAAATACCCCAGTAGGGCCAATCCGCTTACCCGCTTGAGGTACCAACCAAAAGGAATTTTTTCCAATCCCATGACGGCCACACCGGCTGCGGAACCAATGATCAGGATGGATCCCCCGGTACCTGCAGTAAAGGCCAGGTATTCCCAGAACAAACCGTCGGTTGCAAAGAAAGATCCGCTCGCGAGTTCAATGGGGTACATGCCCATCGACGCTGCTACCAAAGGCACGTTGTCGATGATGGCAGACAACAAACCAATAAGGCCACCGACCACGTAAACGCCTGTTTCTGAAGAGGTTCCTACCCAACGATCCAAAGCCAGTGCCATGTCAGACAGCTGCCCCCCTGCTTGCAGGGCTGCCACCGCCAACAAAATCCCCAAGAAGAAGAGAACCGACGCCGTATCGATCTTGTGCAAGGTGTGAACGACGCCCAAGTTCTGGCGGTGTTCGTCTTCCTTGCGTCGGTGCAAAAGATCCGTCAACAACCAAAGGACCCCCAAAGACAACATCATGCCCATGAAAGGGGGCAGGTGCGTAACGGTTTTAAAAATGGGCACAAACAACAAGCCCCCAATGCCGGCCAACAAAACAATCAATCGCTCGCGGTCCGTGACGGATTGATTGCTCAATTTCACGTCTTCGGCGGGACGCTCCAGCGTGCCTTTCAACTGAAAGGACAAGAAGATGACCGGTACCAACAACGAAACAAAAGCCGTTAGAAAGACCCCTTTGATGATTGCGCCTGCCGTAATCTGCTGACCAATCCAGAGCATGGTGGTGGTGACATCGCCAATGGGGGACCAAGCACCTCCTGCGTTTGCGGCAATGACTACCACGCCGGCAAACAACCAGCGAAGCTGCTGGTCTTTAATCAATTTGCGCAACAGGGAAATCATGACAATCGCCGTGGTCAGGTTGTCCAGCACGGACGACAGGAAAAAAGTCATTAAGCTCACCGCCCACAGCAAAACCACCGGGTTGTTGGTTTTCAAACGGCTGGTAATCACACTGAAACCTTCGTGTGCGTCCACTACTTCCACAATGGTCATGGCGCCCAATAAAAAGAACAGGATGCCCGCAATTTCACTGACGTGTTCCAACAACAAAGGCTCCGCGTGGTGGATGTCTGCTCCACCCAAAATGTAGGTGGTCCAACACAGCACGCCCGTTACCAAGGCAGCAGCAGCTTTGTCTATTTTCAGGTTGTGTTCAAATACGATGGCTGCGTAGCCCAACAAGAAAATCCCTATAATCAGGCCGTAAATCATGGCTGTTTTTTTAGTTTGGTTCCAAAGGTAATGGTCAAAGGCGTGGACCTTTTGAACCGAACGATCATTTTTTTGTTACGAACGAATTTTTTAACAGCCTTCCCGCCGAATGATCCCTTTGGGCGCCCGTTACCGAAGCCAATACATTGTTTTCTCCGCGGACCTTTAAGGCCGCCAAAAGGGCAAAGGCTGCGGCTTCCTTGAAGTTGGAGCGGTGCGCGTCCAAGACTTCCAACGGACGTGGAGCCAGGTGCTTCAAGCGGCGCACAAAAAACTCGTTGTGCACCCCACCGCCGCTCAGCAAGGCCGTACCGGGAGCTCCAAAGCGCAAATCGTTTGCCACGCGCGATGCCGCGTGCTCGGTAAAGGTGCGCAAAACATCGGGCAGGGGGTGTTGGGCCAAGGCCTGCGCCAGGAGCGGTTTCCAATCCCGTTCGACGTCTTCACGCGCCAAGGACTTTGGATACGGTAGTTGGAAATAGGGCAAGGACTCCAGTTGGGAAAATAAAGAGGGAAGTAGGGTGCCGGAAGCGGCCAGTAGACCGCGGTCGTCAAAATTAAGGCCCACGCGCTGGGCCAGTTCGTTGGCAACGATGTTCAAGGGAACCACATCCCAGGCACGGCGAAGGCCGTCTATCTCGCAGGAAGTGTTTGCAAAGCCTCCCAAATTCACGCAATGGGCGTAGGTACCAAATAGGAGCCGGTCCGCAACAGGCACCAGCGGGGCGCCTTGGCCGCCCAGAGCCACGTCGTCTACCCGAAAGTCACCCACCACGGTACCGGTGAGGTGGGCGGCCATTTCCGGTTCGTTGCCCAGCTGGTAGGTGGTGCCCTCGTTGGGTCGGTGGTGCACGGTGTTGCCGTGGTGGCCCACCACTTCCGGTTGCGGCAATCCCTCCTCCTTCAAGAAGCGCAGCACTTGTTGGTTGCACCAGGTGGCATATTCCTGAGACGTGGCTTTCAGGGATTCAATGGACCGGGTGTAGGCCTGCGGCAAATCCTTTTCCCAGCGGGTGTCGGCATAAGAAACAGTGCGCCCGGGGCCCCATTCCAAGTCCCATTGTTGATTTGGCAGTTGGGTAAACCGAACCCAAACCAGATCCAAGCCGTCCAAGGAGGTACCGGACATGGTCCCAACGGCGGTAATGCTGTGCTGCGTTGATGATTTCACTTTCCAAAGATGCGCGTTTGCACGCTACCTTTGCACCACTCAGAAATCAAATTCCAGAGCCATGCATTTTCAATTGACCGAAGAGCACGAAATGATCCGCCAAGCGGCGCGTGACTTTGCACAAACAGAACTCCTTCCCGGCGTTATAGAGCGCGACGAGGAGCAAAAATTCCCCAAAGAACAAGTGCGCCAAATGGGCGAATTGGGCTTCATGGGCATGATGGTGTCCACCGAGTACGGCGGCTCCGGCATGGATACCCTGAGCTATGTTTTGGCGATGGAGGAATTGTCCAAAATCGACGCTTCTGCGAGTGTGGCCATGAGCGTGAACAACTCCCTGGTTTGCTGGGGATTGGAGAAGTTTGGCAACGAAGAACAAAAACGCAAGTACCTAACGCCACTGGCGAAGGGCGAAGTCATTGGTGCTTTTTGCTTGAGCGAGCCCGAAGCCGGTTCCGACGCCACCTCCCAAAGCACTACGGCCGTCGATTGCGGCGACCACTACCTGTTGAACGGCACCAAAAACTGGATCACCAACGGCAACTCCGCCAGCATCTATTTGGTGATTGCCCAAACCGACGTGGCCAAGGGCCACCGCGGCATCAACGTCCTAATTGTGGAGCGCGACATGCCCGGTTTTGTGGTGGGCAAGAAAGAACAAAAGATGGGCATTCGCGGTTCCGACACGCATTCGTTGATGTTCACGGACGTTAAGGTCCCCAAAGAAAACCGCATTGGCGAAGACGGATTTGGTTTCAAGTTTGCCATGAAGACGTTGTCTGGCGGCCGCATAGGTATTGCCGCGCAAGCCCTAGGTATTGCGGCAGGTGCCTTGGAATTAGCCACCAAATACGCTCAGCAGCGACGTGCTTTTGGCAAAGTCATTGCAGACCACCAAGCCATTGCGTTCATGTTGGCGGATATGGCCACCCGCGTAGAGGCTGCTCGCTTGTTGGTGTACAAGAGCGCTTGGTTGAAAGACCAAGGTTTGCCTTTTGACAAGGAGAGCGCCATGGCCAAGCTGTACGCTTCCGAAACCGCCATGTGGGTTGCCACGCAAGCGGTTCAGGTGCACGGCGGATACGGCTACGTGAAAGAGTACCACGTGGAGCGCCTCATGCGCGACGCCAAAATCACGGAGATTTACGAGGGCACCTCAGAAATTCAGCGCGTGGTCATTTCCCGCGCACACCTGCAGGAGAACGCCATCAACTCCTAGTTCATTCAGTAGTGCCGGCCCGTGGGCAGCAAAGAAAAGGGGCGGCCTCGCAGAGGCCGCCCCTTTTTTGTTGGTGCGCGAGCGCGGTTTCCCTTACCGCGTCCAGGTTCCGGTGGTGAAATCCGTGGAACCTCCGTCGTTGATGTTGAGGGTGTAGGTTACGCGGTCCGTCAGGATGGAGTAGGAGCCGGTGCCGCTTAACGTTAAGCCGTTGACGGTTTGTTCGGGGACCGTGAGGGCGGTGCCGTTTACGGTGCCGACGGCCGTGAAGTTCAAACCCTGGTTGTACAGGCCGGAGAGCGTAACGCCGTCCGGATCTGCACCCAAGTCCACCTCAACCGTGTACACTTGGGGAGCCAAGTCTCCAGTCTGTTCGTTGCACGTCCAGGTGCCGGCCCAGTAATCCGTGCGGGGGTCTACAGAAACTTCGGGTTCGCAAGCCACCAACAGAAGGGCGGTGGCTGCAAGGAGGGAGGACCAGCGTGCGGTCCGTTTGGAGAATAGGCGCATGAGCAAGTGGGGGGTGGCTTATTTTTTTGGGGCGGCTTTTTTGGGCTCCGGACGGTCCATTTTGTTCAAGACGTCGGCCAATTCTTGGGTGACGTCCAGCTTGTCGGAACCGTAGAGGACGTTGGTTTCGTAGACCAAAACCAAGTCGTATCCTTTTTCTTTCGCCAGTTGTTTCAGGGCCACGTCCATTTGGTCCTTGATCTGCGTGTTCAAACCGGACTCTTTTTCCGCCAGTTCTCCGGTTCGCTGCTGCTCCATTTGGCTGTAGCTCATTTGGATGCGCTGGAAGTCTGCCTGGGCGCGTTGCAATTGGACGGGGTTCAACGACGGCGCGGCCTTCTCCAGAATGCTGTACTCCGTTTGCAGGTTTTGTTGGGCCCGAACCAGATCGGCTTCCACTTTTTTGGCTTCCAATTCAAACTTTTCCGTTAATTCGCGGTGGTAGTCGTACAGTTGGGTCAAAGAATCCGCACGAACGTAGGCGATTTTCAGGCCGTCGGTTCCGCCGGTGGGCGTGGATTCCGAGGAGGTGCAGGAGGCGGCAAGCAGTAGGGTGGCTGCGGCCAAGGAGGTAAGGATCAGTCTCATGAGGGTGAAGTTACGGAGTTGAGGGCTTTGCGCACCAAGGATTCATCGGCAATTTGCGGCACGGTGACTTTCAACCGCGGTGTGCGCACCAGCTCGCGCCCAATGGCAATGAGGGCTTCCGGGTTGCGGGCCCAGGCGCGGCGGGCAATGCCGTTGTTGACGTCGAAGAAAAGCATGGTTTCCAATTTGCGGTCTGCTTCTTCCGTGCCATCCAAAACCAGGCCAAAGCCGCCGTTGATGACCTCGCCCCAGCCCACGCCGCCGCCGTTGTGCAGGCTGACCCAGGTGGCGCCGCGGAAGGAATCCCCAATGGCGTTGTGCACGGCCATGTCCGCCGTGAAGCGCGAACCGTCGTAGATGTTGGAAGTTTCGCGGTAGGGAGAGTCCGTTCCGGAGACGTCGTGGTGGTCCCGTCCCAAGATCACGGTGCCCAGTTCGCCGCGGGCAATGGCGTCGTTGAAGGCGCGCGCTAGGGCAATGCGCCCCACGCTGTCTGCGTAGAGGATGCGCGCTTGCGAGCCCACCACCAAACGGTTTTCCTCCGCCTGTTCAATCCAGCGCAGGTTGTCTTCCATTTGCAGGCGGATGTCGTCCGGGGCCGACGCCGCCAGGTTGCGGAGTACCTCTGCGGCAATGCGGTCTGTTTTGCGCAAGTCGTCCGGATTTCCCGTGGCGCATACCCACCGGAACGGGCCAAATCCGTAGTCAAAGCACATAGGGCCCAGGATGTCTTGCACGTAGCTGGGGTAGGAGAAGTCCAGGCCGTTTTCTGCCATAACGTCTGCGCCCGCCCGGCTGGATTCCAGCAAAAAGGCGTTGCCGTAGTCAAAAAAGTACATGCCGCGGGCGTGCAGGGTGTTCACGGCGGCCACGTGCCGGCGCAGGGTGGCTTGCACCTCCACACGGAATTTCTCCGGGTCCGACGCCATCAATGCGTTGGCTTCCTCGTAAGTAAAGCCCTGCGGGTAGTAGCCGCCCGCCCACGGGTTGTGCAAAGAAGTTTGGTCCGACCCCAGGTCCACGTGCACGTTGCGCTCCACCAGTTTTTCCCACAGGTCCACGGTGTTGCCCACAAAGGCAATGGAGGTATTTCCGCGCACGGACTGCGCTTCCAAGGCCAAATCCACGGCTTCATCCGCCGTGTACACCAAGCGGTCTACCCAGCCCTGTGCGTGGCGTTTCTCCGCTGCGGCCGCGTTGATTTCTGCGGAAATGCTCACCAAACCGGCAATTTTTGCGGCCTTGGGTTGCGCGCCGCTCATGCCGCCCAAGCCGGCCGTCACAAACAACTTGCCCTCCAAAGGGCCCTTGGTGAATTTTCGGGCGGCGTTCATCACCGTGATGGTGGTGCCGTGCACAATGCCCTGCGGCCCAATGTACATGTAGCTGCCGGCCGTCATTTGTCCGTACTGAGAAACCCCCAGGGCGTTGAAACGCTCCAAGTCGTCCGGTTTGGAGTAGTTGGGGATCACCATGCCGTTGGTCACCACCACGCGGGGTGCCCACGTGCCGGACGGGAAAACGCCTTGCGGGTGGCCGCTGTGCAGGTGTAGGGTTTCGTCGTCCCGCAATTGGGTGAGGTACTGCATGGTGAGGCGGTACTGGGCCCAGTTTTGGAAGACCGCGCCGTTGCCGCCGTAGGTAATGAGTTCGTGGGGGTGTTGCGCCACGGCCGGATCCAGGTTGTTTTGGATCATCAGCATAATGGACGCTGCTTGGCGGCTCGCGGCGGGGTACTCGTCCACCGGACGCGCGTATAGGGCGTAGGTGGGGCGGTAGCGGTACAGGTAGATTCGGCCGTATTCGTGCAATTCCCGCGCGCATTCCTCCGCCATCACAGCGTGGTGTGCCTCCGGGATGTAGCGCAACGCATTCCGAACGGCGAGGACTTTCTCGTCTGGGGTCAGGAGGTCCTTGCGCTTGGGCGCGTGGGACACCGTGGGGTCCCAACCGGGATGTTCGGGGAGAAAGTCCGGAATACCGGAGCGCAATTCGTCTTGAAACGTCATGTTTGGGTGCATTAGGATCCGGTGGTGGGTTTGCCAAACGGATTGAGAACTCTGCCCGTGCCTTTGTCAAACCCGTACGGACAGTGCCGGCAACCGCTTTGGCAGCAGTGACCGCGCTTTCGGTGGTACGCTTCCGTGAAGACCAGGTAGCCTTCCGGAGTGCGGTAAAAATCTTCCGGTTCCAGGTTTTTCATGTTGGCAAGGGTTTTGCAAAGGTCGGGAAAGATTGATATTTGCAGCATGAGGCCATCGGGAATTATTTGGTCGACGGTGCTGGTTTTCAGCGCCGGGTTGGGGACGTTGCGGGCGCAGCCGTCTGTGGCGCAACGCATTCAGTACATTGAGGAACACGCGCCCTTGGCGGTGGAAGAAATGCGTTTTTACGGAATCCCGGCAAGCATCACGTTGGCCCAAGGCATACTGGAGTCTGCGGACGGAAAAAGCAAGTTGGCGCGGGAGGGCAAAAACCACTTTGGCATCAAGTGCCACCAAGGGTGGTCCGGGCCGTCCATCATGCTGCACGACGACCGTCCGGACGAGTGTTTCCGGGTGTACGGCAGCGTGCAAGAGAGTTTCCGGGACCACAGTTTGTTTCTGAAGACGCGCAGCCGCTACGCCGAGTTGTTCTCCTTGCCGCCCGACGATTACCGCGCTTGGGCCGTTGGGTTGAAGAAAGCTGGGTACGCCACCGCTCCGGACTACGCGGACCTGCTAATACGTCTGATTGAGCAGAACGAATTGGACCAATACGACCGTCAAGCGGCCGCGGCCGCTTCCTCCCTGGCAAGACGCGACCGCAAAAAAGCCGCCCTAGCCTCCGGAGTGATGCAAAACGGTTTGCCCGTGTACTACGCGCAAAAGGGGCAAACCTGGGACGAAATTTCCCGCGAAACGGGCCTGAGCACGTCCTCTTTGCTGAAAAAGAACGACGCCCTAACCTACACGCCCGTTGTTGCCGGAATGCCGATTTATCTGAAGGCAAAAAAAGCCCGAGCCCCCAAGGACCTCCCGTACCACACCGCCGTTTCCGGCGACACCCCGTGGACCATTGCCCAGCGCTACGGCATCCGCGTCTACTCCTTGTACGCCCTCAACATATGGGAAGCCGGCGAGCAACCCAACCCCGGAGACCGGGTGGTGTTGCGGTGAAGGGGGGCAGAATGAGGAATTTATTGGGTTAACCGCCCCAAGAGCAGATTCGAACTGCTATCTAAAGTTTAAGAAACTTCTATTCTCCTTTGCTTTCCTTTAGTGCCCCTGCCCAGACGGTGAATTGGAGTTCGTCGGGGGTGTGTTCAACCCACTGCACCCACAGGGGGAGGGCGGAGTCGTTGAGCCGACGGAGGCCAAAAGAGTGGCACTTTTGGGGGGCGTCGTCGAACGGAATTTGCGGAGCACGGAGGGCCTGAACCAAGATGCGCAATTCTTCCTCGCTGGAGGCCCAGACGGTGGCGGTGGGGGTGGCGCGCACCAGGGCGGAGGGGGCGGCGTGCACCCACCGCTTGCCGTGTTCCCGTTGGTCCCAGGCGGTGGTGGAGTCCGGAGCGCTCAACAGCCATCCGCGCACGGGAAGGCCTTGGTGGATGCCCTGAACCTCGCCCCACCAGTACCCCGATTCTCGTCCGGGAAGGGGTCTGCACCAGGTGCAACCGATCATGCGAACCGAATCCGGGGATCCGTCGACGGCTTCCAGTTGCACGCGGCTCCATTCCGGGGCCAACCACAGCGTCCAGGGCAAACGTCCCGGAGCGGGCAGGGTTTGACCTTGGTCCAGCCGATCCCAGTTGTGTGTGGCGGTTGCGCTCCAGCCCACCCAGGGGGTGCGCAACGAATCCAAACGGGTCAATTCCATCGGTCCATTCGGTTTGCCGGTACCTATGGTGTTGTCGGGCAGGAGGGAAAATCCTTGATCGTAGTCCCACCCAGCGTTTGCGAAATGCGGTGCGTACTGGGGCTCTTCCACGTCCAACTGCCGGAAGGCCTCGTCGATCAAGGTTTCGTGCGCGGACAGCGCCACCAAGTCGTTTTTCTCGCCCAAATAGAGGGGGAGTTTGTCGGTGCCCAGGTTCCACACCGTTCCGCCCGCGTAGGCCTTGCTGGTGGGTTGCGCTCCCGGGCGGGAAGAACTTTTGGTGCGCCAGGCATCAAAATCCCGACGGTCCCCCAGCCAAAGCCACCCGGTGCCCTGAGCTCCGGTTCGGTGCCACACCAACCGACCTTGGGCGTCGGTTTGGGCGGAGTCCAGCCACGTGGCGGCCAAGGAATCGGAGGCGTCTGTGCGCTCCCAACGGCGCCAGGCGGCGGATTGGTTGCGTTCTTGGTGCATTTCTTGGTTCCAGGGCAGGGCCAGCAGACTCTGTGCCGGAACGGCGCGTTCGTAGGGCGTCGTGGGGTTGTTGGAAGCGCAGCCAACAAGGATCAACGCCAGCAACAGTGCGGAAAATAGTTTCATTTGGACGGGTTTCCACCGGAAGGTTTTGCGGTGGTGGGGGCTTTCTCCGTGCGCTTCCAGGGCCCTGCGGTGGACGTCCGTGGGGTAACCCTTGTTGACGTTCCATCCGTAGGCGGGAAACTGGTCGTGGGCGCGTTCCATGAGGGCGTCGCGCTCGGTTTTGGCAAAGATGCTGGCGGCGGAAATGCAGGCAAATCGGGCGTCCCCCTTCACTTCGCACCGGTGCGGGATGCCGGGGTAGGGGGCAAACCGGTTGCCGTCCACCAGCAGGTCTGTGGGCGCGGGGTGGAGTTGGGCGACGGCGCGGTGCATGGCCAAGTAGGTGGCGCGCAGGATGTTGCGCTCGTCGATTTCTTCCGGGGAGGCGGTACCGATGGCCCAGGAGCCGGGGGGGAGTTCGGCTTCCAGGCGCGCCCGCAGGCGGGCGCGCTGGGCAGCGCTCAGTTTTTTGGAGTCCGTCAGTCCTTCCAAGGCGTAGCCCGGAGGGAGCACCACGGCAGCGGCCACCACCGGGCCGGCCAAGCAGCCGCGTCCGGCTTCGTCAATTCCGGCTTGCCGCACGACTCAAAACGTTGAAGACGGTCTCCGCGGAGCGGTCCCAAGAAAAGTCTGCGGCGCGGCGCAAGCCGCGCTCCACCAGGGATTGGCGCTCGGAACGGGGAAGAGCAGTCGTACGCTCCAGGGCGTTTGCCCAGGCGGTTGCGGAATGCGGATCCACCAGCCACCCGGCGTCGCCCACAATTTCCGGCATGCAGGAGGCGGAGCTGCTGATGACGGGCGTTCCGGCTTGGAACGCTTCCACCAAAGGAATGCCAAAACCCTCAAAGAAACTGGGGAAACACAGGGCTTCCGCCGCGCCCAGCAAAGACTGCAGGGCGTCGGATTTGGCCCGGCCGGGGAACACCACGGAAGACCGGTGCTGGGTGTTTTTCAGGGCTTTGTCAAAGGCGGGGTCCGCGTGCAGGGAGTCTCCCACCAGCACCAGTTCGTGGTTGGAACCGGTCTTTTCTTTGAAGAGATCAAATGCTTCCAGCAGCAGGGCCAGATTTTTCCGGGGGGTGAAGGAGCCCACGGCCAAAAAGTAGGGCCGGCCGTTGGTCCAGCGGGCGCGGGCGGAATGCGCTTCTTCGGGAGAAAGGGGGGCAAAGGCGCGCTGCGGCGCGTTGTACGCGGTGTGGAGTTGGGCTAAAGGATAGCCGTAGGTGCGGTGGACGTCGGTCCGCGTGGTTTCGCTCACGGTCAAGAGGGCGTCGGCCTGACGAACGCTGCTGCGGTAGATCCAACGGTAGTAGGCGCCCAACACCCGCCCCAAATCCTGCGGGCGGTGCACAAAACCCAGGTCGTGGACGGTGCCCACCAGGGGTACGGATCCGCGCAGGGGCAGCATGCCGTCTGGAGACCAGTAGACGTCCGGTTGGATGCGTTTTAAGGCGGCTGGAACCGCCGCGCGGTTCCAGAGGTGCCAGAGGGTCCAGTGGCGTGCGGGGGGCGGAAGCACGTGTACGGTGGCGTTGGTGAGAAAATCCCACGAGGCGGAGGACGGTCGGTCCACCAGAACGTGCCATTCCACTTCCGGATGCTGCGCCATTAAGCGCTCCAGCAACGCACGCGTGTACCAACCGGTTCCGTCCAATCCGGAGGTCAAGAGCCAACGCCCGTTGACGGCAATGCGAAGTCTGCGGTTCATCCATTCAAAAGTAAGACCTTTGCACCGATGGCGAAACGGAAAATCCCCCCGCATTGGGAGCGTTTGTTGCGCGGGAGTGCTTTGGTGCTCGCGGTCAAAGTGCTGGGGGCCCTCTCCGGGTACGCCTTTGTCTTTCTGCTGGTGCGCGAATACGGCAAAGAAGGCTACGGTTCGTTTGAGCTGGCCTTCACCATCCTTTCCCTGGCCAGCGCCCTGAACCGCTGGGGTTGGGACGGGATTGTGGTGCGGGAAGTGTTGGCCCGAAAAGGCAAGAAAAAGAAGCAGAACGCGGTGGTGACCGCGGCGTTTTCGTTTGTGTTGGCCACCGGATTGGTGCTCAGCGCTGCACTGTATTGGGGCGCCCCGTTGTTGGGCAAACTGTTTCATTCCGAACAACTTCCCAAGCATTTGTCCGTAGTTGCGGTCCTCCTGATTCCGTGGGGTTGGTTCCAGTTGCGGTCCGACGTCTTTCGCGCCAAGAACAATTTGCTGGCTTACGGCCTGTGGCAGTACGGCTCCCTCACACTGTTAGCATCCATTCTGTTGTTTCTGGTACCGGTAGACGCCTCCGTTTATTCCCCGGTGACCTTATTGCTGTTGGTTTTGTTGCCGTTTTTAGCGTGGAACCTGTGGAAGTTGCGCGCCTCGGCGGCGTCCGTATCCCTGCAGGAGCAACGCGCGGAGTGGAAGCTGGCCTTGCCCGGCGCCACGTCCATGCTGGTGAGCAGTTTGCTCTACTTAGTCCTCTCGTGGTCCGACACCCTGATGATTGGCTACTTTCTGGATGAAAGCGCCGTGGGGCTGTACCGGGTGTCGTTTAAAGTGGCCACCCTCATTGTGTTTGCGCAATTCGCCGTGAACGCCCAAGCGGCGCCGGACATTGCGCGCTACTGGGCCCAAGGAAACCGCGAGCTGCTGCAAAACGCCGTCACGCGGATAGCTTGGATCAATACCGTGGTGGCCCTGCCGGCTTTTTTGGTTTTAACCCTGGCCGCCCCTTGGTTTTTGGGCTTTTTTGGCGCCGACTTTATCGCCCAGGCCGGCACCCTCCGGTGGCTGGCGCTGGGTCAATTGACCAACGCTTTGTGCGGTCCGGTGATGTACCTCCTGAACATGACCGGTCACGAGAAGTCGGCCCGAAACACCATGGCCGTAGGGGTGGTGGTGAACCTCGTAGGAAATGCCGTATTGATTCCCACCGTGGGCATTGCCGGGGCGGCCATTGCCACGAGCTTTACCATGGCCCTCTGGAACGGCTGGGCGATGGTGGCGGTTTACCGCAAAACCGGCATACGAACGTTTCTCTTTTGGCGTTGATTGGGGCATGAACGCGGCTCCTGATTTTGCCCTCATTGGCGCAGCAAAAGCCGGCACCACGCAACTGGCGGGGTGGTTGGCGCTGCACCCGGGAATCTATTTGAGTCCGGTGAAGGAACCGCATTTTTTTGGCCGGGAATTTGACCCCGCCCAGTTCTCCGATGCCTACCGACGCCAGCATCCCCCTTTGCCCGCAGACTATTTTTCCCAGCTGCCTCTGGCACCGGTTCACTTGGCCTGTGTGCGCGACTCCACTCAGTACGGGCAACTGTTTGCCGCTGCCGAACCGCACCAGTTGCGGGGCGAGTGCAGCACGGGCTATTTGTTTTCCACCACCGCTGCTGCGGAATGGTCTGCCGTTCGGCCGGACGCCCGCGCGGTGGCCCTTTTGCGCGATCCGCGGGACCGAGCCCTCTCGCACTACAGCATGGCGCTTCGTTACGGCTACGTCCAGGGCACTTTTGCGGAGGAGTGGGCGGCCGACGCCCGACGTTCGCCCAAAGGATGGGGACGGTCCGAGAATTTTTTTGAATTGGGTTGCTACGCAGACGCTGTAGAGCGGTGGTGGTCTGCCTTGGGCCCGGACCAACTGTTGCTGGTAGATTTTGCCGACCTCCGCGATTTTCCCCTGGAAACGTACAACCGAATCCTCCTCCATTTGGGGTTGGTCCCGGTGGACGCCGTTCCGGAAGCGGAGCAGTTTTCGGCGCGCACCCCGCGGTTTCCGCGGGTGAACCGCTGGCTGCACGCCAGCGGCACGGCGCACGCGGCACGCCGCCTGTTCCCAAGCGCCTGGTTCCGTGCCCTGAAAAACAAGTGGCTGGCCCCGGGCAAGCCCACCTTGCCGGCGGACGTGCGCGCGGCGCTGCGCGCCGCCTACCTCCCAGACCAGCAGCGCCTGCAGGCGCTGCTGGCTCAAAAAGGCCTCCGACTCCGGTCCGTAGACGCCTTTCTGGCGGAAAACGAATAATCCCCACCGCACGCGGAACCTCACCCCGCGCAAATGCGTAAATTTGTGCCCGTTATGGAATACAACTCCACCTTTCTGCTTCAGTTTTTGTACCAATGGCGCAAGCCTTTGCTCGCGTTGCCACTGGTAGCCGGGCTCTTGGGCGTCGTCGCCTCCAGCTCCTGGTTCATCATGCCCCTGTACAAGAGCTCCGTCATCGTTTTCCCCGCCACCACCAACTCCGTCTCCAAAGTTTTGCTGCCGCAAACCAGCTTTTCCGAAGACGACATGTTGGCTTTTGGTGCCGAAGAACAGGCCGAACAGCTCATTCAAATTTTGAATTCCGACGAGATTTTTGACACCATTGCCGTCAAATTCAACTTGTTGAAGCACTACGACCTCGACCCCACCGGGAAGTACAAAATGACCTACCTGCGCGAGGAATTCAACGACAAAATTTCCTTCCAACGCACCCAGTTCATGTCTGTGGAGATTCAGGTATTGGACACGGATCCCAAAATGGCGGCGGACATTGCCAACGAGATTGTGGACATGCTGGACCGCGTCAAGTCCCGCATTCAGCGCAACCGTGCCGGGTTCGGCTTTAAAATTGTCAAAGGCGAGTACGACAAGGTTCGGGACGACGTCTTGGAAATGGACGCGGAGCTGCGCAATTTGCGCAAAAAAGGCGTGCACGATTACGAGCAACAAAGTGCGGTTATTTCCGAGCAATTGGCCACCGCTATTTTGGAGGAAAAAGACAAGAAGATTGTTCGCGAGTTGCAGAACATGCTGGACACGCTGGCGCGCTACGGCGGTCGGTACGTAGCCCTGCGGGACGAATTGTACTTGCTCAAGCAAGAGGAAGTGAAAATCCGCACGAAATTGGATCAGGCCCGTGTCGATGCGGAGCAGTCCATGCCCGCCACCTTCCGCGTGACCAAGGCCATCCCGGCCGAACGCAAAACGTACCCCGTTCGGTGGTTGATTGTGGCGGTGTCCATGTTTTCCGCCTTTGTAGGCACCATGCTCTTCATTTTGGTGGCCAACGCCATTAAAGACCTCCGCCTGAAAGAAGCGTGAACGCACCGCTTCCACCGCGTTGGGTTTGGGCCGTTGGCCTTGCCTTGGGGCTCTTTCTAGCTGCTGCGGTAGCTTGGGAACAGTACGCCCTGCTGGCCGTGCCGGTGGTACTGGCGGTGGTTTGGTTTGCTTTTGTACGGATGGACTGGTTGGTTTTGGCCGTGGTGGCCATGACTCCCCTGAGCGTCACCCTGCAGGACCGCGGCTTCAACGTGGGCCTCAGCTTGCCCACGGAACCCTTGCTGTTTGGCATCACCCTCCTTTTGTTTTTCCGACTCATCATGACCGGGCACATCAATCGGGAAGTGGCGCGCCATCCGGTTTCTTTGGCCATCTACTTTTACTTGGGCTGGATGTTGCTCACCTCCATCACCAGCTCCATGCCCCTGGTCAGCATCAAGCACTGGGTAGCCCGCGTTTGGTTTGTGGTGCCCTACTTCTTTTTGTTGGTGCACGTTTTTCAAAGGAAATCCTACCGGGAGCTCTTTTTTTGGTTGTACTTGATTCCGCTGGCCTTGGCCGTGGCCTACACCTTGAGCGTTCACGCTCAGTACGACTTCAGCAAGCAAACCTCCACTTGGGTCATGTTCCCCTTCTTTAAGGAACACACCGTGTACGGAGCCGCTTTGGCCCTCTACATTCCGGCCGCGCTTTATTTTGCCTTGCGCAAACAGTCCCTGCTCAGCCGCATGGGTACGGGCTTCCTTTTGTCGCTACTGGTTGTGGGATTGGTCTATTCCTTCACGCGGGCGGCGTGGTTGAGTTTGGTGGCCGCAGCGGGAATTTTCCTCATCCACCGCTTGCGGATCAGTTGGTCCGTGGTGCTGTTTTTGGGTTTGATTGGGTTGGGCGGGTTGTATACCGTCAAAGACCAAGTGCAGCGGAGTGCAGAGCGCAACAAGTCGGTTTCATCCGATAAATTGGGCGAACACGTGGCCTCCATGAGCAACATTTCCACCGACGCCTCCAATCTGGAGCGCCTGAACCGATGGAATTCCGCGCTGCGCATGTTTCAGGAGCGACCCTGGACCGGCTGGGGCCCGGGAACCTACCAATTCCAGTACGCTCCGTTCCAACACTCGTATGACCTCACCATCATTTCCACCAACGCCGGGGACAACGGAAATGCGCACTCCGAGTACATTGGGCCCTTGGCGGAGGAAGGTGTTTTGGGCCTATTGGCTGTTTTGCTGTTGTTGGCAACTTTTTTACGAACCGGGGCTGCTGTTTTGCCGTACTACCGGGAAAAGCCAGCCTCCTTCGCCGCAGATTATTGGCTCGCGGTGGCCGCTGCAACGGGGCTTGTAACGTACTTCACCCACGGGGTTTTGAATAATTTTCTAGACACCGACAAGGCATCTGCTCCGGTATGGGGATGTGCAGCCTTGCTGGTGGCGCTGGATTTGCAAAGACGCAAGGAAATTGACTGAAGGTTAGCAATTTGTGAACAAAAGTGTTGTTGGAATTAAAAAATTCTTACATTACACCACTTAACACAAAAATAACCTTTATGTCAAACAAACTGTTTGCTGGTGTGCTGGGCGCTGTGATGGCGATTGGCGCAGGTGTGGCACCGGTTCGGGCGGCTTCAACGGAATTCCCCGATCAGCGGGATACCACGAAGTCCGGTCAGCTGGGTGAAGTCACCGTCTCTGCTTTGGGAGTTCAAAGCAGCAAGGATAAGAAGGGCATTGCTTCCGTTATTGTAGCGGGAGGAAGCGTCCAGAAGTCTGGTGAGAGCGGAATCATTCAAGGTCTCGCGGGCAAAGGCTCGGGTATCCTGGTGACCCGCAACTCCGGAGACCCCGGTGCCGGGGCGTACATCCAAATCCGCGGTCAATCTACCATTACCGGTTCGATTCAGCCGTTGATTGTGGTGGACGGTATTCCCGTGAGCAACTCCAGTGTGGGCCAAGGCGTGGACGGCGTCGTACAACAAAGCCGTTTGAACGACTTGAACCCGGACGACATTGCTTCGGTGGAAGTATTGAAAGGTGCCGCGGCAGCAGCCGTTTGGGGTACCCGTGCGGCCAACGGTGTGATCATGATCACCACCAAAAAGGGACGCGCCAATGCCAAGGGCTACAGCGTGGAAGCACGTTACTCCGTAGGCGTGGACCGCATCAACCGCGAGTACGAAAAGCAGAGCACCTTCGGCCAGGGCGTGAACGGCAACTTTGTTCCGAACAATGCACTGAGCTGGGGCGACAAAATTGCTGATCGCGTGGGCGGTGCGGATTCCGTAAACACTACGGGTCGCTACTTTGAAGCAGCGGACGGCACCAAGTACTACCCCATTGCGGAGCGCCGCAGCACGGACGTGTACAACCAGTCCAACCGCGATCAAGTGTTCCGCGACGGTTTGACCATGGACAAGAGCATCAGTTTGTCCGGCGGCAGCGAGCGCGGCAACTTGTTTGTGAGTGTGTCGGACTGGGACCAGAAGGGCATCCTGAACGGTTTCTCCGACTATCGTCGTACTACTGGCCGTATGAATTTCACCAACAACCTGAACAACAACCTAAAAGTGGGCATGAACGCGTTCGTGTCCAAAGTGAGTTCGAACCGCGTTCAGCAGGGATCGAACTTGAACGGTTTGTACTTGGGTTACTTGCGTACACCGGCAGACTTTGACAACTCCGACTACACGGGTACCTACTACGACGCCAACGGAATCCCCACCGTGGGAGCCCACCGCGGATACCGTCGCTACCTGGGAGATGCCGTTCCCACCTACAACAACCCAGGTTGGACGCTGAACAAGCAAGTCAACACCTCCGAGGTGAACCGCATCATCGTCACCCCCGAACTCAACTTGCGTTGGGGCGGTTCGCACCAATTGACCGCTCGTTACGGTTTGGACTACAGCGGCGACGACCGCATCACCTTCTTCCCGGTACGTTCGGCCGCCAGTTTGGCCAACGGTTCTTTAACGGATGAACACATCAGCGAGACGGAATCTTCGTTGTTGGTATTTGACCGTTCTACCTACAAGTTGAACCAAGCGACCAACATGGCTTTAACGGTGGGTTACACCGCGAACTCACGTCGTTTCCGCTCCATCGGCGGCAACGCGTTCAACTTCATCATCCGCGACCAAGAGCGCTTCACACTGGGCAATGCCACTACGGCGAACAACAGCCCCTTCAACAGCCGCTCTACGGTAATCAACAACCGCGGCTACGCCGTAGTGAACTTGGATTGGAAAGATCGTTTGTTTGTAGAATTGACCGGTGCAGCGGAAGCCGCTTCTACCTTTAAAGGTCAGTTCTTCTACCCGTCTGCCAACTTGGCGTACGACCTGACCAAGGATTTGAACATGGATCCAAGCGGTTTGTCTTTCTTGAAGGTTCGTGCTTCTGCCGGTACGGTGGGTGTTGAGCCGCCCGCGTACATTTGGACCACCAACTACGTTTCTGCCGGCTCTACTTCCGGTTGGGGTGAGGTTCTGGACGCCAGCTACTACGGCGGTTCTACGTACCGTTCTACCGTTCAAGGAAATCCGAACATCGCTCCTGAGCGCAAGACGGAATACGAAGTAGGATTTGACGCCCGCCTCTTCAACAACAAAGTGAGCTTGAGCGGTACCTACTACCAAAACACCACCGTTGGTGCCATCTTCGCCGTGGACGTTCCGGCCTCTACCGGTTTCTCCTCCAAGTGGGACAATGCCGCCACCATCTCCAACACCGGTTTGGAATTGGATGCGAAATTGGATGTAGTAGACACCCGCGATTTCAAATGGAATTTGTACGGCAACTACACCCGCAACCGCAACATGGTTGAGGATCTGCAAGGTGTTCAGTCCATCTTCTTGGCAGGCTTCACCGGTTCTTCTTCCCGTGCGGTTGAAGGACATGCCTTGGGCGCTTTGTGGGGCGGTAAGTTCCAGCGCAGTGCGGACGGCAAGTTGATCTTGGACGACAACGGATTCCCTCAGCAAGCCATTGAGGAGGGCGTTATTGGCGATCCAAACCCCGACTACCGTGCTGGTTTCGGAACTTCTATGACCTTCAAGGGCTTGTCCATGAACGTTTTGTTTGAAACCTCTCAAGGTCAAGACATGTGGGCAGGTACCTCCGGTGTACTGAAGTACTTCGGTGTGGATCCTGAGACCGCCAACGAGATCACGGTTACTGCGGAACAAGCAGGTTTGGTGAAAAACATCTACGGCGAGTCCATTGCGGACGCTGCAAATGCCAACACCGACGGAACCTACACCGTTCGCGGTAACTTGGGCAACTTCGGCACGGACAACGACGTGTGGTTGGACCAAAACTGGTACACCGGTTTGGGCGGTGGCTTCGGCCCGGTTTCCGAGCACTTCATCACCGACGGTTCTTGGACTCGTTTGCGTGAGTTGAGCTTGGGCTACAGCATCCCGCGCGCCACGGCCAAGAAAATGGGACTTTCCTCATTGGATTTGGGCTTCACCGGCCGCAACCTGTTGCTTTGGTCTCCCTTCAAAGGTGTTGATCCTGAATTGAACTTGACGGGCGTTTCCAACGGTCGCGGTTTGGATTACTTCACTAACCCCGGCACGAAGTCGTTCATCTTCTCCGTGCGTTTGGGCCTTTAATCAACTCCCATAAAAAATAGAAAACATGAAAAATTTCGTGAAATTCGGGAGTGCAGTTGGCGTTGCCGCAGTCTTATTGACGGCGTGCGAACCCAACGACATCAACTCCACCAATCCCAATCAATTTTCGGACGCTTCTCCGGAATTGATGATCACCGGTGCCCAACTGGCCAACGTTATGGTTCAGGAGGGTGAGCTGGCCCGCATGGGCGGCATCTTTGCCGGTTACTTCCGCGGCTCCGATCGCCAGTACATCTCCGTTGATCAGTACAACGTAACAGCTGGCGATTTGGACAACATTTGGGGAACTTTGTATGCCGAAGGCATTGCGCAGTCCCGCATTGTTCAAGCCAAGGCGGAAGCCAAGAACAACATGGTGCTAAAGGGCATAGCCCAAGTCAACGAAGCGCAGCTCATGATGACTGCTGCAGCGTTGTGGGGCAATGTGCCGAATGTTGAGGCATGCGATGTGGAGAACTTCCCCAATCCATCCTACGACAACCAAGCAGATGTTTATGCTGCTGCCATTGCTTTGTTGGACGATGCAATCGCCAACGGAGTAGGCGGTTCCACCAAGTTTCGTGCGGCGTATGCCGGTTCGTTTGACTGGGAAGAAGTTGCCAATACCTTGAAGGCGCGTGCTTACCTTCATTTGGGTAACTATGCAGCGGCCAAAACGGCAGCGATGGCCGGTATTTCTGAAGGCAACGACATGTATGCTTTGCACGATGCCGGTTACACGCCGGGCAAGCACAACTTGTTCTACGACTTTTTGGATTGGAACCGCGGCGGCTACATGAGCTGCTCCGGATCGCACATTGAGAAGTTGATGGACGCCACCAGCGCCAACTACCGCGGCAACACGAAGACGGACGAAACCGAGCGTTTCAACTACTACTTCTTCCCCGGTGGTTACACGGCTCTGGATCCCAACTGGGACGATGCTTCCTACGGCGATCACTACGGCATCTTCGCGTCGGACAACAACTACTTGTTGGTGTCTTACGTAGAGAACCAAATGATTTTGGCGGAGTGCTACGCTCGTGAGGACAACTTGGCGGATGCCTTGGTGGCTCTGAACAATGTGCGTGCTGCACACGACGCTCAGTTCGGTGGATTTGACGCCTACGCCCTGACGGACTTCGGTCCAGCTGCGTTGGTGGTGGGTGCAACGCAAAAGGAAGCTTTGATGAAGGAAATCTACACGGAGAAGTACATCTCTATGTTTGGCCACATCGAAGGGTTCAACGACGTTCGCCGCACGGGCAATGCCTTGGGCATCGCACCAAACATTGGTTCGTCTTTGCCGCAGCGCATGCTGTACCCGCAAAGCGAAATCAACTCCAATACGAACGTACCTACTCCACGTCCGACGACTTTTGATAAGGTGCCCATTTGGAATTAATTTTTGGGCCCCACAGGTCCTTGTTGCCAGCCGCCTCCCTCCGGGAGGCGGCTTTTTTTTGCGCGTTCGCCTCTGGCTGGCGCGCGGTTGCGGCAAACAAAAAGGGCTGCCTCCATCCGGAGGCAGCCCTTTTTGTTTGGGAGCGGTTGGCGATTATTTCGCGCGCTCTTTGTAGGTGCCGTCCGCCGTGTTGACCACAATTTTCTCTCCAATTTCCATGAAGAGCGGAACGCGGATCTCTGCTCCGGTTTCCACGGTAGCGGGCTTCAGGGTATTGGTGGCGGTATTGCCTTTCATGCCGGGCTCGGTGTAGGTTATTTCCAAGACCACTGTTCCAGGGATTTCACAAGATACCGGACGGTCCTCGTCTGCGTGCCACAAGATGATGCACTCCATGCCGTCTTTGATGAACTGGGGCGCGTTGATGACGCTTTTCTGCAACGTGATTTGCTCGTACGTCTCCATGTTCATGAAGTTGTAGCCGTCGACGTCGTTGTACATGTACTGGTAGTTGCGGTACTCCATCCGGACGACGTCCAACTTGGTGCCGCTGGGGAAGGTGTGCTCCAAAACCCGACCGTCGTTCAGGTTGCGCATTTTGGTGCGCACGAATGCGTTTCCTTTGCCCGGCTTAACGTGCAAAAATTCAATGATTTGGTACGGAGCGTGGTTGTGCTGGATGCACAGTCCGTTTTTGATGTCGGCAGTTGTGGCCATGGTTCAAAATTTGGGCAAAGGTACGTCACGGGACGTCAATGCGCGTTCGTCGGGGTCGTTGTTGGTGGCCACCACCAGGATGCGTGCGCCCCAAGGGGCAAGCGCTCCGCAGTGGTTGCGAACCAGTTGTGCCGCCCAGTGCCGCCCGGCAGCGTCCAGGTTGCTGAACGGTTCGTCCAGCAGCAAGATGGGGGTGTTGGCCAGAATGGCCGCGGCCAATTTGACGCGTTGCTTCATTCCGGAAGAAAAAGACTTGATGGGACGATCCCAGGCAGACTCCGGCAAGTCCAGGTGGGCCAAGGCATCTGCGGCAGACACGCGCAGGGGTTGGAATTTTTCGTGCCAACGCAGGTGTTCTCGCGGGGTAAATTCTTCAAAAAGCTCCGTGTAGGGAGCGGTCAGGGAAACGCATTGAGGCCAGGAACCTTCGGGCAGGCCCAATGCGCGCGCCACGCCGCGGGAGGGGTCGTTTTGACCGCTCAACAGCTTGATGACCGTGCTTTTTCCAGAACCGTTGGCGCCCAGGAGTGCCACGCTGTCGCCCTCGTTCAGGAGGAGCGAAAAGTCTTGGAGTACGCGGGTGGCTCCAAACGATTTGGAAACGGACTGCAGTTCCAGTTGTACGGCCACGCGCGGAGGCTTAACGCCCTTTGACTATACCGCGTTCGGCGGCTTGAACAAAGGACAAGATGGCTTCGATTTCCGGTCCGCCGGTTTCTTCCGCAATCCGGTCCACGGCTTGCGTGGTGTTCAGACCGCTTTGGTACAGGAGCCGGTAGGCGTGGTGGATGCGTTCTATTTGTTCCGGGGTAAAACCGCGTCGCTCCAGTCCGATGGCGTTCACTCCTTCAAACGAGAGGGGTTCCTTGGCCACTTTGATGAACGGTGGAACGTCTTTGCGCACCAAGGCGCCGCCCCCAATCATGGCGTGGGCCCCGATGTGCACAAATTGATGCACGGCGGAGAGTCCGCCCAAAATGGCGAATTCACCAATTTCAACGTGGCCCGCCAATGCTACGCTGTTGACCAAAATGACGTGGTCCCCCAGGATGCAATCGTGCGCCACGTGGGCGTAGGCCATGATGAGGCAGTGTTTTCCCACAACCGTTTTGCCGTAGGCCTTGGTGCCGCGGTTGATGGTGGCGCATTCGCGAACGGTGGTGTAGTCGCCCAATTCAGCGGTACTGTCTTCCCCAGAAAATTTTAGGTCTTGTGGGATTCCGGATACCACGGCTCCGTTGAATATGCGCACGCCTTTGCCCAGTCTGGCTCCGGAATGAATGACGGCGTGTGAGTATATGTAGCAATCGTCGCCTAGGACGGTGTTCTCGTGGACCACAGCAAAAGGCTCAATCGTCACATTGGACCCGATTTTTGCGTCGGGGTGGATGTAAGCAAGGGGAGAATGCACGGTAGGCTACTATTTATCTTTTGTAATTAACGCAGTGAGCACGGCTTCTGTTGTGCACTTGTCTCCCACATACGCTTTGCCAATCATTTTAACGATGCCGCGTCGAATGGGTTCCATCAATTCCAAGTGGAACACCAGGGTGTCGCCGGGGACCACCTTTTGTTTGAATTTGACGTCGTCCATCTTCAAGAAATACGTCAGGTAGTTTTCCGGATCCGGCACGGTGCTCAGCGCCAAGATGCCGCCGCACTGGGCCATGGCTTCGATGATCAAAACACCGGGCATCACGGGGGCGCCGGGGAAATGGCCCACAAAGTGCGGCTCGTTCATGGTGACGGCCTTGGTCCCCACCACATGCATTTCGGACATTTCCATGATCCGGTCCACCAACAAGAAGGGTGGGCGGTGGGGCAGTATTTTTTGAATTTGAACCACATCCATCAACGGTGCGGCCTGCAGGTCGTAGGGGAACGACGGGGTGGTTTTTTCTTCCATGGTGTTTAGCAACAGTTGTGCAAAAGCGGTATTTGCCACGTGGCCGGGCCGACGGGCGGTTATTTTGGCGTGCAAGGGAGCGCCCAAGAGGGCCAAGTCTCCGCACAAATCAAGCAGTTTGTGGCGGGCCGCCTCATCGGGCAAGCGCAAGGGGGTTGCGGCGAGCGGTCCGGGGGAGAGGGGAGGCGAAAGGCGTTCGCCCAAGGGTTCGGTCCATTGGAGATTGTCCTCTGGGGAGTGGTTGGGGTGAACGTAGACCACACCGGCTCCCGGCGCTAAACCTTGCAGCAGTCCGCTGTTCATCAGCGGCTTGAGTTCGTGCAAAAAGCTGAAGGTACGCGCGCGGCTGGTAGTGGAAAAGCCATCTTCCAACGCCGCGCTTTGGGGTCCAATGGATTCTTCCGGATAGTCTAAGACCACCGTAAAATCTGAACGGTTTGACGGTTCTGCGGTGTACTGGGCGCCCGTATCGGGGTCCGTCCAGTCCATTTTTTGGCGCAATTTTAGGGGAGCGTTAGCTGGGCGGATTCCGTCTGGAAACGCTGTGCGCAGGGCGTCCATCCAAGGAGCGGCACTGCCGTCCAAAATGGGAACCTCCGGTCCGTCCAACTCAATCAAGGCATTCCACAAGCCAAATTGGGTGAGTGCGGCAAGCAGGTGTTCCGGAGTAGTAACGCTTGCCCCGTTGGCTTCCAAGCGGGTGCAGCGTGCGGAAGGACAGACGTGTTCCAAACGAGCCGGGATGCGCGGCTGATTGGGCAAGTCCGTGCGAACAAACACCAAGCCATGGCCGGTGGGGGCGGCCTGCACCCGCACGCAAGCGTGTTGCCCGGTGTGGATCCCAATGCCCGATTGTTCCAGAATAGCGCTCATTTGCTGAGGCTTTTGAGGGTGGCCCAGGCGCGCAAAAACTGGGACATCGGCATGGCCGGAGTTCCCCAAACCACGCTTTTGGGCGCCAAGGATTTGGTGACGCCGGATTGGGCGGCAATTTCACACTGGTCTCCAATGGTGATGTGGCCGTTGATGCCCACTTGGCCGCCAATCCGAACGTAGTTGCCAATTTTGGTGCTGCCCGCAACGCCCACTTGGGCCGCGAAAACACAGTGATGTCCCACTTGAACGTTGTGCGCCAAATGGCACAAGTTGTCTATTTTGGTACCGGTACCGATGCGCGTGGCACCCACGACGCCGCGGTCCACGCAGGTATTCGCGCCAATTTCTACATCGTCGGCAAGCTCCGCCCACCCAATGTGCGGTATTTTGCCGTACCCGGCTTGGCCTTGGGCCGGCCGGGGGGGCGTGTAGCCAAATCCGTCGGAGCCGACGACGGCATTCGCGTGCACCACGCACCGTTGGCCCAATACCGAATTGGGATAAATCTTCGCTCCGGAATACAGTACACAATCCGCACCAATCTTAGCACCAGCGCCCACCCAAACTCCGGGATGGAGCTGTGCGGTTGCGTCCACCTGCGCGGTGGGATGCACCCAGGCTCCCTGCGGCGTTGCGGTGGCCGCCTCCGTGCGCGCAAACGGCGTTTCTGCGTGCAGCACGCCCAAAGCCTGTGCCCAAGCTTCGTAGGGGTGCTCCACGCGCAGCAGGGCTGCGCCGTGTTGGTTGTTCAGCGGTAGGTTTAGGGGGAGGATGATGAGGCCTGCGCGGCTTGCTTCGGCCGCCTTTGTATAGGCCGAACTGGCCAAAAACGAAAGGTGATGGGGCTCTGCTTCCTCCAAAGTAGCCGCCCCGGTCAACGCGCGTCCGTGCGCCTGTTCCAACGTACCACCCAAGCGCTCAGCCCAATCCTGTTCCGCAATGCCCATCTTTCAAAGGTACAAAGACTCAGCGGAGTACTCCTTGGGCCAGCACACAAAATGCCGCGTGATCCTGCGGTTCAATACTTCTGCATTCAGGATCTCTGCCGCTTGGGACAAGCAAACCACGCTGCCGTCTTTCTGAAGCAGGTGAATTTGGTCCGCGTCGGACTTGTACGGGGTGTTGGAGGAAACTCCTTCCAGCAGGAAGTAGTGCGCGTCTTCACGGGAGCAATTTTGAAGGGCAACCAAAGCATCCAGGGCACGTTCGCGTTGGGCTTCCGTGAGGGGTTCGTTCAAAAACCGAATGCGGAACAGGCGTCGATCTACCAAACGTTGGCTCAATTCCGAAAGCACCGGGTCTGCGTGTTGCGTCCATTCTTTAATGGCGCCCAGTAAATCGGCGTCGTCCAAACGGAGAAAGAGGTCCAGCCACTTCGGGTCCGTTTCAAAATCGTGCGCGGACGGTTTGTGCTGAAGAAAGGCGCCCAAGGCACTGGAGGCAAACACGGGGGTGCCGGATTGGGTGAGTTGTACGGCGCGCTCCAAAATGCGCACCAGCATGGTTTCTGCGCTGAGAACGGCCTTGTGCAGGTACACCTGCCAGTACATCATGCTGCGGGCCACCAGGAACTTTTCCACGGAAGAAATGCCTTTGGCATCGATGACCAATTCGTCGTTGTGCACGTTCAGCATGGCCAACAGCCGCTCGGAATTGACGGCCCCTTCCGTAACGCCGGTATAAAAGGCGTCGCGGCGCAGGTAGTCCAGTCGGTCCATATCCAATTGACTGGAAATCAACTGGTGCAAGAAACGCTTGGGGTAGCTATTTTCGAAAATACTGCGGGCGAGGGTGAGGGCGCCGTTCATTTCAGCGTCCAAACGCTCCATGATCTTGATGGAGAGGGACTCGTGGGAAACCCCGCGCACCAGGGCGTGCTCCAGGGCGTGCGAAAACGGACCGTGGCCCACGTCGTGCAAAAGGATGGCCAAACACACGGCTTCCTCTTCTTCGGAAGAAATGGCATGACCCTTGCTACGGAGTACCTCAACGGCCCGTTGCATGAGGTGCATGGCCCCCAAAGCGTGGTGAAAACGCGTGTGGTAGGCCCCCGGGTACACGAGGTAACTCAGTCCCAGTTGGGTGATGCGCCGCAAGCGTTGGAAGGCAGGATGTTCGAGTACGTCGAAAATCTGCGGCGATGGCAGGGAAATAAACCCGTAGATGGGGTCGTTAAAAAGTTTAAACTTGTTGGTTTCTACCGAAGGAGCCTTCATTCTGCAAAGTAAAGAAAAAGCCATGGAGAATGCCCGCATTTTATGGGTGGACGACGAGATCGACGCCCTCAAGCCCCACTGCCTGTTTTTGGAGGCGCGCGGTTTTGCCGTGCACACCGCCAACAACGCGGCCGACGCCTTGCAATTGGTGTTGGCGGAGCGCTGGGATGCCGTCCTTTTGGACGAGAACATGCCGGGCGGCGGCGGGTTGGAATTGCTGCCCAAAATCAAGCAAGCGCGCCCGTCGCTTCCGGTGGTCATGATCACCAAAAGCGAGGAAGACGGCGTGATGCAGGAAGCCATTGGCGCTCAGATTTCCGATTATTTGTTGAAACCCGTGCACCCACGCCAGGTTTTGACGTCCCTGACCAAACTGATTTCCGGCGATAAATTGGCCGCGGCCCAAACGGAAACCAACTACCAGCAAGCGTTTCGCGAATTGTCCGTTGAGGTCAACGACGCGCGCAGTTGGGAGGACTGGACGGCCGTTCACCGAGCCCTGTATCGCTGGGAAATGGCTTTGGAGAAAACAGGTAATGAAGCTTTTTCCCAGTTGTTGCAAACGCAGCGAGACGAAGCCAATGCCCTTTTTGCGCGGTTTGTGGAACGCAACTACGCGGACTGGATGGCCGACGAGTCTGCCGCGCCCCTGCAGGCACACCGTTTTTTGAAGCGTGTTTTGTTTCCGGCGCTCAACAGCGGTCAGCGTGTCTTGTTGTTGGTTCTGGACAACCTGCGTTGGGACCAATGGAAGGTGCTGCAGCCGCTCCTGGAGGCGGAAGGCCACGTGCGGGAGGAAGGATTTCACGCCAGTTTGCTGCCCACGGCTACACAGTACGCGAGGAACGCGCTTTTTGCCGGCATGACGCCGATGGAGATTTCCAAACGCTTCCCGCAGTACTGGGTGGAAGACCGCGCGGAGACGGAATCTGGCCGCAATGCATTTGAGGAACAATTGCTGGGCGCTCAGCTGCAAACCCACGGCTTGGGCGCGTTGGATTGGGCCTACGCCAAACTGACCCACGCGGGTTCCGAGCGCAAGTTTGCGGGTCAGTGGAACAACTTAAAAAAGAAGCAGTTGGTGGCGTTGGTGGCGAACTTCATTGACCTCCTGTCCCACGCCAAGGCAGAACAGTCCATTGTGCGGGATTTGGCCTCCGACGACGCAGGTTACCGCGCCCTTACGCGCACTTGGTGGGAGCGCAGCCCATTGCGGGAAGTGGTGAACGACGCCTTGCTGGGCGGTATGGAGGTGCTCATCACCACGGACCACGGCACCGTATTGGTAAAGGAACCCGTTAAATTGGCCGGAGACCGTGATTTAACCACCAACCTGCGGTTCAAGCAGGGCCGCGGAATCCAGGTGAACGCCAAGGAAGTTGTGGCGTTTGATTCGCCGGAAAAAATTGGTTTGCCCTTGCGTGCCTTGGGGGAAAAAGTTGTTTTTGCCCGCCAATCCAACTTTTTTGCGTACCCCAATCAATACAACCACTACGTACAGCATTTCCGCAACACCTACCAGCACGGCGGGGTCAGTTTGGAGGAAATGGCCGTTCCCTACGCCTGGCTAACCCGCAAAAAATAAACCCAGCGGGGTTGGGGCGCCGCACCCCATTTTCCACTGGCGTAGGGGCGCTACACCCCGTTTTGAACCTTCCGCGTACCTTTGCACCGTGAATAAGCGCGTTTTGGGTTTAGAGGATTGGCCCCGTTGGGCTGCGGAACACGGCCCGCATCTTCGCGGCGTGGTGGTGCTTCAAGGGCCCATGGGCGCCGGTAAAACCACGTTGGTTTCTGCCTTGGGCACGGCGCTGGGGTGGCAAGACACCGTGCAGAGCCCCACCTTTGGCTTGGTCCACACCTACCGCGATGCGTTGGGCGCGCCGGTATACCATTTGGATCTTTACCGACTGCGCAACGAGCAAGAGGGTTGGGGGTTGGGATTGGACGAGTTGTTTGAAACCGGCTCGCTGTGCTTGGTGGAGTGGGCGGAAAAAATCCCTACCTTCTTACCGGAAAACCCAATGCGCATTCTCATTGATTATCATGAAGATACGCACTTGCGGACGGTTGAATTGACTGTTTAACATGGAACTGTACGTCCCCCAAGAAGAGCGTTTGCTGGTGCAAACCCGCCGACAATCGCTTACGTTTGGCGTGCCGCGCGAATCCGTTTGGAACGAGAATCGGGTGGCTTTGACGCCGGAAGGAGTTGATTTATTGGTCAGCCGCGGGCATCAGGTCAAGGTGGAAACCGGAGCGGGAGACATGGCTCGGTACACGGACGCGGCCTACGCCGAAGCGGGTGCAGAGTTGGTGTACGACACCCCCGAGGTTTTTCGCTGCCCGTGGGTGGTGAAAGTGCAGCCGCCCACTTTAGAAGAATTGGGGCACATGTCTTTGGGGGCCACCTTGGTGAGCGCCCTTCAGCCGTCTTCCTTGCGCAAAGAAATTGTGGAGGCCCTCATGCTGAAGCGCATTACGGCGCTTGCCTACGAACATTTGGAAGATGCCCACCACCAAAAACCGTTTGTGCGGAGCATGGGCGAAATTGCCGGATCCACCGCTATTTTACTGGCAGCAGATTACCTGAGCACCACCTTGAACGGCCGCGGGTACGTGATGGGCGGTGTCACCGGCGTACCCCCAACCGATGTGGTTATTTTGGGTGCCGGCATGGTAGGCACAGTGGCCGCGCGCGTAGCGCGCGGCATGGGAGCTCATGTACGGGTTTTTGATACGTCGTTAACGCGTTTGCACCGCTTGCAAAGCCAAGTAGATGCCTCGGTGCACACCGTGGTCATGCAGCCGAGGTTGTTGGCGAAGGCCCTGATGGATTGCGACGTGGCCATTGGCGCCTTGCGCGCGGAGAACGGTCGCACGCCGGTGGTGGTTTCGGAGGCCATTGTGTCCCAAATGAAAACGGGGAGTATTGTGGTGGACGTCAGCATTGACCAAGGCGGCTGTTTTGAGACGTCGGAAATTACCTCCTGGCAAAGCCCTTCCTTTGAGCGTTTTGGCGTTTTGCACATTGGCATTCCCAATTTGGCCGCTCGTACCGCACGCACCGCCTCCTTTGCGTTGAACAACCTGACGGCTCCGTTGCTGGATCGATGGTCCGAGGCCGGAGGCTGGGAGGGAATTGTGGACCGCTACCCGGGCGTTGCCCGCGGGGTCTACGTTTTTGGCGGAACCTTGACCTCCCGACCGCTGGGCGAACGCTTTGATTTGCCCTATTCGGAAATTGGGTTGTTGCTTTGATCCGTCGCAAAAACGCGACGCGGTAAATTATCTCTAAATCGAACCGTACAGAACGTGAAGTTTGCCCGTAAAGTAGCTTTTTTTAGTGGAGGAGTGGTCCTGGGAACCGTATTGGTGGTCTGGATGTTTGGGGAACGCACGGACATTCAATGCACCTATTTTCCGAACGATCGGGTGCTGTACGATTTGCGCTTGAAAACGTGGGTTTGGCCCGACGGATCTGTCCCTACCGACACCGCCTGGACTTGGGCCGTGCGCAACCGTTCCAAGGTGGATTGGGACGCCACCACGGTGGCCACCCGCACGGAATCAAAAGCAGATTCCGCCAACGTGTACGTCCTGCGTTTGGAGTACCAAGGCCGCCCCACGGAAGTGGTGGTGGAAGGCCGCAAGCACCGAGCAATGGTGCTGCGCTGGAAATAAAAAGTTTAGTGCACCGGAGGTTGATCAGAAGGGCCAGAAGCCCTTCCGTTCGGCGCGACGTCGGTTCATCTCCGCACGCAGGTTGCTGAGTTCACGACCGGTTTGACCGGCCACGCTGGTGTTTTCCTCAGCGCGTCGGAACAAATAGGGAAGAACATCGCGCACCGGACCGAACGGCAAGTACTTGGCTACCCGATGGCCGTCGTGCGCGGCCACGTAGGAAATGTGGTCGCTCATGCCGTAGAGCTGGGCCAGCCAGACGGGAGCATCTCCCGGAGCCCAACCATTTTTGGCCAAGCAATCCACCGCCCATTGCGTGGAGGATTCGTTGTGGGTACCCACCACCAGGGCGTGCCCTGTGGGAGCGCTGGGGGTGCCCAGGGCGTTCACCAGCAAGGCCACGGCGCTGTCAAAATCGCGGTCCGTACCGGCTTTGTCCGGCTGAACGGGGGAGGCGTAGCCCATTTGAGCGGCGCGCTCGCGCTCCTTTTCCAGGTATGCGCCACGTACGATCTTGACGCCGTATTTGTAGTTCCCTTCTTGGGCCGCTTGCAGATCCGCTTCCAAAGCCTCAATGCGTCCGGTTCGGTACAGTTGCACGGTGGTGAAGACCACCGGGCGTTCTTGGTTGAACTCCTGCATCAGTTGCCGTGCCGTGCGGTCAATGGCCGGTTGAATCCAGGTCTCCTCCGCGTCAATCATGATGCAGCGTCCTTCTTTTTGGGCGTAGGCGGCCAATCGACGGAAGCGGGCCAAAGCGCGTTCCCATTCCGCTTGTTCTTCTGCAGACAAGACTGCGTCGATCGAAATTTTTTCCAACAGCGCAAAGCGGGACAATCCGGTCATCTTAAAGACGCCCAACGCCAGGCCGTCGAACTTAGTGTGGGCCGCCAACGTTTGCAACGTGATGTCCAAACCGCGTTGAAAATCTGCCTCGGTTTCTTTGCCTTCAACGGAGTAGTCCAAAATGCTGGAGATGCGGTAATCCCAGAGTTTCTGGATGGCAGGACCGCAATCGGCGATGCTTTCCCCGCCCACAAACTGCGCGAAAACCGTTTTTTTCACCAATCCTTTGATGGGCAACCGCAACCACAAGGCCGCTTCCACGGCAGGTTTTCCGAGGCGAACCAGCCACGGATACTGCAGGATTCCAAACAAAAATTGGCTGCGGCGCAAGTCGGCGTTGGACCGACTGTGGAAGGCGCGGGCGGTGTTGTTAAAATCCATGGTTCTGAGCTGTGCACAAAGATACATTTGAACCATCTTTGTAGGGATGAAAACCCACAGAAATCCTTGGGGCGATGCCGTTGTGGGCTGGGGTGCGTTGAGCGCCTTGGGCGCCTGGCTGCGCACGGTACCCGCACCGCGGCGCGTCTTTTTTTTGGTGGACGAAAACACCCACGAGGCCTGTTTGTCGCTGGTCCATCCGGAAGTTCCCGACGGTTGTGCCGTAGAAGTGCTGGAGGTGCCCGCGGGCGAGAGCAGTAAGGAGCCGGAAATGGCCCTTTCCCTGTGGGAGGCCCTGCGCGAACACGGCGCACATCGGGACGATGTCCTGATTGCCGTTGGCGGCGGAATGGTCACGGACCTGGGGGGCTTTGTGGCCGCAACCTACAAGCGCGGTATGCGCTACGCCGCCGTCCCAACGTCTTTGTTGGCCATGGTGGACGCCAGTGTGGGCGGCAAGTCTGGAGTAAATTTAGCGGGCTTGAAAAACGCCGTGGGCACGTTTTACCGCGCCGAGGGCGTTTTTGTGGACCCTATTTTCCTGGAAACATTGCCTTCCCGGGAAGTCGCCGCCGGTTGGGCGGAGATGATCAAGCACGCCTATTTGGACGGAGGCGAACATTGGAATACCATCGGTCAATTTGCGGTAGCCGAAGCAGACACCATGGAACGGTTGATCCAGCTCAGTGTGGCGTTCAAAGCGCGTTTGGTGGAGCAAGACCCCGAGGACCGGAGCGGTGTTCGTGCGGCGTTGAATGCCGGGCACACCGTCGGACACGCCTTGGAGGCCTTGGCTTGGACGGATGTTTCTGAGGAACAACTGAATGACTTGGCGCCCGATTCATTGGCTACTTCGGGTGCGGCTCCCGAACCCTTGCTCCACGGCGAGGCGGTGGCCGCGGGCTTGTGGATGGAGTCTTGGGTTGCGGAGGCACGCGGACTGCAACCGGCGGCCGATGCAAACGCTTTGCGCTCCCTGGTGCGCGCCTATTTTGCACGTGTTCCCTTGCCCTCGATGGAAGCGGCATGGACCGTGATGCAGCACGACAAAAAGAACCGAACCGACGAGGTTCGCATGGCCTTGCTGCAGGCGCCCGGTAGCTCTGTTGTTTTGGCCGCGGTCACGAAAGCAGAATGCGCAGAGGCATGGGAGGCCTACGCCAAAACCTTTGTTTGAGGTGAACGAGTTCAGCGAGGAAGGTTGGGCTGGGGCTTCTTTGGGGGCGGCGGGCGGCGCATTGTCAGGCGCGACGATGGGCGCATTGTTCGGTTCGACGCAGGGCGCGGCTCCAGAACTTGATTTACCACTTTCCAAGAGCCTGTGGAACCGATTGCAGGTGCTTTGCGCCGTTTTGCCCGATTGCGTAGATCTTAGCGAGTGGCCGGAGGTTGGCGCCTTTGGGGACGAGAGCAAGCCAGAATCAAAGGCCCCCAATCACCGCTTGGATCAACCGGAGGACGTTTTGGCCATGGCGCGTTCGGTGGAGGCGGTGCGTCGGTCTTGCGCGACGGGTACCTGGCAGCGGGTGGACGTGGGCCCCGCAGGCACTGCATGGCGCTTTGGATTGGCGTTGGCCTTGGCCACGCCGGGCGCAAAGGTGGTCCTGGAGGGACACGCCCGATTGCAAGAACGACCGATTGAACCTTTGGTGAATGCCCTGAGATCTTTAGGCGCGGAGTTGGAGGGCGGCGTTCCGCCGCACCGGTGCACGGGCCGCCGCCTCCGCGGCGGCCCGTGCACCCTGGACGCCTCCGCGTCCAGCCAACACCTCAGCGCCTTGCTCATGATTGCCCCCCTCTTGGAGGAACCCCTCACCGTTCACCTGAGCGCTCCGCTCGTCAGCGCGCCCTACGCCCACATGACTGCCGCGCTGCTCCGTCGGGTGGGGTATTCTGTGGAATTTGACGAAGCCACCTGGCGCGCGCATCCATTGAGTAATTCGAACGAAGTCACGCCTCCCAAGCCCATCGTTTTTGAGCGGGAGCCCGACTGGTCCGCTGCGGCTGTTCACGGTGCTGTTGCTGCCCTGACCGGAAAGTCGGTTCTGCTGCGGGACCTTCGTTTGGATTCCCTCCAAGGGGACCGCGCCGTAGGGGCGCTGCTGGCCAACTTGGGCGTTCGAATGGGAACGGTCTCCGGAGGCATCCTCGTTGATGTTCCCCAAGGGGCCCAGGCAGTTCCTTCCACATCCTCAAACATTCGGGGAAAGGTGCACGGCAACGCCCCGTTGGATTGGGATTTTGCGGAAATTCCGGACACCGCGCAGCCCTTGCTGGCCGCAGCCATGGCGTTGGGGAGGTCCGGCAAAGCGGTGGGATTGCACACGTTGGCCGGGAAAGAAATCAACCGAATGGACGGCTTGCTGGAATTGGCCGAGGTTTTGGGCGTCTCTTGCACGGCGGATGCGGATTCCTTCACCTTTTCACCGGGGTCCAACTTTGGACAAATGCAGGACACGGCCGGAACGGTTTCGTCCCTACACCGCTCCGCTCGGGGCGACCACCGGCAGGCCTTCGCGTGGGCTTTGGTGGGGCTTCGAGTTCCCGTAACGGTAATCGATCCGGATTGTGTTCGGAAGTCCTACCCGGACTTTTGGCGCAATTTCAGCGTCCACGTGGGGGCGTAGCGGACCCTGAACGAGCCGCGTACATTCCAACCATTTTCATTCAACAGCAGGGAGCCGCGCGCCCGACGCAAGCCCGGTTGAAGCGATCCGCGCACGAAAAAAGACCAACTTTTCCAAGACTTGCCCCATTCCGTGCTCAATACCCACGGGATGCTGCCGTAGGGTTGGGTGCCGTACAGCACCGGCAAACCGGGCGATGCAGAAACCCACGCCGCGGTGGCGGACCACCGACCCCAGGGGTTGGATTGCCGGTAAGTCAGTTCCACAAGTTCGCTCGTGGGTCGTTTCGCCGGCATCGGCGCCGCTCCCAAACCACCCGCCCCCACCGGCCACTTCCCGCTTTGGCTCCAGCGAACGGTCCAACCGTAATAGTGCCCAGAGAACACCACCCGCCACCCGGAATCCGACGTCCAATTCCACTGCCCCCGAAGCGCATGGTGGGGAGTTGATTTTTCACCCCGTACCCAACCGTCCCATTGGGGCAATTCCCAAGGATTGCGCCGGTGGCGAACCGTTGCGGTCCACTGCACCCGCCCAGGAAGACTCGTGTTCCAAGAGGCTTGCATGCGGCGCTGCGGTCCTGTTGCGGCGGCGGTAATTCCCCATTCCGCCGTCCAACGCTGCCCGGCTTCCGGCGTCCATACCGTCTGGAGCCAAGGGGACCAACCGTGGGTACCCCATCGTATTTGGGCGGTGGAGCGGAACGATCGGCCCGGAAAGGTGCCCCGCAACTGAAGCCAGTCCGACGAGTTTGGAAACCAGCTGATTAGCGCCGGACCCCATCCGGCCTGACCTTTCCACGGGGTTGGGGAACCGACGAATTGTTTTCCCCAAGCAGCGTGCAACCGCCAATTCCAATGAAAGGTAGGAAGCCCGTAGGACCAGCCGGCGGCCGGTTGGCTCAGGGCACGAACGGGGGCTTGGCGCAGCAGGTCCAAGGTGCAGTAGTGCCGTACCGTGGCTTGGGTGCACGAGTCTATTCCGTCCACATAGGAGAGCTCGGACCAATCCAGCAATGCACCGCCCCGGCTCCGGTAATAAGCCAGTGCAGCACCCGGACCAACTTCCCAAAAGGGCAAGTCCACCCATGCCGCTGGGGGAAGGGCATTGAGTGCCAACGGAGCCTGTTTCCACTGCAAGAGCAATTCGCGTAGTGAATCTTGCGCTGCTTCCGTCACGGGCGCGTTGCGTTCGGACCACCGTTGAACCACTTCCGACGCTTCCCAGCAGGAGGTTTGGCCGGCCACTTCCAGCCCACCGAGCACCCCAAAAAACCAGACCAACCCCAGGAGGTTGAGGCCGTTGGACCACCACCGTTCCAAGCGGTTGATTCCCACATCAACTGCACCCCACCCCCTCGGGAAAAAGCGGCCAGAACGTTTTGGCTGCTGCTTTTCCACCGGGCGCCCAGGGTCCAGGCCGTGGGGAGGCCCGCCGGGAGTAGTTCGCACTGCGCCCAGGCTTCCCAGCGTCCGTCCGGGCGGTATTCGCCGTACAGCCAACCGGTTGGGCCCGCCGGCGTCCAGCCGGCCCAAGCATGGGCCCGGTACCGGGAGTGTTCCCAGGCGGCGGCCACAAAAGGGTCTACTCGGTTGTTTTGCCAGCTTAAGCCGGCCGTTCCCCGCCACCCGCGTGCCAGATTTGAGGAGCCCCACGCCGCGGCACGCGGCGCCAGAAAGGCGTCCACGGCGATTTCCCAACCCCACGCACGACCCTGCCGCCACGTCCATTGGGCGTGCCCAGGCGGCGCCCCCCATTGCGTCCAGCCCAACCAGTTTTGGGTTGTTGCTCCGGGCGGCCCCAAAGTAGGATTCACCGCCGGGTACTGCGGAGACCATTGCGCGTAAAGTGTAGGCCCAAGTCCGGACCCAAACGCGAGCAGTAGGAAAGCGGGGTTCCAAAGTTGATTCCATAGTCCAAGAGCGGGCATCACGACGCAAACGTCGGACGCAAAATCGCCGCTAGCCGTAGTTCACGCACTTGCATACGTTTGAAACAAAAAAAGAGTGCACCTTTGAAGTATGGTCCTGTCGGAGTTCAATGCACACCCCAATCAAGCACATTCGGTCTTTGCGCTGCGCCGTGCGTGGGCGGCCTTGGTGTTTGGGTTCGCGCTGCTGGTTCCGCAGATAGTTGCAGGGCTGACTTTTCTCCCCAGTGCCGCCGTTGGCACCATTCCGGTTACTGCAACCGTGAACTTGCCGCAATCTAACGCTGGGCTTACGGGGCGCGAAGTGCGCGTAGAAGACGGGGTATCGGGCACGGCAAAGCACGTGCTGGAAGCGGCCGACGGCACCCTGTGGGTAGCGTGGGAAGGTCAGGGCATTTCCGCGCGTTTTGCCGGTAAAGAGCGACGTTACGGGGTAGTGGACGGTTTGCCCTCCCCGGTGGTTTACCGATTGGTGGAAGGACAAAGCCGGCAGGAATCCGCTGCCCGCACCCCGCCAACACTTTTTGCCGCCACCGAAAAGGGAATTGCCGCATGGTGGAACGGTCGGTGGGAATTTCGCAAAGGACTGGGCACGCATCGGTACGTGGATGCGGCAGCATCCCCCAGCGGTTTGGGTTTTTTGTCCGATCGCTTTCTCGTGTTGGAACAGCAGAACAAATCCCGCGAGAACACGTCCAATCAAGCCTCCAACCCCAAATCCTCCAGCACGTTCCGTTGGTTGCGCGTTCCACTTCCCGCGGACGCAAAGGCCGAGTCCCTACTCCCATTCAACGGAAAATGGTACGTTGCAACCCAGCAGGGATTGCTGGTTTGGAACGGAAAAGGGTGGCTACGGATCGGCCCCAACGAACCGTGTTTTTCCGTGGTTTTGGCGGAGCACAACGGAGAACAAACACCGGTCGCGGCGTACCCCAACAAACTGCGTTGGGTGGCAGCAGGCCAAGAAGTTTCGGTGCCGTGGGAGCGGTACGGGGTTCATTCTTGGAACCGTGAGTCGTTGATTTTTTGGGGTGAATTTGGGCTGGCGGACGCGGACGGCACGTTGTGGACGGACGAGCGCGGTCAGTTGTTGCCCGGTGTGCGGGCGGTACACGAAGTGGGCACCTCCTTGTTGGTGTGGACGGACGACGCCTTGTTGCGGTTGCCGGCTCCCCACAGCGTCCTGGTACCCGAACTGCGTTCGGTTGGTTTTCTAACCGTGGTTCCCGGCCAAACCGCTTGGGACCCTGTGCACTACTGCACCTGGGTGGGATCCAACAAAGGATTGTGGACGTGGTCCGCCCAATGGGGCCTCCAGTCGGTTGATTTTCCGGGCGGTCGGGTGGTTTTTGACCTGGAGCGTTTGAACGACGGTACCTTGGTGGTGGCGTCCGAAAACGGCCTGTATTTTCGGTCTCCGGAAGGCAGATGGCGGGCCCATCCGCGCGTGCAGGCGTGCCTGGGAACGGTGGTGCACGGGACGAATTTGGTGGTGTCCATGGGGGACAAGACCGTTCGGTACCAACGTTCTTCCGCGGCTATCCCCAGCGACCCCAACGCATGGCGCGCCGTAGACAGTGCTTCGGGGATGTTTGTGGTGGAGCTACACGGACCGTTTGCAAACGGGGCCGTCTTGGGCTTGGGCACGGACGGCCAAGTATATTCGTACGAAGCCCAGGCGTCCGGCAGCGCGCAGTGGGTGGCGTACGCTCGGTTTCCGGGCGCGCCCCTAATCCACCTGCAGCGGGACGCTCAGGCGCGGTTGTGGGTGCAGGTGGAGGGCCGCGGCTGGTGGCTCAAGTCTTCCAAGGGATGGGTTTGGGCGCCGGGCCGGGCAGCAACTGATTTTCCCGCCGCGGAACAGTCCGCACTGCACTGGAGCAACAGCCAGTGGTTTGGTGAACTTTTTGCCCCATACAAAAGACCCGATTACCGCGCACAATGGGCCGTAGAGGCAACCGAAGGGGAACGCGGGGTCAAGCTCGGTTTTAAATTGGCGGGTGCTCCGCGGCCGGAAGAATTGGAGTACCGGTTCAAACGCAACAACGGCTCCTGGAACCAATGGTCTGCGTCGTCGGAGACGGTTTGGCCCGCGCTACCCTTTGGACGCCACACGTTTGCGGCAGAAGTTCGTAATGCCCGCACCTTGAGCCGGTATGGTCCGTATGCAATGGAGTACACCTTGCCCCGTCCGTGGCAGCAAAGTCCTTGGCTGATTGGGGCTTTGGTGCTGGTGGTGGTGGGCGTTGGGGCAGGATTTTGGCGCGGTCAAATGCGCCGTCGGGCCGAGCAACGCGCGTGGAAGGCCGAGCGCGAGGAATTGGAACGACGGGCCCTGCGTTTGCAGATGAATCCGCACTTTTTGTTCAACGCCTTGGAGAGTATTTCCGGTTTCATCCTGCAGAGCAAGCCGCAAGACGCGGTACTGTATTTGCAGCGTTTTGCCAAGTTGATGCGGCTCACGCTCCAAAGCGCGCAGAAAACAACCATTTCTTTAGCCGACGAGTGGAAATTATTGGAGAACTACACCGCTTTGGAACAAATCCGGTTTGGAAAATCTTTTGAAGTGGTTTGGGAGCCGGACGAAGCTCTGGACCCGGAGGAGTGGGGCATTCCGCCCATGATTTTGCAGCCGGTGGTGGAAAATGCCATTTTGCACGGATTGCGCCCCCGATCGTCCGGTGGAATCCTTCGGATTCAGTGGCAAAAATTAGAGGATCAACGAATTGCGGTGGTGGTGGAAGACAACGGCGTGGGCCGAAGCGCCGCAGAACAAGCGGTCCGCACAGACGAAACCCGCCACCGGTCTGCGGCCACCTCCATTCTGGAAGCGCGTCTGGCCCACCTCGCACAAGAATACGGATCCGGCATCGGCTGGACCCTCACTGATTTAACCCATCCCGACGGTTCGCCCGCCGGGACCCGCGTCACCGTCGTTCTGCCGACTGAGGCGCTGGAAACCTTTTAAAATCTAGAGCCATGCTGACTGCATTATTGGTTGACGACGAAGCGCAGGGCCGCGCCGCCCTCCGCGGAAAACTGGAGTTGTTTTGCCCCGAGGTGAGCCCCATTCACGAGGCCTCCACCGTGGAAGAGGCATTGACGGCGGTGTTGGCGCATCGCCCGCAACTCCTGTTTTTGGACATCCACCTGGGCGACCGGCTGGGTTTTGAACTGTTGGAATTGCTGGCAGCAGAAGAAAATCCGTGGAACGGAGAGGTCATCTTTGTCACAGCACACGACGAGTTTGCGGTGCGGGCCATCCGCTTCAGTGCCTTGGATTACCTGCTCAAACCGATTGATCCCGAAGAGCTCGTTTCCGCGATCCGTCGGGCCGAAGAGCGCAAAGGATTTGCGCCGGGATTGCCGGTTTTGATGGACCACCTGCGCGGACATTCGGACGCCGGTAAAAAGATTGTGGTTCCTTGCCAAGACGGCATGCACATCCTGCGGGTCAGCGAAATTGTACGCTGCGAGTCCACCAGCAACTACACCCAATTTTTCATGAAGTCGGGCAAAAAACTATTGGCCTCCAAAACACTAAAAGAGTACGACTTACTGCTTTCAGACTACGGTTTTGAGCGCATCCACAAGAGCCACTTGGTCAACATGGAATTTGTAAAGCGCTACGTCCCCTCCGACGGCGGCTACGTCATTTTGGAAGACGACTCCACCGTTCCCGTGGCCAACCGCAAGAAAGACGTGTTGGTGGCACGTTTGCGCGCCTTGTAAAAGCAACTTTTGTATAATGTGCCCAATGCCCTCAGGGGTGACCTCTGCGGCGCAAAAGTGAACGGCAAAAAGTAATTACAGCTCGCCGGCCATGCGCAGCACGCGCTCTTTTAAAGACTCCTTGTACGCTACCATCTTCGCTTGAATGGCTGCGTCCGACGTGCCCAAAATTTGAGCTGCCAAGATGCCCGCATTCGCTGCGCCGTTCAACGCCACGGTAGCAACCGGTACGCCGTTGGGCATTTGGAGGATGGACAATATGCTGTCCCAACCGTCGATGGAATTGCTGGATTTCACGGGAACCCCAATGACGGGAAGCGGCGTTAAGCTAGCCACCATGCCCGGCAAGTGTGCGGCGCCGCCGGCGCCGGCAATGATCACTTTCAACCCACGGCCCACCGCAGTCTTGGCGTACTCCACCATGCGCTCGGGCGTCCGGTGGGCGGAGACCACGGTCATTTCGTAGGGAATTCCCCATTCGGCGAGCAAGTCTGCGGCCGCTTGCAGGACGGGAAGGTCGCTGCTGCTGCCCATGATGATTCCGACCATGAGTTTTGGGTTTATTGGGACAAAGTTACAACGCGCAAAGCATCGCGGCCTGCGGCCGCTCGCTTCCGCGCTTCATCAGCCGTTTCGGCAACTGCCGTCAGGTGGCCCATCTTCCGAAACGGCCGTGTTTCACGTTTTCCATACAAATGCAGGTGCACTCCGGGTTGGGCCAAAACGTCCAGCGCCCCTTCGTAGTGCACCGGCCCTTGGTGGCCTTCGGCTCCGACCACATTGGCCATGGCCGCCGCGGCGTGCGCCGTGGTTTCGCCCAACGGCAGGTCACAGGCCGCGCGCACCAACTGTTCAAATTGCGATGTGGCGCACGCTTCCAAGGTCCAGTGTCCGGAATTGTGCGGGCGCGGGGCGGCCTCGTTGATCCACAGGTGACCGCTGCGGTCCACAAAGAACTCTACGGAGAGCAAACCCACCAGTTCCAAAGATTCCACCAACTTGAGGGCCAATTCTTGCGCTGCGGCCGCTAAAGCAGTGGAGAGTCGGGTAGGCACCACCACAAATTCAACTTGATTGGCCGTGGGGTGAAAATCCATATCGGTCACCGGGAAAACAGCCGTTTCGCCGGACCGGCTGCGCGCCACTTGAACGGCCACCTCCAGGTCCAAGTCCACCAAAGCCTCCGCCAGGCACTCGCCGTTGGGCAGTGCTTGGGCTTGTTCCTCGGTGCGCACCAGGGTAACGCCAAAACCGTCGTAGCCGCCGGTGGCTGCCTTCCACACAAAGGGGAGGGGCCACGCGCCTGCGGCGCGGTCTGCGTGCAGCGCTGCGATGGAATCGTACACCGTAAATGGAGCAGTTGGCAACCCAAATTCAGCAAAAAATGCTTTTTGCCGTGCCTTGTTTTGCAAAATCCGCAACACGCGTCCGGGGGGAAAGCAGGGAATGCCTTCCACCTCCAATTGGATCAAGGCGTCGGCATTGACGGCTTCCAGTTCTAGAACGACGGACTGGCACTGCCGGCCAAAGTTCAGAACGGTGGCGTAATCCGTGAGGGAGCCGCGTTCAAAACGGTGCGCTCCGTACTGCGCGGGAGCGTCCGTTGCGGGGTCCAGAACGGCCACGGCGATGTCCATACGGCGGGCAGCTGCCAAAAGCATTTTACCCAGTTGTCCGCCCCCGACGATGCCAAGGGTGAACAGGGGATTGGAAAACGGAGAGGAGGTCATGGGTGCAAGTGGATTTCCGGAGCAGCAGGGGTTGGAGCGGGAAGCGGGGCGTCGGTCCAAACCACTTCCGCCAGGGGATGCACGGCAAAGGTACGGCCGCTGCCCACTTCCGTGCAGGCAATGCGGGTGCGTCGACGTGGCCCTTTCACAAAAGAGCGGCCACTGACCAACCGAAAGGCGGACCCTTCGGGCAGATCCCGAACGTGCGGACGCTCGGTAGTTTTGGGGCGGAGCACCTGCAGCAGGGCGGGGTCTGCGCCGCACGAAGCTTTGGGTTTGCGCAGGGATTTTTCCAGCACGCGCGCCACCCCCGGCTGAAAAACACCTTCGGTTAAAAAGGGGGTTACCACCGCGCGGTAGGCGGCTTGCCATTCGCTGCCGTGGGGGGCGGGTTTGGCCGGCCGTGCCGGCCGGCCACGCAAAACAGAGGTCAATTGCTTCAGCGGAGAAAGTCCGCCGCTGAATGCTGCCCTGCGCGCCAGCCACGCCGCGTCCACGTGGGCGTGGGCCAGTTCGTGCAAAAGTGTCAGCAGAAAAGCGTCGGGCGGCAAGTCCCGGTTCACCCGAATGCGGGCGGGTTTGCCATCGTGTGCGGGCCTGAAATCGCCCCATTTGGAGCTGCGCGGTGCCACGGCGTCTACCGTTCCTGCGAACGCCGTCGCCAGCGGAACCACCAGTTCGGCTGCGCGCTCGTTGGGCAGCAGGGAAACCCAGTTCACCGCGACGCGGAAAAATGCGGACAATCGCAGCCGCGCGCACCGCCGCAGGCCGTTGCCGCGGTTGCCAGCACCACCAGCGCCAAAACCGCGAAAAGAGTTGAAAAAGCACGTTTCATCCCCGTAAAAATAACGTAATTTTAGGGCATGATTTACCGCTTTTTTGCCGAATTAGGTGCCTACTGGCTCTTTTTGCGTCAAGTCTTCCGTCGGCCGGAGCGGTTTGCCGAATACCGCAAAGCTTTTTGGCGCGACGTAGACGCCTTGGGCGTGAAAACGTTGCCCTTGGTGGCCATTATCTCTCTATTTATGGGAGCCGTGGTTACCATTCAGACGGCACTCAATCTGGACGATCCGCTCATACCGCGCTACTACATTGCCATTGCCGTCCGGGAGTCTATTTTATTGGAATTTGCGCCCACCATCGTGAGCCTAATTTTGGCGGGCATTGTGGGTTCCAACATCTCAGGTTCCATTGGAAATATGCGTATCACCGAACAAATCGACGCTCTGGAAGTCATGGGCATCAATCCGGCCGGCTTTTTGGTGCTCCCAAAAATTGTTGCCAACGTTCTGTTCAGCCCAATTTTGCTCATTTTTTCCATGGCGGGTGGCCTGGTGGGGGGCTACTTGGCGGGTTGGTGGTTGGGCTTGCTGAGTCCCGGTGAATATCTGTTGGGTCTTCGTTTGGAGTTTCAGCCTTTTTATATAGCGTATTCCGTTTTTAAGATGACCGTTTTCGCCTTCTTCATTGCCAGTGTACCCTCCTTCTTTGGGTACCGCGTGAAAGGGGGACCTTTGGAGGTGGGGCACGCCAGCACGCAGGCCGTCATCGCCACCATCTTGGCCATCATCCTGTTCAATTATATCCTGACCAACCTCATCCTGCAATGATTTCCGTGCGCAACCTCCACAAGTCCTTTGGCGACCAGCACGTGTTGCGCGGCATCGATGTGGACCTGAAGCCCGGCAAGTGCAACTTGATCATTGGCTTGAGCGGCTCCGGGAAAACCGTGATGCTGAAGTCCATTTTGGGATTGATTCAGCCCGACGAAGGCACCATTTTGTACGACGGCAGGAACCTTCGCCAAATGGAGCACAGCGACGCCCGAAAGGTGCGCCAAGAAATGGGCATGGTCTTCCAAGGAAGTGCCTTGTTCACTTCGCAAAGCATCGAGGAAAACGTACGCCTTCCCCTGGACTTTTTTACGAGTATGTCTGCGGCCGAGAAGAAAGAACGGGTGCGGTTTTGTTTGGAGCGCGTTCGAATTGAAAACGCAGCGCACAAGTACCCCGCGGAGCTTTCCGGAGGCATGCAAAAACGCGTGGCCATTGCGCGTGCCATTGTATTGAATCCCAAGTATTTGTTCTGCGACGAGCCCAACAGCGGGTTGGATCCAGAAACCTCTTTGGTCATCGACGCCCTCATCCAAGACATCACCCACGAGTACGGCATGACCACGGTCATCAATACCCACGACATGAACTCCGTTCTGGAGATTGGCGAACACGTTCTCCTCTTAAAAGGAGGAGAAAAGGTTTGGGAAGGCACCAACGACGAAATCCTGGAGGCGGAAAACCCGGCCGTTGTGGACTATGTTTTCCGGTCCAACTTGATGAAAAGAGTGCGCACCGCCCTGAGCGGGCAGTGAGCGCGCACCGCGATCCCCCTGCGATTTACCGCGTCGTACGTTCCAACAACAATGCCTCAACGTCGGCACTGTCCCAACGCTCTTCTAGGTCCGGCAAAGCCATTACCTCGCGCATGATGGCCTCCTGCCTGCGGCCGTTGGCCAAGGCCTCCGCGTAGGGCGTGTGCGAAAAGGTAACCTGGGTGTAGAGCGGCGTCCAGCGGTCCGGATGCTTGTTGGAGAACCACGCCTCAATTTTTTTCTGAAGCAGGAATTCCGGTTGGCCCACCAAGTCGCGCATCTCAATGAAATTCAACAAGGCCAATTCCGCAATGGCGTCGCCATTGGGTTTCTGAATGCGGCTGTACTCGGGCAACACGTTGGGCCAGTCCTCGCCGTGTGCGTCCAGCAGGTCGTCCAGCACCGTGCAGTCCTCAAAACCGGCATTCATGCCCTGTCCGTAAAACGGAACGATGGCGTGGGCGGCGTCGCCAATGAGGGCGACGGTTCCGTTGAATTGCCAGGGGTCGCACCGCATGATGACCAGGGAACTGGCGGGGTTGGTGTCCCACTGCGCACGAAAATCAGGCATCAGGGAGAGGGCGTCGGGAAAAATGCGGGCAAAAAAGGCTTCGGCGTCGTCGGTGGTGGGCAAGCTCGCAAAACTTTCGGGGCCTTCCCACGCAAAAAACAGCGTCAGGGTGAAGCTGCCGTCCGGATTGGGCAAGGCAATGAGCATGTAGCCGCCCCGCGGCCAAATGTGCAGGGCGTTCTTTTCCATTTGGTAGGCACCGTTTGGCCCGGCCGGGATGTGCAGTTCCTTGTATCCGTGGTCGATGTACTGCTGTTGGTACTGGTAGCGGTCCGTTTTGATCATGGCGGACCGGATGGCGCTGTAGGCGCCGTCCGTGGCAAAAAGGAGCCCCGGCTCCACGCGCTCCAGGGATCCGTCGCCGGATTCAAAAGCCGCAGCGCCGGACTTCAAGTCTACGTCCACGCATCTGCGGTCAAAGTGGAGGTGCACGTTGCCGCTTTGCTCCGCCAAGGTCATCAACTGTTCGTTCAAACCGCCGCGGGATACGGAATAGATGGCTTGGCCGTCCTTTCCGTAGGGTTGGCGCACCAAGGAGCCATCTACGGCGTGCATCACGCGGTGGCTCATGGGGATGGCTTCCCGGGCAATGGCCTCCGCCAATCCGGCGCGCTCCAAGGCCTTCCAGCCGCGGTTGGAAAGGGCCAAATTGATGCTGCGTCCGCCGGCGTAGCCTGCCTTGCGGGAATCCGTCCGACGCTCGTATACGTCCACTCGGTAGCCGCGTTTGGCCAACAAGGCGGTCCACAACGAGCCGACGAGTCCGGCTCCAACTACAGTTGCTTTTTTCATGGGGTCAAAAGTTCCAACAGGATGGATTCCAGACGGGACAGGTCTTCAAAGGAGTTGTAAAGCGGGACCGGGGCCATGCGGATGCAGTCCGGCTCGCGCCAGTCTGCCACCACGCCGCGTTCCGTGAGGGCGTCAAAAAACGATTTGCCGCGGCCGGGGAAGCGCACGCTCACCTGGGAGCCGCGTTCGTGGTCTGCGCGGGGTGTGAAAACTTCTAGGGTCGCGCCGGTGGTTTCGGCCGTGCGGTCCAGCAAACCCATCAGGGCCGCAGAAAGTGCCAAACTCTTGGCACGGCGCCCGCCCGGGTGCTCCGCATCCGCGCGGTCAAACAGGTCCAATGAGGCCCGGTGCACCGCCATGCTCAACACCGGAGCGTTGGACAACTGCCAAGACTCCGCGGAGGGAATGGGGTGAAAGTCCGGCTCCATGAGGAAGCGTCGGGTTTTATCTTGGCCCCACCAGCCCGCCAAGCGCAGGGTTTCCGCACCGTGGTGCCGCTCGTGCACGAAGATTCCTGCCACCCCGCCGGGGCTGCTGTTCAGGTACTTGTAGCTGCACCAGGCCGCAAAATCCACCTTCCAGGCGTGCAGTTCCAACGGAACGTTGCCCGCCGCGTGCGCCAAGTCCCAGCCCACCAGAACGCCGCTTTCCTGTGCGTAGGCCGTGAGACGTTCCATGGGGAATACCTGTCCGGTGAAGTAATTCACGCCGCCCACCAACATCAGGGCAATCTCAGAACCGTGTTCGTCCAAAGCCGCTTCAAAATCCTCCGGGCGGTGCGTGCCGCCGGGGCCGTTGGGGGCGATTTCAACCAAGTCGGTATCCGGGTTGAATCCGTGCCAGCGCAATTGCGAGGCCAGGGCGTACCGATCGGACGGGAAGGCCTTGGCTTCGGTTAAAATCTTGTACCGCGAAGCCGTGGGGCGGTAAAAACTCGCCATCAAAAAGTGCAAATTGGCGGTCAGGGAGCCCATGGCCACCACCTCACTGGGTTGGGCGCCGGTCAAGCGGGCCAGGCTGGAGGTCATGCGCTCGTGGTAGGGCATCCACGGGTTTTTGGCGGCAAAATGCCCCTCCACGCCCAGGCGCTGCCAGTCGTCCAATTCCGCTTGCAGGGCAGCGGACGCCGCCTTGGGTTGCAAGCCCAGCGAATTGCCGGTGAGGTAGACGCAATCTACGCCTGCGTGTTGGGGGATGAAAAACTCCGACCGGTAGGAAAACAAGGGGTCCGCGGCGTCGCGCAGGCGCGCTTCAGCGAGCGGTAGATAACGTGTTGATAAAGGGTCCATCGAAGCTTTCGTTGACCCCTGCAAGGTAGGGCAGTTTTGCAGTAATTTTGTGACCTTCTAAAACCCTTTGTCGCCATGACAACCCCAGACTTTGCGCGTCGCCACATCGGTCCAAGTGCCGAAGAAACCCAGCAAATGCTGGACGCTCTGAACGTCCCCACGTTGGACGTGCTGATCGAACAGACGGTTCCGGCAGCCATTCGAATGAACGAGCCGCTCGACGTTGCACCGGCGCTCAGCGAGAGCGACTACCTGCGCCACGTACACGAGTTGTCCGGCAAGAACCAAGTGTTCCGCAACTTCATTGGCTTGGGCTACCACCCCACGGTAACGCCGTCGGTCATCCAGCGCAACATTTTGGAAAATCCGGGTTGGTACACGGCCTACACGCCCTACCAGGCGGAGATTGCCCAGGGCCGCATGGAGGCGCTTTTGAACTACCAAACCATGGTGGTGGACCTCACCGGCATGGAGTTGGCCAACGCGTCTTTGTTGGACGAGGCCACGGCCGCAGGCGAAGCCATGACCATGCTGTTGGGCGCGCGAAACCGCGAACAGCAAAAGCGCAACGCAAACAAATTTTTTGTAGACACGGACGCCCTGCCTCAAGTGAAGTCTTTGTTGTCCACGCGCGGCATCCCCCAAGGCATTGAGTTGGTGGAGGGTCGTGCGGACGAGTTCGTTCCGACGGACGACTTTTTTGGCGCTTTGCTGCAGTACCCCACCGCTACCGGTGCGGTTCGCGACGGCAAGGCCTTTGCCGCTGCCTGCGCGAAGCACGAAATCAGCGTGGCCGTAGCCGCCGATTTGATGTCTTTGGCGCTGCTGACTCCTCCCGGGGAATGGGGCGCCGCCGTGGTGGTGGGAACGTCCCAACGGTTTGGCATTCCCATGGGCTTTGGCGGTCCGCACGCGGCCTTCTTCGCCACCAAGGAAGACTTCAAACGCTTCATTCCGGGCCGAATCATTGGCCGCACCATCGATAAAGACGGCAATCCCGCTTTGCGCATGGCCTTGCAAACCCGCGAACAGCACATCAAGCGCGACCGCGCTACCTCCAACATCTGCACGGCGCAAGTGCTTTTGTCCGTCATGGCGGGCATGTACGGCGCGTACCACGGCCCCAACGGCATTCGCCAGATTGCAACGTCCATCCACCGCAAGGCGGTGGCGCTGAACGAAGCGTTGACCGCTTTGGGCTACACCCAACACAATGCGAACTTCTTCGACACCCTGCACCTGGCCGCCGACGATTCGCTTCAAGCGCGCATCCGCAACGCCACCGAGTCCCGCGGCATCAACGTGGGGTACTACAACGGTGGGTTTCTGGTGGCCGCGCACGAGGTAGCCAATACCCAAGACCTTCAGGACGTGGTGGACGCCTTTGCGGAAGCGGCAGGACGCGCCACCGTGTCCCTCAATACCCAAGCGTCTACCGCCCTTCCCGCAGAAATGCTGCGCACGTCGGACTTCATGACGCATCCGGCCTTCAACAGCTACCACAGCGAGTCCGAAATGATGCGCTACATCAAGAAGTTGGAGCGCAAGGACTTGTCCCTGAACCACTCCATGATTTCCTTGGGCAGCTGCACCATGAAGCTGAACGCCGCGTCTGAGATGCTCCCGTTGAGCTGGCCGGCCTGGGGCCAAATGCACCCCTTCGTCCCCGCCAAGCAAGCGGCCGGGTACCTGGAGGTCATTGAATCGTTGGAGCGTGATTTGGCAGTAGTCACCGGGTTCGACGCCACTTCCCTGCAGCCCAACTCGGGCGCGCAAGGGGAATACGCCGGTTTGATGGTCATCCGCGCCTACCACCAGTCCCGCGGGGATCACCACCGCAACGTGGCCCTCATTCCGTCCTCCGCCCACGGCACCAATCCCGCGTCTGCCGTCATGGCGGGCATGGACGTCGTAGTCGTGGGTTGCGACGACCGCGGAAACATCGACTTGGTAGATTTGCAAGCCAAGGCGGAGCAGTATTCGGATCGTTTGGCGTGCATGATGATCACGTATCCGTCCACACACGGCGTATTCGAAGCGTCGGTCAAAGTCGCAACGGGCCTAATCCACCAACACGGCGGCCAGGTATACATGGACGGCGCCAACATGAACGCCCAAGTGGGGGTGACTTCCCCCGGCCTGATTGGCGCGGACGTGTGCCACTTGAACCTGCACAAGACCTTCGCCATCCCGCACGGCGGCGGTGGCCCCGGGGTAGGGCCGATTTGCGTGAAGTCGCATTTAGCGCCGTTCTTGCCGTCCCACCCGGTGGTGGCTACGGGTGGGAATCAGCCGATCACGGCCATTTCCGCGGCACCTTACGGCAGCGCCTTGGTGCTTTTGATCAGTTATGCGTACATCAAGATGCTGGGTGGGGAAGGGCTGCGCGACGCTACGCGGTACGCCATCCTCAACGCCAACTACATGAAGTACCGTCTGGAAGCAGACTTCCAAGTTTTGTACACGGGAGACAACGGCAGGTCTGCCCACGAAATGATTTTGGATTGCCGACCCTTCAAGCGCGATGGCGGCATTGAGGTAGTCGACCTGGCCAAGCGTTTGATGGACTACGGTTACCACGCCCCCACGGTGAGCTTCCCGGTGGCCGGCACCCTGATGATTGAACCCACGGAAAGCGAATCCAAAATGGAGTTGGACCGCTTTTGCGACGCCCTGTTGGCCATTCGCGCGGAGGTTCAAGACATCATCGACGGCAAGGTGGATGCGGAGAACAACCTCCTCAAGAACGCCCCACACACCCTGACCATGGTGACCGCCAACGACTGGAACTGGCCCTACTCCCGCCACGACGCGGCTTATCCGCTGCCGTATGTAGCTGAAAACAAGTTTTGGCCCACCGTTCGCCGCGTGGACGAAGCCTACGGAGACCGCAACCTGCAGTGCACCTGTGCTCCGGTTTCGTCGTATGCGTAATGTTTAATAAGGAGTCACTTTCTTTTTGAAAACAAGCCCTTGCCTCGGTAAGGGCTTGTTTTTTTGAGCGAATTGCGAAAAAGTGGCAAAGAAAAAGCAACGGAGAATCGGAAGTAATTTAATTCTTTCGTAATATTGAACCTTGCGTTTAAGCTTTAAAGCCCATATTATGAAAAAAACCTACTTCTTTGCCTTCATGGCAATTGGATTTGCGGCCCTGGCCCAGTCCCCGAAGGCCCGCGTTGAAGCTCAGCGCACGGCCGACAACAACGAGCAGCTTCCCGCGCGCTCTTCCGTAACGGCCCGCTACACGGGTACGGAAACGGTCGTTTATTCTGAAACCTTTGCAAGCGGAATTCCAGCCTCTTGGGACAACACCGGTGGTTTGGCCAACGGCGTTGCCGATGCTGATTCCAAGTGGGAGTACCGCGGTACCACCACCACCCCGGGCGTTGTTACCGGATCCCGCGGAGGATACGCAGGCACGGCCGCTACCGGCCAGCTGGCCATCCAGAGCCCCACGGCAGCCAACGGTTTTGTGTTGTTTGACTCCGACTTTTTGGACAACGCAGGCATTGCAGGCAACTTCGGAAACGGAATTGCAGCTGCTGCCCACGTAGCCAACTTGACTTCAGGCGTCATCAACTTGACCGGCTACACCGAGGTGGATTTGGTGTTTAACCAATACTACCGTCGTTTCGCGGGCCCAACCGGCCAAGGCGTTCCGGCTACGTACATCGACTTTTCCATCAACGGCGGCACCACGTGGCCCTACACCGTGATGTTGAATTCTGGTATTGCGGTTAACTCCGCCACTACCCGTACCGACGTTGCAGCTGTACCCATTCCCGCCGCAGTTGCCGGTCAAGCCAACATGAAGTTCCGTTTCCGTTTCGACGGCGACTACTACTTCTGGCAGATCGACGACGTGAAAATCATCGAGACGCCCAAGCACCGCTTGGAGTACATCGTGAACGCCAACGGCGCTCCTAAAGTAGACATCTTGTACGGTCCTGCTTCCGGTTCTTCCAAGCTGGGCAACATGTCCTTGAAGCAAAACCGCTCCATCACGTTCGACGGCAACGTGGTCAACACCGGTTCTGCCAACCAAACCAACGTGAAGTTGCAAGTGAAAATCTTGAACAGCACGGGTGCTGTAGTGCAAACCTTGAACGGTCCTGTGAAGGCTACCTTGGTTTCCGGCGACACGGCTGACTACAACGATTTGAACACCTTGGCCACTGCTTGGACTCCTGCTGCTGCAGGCACGTACGGGGTGACGTTCAGTGTTGTTACGGACTCTACGGTTGCTGTGTTCCCGGACACCATGGCCGTAACGGTAACCAACGACTTCAACTCTTTGGACTACAGCCGTTTTGATAACTCCATCGGTACCCCGAACATCGGTTTGGACGGTTCTGCCTTTGCAGCACGCCACGATTTTGTGAACGCAGAGCGTTTGTTCGGCGTCAACGTAGGCATCTCCACCTTGACCACCGGCGGTGGTATTGTTGAAATGTCTGTTTTTGACTCTTCTGCCTTCGACGGTTACACGACCGGTTTTGATCAGAACGCCATCTTGGCCTACGTACAGCACACCATCACGGCTGCCGACACGGCTGCGGGCACGATCTACTTTGACTTGACCGACCCCACCACCGGCTTCCCCATGTTGTTGCCTCAAGGTTCGTACTTCTTTGTATTCACGATGTACTCCAACAACGGGGCTGAGGTAGTGCGCATGCGCAACGACCAAAGCTTTGAAAATGCTTCCGGTTCGGCCATGATGTACCTGACCACTGTGGGCGCTACGGCCTACAACCGTTGGTACACGGGCTACAGCAGCGGTCGCTCGTTCGAAAACCCTTGGATCCGCTCCAAGACGTGTGAATCAGCGAATCCTGTTGCGTGCATGGGCATTGGTTTGACCGAGGAGGCTATGGCTTCCATCACGGTTGCTCCAGTACCTGCGAATGAGTTCATGAACGTTGCCTTCGGCGACGCAGACGGTCAGTTTGAATTGACCTTGATCGACATTACCGGTAAAGTTGTTAAGGCCCGCAACGTAGTTGCTGAAGCCGGTACTTCCGTGCCTGTATACGTTGGTGACTTGGCTGCCGGTATGTACACCCTGAACGTACAGAACGGTGCACAAGTGAAGACTTTGAAAGTAGCCATCCAATAAGGAATTACTTTCCAAATGGAAGGAGCCGCCTCGCAAGAGGCGGCTCTTTTTTTTGACCCTCCGCCAACGGCAGTGCTACTTACCGGCGTACTTGGGATTGACGGTACACGTGATGAAGTCGCGCTCCGCGCTCCAGCCGCGGGCTGGGGAGTATTCCCGTCCGTAGAAGATGATTTGCAGGTGGAGCTTGTTCCAGCGGTCTTCTGGAAAAAGACGCTTGGCGTCGCGCTCGGTTTGTTCCACGCTCTTGCCGTTGGTCATTTTCCATCGGGTTAATAGGCGGTGGATGTGGGTGTCCACGGGAAAGGCGGGAACCCCAAAGGCCTGGCTCATCACCACCGAAGCGGTTTTGTGGCCCACGGCGGGCATGGCCTCCAAAGCTTCAAAGGAGGCGGGCACCTCGCCGCCGTGGAGGTGAACAATCATTTCCGATAAACCCTTTAGGCCCTTGGACTTCATGGGCGTCAGGCCCACCGATCGAATCAAATCCGCGATTTCTTCCACCGACAGTTGCGCCATTTGCGCGGGGGTGGAGGCACGGGCAAAGAGTGCGGGTGTTACGGTGTTGACCCGGGCGTCCGTGCATTGTGCGGAGAGCACTACCGCCACCAACAGGGTGAAGGCGTCGGTGTGGTCCAACGGAATGGGCGTTTCCGGGTACAGGCGCTCCAGTTCGTCTTGGATGTACCGGACGGCGTCGGATTTTTTCATAGGACAAAGGTAGATGCGAACCGCAAGCACTGTTTCTTTGTTCCTTTGCTGGGTACGAACTACCGGACCCCTCCAATTTTATCCGCCATGACCCATTTGAAACCGGGCGACGCTGCCCCAGCCTTCCAATCCATCGACCAAAACGAGGCCCACGTTGCCCTTTCCGACTTCGCCGGCAAGAAACTCGTTTTGTACTTTTACCCCAAGGACGACACCCCCGGCTGCACCGCCGAAGCCTGCAGTTTCCGCGATTCCTACCAAGAGCTGTTGGACGCCGGTTTTGCCATCTTGGGGGTTTCTGTGGATTCGCCCAAGGCCCACCAGAAATTCATCGCCAAGTACAGCCTGCCTTTCCCGCTTTTGTCCGACGGCGACAAATCCGTGGTGCAGTCCTACGGGGTGTGGGGTCGCAAGAAATTCATGGGCCGCGAATACGATGGAATTAACAGAGTTACCTTCGTAATTGACGGTTCTGGACTTGTGGAGCGCGTCATCACGGACGTGGACACCAAGGCCGCTGCGCAACAAATTTTGGCCGACAGCCGTAGTTAAGTGTTTACCTTTGGGTAGGGCCAAAACCTTGCCTTATTTTTGTTCACGTCGGGGGCGAATTCCCGACGTGACTTTTTTATATCCTTAAAACTGCAGTGCCATGAGCAATGAAAAAGAAGCCAAACTGAAAGCCCTCAAGCTGACCATGGAAAAATTGGACAAGACCTACGGGAAAGGCGCCGTCATGCGCATGGGCGATGCTGCCGTTGTAGAGGTTGAAGTCATTCCATCCGGTTCCTTGGGCGTTGATATTGCCTTGGGAATAGGCGGCTATCCGCGCGGTCGCGTGATTGAGGTTTACGGGCCGGAATCCTCCGGTAAAACCACACTGACCCTGCACGCCATTGCGGAGGCGCAGAAGCTGGGCGGAATTGCAGCCTTCATTGACGCCGAGCACGCTTTTGACCGCGCTTACGCGGAGAAGTTGGGCGTCAACACGGAAGAACTGATCATTTCGCAGCCGGACAACGGCGAGCAAGCTTTGGAAATTGCCGACAATTTGATTCGTTCCGGCGCCATTGATTTGGTGGTTATTGACTCGGTGGCTGCCTTGACTCCCAAAGCAGAAATTGAAGGAGAGATGGGCGAGTCCAAGGTGGGTTTGCACGCCCGCTTGATGTCCCAAGCACTCCGTAAATTAACCGGAACCATTTCCAAAACGAATTGCACCTGCTTCTTCATCAACCAGCTGCGCGAGAAGATTGGTGTTATGTTCGGCAATCCAGAAACCACCACGGGCGGTAACGCCTTGAAGTTTTACGCCTCCGTGCGCATCGACATCCGTCGCTCTACCCAGATCAAGGATGGAGAAGAGGTAGTGGGCAACCGGATCCGCGTGAAGGTGGTGAAAAACAAGGTAGCGCCTCCCTTCCGTTCGGCAGAATTCGACATTTACTACGGCGAAGGCATTTCCAAGGCCGGCGAATTGATCGATTTGGGCGTACAGCACGGCATTATTGCAAAAAGCGGCAGCTGGTTCAGCTACGGGGACACCAAGTTGGGGCAAGGCCGGGATGCGGTTCGTCAGTTGCTGAAAGACAACCAAGAGCTGGCCGACGAATTGGAAGTTAAAATTGCGGCAGTTCTGCGTGGTTAAGTCGATTGCCTACCTCGGGCTCGCGGCCGCCCTCTGGGCGGCCTGCTCGCCCTCGGCTCCGGAGGAGCAAACCCAAAAAACCGAAACCCCCTTGGATTCGGTATCGGCGTATTTGGAATCCAATCCCAACGACTTGGACGCCTTGGCGTTTCGGTCTGGATTGTATTTGGAGCAAAAGAACCTTCCGTACGCCAAGGCGGACATGGAGGCGGCACTCGCCCTAGATTCCAACCACGTGCCCAGCCTCTTGCGCAAAGGGGAGGTCTACTTCATTGGCAACCAAACCCGCACCTCCAAAGAGGCCTGGGAGCGTTGCATTCAATTGGATCCGGACAACATTCCCTGCCGGCTCAAAATGGCGGAATTGTACTCCATTGTTCAAGACTACGACAAATGTTTAACGTTTGTGGATGCGGTTTTGAAGCGCGACGAGAACAACGCCATGGCCTACTACATCAAGGGTTTGGCGTTGCGCGACACGAAGAGCGACACCGCCTTGGCGCTGAAGTACATCCAAAAATCCATCGATCTGAATCCCACCTTTGTGCCCGCCTTGGACATGGCCGGTGTGCTCCACATGGGGTTGAATTCCGGGTTGGCCGGGGGGTATTTTCAACGGATCATCGATCAGGACCCCAACAACGCCAAGGCCTACTACAACTTGGGGATGTTCCACTTGGGCAGCAAGGACTACAACCCAGCGATTGCTGCGTTTACCACCTGCGGTCAGTTGAACCCCAACGATCCGGAACCCTTTTTTAACTTGGGATTCATCCATTTGGAACTGAGTATGCTCGCTGAGGCGCGCGTGTATTTTGGCCAAAGCATCAAGGCCCAAGAGATCAACTACCGTGCATATTACGGGCGTGCTTTTGCGGCGGAACGAGGCGGTGATTTGACCAATGCGGAAAAAGACTACCGCAAGGCGGTGGAGTACAACCCGGCGCACACCCCTTCGAAAGAAGGATTGATGCGTATTTTACAGGAAAAGTCGCGCATGTGATGGGAATAGAACCCGTTGCCCCGCGTCGGGACCACCGGATGGAAATCCACGGCCACGAGCGAATAGATCCTTATTTCTGGTTGAACGACCGCGACAACCCGGAAGTCATTGCCCACCTGGAGGCCGAAAACGAGTACCGTCGTGCCGAAATGGAGCCTGTTCGTGCGCTGGAGGAAACGCTCTACCAAGAAATGGTGGGACGCATTCCCCAAGTGGACGAAAGCGTGCCGGTTTTGCGCGAAGGATTTTGGTACTACACGCGCTACGAGGAAGGAAAGGAATATCCGTTTCATTGCCGAAAGGCGGATGTTGGCGGCGAACCGGTTGGGGAGGAAGAATTGCTCTTGGACGTCAATAAGTTGGCCGAAGGGCATGCGTATTGCCAGGTGAGCGGTTTGTTTCTCGCACCGGACCACCGGGAGATGATCTACGGCGTGGATTTCGTGAGCCGACGTCGCTACGATTTGTACCGTGCGGTGCTGGGAAGCGATGCTCCTCCCGTTTTGGTGGCCACCGGCACGGCCGGGTCGGCTGCGTGGTCTTCGTGCGGCACGTACGTGTTCTTTCCCACCAAAGACGAGCAAACGTTGCGGGTGGATCGCATTGTGCGGTTGGAGTTGCGCGCCCCCGGTGCCGAACCCGTAGAACTGTTTCACGAGCAGGACGAAGCGTTCTCCTGCACGGTGTACCGAACCAAGAGCAAGAAGTTCCTGGTCATTGCCACCGGCAGCAGCACGTCCGACGAAATGCACGTGTTGCGCGCGGACCAACCCACCGGTGCCTGGCGGTGTTTTCAGCCGCGTACCCCTCAGTTGGAGTACGGTGCCGCCCATTTTCAAGACCGCTGGTACCTCCGAACCAATGCCGACGGCGCGGAGAATTTCAAACTCATGCAGTGCCCGGAGGACCAAACCGATCGAAGTCATTGGAGCGAGGTGTTGCCGCATCGTCCGGACGTTTTGCTCGAAGGCATGGAGTTGTTTTCGCATTTCTTGGTTTTGGAGGAGCGCGTCAACGGCCTGACCCGTGTGGTGGTGAAACCTTGGGACACTGCCCAACCCGAGCACGAAGTTGCTTTTGAAGACGCGGCATACACCGCTTACTTGGGGGCCAATCCGGACTACGACACGGAATGGCTTCGGATGGGCTACACCTCGTTGGTGCAGCCCAGTCAGGTGTTTGACTACCGCATGACCACCCGCGAGCGACGCCTGCGCAAGGTGCAGCAGGTGGTGGGCGGATACGACGCTGAAAAGTTCCGCACGGACCGCATCTGGGCCACGGCCGCAGACGGTACCCGCATTCCCATTTCTTTGGTGGTGCCCGCAAACGCAGCGGGTCCCATTCCGTTTTTGGTCTACGGATACGGCTCCTACGGCCACTCGCTGGATCCATCGTTCTCTTCCGCGCGTTTGAGCTGGTTGGAGCGCGGCTACGGCTACGCCATTGCGCACATTCGGGGCGGCCAGGAAATGGGCCGCTTCTGGTACGACCGGGGCAAAATGGAGCACAAGCTCAATACCTTCACGGATTTCATTGCGTGCGCGGAACATTTGGTAGGGGCCCGCTGGGCCGACGCTTCCCGGCTCTACGCCATGGGCGGCAGTGCTGGAGGTTTGTTGATGGGCACGGTGCTCAATTTGCGCCCGGATTTGTTCCCGGGAATTGTGGCCGCCGTTCCTTTTGTGGACGTGGTGACCACCATGCTGGACGCGTCCATTCCCTTGACCACCGGGGAATACGAAGAGTGGGGCAATCCCAACGAAAAAGAGGCGTACTTCCGCATGCTGTCGTATTCGCCCTACGATCGGGTTCAAGCCGTAGACTACCCAGCGCTTTTGGTCACTACCGGTTTGCACGACAGTCAGGTGCAGTATTGGGAGCCGGCCAAATGGATCGCTAAAATTCGTGCGGTTCGGACGAACCGGAAACCGCTCTATTTGCACTGCGATATGGAGACGGGGCACGGTGGTGCGTCGGGCCGATTCCAAGCCTACCGCGATGTAGCGATGGAGTACGCCTTTTTGCTGGGGGTGGACCAGGAGCTACTTCGCCAAGCGGATCAAGACTGAAGAATGGCCCGAAGGGTAGCTTCCGAAGCTCCGCCTTTTTGCTGCATCCACGCGGCGCAGCCTTGGGGAGGCCTAGCTTGCCAGTGGGCCCATTGTTCGCGCAAGTCTTCGGTTTCGCGTGCCGAATACAAGAAGCCAGCATCCACCGCTTCCCGTGCGTCCGGACGTGCTTCCAGGCCCTCGTGCGCTAGGGCCGTGGGAACACCCCAGGCAAGCGGCTCCCAGTAGTTGTGTTGTCCGTCGGAACGTCCACCGCCCACGTAGGCGAATGAAGCCAGGGAATAGAGCGGAAAAAGCAACCCCACACGGTCCACCAAAAGTGCGCGGGCGTTTTCTGGATGCAGGGTGCGGCTGGAAACTTCGCCGTTTGCCGCTTCGAGCTGGGACCAGCGCACGTGGGGGACCGGAATTTTGGAGGCCCAAAAGCGCAGGGATGCTTCGCTGACGTCGTGGGGCACCACCAACCATTTGTACTCCGGAAAGCGGGCAATCAAGGGGAGCACCAAGGGAGCATCTTCCGGCCACACCGAGCCCAGCACCACCAATCCTTGGGCGTCGTTAAACGTGTGGAAGGCATCGGGCAGCCAGTCCATGGGCAGCGCGTCGGAAGCGCGTTCAACGACGTTGTCGAACCGGGTATCGCCCAAGGCCTGAGCCGTCAATCCCAGCCCTTGGAAGTGCGCTGCGTCCTCTGTAGTTTGGACGGTGATCCAGGAAGCCGCGTGCCACAAACTGCGCGTCCAGCGAAGCGAGGGGTTCCATCGGGCATTGACAACGCCCCACGGAATGCGACGGGTGCGGCAGGCGTGCAGGAGGGCGGGCCAGAGGTCGTACTGCACCAGCACCAAGCGCTTGGGTTGGGTGCGGTCCAGAAAGTTGCGTACGGCAGATGGGGTGTCCCACGGGAGGGAACCGACGCTTACGTTCAGGGAGGCCGGGATGCGCGCGTGGAGGCCGCTGGGGGAAAAAAAGGTAATCAGTACGCGGTTCGACGGGTGTTTCGTGCGGTAGCGACGCACCACCGGCTGCACCGTTTCCCACTCGCCGTGCGAGGCGCAGTGGATCCAGAGGTCAAATGGGCCGTTGGGGATGGGGGTGTCGGATCGAAAGCGGAGCAGGGCCTGGGCGCGCTGGTGGCCAAAAAGTGCGGCCGCGCGGACGCCGACGCGGAACAGTTGGCCCGCAAAGGGCGCCAGTATGGCGTCAATCCACATAAAAACGCGGACCGGTGGTTGGGGCGGCTGCGCGGAGGATGCTCAAGTTGTAAAGAGCACGGACGCCCACGGAAAAATCCCATTTGGCTTGCGTGTCCGGGAGGCGGGTGTCGTAGTTGTAGCCCCGTTGCGGGGTCAGTCGGGCCTGCTGAAATTCCAAGGCGACGGACCAGCCGTATTCGTTGTTGCGCGCCTGACGCAGATAGCCGATGCTTTGCTGGGCGTAGTAGCCGCGGTGCAGCCGGTCCAATCCGTACCGGTACGGCGCGTAGACCATGGGCACGCCACCGCTGGGATTGAAGAACAGAATGCGGTGCTGGAGCCAGCCGGCGCCCAGGCGAAGGTCCAGGCCGGAGCTGCGCAGGTTCGCGGATTTTGCGGTCGTCGGGCCCAAAGGCACCACCTTGCCCAATTGCACCCCCAGCTGCGTCCCGCGTCCTTCCGTGCGCACTTCCGCATAGCTGCCGCTCAACCCCAAAATTTGGTTGTCCTCAGTAGTCAGGAACCCCAACAACGACGAGTCTATTTTGACGCGCATGCCGTACAGGGCGCGCATTTGCAGGGACCAAATCCAGTTTTTGGACGTTTTGTAGGCCGGTTCCAAATGCAGGATACCGCCGCCCGCGTAGGTGTTGGCCCAAGCGCCCAGCGGTTGGTAGGTTCCCAAGCCCACTTGGATGAGCGCACCGCGCATGGGGACGGGTGCTGCGGCGAAACCACGCGTTCCGGGAACAACTGTTTTCGGCGGGGCCGAGGGGGTGGGGCGCCCGGTTGTTTCGGGCGTCTGGCCGTGGGCGGAAAAAGCCAACGCAAACACACCCACCAAAAGGCCAAAAAGTCGGGTAAATCCTACCATTTCAAACAAAGGTAAAACATACCCGCCACCCGTCGGTGCCGTATCTTTGTGGTTGATTGACTTCGACGAAATCCGCCTACCGCCCGTGACTGCATCCGCCCCACAGCCCCCGCGCCCCATCCAGATGGTTGATCTGCTCCGTCAAACCGAGCGCTTGCAGCCCGGACTCAACGAAGCGATGCACGCCGTTGTGGCCTCCGGAGCCTTCATCCAAGGGCCGGAAGTGAAGTTATTCGCCGCGGAGTTGACCGCGCACGAGGGGGTTAAGCACGTGGTGCCCTGCGCCAACGGCACAGACGCACTGCAACTCGCGTTCATGGCGTTGGGATTGAAACCGGGCGACGAGGTTCTGGTTCCCGTTTTTACCTACGTGGCCACCGCGGAGGTGATTGCCTTGCTGGGGCTTACGCCGGTTTTGGTGGACGTGGATCCGGAAACTTTTTTACTGCAGCCGGAAGCGGTTGAAGCGGCCGTAACGCCGCGCACCAAGGCCGTGGTTCCGGTGCATCTTTTTGGCCAGTGCGCACCCATGGAGGGCCTATTGCGCGTTGCGGAGCGCTTTAACCTCTTTGTGGTGGAAGATGCTGCCCAGGCCATTGGGGCTACCTACACCTTCGCGGACGGCCACACGGCCCAAGCCGGAACGATGGGGCACATCGGCTGCACGTCTTTTTTCCCGTCCAAGAACTTGGGTTGCTTTGGCGACGGCGGCGCCCTGTTCACCCAGCACGACGACCTTGCGGCGCTCCTGCAGCAAATGGCCAACCACGGTCAGAAGGTCAAGTACTACCACGATACCGTAGGGGTTAATTCCCGTTTGGACACGCTTCAAGCGGCCGTTTTGCGCCTGAAATTGCCGCATTTGCGGGATTTTGCAGCCCGTCGCCAAGCGGTGGCGGCCGCGTACGACGCAGCCTTCTCTGGAAACGATCGGTTGAAAATTCCGGTTCGTGTGGCGCAGTCCACCCACGTGTTTCACCAATACACCTTGCTGCTGCAGGGCGTGGACCGGGCCGCCTTTCAGGCCGCCCTCCAAGAACGAGGCGTACCCACCATGGTGTACTACCCCGTGCCCCTGCACCTTCAGAAAGCGTATGCTCGCCCGGAATACCCCGTCGGAACCTTTCCGGTGGCAGAACACCTGGCGCAAAATGTTGTGTCGCTCCCCATTCACACGGAGATGGAGGCCGACGAAATCCAATACATCATCCACACCGTACACCAAACCCTTTCTCAAATTTCGTTTGCATGAAAATAGCAGTAGTGGGCACCGGCTATGTAGGCCTGGTCACCGGCGCTTGTTTGGCCGACGTCGGCATTGACGTGACGTGTGTTGACGTCAACGAACAGAAAATCAACAACCTCAAGAAGGGCATTCTGCCCATTTACGAGCCCGGTTTGGACGCCATTGTGGAGCGCAACACCGCATCCGGACGGTTGAAGTTCAGCACGTCGCTGGCGGAAGCCCTCCCGGGCGCGGAGGCCGCATTCATTGCGGTGGGAACCCCTCCGGGCGAAGACGGTAGTGCGGATTTGCAGTACGTGTTGGCCGTGGCGGACGGCATTGGCCGCACCATGAACGATTACTTGGTGGTCATCACCAAGAGTACGGTTCCCGTGGGTACGGCGGAGAAGGTGCGCGGCGCCCTGCAGAAGGCCCTGACCGAACGCGGTTCGTCGTTGCCGTTTGACGTGGCCAGCAATCCAGAATTCCTGAAAGAAGGCGCGGCCATCGACGACTTCATGAGACCGGACCGCATTGTGTGCGGCGTGGAAAGCGCCCGTGCCCAAGAGGTTTTGTCCCGACTCTACCAGCCCTTCACGCTGAACGGTCACCCCGTCCTCTTCATGGACATCCCGTCGGCGGAAATGACCAAGTACGCCGCCAACGCCATGCTCGCCACCAAGATTTCCTTCATGAACGACATCGCCAACCTGTGCGAGATCATGGGCGCGGACGTGAACATGGTGCGCAAGGGCATCGGCAGCGACCCCCGCATCGGCAACAAGTTCATTTACCCGGGCATCGGGTACGGCGGCAGCTGCTTCCCCAAAGACGTGAAGGCCTTGGCCCGAACCGCAAAGGAAAACGGCTACACCATGCGCATCCTGGAAGCCGTGGAAGCAGTGAACGACGACCAAAAAAACGTCCTGGTTTCCAAGGTGGTGGCACATTTTGGCGCGGACCTGCGCGGCAAGCATTTTGCCTTTTGGGGCCTGAGCTTTAAGCCGCAAACGGACGACATGCGCGAGGCGCCGTCTGTGGTGATTGCGGAAGCCTTGATGGCCCGCGGTGCCACCGTCACGGCCTACGATCCCGTGGCCATTGAGGAGGCCAAGCACCAGCTGCAAGACCGCATTCAGTACGCAGAAAACGCGTACGCAGCCCTCACCGGCGCGGATGCGCTATTGCTCATCACGGAGTGGCCGGAATTCCGTGTGCCGGATTGGGACCGCGTACAGGCGGCCTTGAATGCTCCGGTTCTTTTGGACGGACGCAATATTTATTCCGGAGCCGAGTTGCGGCAGCGCGGATTCACCTACGCCGGCATTGGCGTCAACTAACACCAGCCACCGCATGCCCCGCATCCTCATCACCGGCGCCGCCGGATTCCTGGGTTCCCACTTGTGCGACCGCTTCATCGCGGAAGGCTACGAAGTGGTGGGAATGGACAATTTGATTACTGGCGATTTGCGCAACTTGGAGCACCTCCAAGGCCTGCCGGAATTCACCTTTGTGCACCACGACGTCAGCACGCACATCCACCTGAACGGTCCGCTGGACTACATCCTGCACTTTGCATCGCCGGCGTCGCCCATAGACTACCTGAAGATTCCCATCCAAACGCTGAAAGTAGGTTCCCTGGGCACCCACAATTGTTTGGGCCTGGCCTTGGCCAAGAAGGCGCGGATTTTGGTTGCCTCTACCTCTGAGGTGTACGGCGATCCCACGGTGCACCCGCAAACAGAGTCCTACTGGGGCAATGTGAACCCCATCGGCCCGCGCGGCGTATACGACGAGGCCAAACGCTTCCAAGAGGCGCTCACCATGGCCTACCACACCTACCACGGCCTGGAGACGCGCATCATCCGCATTTTCAACACCTACGGACCGCGCATGCGCCTGAACGACGGCCGTGTTCTTCCGGCCTTCATTGGCCAAGCCCTGCGCGGAGAAGACCTCACCGTTTTTGGCGACGGCAGCCAAACCCGCTCGTTTTGCTACGTGGACGATTTGGTGGAAGGCATTTACCGTTTGTTGTTGAGCGATTACGCGCTGCCGGTGAACATTGGCAACCCCGACGAAATCACCATTTTGCAGTTTGCGGAGGAGATCATCAAACTCACCGGGACCACCCAAAAAATCGTTTTTGAGCCCTTGCCCAAGGACGACCCCACCCAGCGTCAGCCGGACATCACCAAAGCCCGCGAACTATTGGGCTGGGCACCGCGCGTTTCCCGAGCAGAAGGCCTGAAAATCACCTACGACGCCTTCCGGAATTTGCCGGAGGAGGCCCTCTACAAGCAGGAACACCGGGATTTTAAAGCGTTTGTAAAGTGAAGACCGTCCTCGTCACCGGAGGTCTGGGCTACATCGGCGCACACACTGCCGTGGTATTGCTGGAGCGCGGCTACAACGTGGTGCTGGTGGACAACCTGGACAACACCCGGGCCGAGGTTTTGGACGGCATCGAAGCCATTGCCGGTACTCGCCCGCGTTGGGACAACGTTGATTTGTCTGATCCGGCTGCCGTGGAAGCCTGGTGGCCCACCTTGCCGCCCGTGGACGGCATCGTGCACTTTGCCGCGCACAAAGCGGTGGGGGAGAGCGTGGCGCATCCGTTGAAGTATTACCGAAACAACCTGATGAGCCAGGCGTTGCTTTTGGAGCGCGTGGCGCAAAAGCCGGAAATGGCGTTTTTGTTCAGTTCTTCCTGCACCGTCTACGGCCAAGCGGAGCACCTGCCCATCGCGGAAGGTTCGCCCATCTTGCCGGCGGAATCGCCGTACGGAAACACCAAGCAAATTGGCGAAGAGATGCTGCAAGATGCTGCGCGGGCGTACGGTTTTAGCGCCATTGCCCTGCGGTATTTCAACCCCATCGGTGCCCACCCGTCCGCCCGGATTGGCGAACTTCCCTTGGGCGTGCCCCAAAATTTGGTGCCGTTCGTCACCCAAACGGCTGCGGGCATTCGCCCGGCCTTGAGCGTTTTTGGCAACGACTACCCCACGCGGGACGGCACCGCCATTCGGGATTACATCCACGTGGTGGACCTGGCGGAGGCGCACGCCGTTGCCTTGGAGCGTTTGCTGAACCGCACGAGTGAGGAACCCGTTGAAGTATTCAACTTGGGCACCGGCACCGGATCCACCGTTTTGGAGGTCATTCAATCCTTTGAACGATCCACCGGCGCTACCCTTCCGTGGAATTTTGCGCCCAGACGCCCCGGCGATGTGGTGGCCGCCTACGCGGACACCGCCAAAGCCGAACGCGTTTTGGGTTGGAAAACGAAGCGTACCTTGGACGAGGCCATGGCCGATGCTTGGCGTTGGCAGCAGCACGTCCTGAATTCAACCTCGAGCATTTGAACCGTTTGCAGCGCTCATGAATTTCCGCGAAACCCTCCTCATCACCGGCGGTGCCGGGTTCATCGGCTCCCACACGGTCCGACGCTTTCTGCGCAACCCCCAAACCCGCGTGGTCAACGTGGACGCTCTGACCTACGCCGGGAATTTGGAGAATTTGGTGGACGTAGCGCACGCTCCCAACTACGTTTTTGAGCGCGTGGACATCACGGACGCCGCCGCGGTGGCCCGGCTCTTTGACCAGTACCGGCCCGATGGGGTGGTGCATTTGGCGGCAGAAAGCCACGTGGACCGTTCCATTGCAGACCCCATGGCCTTTGTGCGCACCAACGTGATCGGCACGGTGACCTTGCTCAATGCGGCGGTGGCCGCTTGGAAGGCCGACGGCTTTGCCGGCAAGCGTTTCTACCACATCAGTACGGACGAGGTCTTTGGGGCCCTATGCGCGGAAGGCTTCTTCACCGAAACCACTTCGTACAGCCCCAACAGCCCCTACAGCGCCAGCAAAGCGGCGTCGGACCACTTTGTGCGCGCCTACCACGAGACCTACGGCCTGCCGGTGGTGCTGTCGAACTGCTCCAACAACTACGGATCGCATCATTTTCCGGAAAAGTTGATTCCGTTGATGATTCACAACATCGTTGAAAAAAAGCCATTGCCCATTTACGGCGACGGTCAGTACACCCGCGACTGGCTTTTTGTGGAAGACCACGCCACGGCCATCGAAACCGTTTACCGCTCCGGCGCACCCGGCGAAACCTACTGCATTGGCGGGTGGAACGAGTGGACCAACCTGGATTTGGTGCATTTATTGTGCGCCGTAATGGACGAGAAGCTGGGTCGGGCGGCAGGCGAAAGCGCCCAGCTCATCACCTTCGTGAAAGACCGCCCCGGGCACGACAAACGCTACGCAATCGACGCGTCCAAAATCGAACGCGAATTGGGCTGGAAGCCTTCCGTCACCTTTGAGGAAGGCCTGGCACGCACCGTCGACTGGTACCTGAACAACCCCGAGTGGTTGGCCAACGTGACCAGCGGCGCCTACCAACAGTATTACGAAAAACAGTATTTGCCATGAAAGCACTGTACGCATTGGCCCTGGTGGCAGCACCCTTATTGGGCATGGCCCAAGGCAATTCAAACGCCGGAACCGTCCCGGCCGATTCCAAGCCTTTGGCTGAACCCAAGCCCTTGACCGCGGAGACCCTGTGGAAATTGGGGCGCGTTTCTCTGGAGGCCGTTAGCCCGGACGGAAGCCGTGCGGTCTACGGTGTGGCCCGGTACGACGTGGCCGCCAACAAGGGCGAACGCAATCTGTTCACGGTGGACACCAAAAGCGGCATTGCCAGCGCGCTCACGGAAACGGAAGGAGCAGAAACCGACGCCTTTTTCCTGCGCGGAGGCGCACGGGTGGGGTACCTGTACCAAGGCCAGTTGTGGACCGTCGCCGTCAACGGAATGGACCCCAAACAGCACACCCAATTTCCGGACGGTGTTTCCAACCTCAAGGTGCAAGAGATGAAAGACGGCCGCTTGCTGGTCGTGTTCACGGTGGTTCAGAAACTAAATAAGGCGCCCAACGAAGTGCATCCGGAATTCCCCAAAGCAGACTACAAGGCCTACAACGATCTCCTGTACCGCCACTGGGACCACTGGACGGACAACTCCTACGAGCACCCGGCTTGGTCGCTGCTGGATCCCAACGCCACCACCCCCGCGTCTGCCTTTACGGACCTCCTGGACGGTTTGCCCTATTCCTCTCCCTTGCCTCCCATGGGTGGGTCGGACGCATACGCCATCAGCCCGGACGGCCGTTACATTGCTTATGTGTGCAAACGCCAGACCGGCAAGGAGTTTGCCCTCAGCACCAACAGCCAAATCTACCTGCACGACCGCGAATCCGGTGCCACCACCGAGTTGCCCGGCCAGCCCGGTTACGAAAGCTTGCCGGCTTTTTCGCCCGACGGTTCGGTTTTGACGTACCTCTCCATGCCCACCGACGGCTTTGAGTCCGACGTGAACCAGCTGTGGGCCTTGGCCCTGCGTTCCGGTCCCGGTGCGGGCCGCAACGCCGTGCGGTTGTTGGATGAGGAGTATATTGAATCGTACAAATGGCTCAATAACAATACTTTATTGTATCAATATGCCACTCAGGCGACGCAGCAAATTGCGCGGGTTGATTTTGTGCCGCGTCCCGCCGGGGGCATTCCTTCGGTGAAGAAGGTAACGCCGCTGACCAGCGGCGACTTCAACTACGGCGCCTTCGGCGCCGGCGGCACCACCGTCGTGGCCGAGCGCCAAGACATCAACCGGGCCAACGAATTGTTTGTGCTTTCGTTGGGCGGCGGCGAGGCCAAAGCCCTGACCCACGTCAACGACGCGGCCTACACCGGCATTGCCAAGAGCAAGGTGGAGAAACGTTGGATCACCACCACCGACGGAAAGAAAATGCTGACCTGGGTGGTATTGCCCCCCAATTTCGACGAAAAGAAAAGCTACCCCGCTTTGCTCTACTGCCAAGGCGGTCCCCAAAGCGCCGTGTCGCAATTCTACTCCTTCCGCTGGAACTTCCAACTGATGGCCGCCAACGGCTACGTGGTGGTGGCCCCCAACCGACGGGGAGTTCCCGGTTTCGGCAAAGAATGGAACGAAGCCATTTCCGGCGATTGGGGCGGGCAGGCCATGAAAGATTACTTATCCGCAATCGACTCCGTTGCAAAAGAGCCGTACGTCAACAAAGAAGCATTGGGCGCCGTGGGCGCCAGCTACGGCGGATACTCCGTTTATATGCTGGCCGGCATCCACGAAAACCGCTTCAAGGCCTTGATCAGCCATTGCGGCGTCTTTGATTTGCGCAGCATGTACCTCACCACGGAGGAAATGTTCTTTGCGAACCACGACATCGGCGGCCCCTACTGGGCGCCAGCGCCTTCGGTGAGCTACGACCTCCACAACCCCAGCAACTACGTGGACCGTTGGAACGCGCCCCTGTTGGTCATCCACGGAGGGCGTGATTTTCGAGTACCGGAAAGCCAAGGCATGATGGCCTACCAGGCTGCGCAGCTGCGCAATGTGCCCAGTAGATTCGTGTACTTTCCTACCGAGGGACACTGGATACTGAAGCCGCAGAATGCCATGGTCTGGAACACGGAATTCTTTGGCTGGTTGGATCAGTGGCTGAAAAAGCCGTGACGCCCTGGGTTGCCGGTACCTTGCCGTGCGGTTTGCGTTGGGTGCACCAAGAAACGGCTGCACCCACGGGACACATCGGTTTGATCGTACGGGCTGGAACCCGCGACGAAGGCCCGGACGAACCCGGGTTGGCGCACTTCATTGAGCACCTCCTGTTCAAGGGCACCGTCCGGCGCAAGCCGTTCCACCTTCTGTCCAAAATTGAGGACGCGGGGGGTGAGCTCAATGCCTACACCGGCAAGGAAGACACCACGGTGTACGCCAGTTTCCTGGCGGAAAACTACCCGGCCGCGTTGGACGTCCTGTTGGACATTGCCTTCCGATCGGTCTTTCCGGAGAAGGAGCTGAAGAAAGAACAAGAGGTTATTGCGGACGAAATCGACGCCTACTTGGACGCTCCGTCGGAGTTGATTTTTGACGATTTTGAAGAGCTCCTCTTTGCGGGGCATGCCTTGGGCCACAACATTTTGGGCACCAAAGAATCGTTGCAAACGTTTACCCGCGAGCAAGTTCTGCGTTTTGTGCGCACGCACTACGTTCCCGCCAACATGGTCCTGTCTTCCGTGGGTCGGATTTCGGCCGCCCGTCTGGAGCGCCTCTTGCTTCGTTTGACGGCGGACGTTCCGGAGTCCCTCCACGCCCCGGTGCCCCACAGATCCCCCGCACCTTCCTACGCACCGGTGCAAAAGACCGGCCGCGATACCCACCAGTGCCACGTGGTGCTGGGCAGTCGCGCGGTGTCGGTGCACGACGCGGCCCTGACTACCGGCGTTTTGCTGAACAACGTATTGGGCGGGCCGGCCATGAGCAGCCGCTTGAATTTGAACATTCGGGAGCGCTACGGCATCGCTTACCAAATCGAGAGTTTTTTCACCCCGTACTCAGACACCGGCTTGCAAGGCGTGTACGTGGGCACGGATTCGGACGCTGTGGACCGAGCCGTGCGCCTGATCCATAAGGAATTGCGCCAGTTGCGCGAAGTCCCCTTGGGCGTGGTGCAATTAGCCAAGGCCAAGCAACAACTGTTGGGCCAGATGGCGCTCGCACAGGAAAGCCCGGGTGCTTGGATGACGGCTTTGGGACGATCGTATCTGCTGTTCAACCGCATGGAGACCTTCGATGAACTGCGCGCCAAGGTAAATGCCGTTACGGCTCAAGACGTGCGCGAGCTGGCCAATCGCTGGTACGACCCCGCCCAACTGACCACCCTCGTGTACGAACCCACCGTCGAAGACGATTAAATTCAAGCCGCCCCACCATGGAGTTTTTACCCGAAAATATTGATCGGTATGCCGGTCTTTGGACCGAGCCGGCGTCGGAATTGCTGGAGCGCATTGAGCGCGAAACCTGGCAAGAAGTGTTGATGCCGCGCATGCTCAGCGGCCACCAGCAAGGGCGTTTCCTCAGCCTCATCAGCCACCTGATGCACCCCAAACGCATTTTGGAAATTGGCACCTACACCGGTTACAGCGCCTTGTGTTTGGCGGAGGGATTGGCGCCCGACGGCGTTTTGCACACCATCGACATCAACGAAGAATTGGAGACGCGTGTTCGTGGGTACTTCAACGCTTACGGCAAAGGGAATCAAATGCACCTGCACGTGGGCGCGGCCTTGGACGTTTTGGAGACTGCAGATTGGGCCCGGGAGCCGTGGGATTTGGTCTTCATCGACGCCGACAAAGAAAACTACAGGGCATACTACAACGCCCTAGTGGAACGCGTTCGTCCGGGGGGATTGATTGTAGCGGACAACGTTTTATGGAGCGGCAAGGTGGCGGACCCGGAAGAACAAGATTCAGAAACGGAAGGTCTTCGTGCGTATGTGGCGCAAGTCCAAAAGGACCCTCGCGTGGTGCACCAATTGCTCCCGTTTCGGGACGGACTGAGCGTCAGCCGTCGAGTCGTTCGGCCATAAACTCGTTCTGGATTTCCAGCAACGTGCGGAACGCCACGAATTTGCCGCCAAAGCGTTCCTCCGTTTGCCGGCGCAGTCCCGGCGCATACAGTTCTTGGTACAGCTGAAAGTCTTCCATCAGTGCAAAACGGTACTGAATGGAATAGGTGGTGCCGGACTCTTCCTCCACCAAAACGCGGGTGAACCGACAGTCCAAAAATTGGCCTGTGGCCAGGACTTCCGGAATGTGGACCTCCAGCATCCAATCCTTCCAAAGGGCGTGTGCGGAGTCGTCTATGTTTACGGTGACGTTGTAGAGGTACATCAGTTGGCAGTTTTTGGGCCCGGTCGGTAGCGCTGGCGAGCCAGCTCGGACCAATACGAATCCGGGTACGTTTCCATTAAACGAAGATACAGGGCACGGGCTTCGTCGGCGCGACTCCCTCCAGAATTGGCTACAATTTGCGCCCATTCCCATAAGGTGTCGTCGCCCAATGCATGCCGTTCCGGCCAATCCACCAGCGGCCGGTAGGCCGCCTCGGTTTGCTCCGCGTTGCCTTGGTCCCGGTTCCAACGCGCCCAAGCCAAAGCGGTGTGGAAGTACAGCGGATTGGACGTAGGTAGGGCACGCGTCAAAGAATCCAAAATCCGGCCGGCTGCGGCCTCGCTTCGCTCGGCCCGCAGCAGTTCTGCGCGGGCAAACGGACGCAACGAGGCGCCGGTAGAATCCTCCGCCAGAATTTCGTCCAGCAGCTGCGTACGCGCCAGCGCGTCGTTCGCAATTTTTTTCGACGTGCTCGTTTTCAGCACCTCCCATTGCGTTTTGGCCCAGGGAATGTCTCCCGTCAGGTACGCCACCCGCGCCTTGCGAAAAGCAGCTTCGTCCCCCAATGGATTTCCACCAAAGTCTTGTGCTACCTCCGCATACCGCATCAGCGCGGAAAAAGGCGCGCCCAAAAGCAAGTCCAGATCCCCCAAAAACAAGACCATTGAACCCCGCAACGGGTCGCTGTCCGGAAGTCGATCCGGAATTCCCTCCAGCACGCGTACGGCGGAGTCGCTGCGGTTCCAACCGGCCACCAAAACCTGAGCCAACGCCAATCGGGCAGACGGTTCCCAACCGGCGGGCCAACCCGATTGCGGTTGCAAACCTATGTTTAGCGTGCGGCGAAGTTCTGCGTGCCGCTCGGGCCGTTTTGCCTGCAAAGACCACATCGCCTCGTGTGCCTCCCGGGCAAACGGCATTTGCACACCCGCTTGAATCAGGTAGCCGTAGCATTGCTCCGCGGCATCCCATTGTTCCGCATTTTCTGCGGCGCGCCCCAATTGATAGATTGCCAAGCGCTGGACGGGTTCCCCTCCAGACCGACGGTCCAATGCCTTCAATTGCACCAAGGCGTCGTCAAACAACTGCTCCTGGATGTAGCACCACACCAAAAAATCCTCATGAGGGCTTGAATTGCTCAGCTGCAACCGTCCAATCAAGGCTTCGTACAGCAGTTCCGCGCGCGGAATTCGTCCGTTTTCGTCCAATGAGTTGGACAGGAACATTTGCAAAGTTGCTACAAAGCCGGGGTTTTCGTCCAGCAACTGAACGTAACCGCGGTAGACGTTGGGCAGGTCGCCCAAGTCTGCCCAGAGCAGCACTTTTTGGTAGGTAAACCGCATGCCCGGCACGGCGCGCTCCGCTGCTTCCAAAACGGCAACGGCCTCCGCAAAAAGACCGTAGGATTTGAAACGATCGGAGAGGGGAGACGCGTTGCCCGGTTGCAGGGCCGACCCTTCAGCGGCGGACTTTAGGGCTGCCGCATAGTCTTCGGTGCGCCCCATTTTTTTGCACACGTAGGCTTCGTCCGCGGTGTAGAAAAGAGCGCGGTTGCGCATGCGTTTGGCGTGCCGGTCAACCACCTTGCGCGCTTCGTCGCCGCGTTCTGCTTGGAGCAACAAGCCAATCCAGGCCTGCAGTCGCTCGTCGTTGGGCTGCTCCTTGTAGGCCGATTCAGAGGCCGCCAGCAAACTGTCTAACTTCTCAACGGATTCGCCGCGAGCTTTGGGCAGTACAGACGTGATGGGCTGCGGTACAGCGCCAACAACACCGGCCGGAGCACGACGAACCTTGTTTTGGGTTCCACCTGCGGATTGTGCCAAAGCCCCGCCAGTGGCCAGCACCGTCCAAAAAACCAGCAGGAAAAGGGATCTCATTTCGGACTGCCCCAACGGGCAAAGTGGTCTTCCATGAGGACGTTCAAACTGTCTGCCTTGTCCAAACACCATTCTGTGGCATGCATCCGGGAACGGGCGTCTTGGAGCACCGTCCAAAGGGCACCTTGTTCGTCCCGCAGGTAAACCCGGCCTTGTGCCGTATCCAGGTATTCCGTGTGCACGTCGTGGGCCAGGCTTTTCAAACGTGCGGAACCGGCGGTCAAGGCGCCCATCCAAACGCGTCGCTGGGCTTGAAATTTAAAGAGGTTTTTCGCAGACCGGTCCAGGGTCGTTCCGTCGGACACCACCACATCTCGCTTGCTGCTGTCTGCGGCATACGGGGCCAAACGCTCCAGGTTCATGCGGTACGAAATCAACGCACTTTCCACGGCCAAACTGTCCACAGAAGCTAGGCTGTCGTGCAAGGCTTCCACCTTTTCCCGCAGCGCCAAGGCATCCGATTCCACCTCGGAGGAAGCGCTGCACCCCACCGCACCAACGGCAAGGAACGCCAATGAAAGGCCCGTGAAAAAGGGTGAAAATTTCATAGGGAGCTGCTTAAGAAATTCGGTCAAAGCCCGTGTACGGCACCAAAGCCGACGGAATGCGAATTCCGTTTTCATCTTGGTGATTTTCCAACAATGCGGCCACCACCCGCGGCAAGGCCAATGCGCTGCCGTTCAACGTATGCGCCAGTTGCGTTTTGCGGTCCAACGTTCGTCGGTAGCGCAGCTTCAATCGATTGGCTTGGTAGGTCTCAAAATTGCTCACGGAACTGACCTCCAGCCAACGCTGCTGCGCGGCAGACCACACTTCAAAATCGTACGTCAGGGCAGAGGTGAAGCCCATGTCGCCTCCGCACAAGCGCAGAATGCGGTAGGGGAGTTCCAGCGCGTCCAACAAACCGGCCACGTGCTGCACCATCTCCTCCAGTCGGCCGTAGGAATCTTCCGGTCGATCGATGGTTACAATTTCCACCTTGTCAAATTGGTGCAGACGGTTCAAACCGCGCACATCCTTCCCGTACGATCCCGCCTCGCGTCGAAAACAGGGGGTGTACGCCGTGTGGCGGATGGGCAAATCAGACTCGTCCACAATAACATCGCGGTACAGGTTGGTGACGGGAACCTCCGCCGTGGGAATCGCGTACAAATTATCCGCAACCGCGTGGTACATCTGACCTTCCTTGTCCGGCAATTGTCCGGTTCCAAAGCCCGACGCCTCGTTGACAAAGTGCGGCGGCTGCACTTCATTGTAGCCTGCTGCCGTATTGCGGTCCAAAAAGAACTGGATGAGTGCCCGTTGCAAACGAGCTCCTTTCCCCAAGTACACCGGAAATCCAGCACCCGTGATTTTCACGCCCAGCTCAAAATCAATCAGGTTGTATCGGCTCGCGAGGTCCCAGTGCGGTACCGCTCCCTCGTGCAGTTGGGGGATGCTGCCCGACGACCGTACCTCTTCGTTGTCTTCGGCGCTCTTCCCAGCGGGAACGGAGGTGTGTGGCGTGTTCGGCACGGCCACCAACAAAGACTGGAGGGCATTTTCAGCATCGCGCAGAATGGTCTCCAGGCGTTTGGCCGTGTCCTTGAGTGCCGTTGACTTTTCACGCGCCGCATCGGCTTCCGCCTTTTGCCCGGTCTTGAAAAAGTCGCCAACGGCTTTGGCCAAAAGATTGCTCTCTGCCAAGCAGGAGTCCAGCTCCACTTGGGCCGCGCGCCGCGCGTCGTCCGCGGCAAGCAATTGCTCCACCACGGCGGAGCCGTTTAAACCGCGTTTATTCAGAGCGGCTTCGGCCGCGGCGCGCTCAGCGCGAAGAGTAGGTAGGTATAGCATGGGGATACAAAAGTAAAAAACCCCCTGGACCATGAGGCCTCAGGGGGTAAATTATGTGCGACGAACCTCGTTTAGGCTTCGAACGGCTGTACCGATACAAAAGACTTGTTGTCTGCCTTTTTGCGGTATACCACCAAACCGTCCACCAAAGCGAACAAAGTATGGTCTTTTCCGATGCCCACGTTTTGTCCGGGGTGATGCTGGGTGCCGCGTTGGCGCACGATGATGTTGCCGGCAGTGGCCGGTTGGCCGCCGTAAATCTTGATGCCCAATCGCTTGCTGTGGGATTCGCGTCCGTTCTTAGAACTACCGACGCCCTTCTTGTGTGCCATGGATCTGCGGAGGGATTAAATGGTTATTCAGCAGCGGCCTCAGCGGCTTCTGCTTTTTTCGTTGTTTTCTTTTTGGGAGCGCTTCCGGCACCAATGCTCGTGATGAGCAATTGGGTCAAGTACTGGCGGTGACCGTTTTTCTTGGTGTAGCCTTTCCGGCGCTTCTTTTTGAAGACGATTACTTTATCGCCTTTCAGGTGCTGCAGAACTTGAGCTTCTACGGCAACACCTTCAATAACTGGGGCGCCTACGGTGACGGTACCGTTATCGTCGGTCAAAAGCACCTTATCAAACGATACGGTTGCTCCTTCTTCCGACGCCAAACGGTTGACGTACACGCGCAGATCTTTTTGCACTTTGTACTGCAGCCCTGCTATGTCAACAATTGCGTACATGATTCTTGGGTTTCTTATAGGGCTGCAAATGTACAAAAAGAATTTGAATCGAGATGCGTCGCACCCGAATATCGAAAGGAATTTGCCGGCCTCTGTTGTTTTGCTCGCCTGAAAAGACCCCCGTTTGCCGGGGTGCCCTGGTGAATTTCGCGCTAAACCGGATTGATTGCAAACAAAAAGGACTCAAGAACATTCTCCCGTTTGGAAAAATCATTAAATTCGTGGCCCTTCGGTAAGAAAAGCGCACGCGCGGCAACCAACGGAGGTAAACGTATAGAAACCCAAATTCCATGAAAAAATCATTGCTGTTTGGCGCACTCCTGGCTGCCTTGCCCCTGGCACAGGCCCAAAAGACGCAAATTGCCTTTGAGGAATACGATCTGCCCAACGGCATGCACGTCATCCTCCACCAAGACCCCACCACCCCCATCGTGGCGGTTTCGGTCCTGTACCACGTGGGCTCCAAAAACGAGGTCTCCGGACGCACCGGTTTTGCCCACTTTTTTGAGCACTTGTTGTTCGAAGGAACGGAAAACATTGAGCGCGGCGAGTACATGAAGCTCATTCAGGCCAACGGCGGTGCCCTAAACGCCAACACCAGCCAAGACCGAACTTACTACTACGAGATCCTGCCGTCCAACCAGTTGGAATTGGGCCTGTGGATGGAGGCGGAGCGCATGCTGCACGCCAAAATTGATCTCGACGGTGTTGAGACGCAGCGCCAAGTAGTTAAAGAAGAAAAGCGCCTGCGCGTGGACAACCAACCCTACGGTTCGTTCACCACCGAGATGTTCAAGCGCGCCTTTACCAAGCACCCGTACAACTGGGTTCCCATCGGGTCCATGGAGGACCTGAACGCGGCACAACTCATCGAGTTCATCGATTTCTACAAGCGCTTTTACGTGCCGAACAACGCTACATTGAGCATCGCAGGTGATTTTGACCCCGCTCAAGCGAAGGCGTGGATTGCCAAATACTTTACGGACATCCCGAGCGGTCCCCGGGTGGTCCAACCCAACGTGCAAGATCCGTTGGTCGTAGCCGTGGTAGACACGGTGTACGACAACATCCAAATTCCTGCAGTTTTTGCCGGCTACCGCATGCCGGGCGAAACACACCCAGACGCGTACGCCATGCAAATGCTGACGTCGGTTTTGTCCAGCGGCAAGTCTTCGCGCCTCACCAAGCGCATGGTGGACGAAGACCGCAGCGCACTGCAGGTTCAAGCGTTTCCCTTTGCTTTGGAGCAGAACGGCGTATTCATTGCCTTGGCCCTGGCCAACGGCGACAACACCACCGGTTCCTTGCTCACCACCATCGAGGAAGAAATTGCGAAGCTCCAAAAAGACCTCATCGGCGAGACGGAGTTTGCCAAAGTGCTCAACAAAATCGAAGCTGATTTTGTGACCAGCAACGGTTCCGTCGCGGGTATTGCTGAAAGTTTGGCCAACTACCACGTTTACTTCGGGGACGCCAACCTGATCAATACCGAAATCGAGCGTTACCGAAAAGTAACCCCGGAAGACATCCGCCGGGTTGCGCAAACCTACCTCGTTTCTTCTAACCGCGTGGTGCTGCATTACCTGCCCAAGCCCACCGCACAATCTGTAGTTGAATAAGATGAAAAAAGCACTTTTCCTTTTGGGTCTGGCCTTGTCGGCTTGGACCCTCGGTGCCCAGCCCTTGGACCGCAGTGTTCGCCCACAACCGGCAGCGCCGCGCACGCCGTCCATTGCGGCGTACGAGAAAATGACGTTGAAAAACGGATTGACCGTAGTGGTGGTGGAGAACCACAAATTGCCGCGCATGTCCGTGAGCCTCTCCTTAGACATGAACGGCGTTCGCGAAGGCGATAAGGCTGGATACGTGGAGTTGTTGGGTCAAATGCTGTCCGAAGGCACCACCACCCGCACGAAAACCCAATTGGACGAACAGGTTGATTTCGTCGGTGCTCGTTTGAACACCAGCGCCTTCAACGTCTCCGTGTCTGGATTGAGCAAGTACAGCGCCAACTTATACGAATTGGTTGCCGACGTCGCTCTGCATCCCGCTTTCCCAGAGGCCGCATTCGACAAGTTGAAAAAACGCACCTTATCCGGTTTGAAGGCAGATAAGGACGACCCCAGCGCCATTCAAGCTCGTGTTTCCAATGCCTTGCTGTACGGTACCAACACGCCCCAAGGAGAAATGATGACCGAGGCTACGGTCAACAAAGTCGCCTTGGACGATTGCAAAAGCTTCTACAGCCAAGTATGGGTACCCAACCACGCCGTTCTCTTGGTAGTTGGCGATTGCAAGGCCAAGGACGTGTTTAAAGCCGCCAAAAAGACCTTCGAAAAGTCTTGGCCCGCTGGAACCGTTCCCGCAAAACCCACCTACGAACACCCCGTGCAAACCAAGTCCTTCATCGCCCTGGTGAACCGCGAAGCATCGGTACAGTCCAACATTCAGTTGGCCAACTTGATCGATTTGAAGCCCGGTGATGCAGATTTAGAGGCCGTTCGCGTGATGAACAACATCTTGGGCGGCGGCTCCGACGGTCGTTTGTTCCAAAATTTACGCGAAGACAAGGCGTACACGTACGGCGCATACTCTTCTTTTGGAACCGGCAAGGAAAAGCAATTGTTTGAAGCGTCTGGCGAGGTTCGCAACGCCGTGACGGACTCCTCCGTGGAGCAATTCTTGTTGGAGTTGAACCGCATCCGCACCGAATTGGTCAACGAAACAGATTTGCGCAACGCCAAGCAAGCGTTGGCCGGCAGCTTTGGTCGTTCCTTGGAAGGCCCTGGGGCGGTGGCCTCTTTTGCCATTAACACCTTGAAATACAACCTTTCCGCAGACTACTACAACCAGTACCTGAATCGCTTGCAAGCGGTTACCGCAGAGGACGTGCGCCGTGCAGCCCAGAAGTACATACAGCCCGATAAAATGGTCGTATCCATTGTAGGCAAGGCGTCGGAAGTTGCTGCTGGCCTAGAGCGTTTGGGTGAAGTGCGTTATTTCGACGACTTCGCGCAACCCGCCGAACGGCCCAACATTCCCATTCCCGCTGGTGTTACCGCCGCGTCCGTGGTCAATCAATACATTGCAGCCATCGGCGGCCAAAAAGCCATTGCGAGCGTCAAAGACTTGACCCTGGAAATGGTGGCTGAAATTCAAAACATCAAGATCGAAACCAAAGACGTATACAAGTTGCCGAACATGCACTACGAAGGCCAGTTTTCGCCCATGGGCAAAGAGGAAACCTTCTTTGACGGCAAGAAAGGACGCATTGTTCGGAACGGCACCAAGCAACCCGTTACGGACGAGGACTTGGACGCCATGCGCCAGGATGCTAATTACTTTGAGGAATTGAAGTGGATGACGTCCGCCGTCCCCATGCAGTTGGCACCAGTATACTCCAGCATTGCCGGTGAGCCCTGCTACGCGGTAACCGTCACACAAGGCAAGCAGGTTCAAACGCACTACTTTTCCGTGAAAAGCGGTTTGCGCGTTGCTACGTCCACAACCGTTGGGGAAGGGGAACAGGCTACGGTACAAACCGTCAACTACAGCGATTACCGCGCCGTAGGTGGGGTGTTGTTTCCGCATTCCGTGGTATTGCCCATTGGTCCCGGCATGAACTTGGAGTTCAAAGCGGTAAACCTGACGGTCAACACCAACGTAGCGGATTCGTTCTTCAAGTAAAGCTTGATATTAGCAGCGCAGCTCAGCGCTGTGGTTGCCCAACAAAACAGGGCCGTCCCCACCGGGGACGGCCCTGTTTTGTTTTGGCCCAAAGCACCCCGGGTGCTATTCCTTGTTTTGCTTCGCCCGAGCATTCACCAAGTAAACCCCAAACAATATGGTACCCAGTCCTACCGCATGATGCACGTGCAGTACCTCGCCCATGGACAATCCCCACAGCAAGGCCACGCCGGGAACCAGGTACGTAGTGCTGGCAGCGAAAATAGGACTGGTGATGGAGATTAAGTAGTTGAACGCCATGATGGCGCCTGCGGTCCCCACAACGCCTAAAAAGGCAAGGTACCCCAAGACCTCCCAGGCCTCCGGATTCGTGGCCACGCGGTGAACAAAGTCACCACTCAGCAGCAAGCCCAGGGCGGGAATGCCCGCCACCACAAACGCCCACAAGGTCAACGCCACCGGATGTGCATGAGGAAGTTTGAACCCAATAAAATTGATGGACAGACCGTAGCACATGGAACTTGCCGCCGCAAGCAAAACATAGGCCCAAGCACCGGGTTGTGCCTCTGCTGCGGTGGCCTGCCCACCCACCAGCAAGGCCGCACCCACAAAGCCCACTGCAACCCCCAAAGCCTGTTTGCGTCGGAGCGATCGGCCAAAAAACAAAAGCCCAAAGAGCAACGTGAACAAAGGAGTCAAAGAATTGGTAATTCCCACCAATCCCGACGGGATGTGCGCTACGGCAATGGGGAACAAAACATAAGGCAAACCATTGCCCAACAAACCCACCACCAGGTAAGCAGCCCATTCCTTGCGCTGGGGCAACACACGAACGTACTTCCAGCCCACCACCAAGCAAAACAGCAGGGCATAAACGATGCGAATGGCTCCAACCTGGTGCGGCGCAAACACAGAGAGGCCCTTTTTCATCAACAAAAAAGAAGAGCCCCACAGGGCCACCAAAGCAACAAAGATTACCCAGGCACGAACGGAATTTTCTTTCATCGGACCGCAAAGGTACTCTACCTTTGCCTCGTGGCCTCTGAACCTACCCCTCGCTGGACCTTTATTCTGCGGAGCTTTCTCCGGCTGTCCTTGGCATTGACGCTCCTGGTTATTCTTGCCGGCAGCGTAGTTCGGATGACCGGATCCGGCATGGGTTGCCCAGACTGGCCCCGCTGTTTTGGCCAAACCATACCGCCCACCCGAATGGATCAGGTGCTTTGGAACCCCCTTCAGGCGTATGCAGAAGGGCAGATGGTCATCTACCAGGACACTCTGTGGACGGCAAACGGTACGGCCCAACCGCAGCCCGTATTCAACCGCGCCCAATGGTCCGCGTACACCAAGCACAACTACGCCACGTTTGTGCCCGCACACACCTGGATTGAATTCATCAACAGGCTCCTCGGTGCGGCACTCGGCATCCCGGTATTTTTGGCTTTCGTTTGGTCCATTTCCCGTTTTCGAGCGCACCGGAAGTGGGTTGCTGCTTTGGGACTGGGCCTGGTACTGCTTCTCTTTGAAGCGTGGCTGGGCAAGGTGGTGGTGGATGGCAACCTGGTCCCGCACCACATTACGTACCACTTGTTGGGCGCCTTTGGTTTGCTGGCCGTTTTTACCGCCGTGAACCGAAGCGTTTCCACGGAGGCAGAAGCCCATTCGTGGTTCTTTGAAGAGCAGGCGCGCAGCAAGCAAACCGAGTCTGCGGGCAAATGGCTGGCGCTATTTGCGGCGCTTCTGCTGGTGCAGATTAGCACCGGAGCATTGGTTCGCGAGTCTGTGGACGGATTGCGCGCAACCACGGGAACGGCCCTTTCCAGCCAATTGACTTCCTTGGTGTACGTGCACCGAACCTATTCCTTGCTCCTGGTAGGATTGACGTTTTACCTGTTGCGCAAAACCGACGGCTTGGCCGGTATTCGTGCGCGTGTTGGTCTGATGACCGGATTGGCCTTGGCGGAAACTGCCTTGGGAGCGGTTCTGTACTACTTCAACATTCCGCAGAGTCTGCAGCCCTTGCATTTGCTCTTCTCTGCTTTTCTCTTCGTCTTGGCGGTGGACGCCGCGGTGCTGGCATTTCTGCAAGTGCGTTCGCACAAGCGCCTGTCTGCCGGTGCGTGAAGAGCGGAATTCCGTCCTACTTCACCTGATCATTTCACCCCTTTATTTCCCAACCTTCCAGCGCGCCGTCTCCATCAAACGGATGACTTCCGCTTGCAGGAATGCGTTTACAGGCGCTAGAGAATCTGCATTGGGTTTGGCCAGTACGTAAACGGACCCGCGCAGGAAATGGTTGGCGCTGTCCGTAATGAAAAATTGACACGGCGTAGCCGTATTGCCCTGAAATTGGTACAAAATACCGTGTACCCGGCGCTCGGGATCCGAATACAGTTTCTCCTTGATTCCTTGGGCTACCACATCGTGTTTGAAGGCCAACTGGTGTGCGTCGTCCAACAATTTGGGCAGTTGATCACCCACGGCAACGTAACTCAACTGTATTTCAGCACCTAATTTTGGGAACGACACGGTTCCCCATCCTTTTGCGGCATTCACCGTTTTCCAAACGGCGGATTTATTTGTGCGAAAATCTACCCGAAATCCGTCGTGCGCTTCAAAAGCAACGGAGGCGGTGTCCGGGAGTTTGATTTCAAAATATCCTTTTGGCTTGGGCAAATCGGCGGCAGACGGCCGAACCGAAGACCACCAAAAGAACAATCCCCCGACGGTTACTGCGCCCACAATCAACGCCAGACGCGCCTTCCTATTCATCATCTCGGTCCAATTCTACTTTAACGCGCACAATCCGTCGTTTGTCCACGGCCTCCACGGTTAGGATTAGGCCGCCTACTTGAGCCTGGTATCCCTTTGTGGGCAGGTGTCCGGTGGCATTCTGCAGCAACAAACCCGCTAAGGATTCTGCCTCACCCCGCCAATCGTCCAATCGGTCCGACGGCAGCCCCAAGACGCGAACCACGTCGTTCAGGGGTGTTCTCCCTTCAAAAACAACGGTTCGCTCATCCAAACGCGAATAGGGAAATTCCTCCTCATCAAATTCATCCGAAATCTCGCCGATGATTTCTTCCATCACGTCCTCCAGCGTAACCAAACCAGACGTTCCTCCGTATTCGTCCACCACCAAGGCCATGTGCATTTTCTTGGTCTGAAATTCGCGCAACAAGTCGTCGATTTTCATGCCCTCCGGAACAAAAAGTATCTTGCGCACCAAGCTCCGCCAAGCAAAATCGCTTTCAGCACCCAAATAAGGCAATAAATCTTTGGTGTGCAGGATGCCCACTATTTCGTCCAGGGATTTGCCTTGAACGGGAAAACGAGAATAGCCATGGTCCACAACAGCCTGTAAGACCTCCGAAAAGGTCCATTCTGCGCGAACCACCACCATGTTGCCGCGTTGGGCCATGATTTGGTTGGCGGACACCCCCCCGAAGCGAACAATGCCTCGGAGCCATTGGTTTTCCTGTGTTTGTTCATTTCCGGACGTCGTAATGTCCAAGGCGTTTTCCAGGTCGTCCACGGAAAGGGTTCCATTTTTCTTGGCTTCACCAAACCACTGGCCGGTAGCCATCAACGGAGTAGTCACTGGCGTGAGTGCCGCAAACAGGGCACTCAAGGGAGCCACCATGCGCCGGGCGGTAGCCAGAGGATGGGCAGACCCAATACTTTTAGGCAAAATTTCCCCAAACGTTAAAATCAAGGCTGTTACGCCAACGATCTCCAAAAGCCCGACGGTCCACGCGTCCAAGTGGGGTGATGCAAAATTTTGCAACAACCAGGTTGACAAAAGGGCCAAAGACAAATTGAACGAATTGTTCAGCACCAAGAGGGTTGCCAACAACTTTTCCGGGTGATTCAACAGGATGTGAATTCGCTGATCGTCTGCACGCATGCTTTCGCGAACGTTGTTGCGCATCCTTGGATCCAAAGAAAAGAAAGCAACCTCACTTGCTGAGGCAAAGGCAGAGCCAATTAAAAGAATGCCGAGTGCGATTAGGCCAACGAGCAGCGGAAGCGGGGAAGGGTCAGGGTCCAAGGTTGGGGTATAGGTTCACACAAGCGATCAGCCCAATTCGTCTGCACTTTCGTCTTGATGTCCGTACGGACGGTCTTGACGATCTTGCTGACGCATGGGGTTTTGGCCAAGCATGGTCATGCTGTCCGCTGCAATTTCAACGGAATAACGTGTTTGGCCGGAATCGTCGGTCCATTGGCGTGAACGGATCTTCCCTTCAATAAATACTTTATCACCTTTGTGCAAATGTCGTTCGCAAATTTCGCCCAGACGCGGACTGCGCACTACAATTGTATGCCATTCCGTAGATTCTTTGCGCTCTCCCTCGCGGTTGGTGTGCGACTCAGTTGTTGCCAAGGGAAAGCGAACGAGCATGCCGCCGTTTTCGAAATTTCGAACCTCCGGGTCCTTGCCCAAATTCCCAATGAGCATGACTTTATTTAGGGTACCGGCCATTGTATTAGAATAGCAAATAAGTTGAATTGTCAAAATCAAAGGTACTATTTTTTTTAAGCCAACGACCCACGGGCACGGGCCAAGCATGGTCTTCCCAATTATCTAGAGCGACCCACTCAAATCCTTTCGTTTGGCAGGTTAATTCACGTGCGTCCAGGTGGTGAAAGTGAATCCACAACCGGCGGTGACTCAGCCGGTGTTCTACCGGTTTGCCGGCACTCCCTGCTTCGATTTCAACCTCCGCTTTACCCAAGTCGCTCGGTTGCGGCAGGTCCATTAATCCCGGCCAAATGCCGGTAATGGGTCTTTTTCCGCAAAGAAATTGGCCATCGCGCACCACGAACAGGCGGTGCCAATGTTCTTCAAGAACTTTTGTTTTACTCAATTTTACCGGGAGCAGTTCCGCTTTGTCCGGTTGAAATGCCACGGCACAGTCTGCGGCAATGGGGCATTCTCCGCACTTGGGTTGCTTGGGAGAACAAACCAAACTGCCCAATTCCATGAGCGCTTGGGTGTGATCGCCGCAATCGCCGGCCGGCAGGAGCGATTCCGCCAAGCCCCAGAGGGCTTTTTGCCCTTCCGGTTGGTCTACAGCGGTCTCAATTCCAGCCCACCGGCTCAGAAGACGGTAAACGTTTCCATCCACAGCGGCTGCGCGGGTTCCAAAGGCAATGGAGGCAATGGCTCCGGCGGTGTAGGGCCCGACTCCCGGCAAAGCGCGCCAATCGGCAACCTCGGTTTTCCATTGTCCGTTCCATTCGTTCGCCACGATTTTTGCGGCAGCGTGTAAGTTTCTAGCGCGAGCGTAGTAACCCAAACCTTGCCAAACCTGCAGCAAGTTTTCCAGTTGAGCAGTGGCCAAAACTTCAACCGTGGGAAATCGTTCCACAAATCGTAGAAAATAGGGAGTACCTTGTTCCACTCGGGTTTGCTGGAGCAGAACCTCGCTCAACCAAATGGCATAGGGATTGCGGTGTTCTCGCCAAGGGAGCTCACGTTTGTGCACTTGGTACCAGCGAACCAACCGATGCGAGAAGTCTGTCATGCAAAAAGGCTTGTTAAATCAGGGTTTACTTCGTATCTTTGCGCCCTCAAAATTAGCTATCTACAACTCTATTTTCAACTCTTTTAAATCGATCCAAAATGACCAAAGCCGACATTGTCAACCGCGTTGCTGAGAAGACTGGTATGGAAAAAGCCGACGTCCAGGCCGTTGTAGAAGGAATGATGCGCGAAGTTAAAGCGAGCATGGAAGCCGGTGACAACGTTTATTTGCGCGGCTTCGGAAGCTTTATTTTGAAAAAGCGCGCCAAGAAAACGGGCCGGAACATCTCCAAGAACACCACCTTGGTGATTCCTGCCCACTACATTCCGGCATTTAAGCCTGCAAAAACGTTTGCAGACTCCGTTAAAACCAACGTAGCCGTTCAGGAGTAATCCGGAACAAACCCTTTGCCGATGACTCCTTCGCGTTCCAAACTCTTGCTAAGCATAGCTGCAGCCCTTGTGGTCTCAGCTTCCTTGGTGTGGTTGGTAGGGAGGTCGCCATCGGCAGCGCCGCAGGCAGAAGAAGCCGCGCTTTCTCCCTTGGACACCAAGGTGCAAAAAGCGGTCGAATTGATCCAGGGAGGTTCGGAAAACCCCATGGAGGCCATCATGTTGCTGCGCGAAGTCGTCCAGGAAGATTCCAACCACCGCGACGCCCACTTCTGGTTGGGTGAATTTTCGGTGCAGTCGGGTCAAATGGACAAAGCGGTGGAACGCTTTCGCCGTGTTGTGTCCCTGGATCCTGCTTTTGCACCCGGGGTAGAGAAATTGGCCACAGTTTACTTGCAGCTGGGGCAGGCCGACAGTGCTGATGCCGTGGTGCATCGGTTCTTGGACCGTTATCCGCAAGCAGAGGGAGCAGATCGTGTGAAAGCGTTGCACACGGAACATCCCCCAAAATAACCTTTAAACGACTTAGCTATGCCAAGCGGAAAGAAAAGAAAGCGCCACAAGATGGCCACTCACAAGCGTAAAAAGCGTCTTCGCAAGAACCGCCACAAAAAGCGCTAAATGCTGATGCGTACCGAACTCGTCATTCAAACCAGCGGATCGGACGCAGAATTGGCTCTTCTTCAGGATGGTCGTCTTGTGGAACTTGTCGCCGAAAAAGGGGACGATCGTTTCTCTGTGGGCGACATCTACTTGGGCCGCGTAAAGAAAGTAGCACCCGGACTCAATGCAGCGTTCGTGGATGTAGGGCACGCAAAAGATGCCTTCCTCCACTACCACGACTTGGGTCCCCAATTGGCTTCTTGGCAGCATTTCACCAAAAAGGTGTTGTTGGGCAAGCAGCCGGCCACGATTTCCGATTTCCAGCTTCAGGCAGAAATTGAGAAAGAAGGCGCTATGGACGAAGCGGTTAAAGTAGGACAAGACATCCTGGTACAGATCATCAAAGAACCGATTTCCACCAAGGGACCCCGAATCACTTCGGAAATTTCTTTAGCGGGTAGGTTTATGGTGTTGGTACCCTTTTCGGACCGTGTATCGGTTTCGCAAAAGATTCGGGAACGAAAAGAAAAAGAGCGACTGCGTCGGCTCGCGGACAGCATTCGGCCCAAGGGATTTGGGTTGATTGTACGTACTGTAGCGGAAAACAAAACCGAAGTTGAACTGACTGCGGATTTGGAAGGCCTCATGGCCAAATGGAAATCATTGCACCGGCAACTGCGCCAGGCCAAATCTGGTCAGCGCGTGGTTCAGGAAATGGATCGGGCGTCGGCATTTTTGCGCGACGTCTTCAATGAATCGTTTACCAAAATCCACGTGGACAACGAGGATTGGGCGAGCGAGGTAAAGCAATACTTGCAGGAAATCGCTCCGGACAAAGCGGACATGGTGAAGTTGTACTCCGGTACGGCGCCCATTTTCCAGCACTTCAACGTGGACCGGCAAGTAAAAACATCGTTTGGCCGTACGGTAACCTTGCAAAAGGGAGCGTACCTCATCATCGAGCACACGGAGGCGTTGCACGTCATTGACGTCAACAGCGGCAACCGGGGCGCGGTAGGAGAAAGCCAGGAAGAGGGTGCCTTAGCCGTCAATTTATTGGCTGCGGAAGAGGTTGCTCGTCAGTTGCGCTTGCGAGACATGGGCGGAATTATCGTGGTGGACTTCATTGATTTGCACTCAAACGAGCACCGTCGTGCACTGTACGACAAGGTGACGGAAGTGATGTCCCAAGACCGGGCAAAGCATAAAATTTTGCCACCGTCTAAGTTTGGTCTGGTGGAAATTACCCGCCAGCGGGTGCGTCCGGAAAAGGCGATTGAAACCCAAGAAGAAAACCCAGACATATTGGTGGATGCACCCATTGTCTTGGTGGAAAAATTGGAGCAGGAGTTTGCTTCGTTGGTTCAGCGGAAAAAGAAGGACGGTAAGAACTGGGCACTCCACGTGCATCCGTTCCTGCATGCCTACTTGACCAAAGGGCTGTTTTGGAGCAGCATACTTCATCAGTGGCAGCGCAAGTACAAAGGCAAAATGGACGTAATTCCCCGTGATTCTTTCAAAATGCTGGAGTTCAAGTTCCAATAGTACACACTACTTTTTGGTTAGGACAGGGGTTCTTTCCAAGCGTTGTGCAACTTAAGTGTTTAAAAGGCGGCCCTTGGGCCGCCTTTTTTGTTTCTTTGCGGTGTGGCTTGGAATTCGAAAAAAGTATTCACCCTGGAAGACGGTAGGACTGCCTTGGAGCGCTACTGCGCCTACCAAGAGCGGTGCCAACGCGAGGTCCAAACGAAGATTGCTTCTCTGGGTTTCCGGGGTGATGCAGCTGACCAGCTCCTGTTGGATGCTTTTGCCGCGGATTGGGTGAGCGAGGAGCGTTTTGCGCGGGCCTATGCGCGCGGAAAGTTCCGGTCGTTGGGCTGGGGCAGAATCAAGATTACCCACGGGCTGCGCGCCAAAGGGGTGTCTGCAGCGTGTGTGGCGCTGGGATTGAGCGAGTTAGACCCGGAGGAATACGAGGCCGCCGCGCGCGCACGGGGAGCTAAGGAATGGGAGGCTGCCAGCGGAGTTCCTGCGGCCCAACGCCGCTACAAGGTGGAACAAGCTCTTTACCAGCGCGGATTTGAATCCGAGTGGGCACGCGAGACAGCTCCGGAGCGCGAGGTGTAAGGAAGCAGTAAACGTCCCCGGTGCTCAGGCTCGGTTGGGTGAGAAGGAGCCCAAACCGGCACACAGTGCGTCCACGGCGCGGTCTTCTACGTCGTAGTGCGTGACGGCCCTTAGCCACCGTGCGTCCATGGCGGAAATTCCAATACCCTGTGCGGCCAGATGACTTTGGAGTTGGCGCGCGTCGCAACCGTCGGCCAGGCGAAAGATAACGATGTTGGTAGCAACCGGCTTGCATTCCGTCACCCACGGCAGCTGCTTCAAGAAGGACTCGATCTGGGACGCTCTGCGGTGGTCGTCGGACAGGCGTTCCACGTGGTGATCCAAGGCATACAACGCTGCTGCGGCCAGGTAGCCGGCCTGGCGCATGCCGCCGCCAAAGCGTTTTCGGATGCGCCGGGCTTGCTGAATAAAATCGCGGTTGCCCACCAAGACGGAACCCACGGGTGCGCCCAGTCCTTTGCTGAAGCACAGGGAAATGCTGTCGAATAATGAGCCGTAGTCTTCGGGGGATTCGCGGTCGTGCACCAGGGCATTCCACAAACGAGCACCGTCCAAGTGGAAGGCCAGTTGGTTTTCGCGGGCTACTGCGCCGGCGGCCCGGATTGCCGCCAGGCCCAGGCAGGTACCGCCGCCCTTGTTGCTGGTGTTTTCCAAGACCACCAATCGGGTGGGTGCGGCGTGAACGTTGTCTTGGGGCTGCAAAGCTCCGCGGATGTCTTCCGGCGATACGCGTCCGTAGGCGTCGCCGGCAACCCGTATTTGAACGCCAGAATTGAAGGCAACCCCGCCGCCTTCGTAGTTGTACACGTGGGCCAGGGGTGAGCAAATCAGTTCGTCCCCCGGACGGGTGTGCACGTTGATGGCGATTTGGTTGGTCATGGTGCCCGACGGACAAAAAAGACCCGCATCCATTCCAAACCGCTCGGCCGTCTTGGCCTCCAAAAGTTGAACGGTGGGATCGTCGCCCAGGACGTCGTCCCCTACGGGCGCAGCGTTCATGGCGGCCAGCATCTGGGGCGTGGGACGGGTAACGGTGTCGGACCGAAAGTCGGCCCAAAAAGCAGGAGCATTCATGACACCAAAGTACGGCAAGTGCCGTATTTTTGCACTCTTATGGTGACTACAGATCGCGTACGCGAAATTTTTGATCGATTGAAGGCCCTGGAGGGCTACCTGCGCTTGGAAGAGAAGCGCATTACCTTGTTCAACGAAGAAGAGCGCACGGTGAACCCCGGTTTTTGGGACGATTCCAAGAAGGCGGAGGCCACCATGAAGAAAATCCGGGAACTGAAGTACTGGGTGGACGGATTCAAAGGGATCAAAGCGCAGTGCGAAGAACTGGAGTTGTCCTTGGAGTTTTTCCGCGAAGGAGAGCTCACGGAGGCGGAAGTGGTGGCACTTTACGCTGCGGCGGACGATGCATTGGGCACCATGGAGTTCCGGAACATGCTGTCCGGAGAGGAAGACAAACTAAGCGCCGTACTGCAGATTAATGCGGGTGCGGGGGGAACAGAGTCCTGCGACTGGGCCGGGATGCTGATGCGCATGTACCTGCGTTGGGCGGAGCGCAACGGCCACAAGGTCCGGGAATTGAACTTCCAAGAAGGCGATGTGGCGGGCGTGAAGACGGTTACCTTGGAAATCGAAGGCGAATTCGTCTTTGGTTACCTCAAAGGTGAAAACGGCGTGCACCGGTTGGTGCGGGTTTCCCCGTTCGACAGCAACGCGCGCAGGCATACGTCGTTTGTGAGCGTGTACGTTTATCCGTTGGTGGACGACACCATCGACATTCAGGTGAACCTGGGCGAAATTGAATGGGATACGTTCCGTTCCAGCGGTGCCGGCGGTCAGAACGTGAACAAGGTAGAAACCGGTGTCCGGTTGCGGCACAAGCCGTCGGGTATCGTGATTGAAAATACCGAAACGCGTTCGCAGTTGCAGAACAAGGAAAAGGCCATTCAATTGCTGAAGTCTCGGTTGTACGAGATGGAGATTGAGGCGCGCAATGCCAAACGCGCGGAAATTGAATCCGGCAAGAAGAAAATTGAGTGGGGTTCGCAAATCAGAAACTACGTTTTGCACCCGTACAAATTGGTGAAGGACGTTCGCACGGGCGCAGAAACCTCGGATCCGGATCGGGTGTTGGACGGTGAGATCGATACCTTTTTGAAAGCGTTCCTCATGTCCGACGGTTCGGCGGCTCAAGAGCTGGACGACCTGGATTTGTAATTCGTACCTTTTGACCGTGTGTTCGGTCTCAATCGTGAAGGTTTATAGGCTCCAAGCAGCTTTGCTGCTGTTGGGTTTGTGGCTTTTTTTGCCATCCGCTGGTGCGCACCTTGCGTTGCGTTCCTCAGCACTTTTTGGAATGCAGGACACCGCGGCTTTGCCCGGGTCTGTTGCGGGTCGATCAACCCGTGTGATGACGAAAGGACCGCGCTTGGTGGTTCCCAATGTAGGACAATGGGCGACTCCTGAAGTGGCCCGTTTGGTTTTGGACGAGGTCACGGTGCACGTGGAGCGCGACGCACTGGTTTTTTCCGTTCGCGTTCCGGATTCCCTAAGGCCAGCGGACGCTACCGCTGCGGTGGCGTATCAATGGGCCGTTCGGCAGCGGTTTATTGGTGCATCTTCTGCCGTGCGTTGGGAATTGGAGGCTCAAGCAGTTGGCGTGAACCATCATTACTTTTTGGGCACGGACCGTTCCCGCTGGCGCTCCAACGTGCCGGGCGGACGGGTTTTGGTGGGCAAGGGAATTTATCCGGGAGTGGATTTGCGTTTGGAGGTAGTGGACCAGCAGTTGAAGTCCACCTGGGTGGCTGTTCGCGGCACGGATTTGCAAGCCGTTGCAGTGGTGTGGGAGGGTGCCAGCGATTGGCGCATCAACCGTCGGGGCGGGGTGTCTGTGCGCTTGGGAGATCAATGGGCGGAGGAGACGGAGCCCACAGCCTTTTCGTCCGATGCGGCACCACTGAGTATTGGCTGGCGCGCGCAGCGCGGCAGCCTCCGTTTGGTGGGTGCTGCCGTGCGAACCTCAGACTCGGTTTTCGTAGATCCGCGGTACGTTTTCTCTACGTTTAGCGGCGGCACCTCCGACAATTTTGGTTACTGCGCCACCTACGACGCTCAAGGACGAACCTGGTCTGGGGGCGTTTCCTTCGGTCCCGGATACCCCAGTACCAACGGCTTTCAACCCGCCTTCCAAGGCGGGGGGTGCGACGCCGTACTCACCTTGTGGAAACCGGACGGTACCGGGTACCGCAGTTCCACCTTTTTGGGCGGGAACAACCGGGAAGCTCCGCACAGCATATCCGTTGCGCCCAACGGAGACTTGGTGGTGTTTGGCACCACCGGTTCGACGGATTTTCCACACTTGCCCAATGCGTTTGACACCACCTTTGCCGGAGGGACGGGGGTGAGTGCGGACGGCGTCTTCTTCAACAACGGAACCGACTTGTTTGTGGCCCGACTGGACTCCACGGGGGGTGTTTTCCGGGGCGGAACCTATTTGGGAGGAGCTCAGAACGACGGCATCAATTTGGAGCCGAACAGCCTGCCCATGAACTACGGAGATCCCGCGCGTGGAGAGCTGTTGGTCAACGGGGTGGGACGCCCTGGATTGTCTGCTCTTGGGGAAGTTTTTGTAGCCACCAGCACCCGTTCTCCGAATTTCCCGGTATTCCAGCCAACCGTACTTCCGGGTTTCGCCCGGGACACCGCATTCGGCGGTATTTTGGACGGGATCGTGTTTCGCATGTCGCCCTTTTTGGACACCCTGCGCTGGTCCGTGGCTTTGAACGGCAGTGCATACGACGCGTGGATGAGCTTGGTTGAATCACCGTCGGCCTTGGCGTTTGGTCAATTGATGGCGGTGGGGGCCACCCGAAGCGACAGTTTGGCACGGGGAGCCAATGTCCTGCAAACCCAACGCGCCGCACACACGGACGGCATCCTCGGCGTCATCGACGTGGCCACCGGAACGCGTTTGCGCTCCACCTACTGGGGAACGGGTGGTTTTGACGCACTTTTCTGCGCGGCCTCCAATCCGTCGGGTTCGCTGTCCGCCTTGGATACGGTTGCTGCGGTGGCCGTTGTGGGGCAGTCCAAAGCATTTTCCGGTTCAGCACCGTTTGCACCTTCACCCGGCGTTTGGGGCCAGCCCGGATCCGCCCAGTTCATCCACTACATCGGTACCGGACTGGATACCGTATACCGCAAGATGAGTTTTGGCAACGGCCAAAACCAGCAGGCCAACGCTTCGCCCACCGCATTGGCTTGGGACGATTGCGGCAATACCTACTTCAGCGGTTGGGGCGGCTTGGTCAATGCCGGCGGCAATACCTTGGGCATGGCCACCACGCCCAATGCGTTGGATTCCACCACAGACGGTTCGGATTTCTACTTTCTCGTCTTGGCTCCAGACGGTCAGTCTGCCCGCTACGCCAGTTTTTTTGGCGGCACCTCCCTGGAACACGTGGACGGCGGCACCTCTCGTTTCAGTCCCGACGGCGTGATTCACCAGGCGATTTGCGCCGGGTGCGGGGGCAGCAGCAATTTCCCCATCTTTCCGGCAACCGCCCACAGCGCCACCAACAATTCCAGCAACTGCAACATTGCGGCGGTGCAAATTGATTTGGAAGTGCAGTCCGTTTCCTTGCCCGGCTTGAAACCCATGAACGGGTGCGCTCCCCTGACCGTTGGTTTTGCAGCAGAGGCCTTGAATGCCTCGTCGCTCAGCGTCAATTGGGGCGACGGAAACGCTGCTGCCCCCACCGCGTTACTTGGTGTTCAGCATACTTTTACGGCCCCAGGCACCTACCAAGTTGTGGCGCAGGGCTACGATTCACTGTGCAACACCACCGCTCAACGCATTTATACCGTGGTTGTTCGCGCGGGTGCAGGAGCACTTCTCCCGCCAACGGTTCAGAACGACACCTGCTCGGAGGTGCAACGGGCCGCACTGCTTCCCCCTACGTCCGCCCCCTCGGGAATAGCCTACCGAATTCGCTGGGGCGACGGTTCAGACACTGCGTGGTTCGGATCTTGGTCCCAGGCGGTGGCCCACCGTTATTTTGGTTATGGTCCCTACCGAGGCTGGGTGATCGCAGTGGACACCGTCTGTTCGGTTCGGGACAGTATGCCGTTCCGTATTCGATTTGCGGCGCCTTTGTCTGCCGTTCCGCCGGTTGTTGAAGTGGATGCCTGCGCCCAGCCTCCCGTGGTACGCGTGCAAGGTGCGGTGATTGGGGCCACCCAATACACCTGGTACCCTTTTGGAATTAACGGCCCAACGGTCAACGGAGCGCGCGCGCAGTGGACCGTTCCTGCACTGGGCAACTACACCGTTTACTTGGTGGCTGAAGACACCGCCTGCGGTAGGGCGGACACCACCACCACCATCATCAACGTGGTTCCCTTGGACTCCAATTCCGTCAAACTTCCCAACGTATTCAGTCCGGACAACAACGGCACCAACGACTGCTTCCAACTGCCTTCCGCCGGACAAGTGGGGTTGGTTCTGTGGCACGTGCAGGTGTACAACCGATGGGGCGAATGCATTTACGCGGAAACGGATCCAGCAGCTTGTTGGGACGGAACCCGCAACGGCTTGGACTTGCCGGACGGCGTCTATTTTTACCGCGCCCAATGGTCCGACGCCTGCGGCAATGGCGGCGACCTGCACGGAAGTGTGACGCTGGTGCGTGATCGGTAAGCGTTGACCTACCGACGGACGCTATCTTTGCTGCATGAAAATCCAATTCTACCACAATCCGTCGTGCGGAACCAGCAGAAATGCCTTAGCCCTTCTAATAGAAAAGGGTGTTGAACCGGCGGTTCGCAACCTGATCGACGAACCGTTGACCTTGGAGGAATTGGAGAATTTACTGAATCTTTTGGACTTGAACGCCCGCGATTTAGTGCGCACCAACCACCCCATTTGGCTCGAACAATTTGCCGAATTGGAACTGAACGACGAAGAAGAAATCATGCTTGCCTTGCTAGAGCACCCCGCCATGATGCAGCGCCCCATTGGCGTTTCAGACTCCGGCAAGGCCGTTTTGGCACGTCCGGCAGAACGGATTTTGGAGTTGCTGGCAATCTAGCGAGCACCAGCGCACAAGCGGTCAATTGCGTACAATGGCGCGTTTGCTGTTTGCGCCAAACGAAGTAAACGAAAAAAGGGGCGGTCGCTTAAGCGACCGCCCCTTTTGGTTGTAGCTCAATCCGGGACTAGTGCATACTGCCCACCATGTCCTCCGGCTTCACCCAAGCGTCAAACTGCTCGTTGGTCAATAAATTCAGCGCCAGCGCAGCCTCACGCAAGGTGGTCCCCTCCTTGTGGGCCTTCTTGGCAATAGCCGCTGCGTTGTCGTATCCAATGTGCGGATTCAAGGAGGTTACGAGCATTAAGGAATTCTCCAGATGCTTCTGAATGACCGGAAGATTCGGCTCAATTCCTGCGGCACATCTATCGTTAAAAGACACGCACGCATCGCCCAAAAGGCGGCCGGACTGAAGCACATTGGCCGCAATCATCGGTTTAAACACATTCAACTCAAAATGTCCTGAGGCACCGCCAATGCCAACAGCCACATCGTTCCCCATGATCTGGGCGGACACCATGGTCAACGCCTCTGGCTGCGTGGGATTGACCTTTCCGGGCATGATGCTGGACCCCGGCTCGTTATCCGGAATGACAATTTCACCAATTCCGCTGCGCGGTCCGGAACTCAGCATTCGGATGTCGTTCCCAATTTTCATCAGGGAAACCGATACCCGGCGAAACGCGCTGCTCAATTCCACCATGGCGTCGTGCGCTGCCAGTGCTTCAAATTTGTTCGGAGCGGTACGGAACGGCTTACCGGTTAAGGCAGCAATTTTCTCCGCAACCACAACGTCGTAGCCCGCTGGAGTGTTCAGTCCCGTGCCCACGGCGGTCCCGCCCAAGGCCAACTCGGCCACCATTTCCAAGGCGTTTTCAATGGCGCGTATGCCGTTGTTCAGCTGCTGCACGTACCCGCCAAACTCCTGACCCAACGTCAGCGGCGTGGCATCCATGAAGTGGGTCCGGCCGGTTTTTACAATGCTCTTGAACGCGTCCGACTTTGCCGCCAACGTGTCCCGAAGTAAACGGATGCCCGGCAACGTCAGGTCTACGGTTTGCATATACGCCGCAATGTGCATGGCGGTGGGGAAGGTGTCGTTGGAAGACTGGCTTTTGTTGACGTCGTCGTTGGGGTGAAGCACTTTCTGCGCATCGGTCAACGAGCCGCCGCGCAAAACGTGCGCCCGGTAGGCCACTACCTCATTTACGTTCATGTTGCTCTGCGTGCCGGAACCGGTTTGCCACACCACCAATGGAAACTCAGCGTCGTGCTGGCCCGTGAGGATTTCGTCGCACACTTGGCCTATTAAGGCAGCTTTGTCCGCATCCAAAACACCCAACTGGTGGTTTGCTTGCGCTGCAGCCTTCTTGAGGTATGCAAAAGCGTGAATGATCTCGCGCGGCATGCTGCCCGACGGTCCAATTTTAAAGTTGTTCCGGCTGCGCTCCGTTTGCGCCCCCCAGTAAACCCGAGCCGGTACCTGAACCTCGCCCATGGTGTCTTTTTCAATGCGGTATTCCATGAATCAAAGGTACGTCACAAGCCAATCCATGGCCTTTAAGTCCGGCGATTTCAATTCAAACGGGCACAAAAAAAGCCGCCCCACAAAGGGGGCGGCTGAAAATAAGGATTACGAGCAATTACTCTTTGGATTCCTTGTGTCCAATCAACTTGTATGCCCATTCGGGTTTCCATTGTTCCAAGCCAATCAACGTCAACCAGTACCCCACAAAAAGGGCTAGGAAGATCAACATACTAAAGCCCATCAAAATGATGACCACGCCAACGAGGAATCCTAGAAATTTCATAGGACAAATATAACTTTAAACGAATTGATTTCCCAACTTGAATTTAACTTCACTCACAAACTTCTTGATCTCTTGCTCCTGAGACCGTCGGCAAATTAGCAATCGATTCTCGTTGACCACCACCACCATGTCCTCCAAACCGTCCACCACAGCGGCCATGTGTTCTGGGAGCGCAAAGGTGTTGTTCTTGCTGTGGTACACCAACACATTGGAGTGAACGCCGGTGTTGCCCTGCGCGTCCGGTTCTTGTTGGTCGTGCACGGCGCCCCACGAACCCAAGTCTGACCAGCCAAAAGAGGCCGGTAAAACATGAACGTTCTTGGCTTTCTCTAAAATGCCGTAGTCCACGCTTTCGTTGGAGCACGATGGGTATACTTCTTCTATAAACGGCTTTTCGCGGTCCGTATTAAACGAATCCCAGCCGTTGTGGAACAAGCCGTAAATTTCCGGCTGCAACTTTTCAAAAGCAGAGAGAATGGCGTTGGCGTTCCACAGAAACACGCCTGAATTCCATAAAAATTCACCGGAAGCCAAAAAAGACTCGGCCATGGCCCGGTCCGGTTTTTCCGTAAAAGACTTGACTCGCTTCACCTCAGAGTGGAGCGAATCTTCGTCCTCCTTGTACTGAATGTATCCGTAACCGGTTTCTGGCCGATGCGGCTTAATGCCCAAGGTGAGCAAGATGTTGTGCTCTCGTGTGGTGCGCAAACCTTCGGTCAATACGCGAAGAAACTCCGTTTCATTTGCCACCAAATGGTCCGAGGGCGTCACCACAATGTTCGCGAGGGGGTCGCGTTTCTTCAATTTGAACGCAGCATACGCAATACACGGTGCGGTGTTCCGTCGGGCCGGCTCCAACAGCAGCTGATCCGGAGTCAACTCTGGAAGTTGCTCCAAGGTAAGAGCGGCGTAGTGCTCGTGGGTAACCACATAAATGCGGTCCGACGGGCAAACGGCTTTCATCCGGCGAAACGTTTGTTGAATCAACGTCTCCCCGGTGCCCAAAATGTCCAAGAATTGCTTGGGATTTTTCTCCGTACTGGCAGGCCAGAAGCGGGTTCCAACCCCTCCGGCCATGATGACGGCATAGACGTGTTCCATTGGGATGTTGTTTGCGGGCGTAAAGATACGGAATACCAACTCCATGCCGTAAATTTGTGGTTTCCTATTCATTATGCTGAACGTTGTACTATTTGGCCCTCCTGGCGCAGGCAAGGGCACCCAATCTGCTTTTTTGGTAGAGGCATACGGATTTATCCACCTCAGTACGGGGGATGTTTTTCGGGCCAACATCAAAGGAGCAACCCCCCTGGGGACCCTGGCCAAGTCGTACATGGACCAAGGCCAGCTGGTGCCGGATTCCGTGACCATTGACATGCTGGCAGCTGAATTGGCCAAATACCCAGCTGCGCCCGGATTTATATTCGACGGTTTCCCGCGCACGGGACCGCAGGCAGAGGCTTTGGACGCTTTGCTGAGCGGGATGAATGCATCCGTTACGGCCATGCTGGCGTTGGAAGTTCCGGAAACGGAGTTGAAAGCACGCCTGTTGGAACGCGGCAAAACCAGCGGCAGACCGGACGACGCGGATCCCAACGTGATTCAGAAGCGGATCGACGTCTACAACGCAGATACGGCGCCGGTGCAGCACTTCTACGAAGCGCAAGGCAAGTACATCGGCATTCCTGGCGTCGGCAGCATCGAGGAAATTACCCAACGCTTGAAGGTCGCCTTGGACACCCTTTAAGCCATGGCTGATAACAACTTTATTGACTACGTCAAAATCCACTGCACCTCCGGAGCCGGAGGTGCGGGAAGCACCCACATGCTGCGCACTAAGGGCAACGCCAAAGGCGGCCCAGACGGTGGAGACGGCGGACGCGGTGGCCACATTGTTTTGCGCGGCAACACCCAAATGTGGACCCTGCTGCACCTAAAGTACCGCAAGCACATCAAAGCAGAACCCGGTGGTGGGGGAGACCGCAACAACCGCATTGGTGCATCCGGAGAGGATGTGGTGCTGCAAGTTCCTCTAGGAACCATCGTCAAAGACGCAGAAACTGGTGATTTGCTGGCAGAGATTGCAGAAGACGGTCAGGAAATCATCTTGATGGAAGGCGGCCGCGGAGGAAAGGGCAACGACTTCTTCAAGTCGTCCACCAACCGAGCGCCCCGCTACGCCCAGCCGGGCGGACCCTCCCAAGAAGGCTGGATCATCTTGGAATTGAAAGTTTTGGCAGACGTTGGTTTGGTGGGCTTTCCGAACGCCGGAAAGTCAACCTTGCTCTCCGTTTTGAGTGCGGCCAAGCCTGAGATTGCCGATTATCCATTCACCACGTTGGTTCCTCAATTGGGCATCGTTTCCTACCGAGATTACCGCTCGTTTGTATTGGCAGACATCCCCGGGATTATTGAAGGCGCGAGCGAAGGCAAAGGCTTGGGACACCGCTTCCTCAAGCACATTGAGCGCAACGCGGTTCTGTTGTTTTTGGTACCGGCGGACAGCCCGGATGCGGCAAAAGAGTACAAAATACTGCTGGCAGAACTGAAGAAGTTCAATCCGCAGCTGCTCACCAAGCATCGTGTGGTTGCCATTTCCAAAAGCGATTTATTGGACGACGAGCTCGCCCGTGAATTAAGAGCCACCTTTCCCAAGAAGTTACCCGTGGTCTTCTTTTCGTCCGTGGCGCAATTGAATTTGGAGGTATTGAAGGACCGTTTATGGGAATCCTTGCAAGAATCGTAGATTGGGATCGTGCGGCATTTGCCGCCATCAATGGCGGGGGACTCCCGCTGTGGGACGAGCCCATGAAATTCATCAGTTCGGATTTGTTTTTTTGGTTGGCCGGGCTTGCGGTATTGGTTTTGGTTACCCGCACGGCCTCTTGGCCTCAACGCCTTCAAACGGCAGCAGCTTTGCTGCTGGGCATTCTTGTGGCCGATGCCATCAGCGTCCACCTCTTCAAGGACGTGTTCGAGCGCCTTCGTCCGTGCCACGACCCCCTCTGCCAAGAACAGCTTCGGTTAGCGGCTAACGCCTGCCGCGGGAAATTCGGTTTTGTCAGTTCGCACGCCGCAAATTCTGCAACCCTATTGGCCTTGGCCATTCGTAGGCCGTTGCCGCGCTGGTCCAAAGTGCTCCTGGTCTTGTGGTTGGTCCTTACCGGCTGGAGTCGGGTTCATTTGGGCGTTCATTTTCCCGGCGATGTCCTGGGCGGTTGGTTTGTGGGCGGTTTGTGGGCCTTGGTCTGGACCAAAATTCTTAGCTTGCTCCCGTGAATTGGCTGTTTGTTTTTTTGGGAGGTGGTGCCGGAAGTGTGGTGCGCTATGCCTTGGCTAGGGGTCTTTCTACCGCAGCAAGCAGTCCTTTTGCCGCAGCGGGAGCTACCTTGCTTGCCAATGCCCTTGCAAGTGGCTTATTGGCCTGGTGGCTTTGGAAAGGAGGAGCGCAACAACCCCTTCATGCGGCCTTGGCCATTGGGTTCTGCGGTGGACTGAGCACCTTTTCCACCTGGAGCGCTGAATTGGCCCACTGGATCAAAAGCGGAAACTGGCCGTTGGCCCTGGGGTATGCGCTGCTGTCGTTAGCGCTGGGCTTGCTGCCGTTCTTCGCGTGGTCCGCGGCCAAAGGCCTCTGAAGCTTACTTACCGCAGCAAAGTAACCGTGCCGCGCCGTTCGTACGGCGAATCTGCAAAATCCCGCACGTACACCACCCAAACGTAGACTCCTTCAGGACAATCTGGCCCGGTGTTGCCCACCTGGCCGTTCCACGCTGCTGAAGCATCCGTGCTGGAAAATACAACATTCCCCCAGCGGTTGAGTACCAAGAACTCGTAGGTTTTGAATCCGGTCACCACCGGCCGAAATCCCTCGTTTCTGCTGTCCCCGTTAGGCGTGAAAGCGTTTGGAACGAAGACGTTGAAGATGGGATTCACCCGAATCGGCAAAAAGGTAGTGTCCGTGCAACCCCATGAATTGGTCACCACCAATTGCGCCCGAAAACTCCCGGAGTCCGCGTAGGCGTGCCAAACGGTAGGGATGCCGGCATAAACGGGTCCGTCGCCAGGAATCAGAACAAAGGTTTCGTCTGGGTCTTGTCCCGAGGTTTGAAACAGGACCAGGGGATCGTAGATGCTGACCACCGATCGGTCCGACGTCAGTCCCATGGAGGGGGTTGGATACACCACTACGGACTGCGGAAATACGCGGATGATGGTATCGATGCACCCCGTATCTGCATAGACCGTTACCCGTACGGTGTAGGTTCCGGCTTGTCCGTACACGTGGACCGGATTCGCGGCGTGGCTGGTGTCTCCGTCGCCAAAGTCCCAAACGTACTTCAAGCGTGTTCCCGCCAACGAATCCTGTTCAAATGCAACGCGCAACGGGCGGCATCCGGTATCGCCCACGGCCACGGGAAACCACTGCGGTCGCTGAACTACCCACACCGTATCCCAGGCGGTAGCTTCGCACGTTTTGGAGCGAATACGAATGCTGACGGGGTACTTTCCGGGCGCGGAATACACAATGGGTGGAGGAGTCAAGCCAGCAAAGGTGTCCAAATTGGCCTGTCCGGCAGAACCGAATCGGTACAAAAACTCGGCTCCGGGGTACCACGTGCCGACGGCGGAAAAAACAAATTGCTGCTCGTCGTAGCAGCCGCTTCCGGTGTGCGTCAGCGTGGGATTGATGGGAGGATAGACTCGGAAAATGGCGACACTGGTGTCTGCGCACGGAAATCCTGGATTGCCTACCAAACGCACTACGTATTTACCGGTGTCCGGGAAGGTAAAGGTGGGGTTGCGCCGCATGCTGGTGTCGGTGGAAGACCCTAGAACCCCAAAATCCCACAAAACCGTCTGTACGTTGGTGGAAATCATTCGGAACGGCATGGTGGTGCCCAAGCACAGCAGAGTAGGATCGTCGTCCGCGGTGATGATCTTGACGGACACGTTGGGGTCGCACTGCGTTACGTTGAATTGGTAGTCCCGACGGACCGTACTCAACAAAACCCCATTGCGGTACTCGCTCACGCAAATCCCAATGGAGTACTGACCGGTGGTGGTGAGGTACCCGTTCAGTATGCCGCTATTCGGTTGCACGGAAATACCCGGGGTACCGGGGATGGGATTGGCAAAATTTTGAGGTCCTTGAAACAAGACATTGGTGTAGGGGGGCGGAGCCGACGGATCCGGCGCGGGACAGGTGAGGCAGTTAGACCCGTTGGTTTGGCCGCCGCCGTGGAGCAATTGGCACAATTGGTAGTGCAAGGAGTCTCCGTCCGGATCGGTAGCCGCACTGCTGATGGCCAAGTTTTCCTGATTGCACAGCACAATGGGCGGGATGCTGTTGAAGCGCGGGGAACTGTTACCGTTGGCTCCGTTGGGTGGAATGCGCACCGTGAACGTACTGCCCCATTGGCTGGGGTTCTGCAAATTGACTATGGTGGAATTCCTGCAGCAGCGTTGGTGGCTCAATACGTACCCGTTGGCCCGGGGCTGCAGCGTGATAACTTGAACGTAGTCCGCATACTCCGTACAAATATTGGGTGGCGCCCCCAAGCACGGGCTGCCCGTACTGGCCGGCAACCCAATGGTGGCGCCTTTGATGAAGGAAAAATTAGCAATTTGCTGTCCTGTGAGGCCGTCGAATGCCGTTACCGCAGCTTGCGGATCCAAGGTAGCCCCGCTGGAATTGCAGTCACGGTAAATGCGCAGGGTAACCCGATAGCGGTTGTTGCCCAAGAAGTCGTACCAGATTTCACCGCCCACCAAGTGCTCCGCCCGCAAGTCCAAACCTGCGGCAGCACCCAGCACCCAGGCCAGGATTAACCCAATACGACGCAATCGCTCCACGGTAAAATGGTTGAAAATCCACGTTCTTTTAACCATTGAAGGTCCGAAGCCTCCAGCACCTGTGCAAGGACAAAATCACCTCCCCAGGCACCCAAACTTTTGACCGCGTGGGGGTAGTTTGCAAATCGCGTTTCCGCAACAGGGGTTCTTTCCAAAACCCGACCCATCGCGTCCTCGTGCGCACGCACTGCGTTTGACCATTCCTGCGTCGATGAGGCCTGAAGCAGCAGTTCTGCCGCTTCCTCCACGGCGTCGATCAAAAGGGGGTCTGGAGCTAAATTTTGGTACCGAACCACATCCTGTGCGCTGCGCTGCTTTTCTCCCAGATGCACCAAATACAGCGTATTGTGGGGCCAGTGCGCCAACGAAACCGGAACCCATTGGGCGCTTGCATGCCCGGTTCGTGTATACCGGATGGGGCCGGAGGCCAAGGCACACACGGCGTCGTACCCGCTGCCGTTCTGCGTAGCAAAATGTAGCGCCAGTGCATCCACTTCTGCCCATTGCGCCACCAAGGAGATCAATGTTGAGCTGGACCCCCAGCCGTAGTCGTTGGGGAACTCCAAAAAGGTAATCACGGATCCGCCCGGCAAGGGGGTACCGCGCAGGTGTTCGGCAGCGGATAGTAATTCAGACACCGCGCCCAAGCCCGAAGCAGGGGATTCCAGATCGGCGGACGGTTTCCAACCCTTCGGGGTACGCTCCAACGAGCCTTCCAACCAAATGCTGCCGTCGTGTGCGCGAGCGGTCCAAGCCAAGTAGGGACTGTCTACAACTTCTACTACCTCCAACCGTTGGCCCAAACGGGTAGGTACCGCCACGGCTGGAATTCCGTCCAGTACCACGTACTCGGACGTGAGCAGCAACTTGCCCCGCGCAAAGAAGGAGCGCGATGCAGGAGCCATGTTAAACGGTGGTTTTCGTCACCGCAGGGATGGGAATGCCCCTATGGGCGCAAAACGCAGCCACAACGTCTGCGTGGTGCGGTACTTTGTCCGCAAAGAAGCGCGTAAAATGAGCCTTTTCTTCCTCAGTCGCTTCCAATTGGTTCAGAATGTTGAGCAGGTGCATTTTCATGTGCCCCTTTTGAATGCCGGTGGTGGTGAGCGCACGCAAGGCCGCAAAGTTTTGCGCCAAACCAGATGCCGCCACTATGCACATGAGTTCATGCGCATTCGGCTTACCCAACATTTCAAGGGAGGTTTTGACCAAGGGATGCAACTGGGTTAAACCGCCCACAACGCCCAAGGCCAAGGGAATCTCAATCCAAAAACGGAACACCCCACCGTCCAAGGTACAATGCGTCAAACTGCGGTACTGGCCGTCGCGCGAGGCGTGGGTATGGCACGCCGCCTCCACCGCGCGGAAGTCGTTTCCAGTGGCTAAAATGACTGCATCTATGCCGTTCATGATGCCTTTGTTGTGGGTGGTGGCTCGGTACGGCTCAATTTCCGCGATGCGTACTGCCTGAAAAAATTTTGCAGCGAATTCTTCCGGAGCAATGCCGGATCCGTCGCTGAGTTGGTCAATGGGGCAGGACACCTCCGCGCGCACCAAACATTCCGGGGTGTAGTTGCTCAAGATGCACATGATTACTTCCACGCGCTCCTCGCCGAGGTGTGTTTTGAGCGTTTTGGCCATTTGCTCCAAGCACGAATTGATGAAATTCGCCCCCATGGAGTCTTTGGTCTCAAAACGGACCTCCAGTTGAAAGTAATTCGCCAGGTCCGCAGACTTGTCCACCAAACGGGTACTTAAAATCCCTCCGCCGCGGGCCTGCATGTTGGCCGTCAGACGGTCTGTATCCTCCAACAGCTTGGGCTGGAGGGTGGGAAACGCAGCATGAAGATCGTGCGAGTTGCCGTGGAACAGGAAGTGAACGTGCCCAATCTTGGTGGAAGACAGTACTTCTGCTCGGAATCCCCCGCGGTCCATCCAAAACTGCGCGGCCTTCGCTGCGGCAGCCACCACGGAACTTTCCTCAATCGCCATCGGGATGGAGTAGAACCGGTTGTTGATCAGAAAGTTGGGCGCCACACCCAAGGGCAAGAAATAATTACTGACGGTGTTCTCAATGAACTCGTCGTGTTTTTTTTGAAGCGCAGCATCTGGATGCCAGTACTGCTTGAAGGTAGCAATTGCGGCGTCCGGTTGGGCAAAATGCGACTGGGCAATCCACTCGATTTTACCTTCTTTCGTCCACTTGCTGAAGCCTTTAACGGGTTGATTCATGGGAGTTTGAATGGGAGTACAAAGATAACATATTTCCCAGGGCAATGTTCGTGCCGAAGGCGCCCAGAAAGTAGGCAATCCCGTCCAAAGGGTCAGCGGTAAACCGGGAGTCAAAGGTGGGGATCCAGCATTCAAAGTGCAACGCCAACCCCAGGGCAAAGGCCCAAATCCAATAAGAGGGAAGTGGCACCGTCTTGCGCAACAGAAACCCAGCAACAGCCGCAGGCAATCCCACAAGCACCGGTACGGCCAACAACGGGTCCAAAAACGAATCCAAAAGCCACCACGTTTTGCCCCAAACCATCAATCCCAACTGGTGCAAGGCAAAGAGCAAGGTGCATGCCCCAACGAACGGTACCAGGGGAAGGCGAGGGGAGCGGGGCGTTTCCATGAAGAGTACCATGAATTTCCGTACGTTCAACTGACGTTGCTTGCGTCCGGATTCAACCGATCCAATCAGACCGCAATCCAGTAGGCCATCCAGGCCATTCCGCCGGCAAACGTCATCACCACAACTTGAATGGCGTGTACGGTTCTTTTGCCCGCACGCGTGTGCCAGGGGTCGTTGGGATTCAGGTGTAGCATGGGGAAGTCGAATTTGGGAGGTCCGGGTGCCGAAAAGTTCGGATGGGATTCGGCCCGCTTTTGTGCCGCAGCGTGAAAGTCAAAACCGCAAGCGGTGCAATTGGTCGGATGACCTTCGGTCCAAACGCTGCATTTGGGGCACTTAATTTCCATGCTGTAAAGGTACGTCACGTGGAAAACAATGCCGGATTTTTCCCGATTTAAATGCGAGGCTGGGAAAGCGTTTTGTTAAAAAAACAAACCCCGCCGAAGGCGGGGTTTGTTGCGAGAAGTGGTTCGGGGCGGAATCGAACCGTCGACACAAGGATTTTCAGTCCTTTGCTCTACCAACTGAGCTACCGAACCTCCCATTGGGGCGGCAAATATACGTTCATTTTTGAAAATCGCAATAACTTTTGCGCATCGTTGGAATTCTCTAAATTGCCGCTAATCAACAAAACAAAGGACATGGGTTTGCTCTGGAAATGCTACCAAATGCGCGGTTGGGAGATGATTGACCCCCTTCCTCAAGTGGACCAGGCGGTCCTGATTGTTGGCCCGCACACCTCCAATTGGGACTTTCCCCTGGGTTTAGCCATTCGGAACGAATGGAACATCGACCACGCCAAGTTTTTGGGAAAGCACTCCCTATTTGTTGGACCGTTTGGAACCTGGCTTCGCTCCATCGGGGGCATCCCGGTCAACCGCAAAAGCAAAACCGGCTTGGTGGAGCAAGTGGTCGCCGCCTTTGCACGAGAGCCGAGGTTTCTATTGGCTTTATCCCCGGAGGGAACTCGTTCGCGCGTGGATCAATTAAAAACCGGATTTCTGGCCATCGCAAAAGGCGCCGGCGTACCCATCATCCAAATAGGACTGGATGCGGAGCGCAAGCAAATCAGCGTTTCCGCACCGTGGTGGCCTTCCGGGGACGACGCCCAGGACCTGCACCGAGCCACTCAGTTTTTTGCCGCACTCAACGGTTACCGCCCGGCTCAGGGGCTGGGACACCTCCGCACCACGGGCGAGGAACCCGTCTTGTTCGAACAGTTTCACCGCAACGCTGAGCGGCATCCCGGTCGCGTTTTCTTGGACGAGCCAACGGCCAACGGGCGGTTGCAGTTCACCTACCAAGAAGCTGCAAATTCCGTTCAGCGAACGGTTCGGGCCTTGCATGGTTTGGGCATCGAGCCGGGAGACCGCATCGCCATCCTGGCCAAAAACTCCGCGCATTGGATTTTGGCGGACCTCGCCATCAGCGGAGCGGGTGCGGTATCCGTGCCGTTGTACCCCACCACCACGCCAGAAACGGTGTGCAGCTTGTTGGAACATTCCGGTGCTAAGGCCGTCTTTCTGGGCAAGCTGGACCATCCGGAAGCGCTTTGGGGCGCTCTACCGGCGAATCTTCTGGCCATTCCCTTTCCGAACGCACCCGTGGCCCCCACCCCGGCGAGCGTGCATTCGTGGAACCAACTGCAAGAAGCACTGCCTGCACCCGTGGTCCCTCCGCAACCGGACGACCTAGCCACCATCATCTACACCTCAGGGACCACCGGTCAACCCAAGGGAGTGATGCACCTTCATCGGGGATTTCAGTTTGCCTTCCAAACCGTGCTCCATCATTTTACCCACCTCCGCAACGAGGTATTTTTCAGCTACCTGCCCATGAGCCACGTAGCGGAGAAAATGTTGGTGAACGCCGGTTCCATCTACCTCTGCGGCCGCGTTCATTTCGTTCAAAAATTGGAGACGTTCGCCCACGATTTGGCGGCCGCACAACCCACCGTTTTCTTGGCCGTCCCGCGCATTTGGGAGAAGTTCGACGACACGCTGCGTGCCAAGATTCCGTCTCCCCGTCTCCGCCAATTGCTCGCGCCCTTACTCCGCAAACGTTTGGGCCTCAGCCGGGCTCGCTTGGTGTTGAGCGGCGCGTCCAGCATCCGTCCATCGCTCTTGGAAAATTTCTCCCGGCTGGGGATCACCATTCAAGAGGTGTACGGCATGACGGAAAACCTGGGCATCACCACCGTCAACTTTACCGGCCGCGTGCATGTGGGAACCGTGGGTCAAGCGTTCGACGGTGTGGACGTACGAACGAGTTCGGAAGGAGAGATCCAAGTGCGCTCGGGTGCGAATACCGTCGGATACTACCGGGAACCGCTAGTGACGGCGGAACTCTACGACGGTGATTTTTTGCGAACGGGGGATCTGGGGCATCAAGACCAAGACGGTTACTGGACCCTGACCGGCCGAATCAAGGACCAGTTCAAAACCTCCAAGGGCAAGTTCGTCATGCCCATCGCGCTGGAGAACGAACTTTTGGAATCCCCTTCTGTAGCGCAATGCTGTGTGGTGGGCGAAGGCCTCCACCAACCCTTTGCGTTGGTGGTGCTCACCCCGGAATCACGCGCTCAGGAGGGTCCGGAATTGGCCGTGGAACTGGGCCGATGGCTGGATCAAGTCAACGCCAAATTGCCCAGCCACGAAAAACTGCTCTCCATCGTCTCTGTGCCGGAGGAATGGGGGGTGGACAACGGTTTTCTAACCCCAACCTTGAAAATCAAAAGGGCCCAATTGGAGCACTACTACAAGCCCTTGTTCAACGATTGGCTGAAAGAATCCAGCCCAGTGGTGTTCGCCCACCGCTAACCCTACCTTTGCACGTGCGACTTTTCATCGACCGCGGCAATACCCGCACCAAGGCAATGCTATTGCCGGCTTCAGTAGCCAGCACGCAGCCGTCTCTGGAGGCATTGGAGGTCCTCCCCGTGCATTACTTGCCCGCTCAACCGTCCGCGGAGGACTGGAGCCGCATTTTGCCCGACGGCACTGCCCTGGAGGGGGTGTGGATTTGCGACGCACAAGCCCAACCATCCGCTGCAGCCGAGTGGAGCCCTTTGGCGGAACGAGGTCCTGTATACTGCCTGGAAAATACTAAAAAACCTCCCTTTCAAGTGGTGTACGGCGGCAACTTGGGTCCGGACCGATTGGCCTTGGCTTGGGCTCTGCAAGCCCTTCAACCCAAAAACGATGCATTGGCCCTATCCGTCGGTACCTGCCTAACCGTCAACGCCCAGATCCAAGGTGTTTTTCACGGGGGACCCATTTCTCCGGGATTGCACCTGCGTTTGCGTGCCATGCACGAACAAACGGCTGCGCTTCCTCTGGCTCAAATTCCCGCGGGACCTGTGGAATGGACAACTCCCGAAAGCACGGAAGGTGCACTGCAGGCAGGAGCCTTCTACGGTTTGCAAGCTGAAATAAGCGATTGGGTGGAGCGCTGGCGCACGAAATCACCGGAAATAGTTATTTATCTAACCGGTGGGGATGTACCTACTTTGGCTACTACGCTAAAAAAAGGCATCTTTGCAGCGCCCAAATTGGCCTTTGTCGGTTTGTGGGCCTGGTCCAATGAAGGGAATTAAAGTACTCATCTCGTTCTTAATTGCTGCGTCCGCAGCTTCGGCGTCTGCCCAAGTGCTGGACGTCTCTCCCTATTCGTGGTTCGGTTTGGGGACCCAGACCTCCGGTGTCTCGCCGGCCCAAGCGCTGCACGGTGGCGGTTCTGCCGCATACCGTTCTCCGCTCTACTTCAATCCTGTTCAGCCGGCCGCTTTGGGGCGTTTGAAGTACACAACTTTTGATTTAAGTGGTTCCTACCAGGGGCTGGTGTACCAAAATTCAGACACGTCCTTGACCACCTCAACGGGCGGTTTTCAGCAAGTAAACTTGGCATTTCCCCTGGCTAAAGGTTTGGCGGCTTCCGCCGGCTTGCAGCCCTACTCGACGGTGGGTTATCAATTGTCAAGCGTCGTAACCCTACCAGATTTTGGGGTAGCTAAATACACCTACACGGGCAACGGTGGCCTAACGCAAGCCAATTTAGGCCTTGGGTGGTCTCCCGTAAAGTACTTTTCCGTTGGCGTGCGCGGTGCCTACCACTTTGGGTCTGTTAAGAAGACAACCCTGTTGGATTTTGGCGACCCCCGCTTCTTAAACATTGGTTCGCGCGAGGAAACGCTTTACCGCGGCTGGCAAGCTACCGCAGGGGCGCAAGCGGCGTTGCCTCTGGGCAAATGGCTGGATCTGGAGTTGGGCACTACCCAGGCCTTGCGCGCCAACCTGACCGGTGCTCAAACCGCCTTGCAGTACTCCTTGCTCAACAACGGATCCGCAGTTCCTACTTACCGAGACACGGCTTGGTCCGTGATTGACACCCCGGGGATGGCGCAACTCCCTGCGGACCAGCGCTACGGTTTGCGGCTGGTTCGTCGTGCACCCGGATCCAACCTGGATGCTTGGACGTTGGCAATGGAAATCCAACGCACTCGAACCCAAGACGCATCGTCTTTCTATCCAAACGGCGGTTTTCCGGTCTACCGATACGCCGCCGAATCGCGGACGTGGCGTGTGGGCGCAACCCTGGTTCCGGCGCTTGCTTTCCCGCAAGGAAGTTGGAAAAACGGTCCGGCCAATTGGGTGTATGCAGCGGGCATCAGTCAAGCCCGAACGGGATTGGTTTTGAATCAGGAAACACTCACCCGGTGGGTGGGAAGCACCGGTGTTACCATTCCGTTAGGTACGCGCAGTTTTGTGCCCGGCGATGTTAAATTTGCAGCCCTCCATTTGGGCGTTCAGTGGGAAACCTACGGTACGGCAAAAGCGGGTTTGGTTCGCGAAGACCACCTGCGTGCCGTGTTTGGCCTCACCTTAAACGACCAATGGTTTCAAAAATTCAAATACCGTTGATTGCTGAATTAGAACAGTTTGTTTACCGGAAAACAATTTAGCACGCTTTTTGTAATCTACCCTGTACCTTAAATACCCATTCCATATGAAACGCCTCGTCCTCCTCCTTGCGCTGCTCCCCAGCACCGCTGTCTTTGCTCAGAAAGGACTCTGGGGTGCCACCGAAGTCGATTCCGTGAACTGCTGGCAGAACTACAACATCTTTGGCTCCAACTACAATTCCAAGTCCTACTTGGAAGCGTACGATGCTTGGTCCTACGTCTACAAGAACTGCCCACAAGTGAAGGAGAATATCTTCATCTTCGGCCCAACCATTGTTCGGGAAAAAATCAAGGTTACCACGGACGAGAACCAAAAGAAAGCCCTCATCAATCAGTTGATGGAGGTGTACGATTTGCGCAACAAATACTTTCCCGGCAAGGAGGCTTTTGTTTTGGGCTCCAAAGCTTACGACTACATTCAATTCTTCCCAGAGGATCCCAAAACCGCCTACGACTTGTTTCAGCAGGCCATGGAGAATGGTGCAACGGACCTCACTCCCCAACAATTGAATGGATATTTTTTGGCGTCCATCCGCTTGGTAAAAGACAAGACCATCGACGTGACTCAGTTGTTTGAGGTGTACAACCAAGTGAACGAAACCTTGGAATTCCACACCGACCGCCTGAACAAGTCCGTTACGGACTTGAGCGTTGCACGCGATTCCGGGACCTTGGACGTCAAAGGCGAAAAAGAATTGGCGCGCAACGAAAAGTTGTTGGAAGGCTACGACAAGGTAGCCGGCAACATCGAGAATTCCATTGCTCCGGTTTTGAGTTGCGATCGTTTGAAGGTGATCTATTCGTCGGAAGCATTTGAAGCCAACAAAACCAACGAAGTTTGGTTGAAGCGCGCCCTAAAGTTGTTGGCCAAGGAACGCCTGGATGACGCGGGGAACACAGTAGACTGCACCGACAACCCGGTCTACTTTAAGTCTGCGGAGGCCCTGTACGCGATGGATCCCGACGCTCAAGCGGCCCGCTCCATGGGTCGATTGGCGGTGGTCAATGAAAAATGGCCCGAGGCTACCAAGTTCTTCACAGATGCCATTGCTCTGGAGGTGGATCCGCGCAAAAAATCCGCCGATTACATGCGCCTGGCCAGCATCCAGCAGAAACTGGGTCAGTTGGCTTCTGCCAAGCAAAGCGCCCTCAAGGCAGCGAACTTGAACAAGGAAGACGGTCGTCCTTACCTGATCATAGCCAGTTTGTACGCCAGCGCGGCAGGTACTTGCGGCGAGAACGTTTTTGAAAAGAACGCTGTTTACTGGGCCGCGATTGACTTCGCCAGCAAAGCCAAGTCGGTGGATGCGGGGTTGACCAAGCAGGCGGATGCGTTGATTGCGAATTTCAAGAAAGGCATTCCAGATAAGAGCATTGCCTTCCAGTTCAGCAAGAAAGACGGCGACCGCTACACCATCGGCTGCTGGATCAACGAAACCATCACGGTTCGTTTTTATTGAGTTTGAAAAAAGCCGGGATTTCCACGGTGCGAACAGCATGCCTTGCCGGCATGCTGTTCCTGTTTTGGGGCTGTTCCAACGACCAAAAGGCCGTTGAGGCCCTGGCGCAGTCTTTTGACGGGGCTGTTGTGGAACAGCGCGGATTCCGTGCGGCAGTCTCCCAAGGCGGTCGCCAACAGTTTACGGTACACGCAAAGCGAATGGAGCAGTTCACCAAAGCGGAAGTCCCGTACGTTCGGTACTACGATGTGGTGGTGCAGATGAAGAAGATCCCCGGCAAACGCGGGGCTTGGATGAAAGCAGAACAAGTGGTTCAGCGCCCGGGACAACAGGTTTGGCTTGCGGAGGGTCGAGTGGTGGTTCAGAATCAAGACGGCAATAGATTAGAAACAGAGTCTATCGTGTGGGATGCCCAAACGGGTCGTATTTTTGGAGAGCGGGCCGTTCGGTTAACGGCTTCAAGTCAAATTCTTACCGGAACGGGATTTGAAGCAGACGACCGGCTCGAGACGTACACCTTATTCAACGCAGCGGGTCAAATGGACTCCAACAACAAGTGATCGAATGAAGCCAGAATTGATGGGGAAAACCATGCGCGTCGTGGAATGGGCATGGGTATTTATTGCCGTGGTTTCGGTTTGGGAAGTGGCCGCCAATTGGTCCACAGACCGTTCCCAGTCTGGTTTGTTTGCCTTGTTTGGAGTTGGGGCTTTAGTCATGTTTGTGGTTCGACGCAAGCAACGCCAGAAGTTTGAAAGTCGGCACGGGAATAAACCAACCGAATGACCGCTGTACTGCTCTTATTGGCGGCACTAGTAGCCTCCGCTTTTTTCTCCGGAATGGAGATCGCTTTTCTCTCCGCCAATCGATTGCAGGTGGAGATAGAGGCCAAGAAGGGCAGCCTGGCCGGACGCATTTTGCCCTGGTTCTACAGGCGCTCTACCTCATTTATTGCGACCATGCTTTTGGGCAATACCGTGGCGTTGGTGCTGGTGGGCAATTCAACGGCGCGCCTCCTCAACGAACCGCTTGCGATTCTGGGTTCTCCGTTTGCAGTGGTTGCGGTTCAAACCTTGTTGTCAACGGCCGTCGTATTGGTTGTAGCAGAGTACATGCCAAAAGCATTTTTCCGGGAGCGTGCCAACGAGTCTTTGCGGGCATTTTCCGGCTTGCTGGCCGCCGTGGTTGTGGCCCTTTCTCCGGCCGTCTTATTTTTTACGTTGCTCAGCCAGTGGGTGGCTCGGTGGACCGGTAAGAGTGCAGACACCCGCGGTCCAGGTGTTTTTGGACGGGCGGATCTAGATTATTTAGTGGGCGAGCATTTGGCAGACTCAGACGGCCCCGTTGAGCCGGAAGTAGAACTTTTCCGCAATGCCCTGGAGTTCGCGGAAGTACGTCTCAAGGCGTGCATGGTGCCAAGAAATGCTATTGAGGCCGTTTCAGTGGGTACAAATTTGGAACTGTTGCGCGAGCGATTTGTTGCCACCGGATACAGCAAACTGGTTGTTTACCGCGATTCTGTGGACGATGCGTTTGCGTACGTCCATGCCCATGCACTTTTTCAAAAGCCAAAGTCGCTGGTTTCCGCCTTGACCCCCGTGGCGTTTTTGCCGGAGACCCTTCTGGCGCATGAGGCTTTTCGTCAATTGGTTGCGTCCAGACGGTCCCTCGCCTTGGTGGTGGATGAATTTGGCACGCTGGTGGGCATGGTTACTTTGGAAGATTTGACCGAAGAGTTGTTTGGCGAAATCGAAGACGAGCACGACACGGAGGAGACCACCGAACGCATTTTGGGCGAACGCGAGTGGTTGTTTTCAGCCCGCCTGGAAGTTTCCTACCTGAACGATGCGTACAAATTGGACCTCCCGGAGTCCGACGCCTACAATACGCTCGGAGGGTTGTTGGTTCACGGGTTGGGGCACCTCCCTGCAGTGGGCGATTCCCTGCGCGTTGACGAGCTGAATTTAATTGCGGCATCTGTTCGAGCGAATCGTGTAGAAGAAATCCGATTGAAGGGTTAAACCCTTATATTTGCACCCTTAATTTTTCCTTTGTAGCATCCTAGATTATGGCAATTTTTGAAGATATCCGCCGCCGTTCCGGACTCGTCATCGTTTTGATTGGCTTGTCCTTACTGGCTTTTGTATTGACGGACTTGTTGTCCTCCGGAGGTGTTTTGTTCGTGGACGATTCCGTTGGAACCATCAACGGTGAAGAAGTCAAAATCCAAGAGTTCAACGCTGAAATGGAGGAGTTGCGCCAGGGAAATCCCCAGTATGCGCAAATGTCCGCCTTGCAATTGTCTGAGATGCTTTGGAACAAGCATTTGAACGAGGCCTTGATGACTCCGGTGTACGACGAGTTGGGAATTCAGGTTTCTCAAACAGAATTGATGGAGGCCATCACCACCAATCCAAACATCACCGGCATGGCGGGTTTTGTGGACCCCAACACCGGTCAATTCAATAAAAGTCTTTTCCTTTCTGCCATCTCCAATCTTCGCGACAACCGTGGAGCGTCTGAAGAAGCGAAGAGTCAGTGGTTGAACTGGATTCAATTTGAAAACGACATCCGCGACCAAACGTTGCAGCAAAAGTTCAACGTTGCATTCAGCAAGGGCATGCGCATGCCCGAAGGTTTGGTTCGCCACGAGTATTTGCGCAACGCAGCCACGGCACAAGCTGAGTTGGCCTACATCCCCTACAGTTCAATTCCTGATTCGGAAGTGACCCCAACGGACGAAGACTTTGAAGAGTACTACGAAGAGACCAAAGAAATGTACCGCACGGAAAAAGACTTGCGGAACGTTTTGTTTGCCAACTTTGAGTTGGTTCCGTCGGACAGCGATGCGGCCAAGGTGAAGGACGCCATGACGGCGTTGGCTGCTGAGTACCGAGCGTCGTCCAACGATAGCGATTTCATTGCCCGCAATTCAGAGGTGCCTTTTCAGGATCAATACATCAAGGAAGCGGATTTGTCTAATGGATTGGACACCTTGGTGAAAGGGCGCCCCGTTGGGTACATGGCCGGTCCGGTATACCAGCAAGGTGCAGCGCAGCTCTTGAAAGTTTTGGATCGACGCATCATTCCGGACTCCGCTCGCGCTCGCCACATTCTCATTGGTTTTGCAGGTGCTCAGCGTTCTGATGCCACACGTACCTACCCGCAAGCGCAGAAATTGGCAGACAGCCTGTTGGCCATCATCAAGTCTAATCCAGGTTCGTTTGACGCGCTGAACGCTCAGTATTCAGGCGATGCAGTGGCCAAGGCCAAGGGCGGTGATTTGGATTGGTTTGGTGCCAACAACATGACCAAAGCATTTGAAGATTTCTGTTTCCGCAAGTCAACCGGAACTTTGGGTGTGGTGGCCACTGAGTTTGGTTTCCACGTGGTACAGGTCACCGGCCAAAAGGGCGGTTCTCCTGCGATTCAGCTGGGTTTGGTGGTTCGCAGTATTTTGCCTTCAGCGGAAACAGAAGCAGCAGTTTATGCAGCGGCCACAAAATTCTCCAACAAAGCGCGTGAGCTGAAGGAAGGATGGCAGGCAATGGCAGAGCAGGAAAAAGTAGCACTTCGCCCAGCTGAAGAATTGGGCGCAACGGACGAGAACGTTCCCGGTTTGGGTCAGGCACGTGAAGTGGTTCGTTGGGCGTTTAACGAGGACCGTGAGTTGGGTGACGTTCAGGTCATCAACAACGAGTCACGTGGTTATGTAGTTGCAATCTTAACCCAAGTAGCTCCCAAAGGATACCGTTCTTTGGAGGTAGTGAAGGAGCGCATTCGTCCCATGGTGGTGCAACGTGCCAAAGCGCGCTTGTTGATGGAGCGTTTGGAGAAAGAGATGCCTAAGGGCTTGGCGAACGCGGCCACGGCATTGAAAGGAATGTACAGTCCAGCTACCGTAAGCATGGCGAGCCCGTTCTTGATGGTATCCGGCCAAGAGCCAGAATTGGTAGGACGTTTGGTTGGCAGTAAAAAAGGCGACAAGAGCAATGCATTCCGCGGCTACAACGGGGTTTACGCTTATGTGGTGCAGTCGGTACAGCCTGCTGCAGACAAAGGGGTATACACGGTGGATGTAGCAAACGCAACCATGAATGTGCGCAGCCGTGCTGCGGGTGGTCTGTTCCAAGCGCTGATCAAAAAGGCGGACATCACCGACCGTCGTGGTCAAGTGTTCTAGGTCTTCGTACGTTTAACGATTGTCTAAAAAAAGGCGACCCGTTTGGGTCGCCTTTTTTTAGGTGAATGCGGAAGTCCGTCGACCGATCAAAGCTCTTGCCAACGCTGGGCATCCAGCTTAATGAAGACAAACAAGAGCAGGGTAAAAGCCCAGAGGGAAGAACCTCCGTAGCTGAAAAAGGGAAGTGGAATGCCAATAACCGGCATGATGCCCAAGGTCATTCCAATGTTCACGACCAAGTGAAAGAAAAGTATGGACACCACACTGTATCCGTAGTAACGGGCAAAAGGACTTTTTTGACGTTCGGCCAAGAACACCAGTCGGTAAAGTAGTCCCAGGAAGGCCAGCAATACGGCAACCGATCCTAAAAACCCCCATTCTTCACCAACGGTACAAAAAATGTAGTCGGTTGATTGCGCTGGTACAAAATTGAATTTGGTTTGCGTTCCCTGAAGGAATCCCTTTCCGCTAAAACCACCGGAGCCGATTGCAATTAGGGATTGAGCGGTTTGATAGCCGGCCGCTCGGTTGTCTTCCACCTTGCCCAACAACAAATTGACGCGCATCTGTTGGTGTGGTTGCAGTACTTGGTTAAAAAAGAAACCGGTCCCCAATGTGAGTAGCAAGCTCAAGCCAAGACCCGCAAAAATAGGAAGCGCAATTTTCCGCTGCCGCCTCAACAGTATCAAAACGGTTAGAGCTATCACTGTCAGGCCAATACAAACACTAAACGCATCAAAAAGCAAGGTGACCAACACCAAAACAATTGCCCACAAACCTAAGAGTAGATAGTATAAAGGAAGACCGGCCCGGTACAGAACCAAAGCAAAGGAGAAAAAAACCAAGGCTGAACCGGTGTCTGGTTGTGCCAAGACCAAGACTATTGGCAAAGCCAAAAGGAGCAGAGGTATCCATCGGTAACGCCATTGCGCTACATCCACATTTTTAAAAGCTAAATACCTACTCAACACCAACGCGGTTCCAAATTTGGCTAATTCAGAAGGCTGGAGGGTAAATCCTCCCAATACCAACCAACTTTTATTGCCGCCAACCTCCTTGCCCGCCACCAACACCAAGGCCATCAAGGCCAACGTGACCAAATAGATTGGAATAGAAAAAAGTTCGTATAGACGGGCATCGGAAAGCAATACCACCAATATCAGCACAACACCAGCTCCAATAAATAGCAATTGCTTGCCGTATTCCTGACTGGTATCCCAGATATTACCAAATTCCTCGTTGAAGACGGCGGCATAAATGTTTAACCATCCAAAAAGAACCAGGCCCGCATAGAGCAGTACCACAATCCAATCTACTTTTCCAAACCAACCGCGTGATTCCCTCATAACGGCAATTTCGTTTTGGTGGACATGCCGTACTCACCCTGAAGATTACCCTCCATCATGCGACGTTCCAAGTCCGGACGGGATATAGAATCCGTTAGGTACTTTTCAATCATCAAAGAAGAAATAGGGGCTGCCCAACGAGCCCCCCAATACCCATTTTCAACGAACATTGCCAGGGCAATTTTAGGGTTGTCTTTTGGAGCGAAGGCCACAAATATAGAATGGTCCTGGCCGTGCGGATTTTCTGCGGTGCCTGTTTTTCCGCACATTTGAATGTGCTTTACCCTGGATCCTGCGGCCGTTCCGATTTCAAAAACATCAAACATGCCGTTGATGACTACTTCAAAGTATTTGGGATGAACCGTGGTTCTTTGCTTCTTGAAGAAGTCGGGATTGTCTACGGGTTGTTTCCCAATTTTTTTAACAATGTGTGGAATGTACCAGTGTCCCCGGTTGGCAATGGCCGCGGTCATGTTCGCTAATTGCATAGGGGTTACCAAAAGTTCGCCTTGACCGATACCGTTGGAAATAGTGGTTACAGCTCGCCAGGATGTGCCCCCATAAATGCGTGTGTAAAAAGCGGCGTCCGGCACAAATCCCTTCCGACCTGTGGGTAAATCCGAACCCAGGAATTTTCCCAAACCAAAACTTTTGACGTGGTTGCTCCAAGCGTCCATGCCCTGTCGGGCCGTTGGAAATTGTTCGATGATGGCTTTGTAGGTGGTACAGAAATAGTTGTTGCAACTCGTGGTGATTGCGTGTTGCAAAGCCATTGAACCGCCGTGGCAGTGACAACCAACCGTTAATCGCCCAAAATGAAACCCGTGGCTGCAGGTGTACCGGGTATCCGCTGTGATTGCTTGGGTCTGTAGGCCAATGAGTGCATTCATCAACTTAAACGGAGACCCCGGAGGATATTCCGCCAACAGACCGCGGTCGTACAAAGGTTTGTTGATGGAATCACGGTAAAGCGCTGCATAATTCCGCGACCGCTTTCTGCCTACCAATGTGGATGGACGATAACTTGGAGCGGTCACCAAGGCAAGAATTTCACCGGTGGAAGGTTCAATCGCAACAATGCTGCCCCGTTTCCCGGACATCAAGGCCTCTCCATATGCTTGCAAAACACCGTCGATGGTACTGGTAACGTCTTTTCCCGGGAGCGGATCTCGGTCGAATTGACCCTCCATATACGGCCCCATTTCCCGGTTGAAATTGTCGACCAGTCGGTATTGTACTCCCGCCTTCCCGCGCAACACCTCTTCGTAGGCTTTCTCAATCCCCGCTTGCCCCACCAAGTCTCCCAATTCATACTCCGGGTGATCTTTGATGTAGTTGTCCGTTACCTCTCCAATAAACCCAAAAACATTGGCGCCGTAGTCTACCGTATAATCCCGCAGAATCCTGCGCTGAACAAAAAAACCACGGTAATCGTTCAGTCGTTCTTGCACACGGGCGTAGTCGTCCACCGTTAACATTTTCAGAAAGACACTGGCACGGTAGGGGGAATAAACCCGAGCTTTCGTCAATTCAGACTTAACGTACGCTCGGTCAATACCAAGCAACTGAGCAAATCGGGTGGTGTCAAAAGCCTTTACTTGACGAGGAATAACCATCAAGTCATAGGCTACCTGATTGGCCACCAAGAGTTCGCCGTTGCGGTCGTAGACAAAACCGCGCGGTGGGTAAACCTTTACAATTCGTTTGGCGTTGTTGTCTGCACTCAATTTATAGGACGGGTCCAACATTTGAATCGTAAACAGACGCAGGATAAAAATCAAGCCAACGACTCCGAATAAAAAGAAAAACAATTGCTGTCTTTTCATTCGTTAGAAAGCATCAGCAATTGGGTTGCATAGACCATGACGGCACTCACGGCTGTGGATGCCAACGAACGAATCAGTACCCAAAAGAGCTCACTCCAAGCGAATGCCTCCAATGAAAAAAGCCAGAAATGAAAAGTAAAAAGACCCATGGCCGTGAAGGTCATAAATTTTGAGGGCCCTAAGGTGGGCAAGTCTACGGTTAATCCCTCCTCAGCCGCTCTAGCAACCAAGGATTGCAGCAAGAACGGGCGAACATAGGCCAGTAAAACGAGCGCAGACGTGTGCAAACCTCCGGAATTTTCAAAGAAATCCATGATAAGTCCAAGCCCAAATGCAACAACAATACTAAGTCCTCGGTTCCATTTCAAAGGCCACAACAAAATCAGTATGGGGTAGTAGTAGGGATTTAAATAACCCAAAAGTTGCACATTTTCCAACAGCAAAAGTTGGAAGGCCATCACGAGGAGCAGGCTCAGCACATACAGTAAAGCAGTTCTCATGGTGTGTCTGGTTCAGCATGTACCTCCAAGGCACGTCGTTCCTTTTTGTATAAGTTCTCCACAACGTACACCGTTTGCAATGCAGCAAAATCAACCGAAAGTGCTACATCGAGAACAAAGCTTTGGCTGGAAGGGTCCAATGCAAAAGATTTAACCTGACCAATTTTAATGCCGCTGGGAAACAAGCCACTCCGCGTGTCAGACAGCACCCAATCTCCTTTTTTCACATTGGCTTGGCGAGCAACGTCTACCATGGTGGCAATTCGATGATTACCACCCTCCCACAAGACGGAACCAAAGTGCTTTGTGCGCGCCATCGAACCGCTCAATCGAGTGCGTCGATGGAGAATGGGAATAACTGTTGCATAATGTTGGGAGACTTCGTGAACCACACCAACCACCCCACGTGGTGAGATCACACCTTGTCCGGGGCGAACGCCGTGGTTGAATCCCCGATTGATGGTTAGGTAATTGTTGCGCTTGTGAAACGAAGCATTGATGACCTCTGCTTCTTGGAACGTATAGGACTGCAACGAGTCTTGAACAGCACCCTTCCGGATGGTTTCGTCCATCCGCGATCCAGACAACCGAGCACGTAATGCCGCATTCTCATGAGCCAAATCGCGGTTTATTTTCCGCAAGCGCGTATAATTTTTTGCATCTGTGTATACTTTTTGAACCGAAGCCGCAGCATTTTGAGCCGTATTCCAAGCATACGACTGGTGGTACGGACGTACGCGAAATGCCGACGTCAGTGCCCATACCTGCGCCACTAAGAACAGGAGAAATAAGTGGTAACGGACCAGAAACCGGAAGAGGTTCCGCATGTAATCAGCGCATCAAAAGTGTCTTGTACTTCTCAATGTTTTTCAACGCAATACCAGTTCCGCGAACTACGGCACGCAGTGGGTCTTCCGCAACATACACCGGCAAATCCGTTTTCATGGAAATGCGCTGATCCAAACCGCGGAGCAGAGAACCGCCACCGGCCATGTAAATGCCGGAATTATAAATGTCAGCAGACAATTCTGGCGGGGTGTTGGCCAAGGCTTTCATGACAGAATCTTCAATGCGTAGAATGGATTTATCCAGGGCACGTGCCACTTCGCGGTACGAAATCGTGATGGATTTCGGTTTTCCAGAGAGTAAATCACGCCCTTGAACCGCCATATCTTCGGCGCCGTCGGGCAATGATTCAAGGGCAGAACCGATTTGAATTTTAATTTGTTCTGCCATTCGTTCGCCTATCGAGAGGTTGTGCTGCGTCCGCATGTAGTAAACGATGTCGTTGGTAAAAACGTCACCAGCAACCTTGATGCTTTCATCGCATACAATTCCACCCAGCGCCAATACCGCAATTTCTGTAGTACCTCCGCCAATGTCAATGATCATGTTGCCTTTGGGTTCCAGCACATCTACGCCAATACCAATGGCTGCGGCCATGGGTTCGTGAATAAGGTAAACTTCCTTGGCGTTGGCATGTTCTGCACTGTCCTTTACCGCACGTTTCTCCACTTCGGTAATTCCGCTCGGTATGCAGATGACCATGCGCAGCGACGGCGCAAACAACCGTCCCGTCAAACCGGGGATGCTTTTGATCAATTCCCGAATCATGTGCTCGGAAGCAACAAAATCCGCAATGACGCCGTCTTTTAGCGGGCGAATGGTTCGTATGTTGTCGTGTGTTTTGCCGTGCATCTGCATGGCCGTTTCGCCTACCGCAAGGAATGCTCCGGTGGTCCGGTCCATCGCAACGATGGAAGGAGCGTCTACGACCACCTTGTCGTTGTGAATAATAAGCGTATTGGCCGTTCCCAGGTCAATCGCAATGTCGTAAGTTAAAAAGTCAAAAAGGCCCATTCCCGTTTAGATATCAATGCTTGAAGTGGCGAATTCCGGTGAAAACCATGGACATCGCATGCGCGTTGCAGTAGTCGATGCTCAGGATGTCTTTTACCGATCCACCCGGTTGAACAACAGCGGTTATGCCTGCCAAATGCGCCAGTTCCACACAGTCTGGGAAGGGGAAAAACGCATCGGAAGCCAGAACTGCTCCGTTTAAGTCAAAGTTAAACGTTTTAGCCTTACGAATCGCTTGTTCAAGGGCATCAACGCGTGAAGTTTGTCCGGTTCCGCTGCCGAGCAGTTGACCGTCTCTCACCAGAACAATGGTGTTGCTCTTGGTATGCTTGCAAATGGCCGAAGCCACTACCAAATCCCGAAGCTCAGATGCCGACGGCGAAGTGTTGGTTACGGTCTGAAAATCCTGGACGGAATCCGAATGAGTGTCTCGCTCTTCCACCAAAAAACCGTTTAAGGCGGAGCGCACCATTTGACTGGGCAACGGCTGTGGTTTCCAGCGCAGGATAATGCGGTTTTTCTTTTGCTGCAACAGAGCCAATGCCTCTTCCGAGAAATCCGGCGCAATGGCTACTTCAAAGAACAAGTCGTGCACGGCTTCTGCCGTTTGAACGTCCAATGCCGTGTTGAAGATGAGCACCCCGCCAAAGGCCGATACCGGATCGCCGGCCAAAGCGGCATCCCATGCCGCACGCTGCGTTGAACGCTGTGCAACGCCACACGCATTGTTGTGTTTGATGATGGCAACCGCGGGTTCTTTTTCAAATTCTCCCATCAGCTGAACCGCCGCATCCACGTCCAACAAGTTGTTGTAGCTCAATTCCTTGCCGTGCAATTGTTCCAAAAGGGCGCTCAAGTCACCGTGAAAAGCGCCTTTTTGGTGGGGGTTCTCCCCGTACCGCAAAGACCTGCCGTCGCTGAGCAATGCGGAGGTATCCAGCGATCCGCCTGACACCCAATTTCCAATAGCTCCGTCGTATCGGTGGGTTACCGAAAAGGCACGTGCTGCAAATTTTTGGCGCAGTTCAAAGGTTGTTTGAACACCATTCGTTTCTACCCAATTTAATGCGTCCGTATAGGCACCACGTTCGGGAATAATCCAAACATCGCGGAAGTTTTTGGCTGCGGCGCGAATCAATGAAATTCCACCAATGTCAATCTTCTCAATGATCTCATCGTGGGTCCCACCGGCGGCTACGGTTTCGTTGAACGGATACAAATCCACGATGACAATATCGATGGAAGCCAATGCGTGCCGCTCCATGGAAGCTCGGTGCGAAGCGTCGTCCCGACGATACAAAATACCACCAAACACCGCCGGATGTAAAGTTTTTACCCGACCGTCCAAAATTTCCGGAAATCCCGTCAACGACTCAACGGCAGAAACAGGCATGCCAAGAGACTCAATGAACGCATACGTGCCGCCCGTAGATATAAATGCAACTCCTTGATTGTAAAGGGCTCGAAGCAGTGGCTCCAGACCTTCTTTTGAATAAACGGACACCAAAGCGCGCATTGGAGCAGGGGTAGGCATATAGGGCATTTAAATGGAGGTGCAAAGGTACGAAATCATGGCACAGACTTTGTACCTTGGCCGTTGCCATGATGCGTATTCGTCCATTTATTGAAGAATCTCTGGGATTCGCATACCATTCGCTGGTTTCAAATCGGTTGCGAACCTTTTTGAGTGTCCTGGGCATTGCGGTTGGCATTTTTGCAATCATCAGTGTTTACGCCCTGGTTGACTCCCTGGAGCGTTCCATCCGGAACAGCGTTCAAGGACTGGGATCGGACATTGTTTACGTACAAAAATGGCCCTGGGGCGGGGGCGGAGGGGAGTATCCCTGGTGGAAATATTTTCAACGCCCAGAAACGGAGTACCGCGAATACGTGCAACTCGCCCAACGAATGGAGCGAACCTCCGGAATTGCTGCCGTTATGGGATTGCGCCCCACCTTGGAAGCTGGGTCCAACTCGGTTGAAAATGCACAAATGCGTGGCGTTACGGAACACTACGCAACGCTTTGGAAGTTAAAATTGGAGCAGGGGCGAGCCTTCAGCACCACGGAAGCCCGCAGCGGAAGGCCTGTTTGCGTATTGGGAGCAAGCATAGCAGAAGGACTTTTTCCCACGTCGGTAGCTGTTGGTAAGTCCATTTCGTCTTTGGGCCGCACCTTCACCGTCATCGGATTGTTGGAACGAGAAGGAGCGTCGCTCATTGGCGAAAGCCACGACGAGCAAGTGCTGGTGCCGGCGGCTTATTTGAGAACCCTCGTGGACGAGCGAAATTCTGGCGGCAGCAACATAATGGTTCAAGCAGCTCCCGGCCAGACGATCAGTGAATTGAAAAGCGAAATTCGCGGATACATGCGGTCCATCAGAAAATTAAAGCCGCAAGCGGAAGACAATTTCGCCCTGAACGAGTCGTCCAGTTTGAGTGCAGGGTTGGATCAAATGTTTGGCATCATTGGCTTGGCAGGCACCATCATTGGCGGATTTTCAGTGTTGGTGGGTGGCTTTGGAATTGCAAACATCATGTTTGTGAGTGTGCGCGAACGCACCGGTCAGATTGGGATCCAGAAAGCCCTGGGTGCACGAAAATCGTTTGTGCTCGCCCAATTCCTGGTTGAAAGTGTTCTGTTGAGCTTGATTGGTGGATTGATTGGCCTGATGGGCGTTGGGCTATTGGTTTTGGCAGCTCGCCACTTTACGGAGTTCGACGTAGCCATGACCTGGCTCAATGCGTTGCAAGGCCTTGGAATTTCAGCCGTGATTGGTTTACTGGCCGGCGTGGTACCGGCCTACATTGGTGCCCGACTGGACCCGGTTGAGGCCATCCGGGTGAATACCTAAATTCCAGTTCAGCAAACGTTTTTCGGGCGGTTCCAGAACATTCCTCTGGCAGTTGAATGGTCTTGGCTCACTGCGCGGCGGGCTCCCAAACGCGCGCAACTAAATCGCACAGCAGGATGCAAAAGTGAACATCGTCGTCCGTAAACGCCCGAAGCGTGTGGCTGTCGATGTCCAATTGCCCCACCAAACGATCGTTGCTTTGGATGGGCACCACCAATTCGGACTTGGTTTCCAAGCTGCACGCCAAATAGTTGTCCGAAGAAGCTACATCGTCCACATTCAACAACGTACCGCTCACCGCAACTTGCCCGCAGATCCCCTTTCCGTAGGGTATGCGCACGTGGTCCGTTGGAGCTCCGGCATAGGCGCCCAATTCCAAGTGTTGGTCAGCATCGTTCATCCAATAAAAGCCAACCCAATCGTAGCGGGGGGCCTCAGACTTCAACAAGGCGCAAACGTCCGTCAGGGCATTCATTCCGTCTTCTGCCAACAGTCCGCGGCACGACTCCAATAATTCAACGTGAAATGCTTTCATGATCACAAAAGTACGCCCGCATTAAACCTTCTACGCGTCGTTCACTCTCTCAAAGGAGGATTTGGCGCGATTTTCCAATAAAGTAGCGGGTTCTGATGTAAATTTGTGAAATGAAGCAATTTCTTCTTTCGTCCCTAAGCGGGGCGCGCTGGTGGGTCGCAGCGATAAGCCTGACCTTTGCGCCCGCGGCGTTTGGTCAGTCCCTGGCCCTTCAGCAAGTTCCTAACTTATCCAAGTGCACCGGTGATACACTCACTGTTGCAATGACCGTTGGAGCTCCTGGCTTTGGCATTGGCAACAAGTTTGTGGTTCAAATCGCTCAGGGATTGCCTCCGGCTGTTTCGTTTGCATCTCCTATAGTGCTTCCTATTGTGGGTTGGTCTCCATCCACTTCAGGTACCGTACTAGACACCATTGGTGCTGGAGCCAAATTGTTTAAAGTGGTCATTCCAAAATCCATTGTGAACAACAACTTTTATTCGTTGCGCGTTCGCGGCACCAATCCAGTTGGGTTCTCAGACACCATTGTTATGGCCGTGAACGTTTCGCCAACCGGCAAAATCACCGCCATCGCCAACGCCTTCGTCAACCGGCACACCTCCCTCCCCAACGATTGGGGTTTTTGCGACGGCGACACGGCATTATTGAGCGCCACCCCCGGTTTGGCCAGCTACCAATGGCTGGAAAGCGGCAATCCCATTGCGGGAAAGACCCAGTCCACATTGAACGTTTTTCAGTCCGGAGTTTATTCCGTGAAAGTGAGCAACGGTGCCTGCTTTTCCACCAGTAAAGACACCATCGTGAACCAGTTTTCTCCGGTGTCGGACATCTCGCATTCAAATATTCCTAGTTTGTTCGTTCGAGACAAGAACACCACCATCGACTCCCTAGCTTTTTGCGAAACGGACACCATTACCTTGGCTGGCCCCATTCCCTCAATGCCCATGACCACCATTGGTTACCAATGGATTCGGGATTCCATTGGCCTCTTCAGTCAGGCTTTCCCGCGCGCCATTGCGGGTGCCACGCAGGTTGGGTACAAGACGGCCAGATCTGGAGCTTACCGATTGGTTACCAGTTGGAATCCCGGCGGGTGTCCAGATACTTCGGGCTACGTTTGGTTGTTTGTGGATACCATTCCCGATGTATTCATCGTAAACAAGCCTTGGCCCGGACAGGGCGCGCCCAGTCTGAGCATTTGCCCCAACGACAGCACTTTGCTCTCGGCAAACATTCAATCCAACCCCGGCGTGTGGAGCTACCAGTGGCAGGTGCGTTACCCCATCACCGGTAACTGGCAGAACATACCCAACGATACGTTGGCAACCTTATCGGCGTCTACAAAAATTGTCCCCGGTAACGCACAGTATCGGCTCATTGTGGAGGGAGAAGCCTGCGATTACACCACGGCAGCCGTTCAAGTGACGCTGGTTCCCTTTCCAACGGTAGCCACCGTTCCCGCCGACTCCACATTTATATGCTTTGGCGATTCCACTCAGCTGGCGGTCATTGGCAATGCGCTCACCTACAGCTGGAACTTGGTAGGAGGGAGCAACACCTCGTTTTTCACCAAGACCCCCGGTAAATATGTAGTTGAAGCAACCGGACCGAACGGTTGTTTGTCGCACGACACTGTATTGGTCAAGTTGTTCACCGTCAGTGCCAATGCTGGGCCAGACTTGCTTGTTTTGCCGGGCGAAGTGGTTCAACTCAATGCCACGGGCGGAGTCATGTACTACTGGTACGCAGACAAGCCGGTTTATTTCTCCGACCCCTACAACCCCAATGCCCAAACACAACCGACGCAAGACACCACGTACTATTATGTGGATGTCCTTTCCGCGGAAGGTTGCTTTGATCGGGATACCTTGATGGTTGTTCAGTTCGACCCCACTTCTTTGTTGGTGGATTTGTCCAACGTGCAGAACTTCATCAGTCCCAATGGCGACGGAAAGAACGATTTCTTGGACCTTTCGGAGGTCGTTCGCTTGGATTCTTGTGGCATTACCATTTTGAACCGATGGGGTGCAACCGTTTACGAGGATACCCGCTATGTCAGCGGCTGGACGGGCACCAACAACGCTGGAGACCCACTGCCCAACGGCACGTACTACATCATTCTCAACAAGGGCGAAGAAATTCGGTACCGCGGTGCCGTAACCTTGGTTCGATAATCCCATTCCTCACAGACTCAAGATTCCATTCGGTATGAAAACGAAACTAATTGCAGCCTTAATTTTTGGGGGAATGGCATCGGCCAGCGCCCAACAATTACCACTTTATTCTTTGGGCTTTTTTGCGCCACAAATCACCAATCCAGCCCGTTCCGGCGCCAAGGATGGTGCAGTCCTCACCACCGCACACCGCCAGCAATGGATGGGCGTTGAAGGTGCTCCAGAAACCAGCATGTTGGCCTTCAACAGTGCATTGAATAAGGAGAAGGTAGGATTTGGCCTGTACGCCTACAACGACGTTACAGACATTGTGCATCGTTCAGCGGTGTACGGCAACTACGCCTACCACGTTCAATTGGCCGACAACACCTCCCTGTCTTTTGGGCTGGGATTGGGTTACGTGAGCAATTCATTGGACATGGCCAGCATTCGGGTAAAGAATGCGGATGATCCCTACTTGATCCCCGCCAACAGCGGAGGTAGCTTGGATTTGAACGCCGGCATACACCTTCAGGCAAGCGGTTTTGGATTAGGTTTTTCCGCTCCCCAGCTATTGGCCCCTGCCATTTCGTACAGCAAGAACTACGACGAACCGATTCAGTACCAATTGGTCCGCCACTACACGGCACAAGCGCAGTACGACGTCGAATGGCAAAAAGGCAAAATGGTTTTGACGCCCTTGGTTGCTGTTCGTGCCGTTGGTTTGGGCATTCCCGCCCAGGTAGACGCTGGAGCGCTCTTCAACATGAAGGAGTTTGGTTATGTTGGTGCCATGTACCGCAGCAACTTTGCGGTTACCGCGCAGGCAGGCGTGCACTTAACCCCTTTGATTTCCGTAGGGTACGGCTACGATTTCTCTACCAATACCTACGCAACTACGCTGGGCACCACGCACGAGTTCATGTTGACCTACCGTCTGGGCAACAACAAAGCGGGCGAGCGCTTGGAGGCAGAAGTCAAGCGTTTGAAAGATGCGCAGCGCAAGCAGATGGATCAGCAGGAGAACTTCATCAACGAGAAGTTTGAGGAGTTCCGCGACGAAATCCGCACTACGCAAAAAGCCGAGTTGGAAAAGCAAAAAACTTCTATTGCAGCTGATGTTGCCAAGCAAACAGCTGCCATTGCGGCAAAAGGCGGAAGCACCAATGTGTCCTCTTCTTCTTCTTCTGCTGGATCGTCCACTCCGGCATCCGGCGCAATGGAAGGTTTTAAGGCCGAAAACTTAGCCGCCAATGTAGCTCCAGGATCCCCCGGATTCTACGTGACTGCTGGAGTTTTCTCTACCAAGGAAAACGCTACCAAGCTTCAAGGTGGTTTGAAGAACAAGGGCATTCCGTCGGAGCTCTTCCAAGACAAGGGAAACAGCATGTACTATGTGTACATCTTGAAGTTCAAGTCGTACGAGGAAGCGGAAGCCGTTAAGTCCAACCGCCTCAACGGTCGTTTCGACGGCAAGTTGTGGGTGAAGATCATTGAGTAAGGTGCGCGCCCTTCGTTGGCTTGCGGCGTGGGTGGTTTTGGCGGTTTCTGCCGAAACCGCCTACGCAACGCACTTGGTTGGAGGTGAACTCACTTACACGTGTGTAGGCAATAACCAGTACCAAGTGAATTTACGCGTCTACCGCGATTGCTCAGTAACCACGCAATTGGACAACAGCGTAAGTATTGCGGTATACAATGCTGCAGGTGCTTTGGTGACGCAAACCAATGTCTCCAAGGGCCCAACGGTTGCGGTGAGCACGGCAACGGGCAACCCGTGCCTCACTACGCCCCCAAACATTTGTACCGAGTACGCGGATTACACCACCACCTTTTCACTTCCACCCATCAATGGGGGCTACACCCTAGTGCACCAGCGTTGCTGCCGCAACAACACCATTTCCAACATTACCACACCGGGGTCCCGGGGCAATACTTATTTCGCCCAGATTCCTTCCAACGACGTCGCGTGCAATTCATCTCCGGCCTATGCCACCGTTCCTCCCATTGTCCTGTGTTTGGGAGACAATGCCCTAGTGGATGTTTCCGTTACGGAATCGGATGGTGACTCGCTCTACTACGAATTGTGCGACATCTTCAACGGCGGTAGCAGCGGGAATCCCCAACCCAGCCCTCCCACAGCGCCCCCGTACAGTGCTTTGACCTTTGTGGCTCCCTACACGCCAACCCAACCGCTTCCCGGGGCATTCACATTTAACCCTCAGACGGGAATCTTGGAAGGAAAACCAATGACTACCGGACAGTTTGTGGTGGGCCTTTGCGTTAGTGAGTACCGCAACGGACAGCTTCTGACCACGGTGCGCCGGGATTATCAATTCAATGTAACGGCGTGCATCAACAACATTGTTGCGGACGTTTTAACCCAGGATGAAGATCCTTCCTTGCTGTGCGGAGGACGCACGGTTCAGTTTCAAGCGCAAACCCCTGGAGCCCTTTATTACTTTTGGGATTTTGGTGTTTTGGGAAGTACCTCTGACACGTCTAATTCGCCAACGCCTACCTTCTCTTTCCCGGATACCGGATGGTACAACGTTACCTTTATCGTCAATCGGGGATTGGTTTGCACGGATACCGTAGTGGTTCCCTACCGAATTTTGGACGCACCGGACTACACCATTACCTTCACGGGTACGCCGTGTTTGGACGTTCAAGATTTCGTGTTCACGGCAACCGGCACAACCCCTGTTGACGCCTCGTTCTCTTGGACTTTTGGTTCCGACGCCTCGTTGCCTATGGCCAGTGGAAAGACCGTGGGGCCCGTGGACTTCAATGCACCGGGCAAGTATCCGGTTAAGCTGGTGGTTCATTCCGCCACCTGTTCCGATACCCTATACGATTCGGTGGAGGTATTCGCGTATACGTTCGACATAGACGCAGGATCGGATACCGCAATTGCACGTGGCGACACCGTTTACTTGGCGGCGACCGATGCGTCCCGATACCGTTGGTTTGCGGACAAGGCCGTGTATTTTAACAACCCCCGTCAACAGGCTCCTCAAGCGTGGATGCGCTTGGATTCCACCACATTCTACGTGATCGGTGCTAGTCCGGAAGGATGTTTGGGGTTGGATACGGTCTTTGTCTATTGGCTCCCCAAGCACACGGAACCGGCTCTGGATTCCGTCATGAACACCATTACGCCCAATGGCGACGGCAAGAACGATGTCTTGGATTTAACAGAAGTGCAGTACAAAGACGCGTGCCGATTGATCGTATACAACCGGTGGGGTGCGGAGGTTTATCGGGCTGATCCCTACCGAAACGATTGGGGCGGCACCAACCAAGACGGCGTATTCCTTCCTGCCGGTACCTACTATTTCTACCTCATCAACGGTTTGGAGATTCGCTACCGCGGTGCGGTAACGGTTCTGCGTTGATCGAGCGAACTGCTCGTAACGCAAAGAGCCCGGCGAAGCCGGGCTCTTTGCGTTAAACGGTTCCGCAAAACCTAAAACATATCCTTAATTCGGTCAAAAAAGCCTTTGTCCGACGCATTGGGGTTGGGCTCAAAATTCTTGCTCTCGCGCAGTTTCTCCAGTACGGCGCGCTCCTCAGCACTTAAATTACGGGGAGTCCAAACCTGTACATGGATCAAGAGATCACCGGTTCCATAACTGTCTACACTGGGCAGTCCCTTGCCTTTCAAACGAAGGACTTTACCGCTTTGCGTGCCCGGTTCAATTTTGACGCGCGCCTTCCCTTGCAGGGTGGGAACATCAACACTGGCGCCCAACGCGGCATCCGGGATGCTCAAGAAAAGTTCAAAGTGCAGTGTTTGGCCGTCCCGCTTGAGTGAATCGTGCTCTTCTTCTTCAATAGCTACGATTAAGTCACCCGCGGCGCCTCCGCCTGGAGCAGCATTGCCTTTGCCAGCAACACGCAACTGCATGCCGTCTTGAACGCCCGCGGGAATGCGAATGGAAACCACTTCCTCCACTTTTTCCAAACCGTCCGGACCCACGCCTGCGGGCCGTTGGTCCACTTTTTTGCCGCTACCTTGGCAATTGGGACAAACAGCGGCGGTACGCATTTGACCCAAGATGGTATTCTGTACGCGCGTAACCTGACCCTGACCACCGCAGGTGTCGCACGTTTTAAACGTAACGCCGGCTGCGGGCATTGCGCGTTTAATCTTGATTTTCTTCTCAACTCCGGCTGCAATTTCCTCCAAGGTCAGACGAACGCGAACCCGCAAATTTGAACCGCGAACGGCCCCACCACGGCCTCCTCCAAATCCCCCAAAGGCACCGCCAAAAGCGTCCCCAAATATGTCCCCAAAATGGCTGAAGATGTCGTCCATGTTCATGCCGCCGCCAGCGCCACCCGTTCCGGGACCAAATGCCTGGTGCCCAAACTGATCGTATTTCTGCCGCTTTTCGGGGGTGCTGAGCACTTCGTAGGCTTCCGCTGCTTCCTTGAATTTTTCCTCAGCCTCTTTATTGTCCGGGTTTTTATCCGGGTGGTACTGAATGGCCATTTTTCGGTAGGCCTTTTTAATTTCCTCCGCGGAAGACTGCTTGCTTACGCCCAGTACTTCGTAGTAATCACGTTTAGCCATGGCCTACGCTTCGGCGGTTTTCCCCACCACCACTTTGGCGTAACGGATGATTTTCTCACCAACGCGGTAACCGCGCTCTACTTCGTCTAGGACCAAACCAGATTGTTCCGGATCTGCAACGGTTAGGGTGGTAATGGCTTCCATGAATTCAGGATCAAAGGAAGTACCCGTGGTGGAATCCATGGACTTCAATCCTTGCGATTTTAGGACGTCCGTCAGTTTGGCATGGATCAGGCGCATGCCATCGGACACTGCATTATCTGCAGGAATCAATTTTAAAGCACGCTCAAAATCGTCGAGAACAGTCAAAAGAGATTTTAAGGTGGACTCGTTGGCGGAGGTAATTAAATCCAATCGCTCACGTGCGGTGCGCTTTCGAAAATTCTCAAATTCCGCGTACAAACGTAGATTTTGGTCTTTTAACTCCTGAATTTGACCCAACCATTCGGAAGGTGCTTCCGACGCAATGGCGTCGTTATCTTGGCTTGTATGCTCCGTCTCTGGAGTGGCTACCGGCTCTTGGTGATTCTCCTCCGGAGCATTCGGGTCGTTGGGTGATGATTTCATGGTAGGTACGTAATCAAACGACCTGCCAAATGGCAATTGATGCCAAATTGACAGGTCGTAAAATCTGAAAGGTATTCTCTGTTCCGCGTAAATGCCTTTACTTCAACATGCTTTTGAGTTTCTCCTCCAAAGCAGGTCCGCGCAAGCCCTTAGCAATAATTTTGCCTTCGCCGTCCAGCAAGTAGGTCATGGGAATGGAGCGCACGCCATAGACACCGGCGCCTTCCGCATTCCATCCTTTTAAATCGGAGGTGTGGTTGGGCCATGCCAATTGGTCTTGTGCAATCGCAGCCACCCAACCGTCTTTGTTTTGGTCCAGCGAATAGGAGTAGACGGTGAAGCCCTTTCCGGAGGTGAATTTAGCGTCTTTGTATTGGTTGTAAACGCGCACCACATTGGGGTTCTCCATGCGGCAAGGTCTGCACCAAGAGGCCCAAAAGTCTAAAAGGACTACTTTGCCGCGCAACGATGATAATTTGATGACTTTCCCGCTGGGATCTGGGTACGCCAAGTCCGGGGCAACATCGCCTACGTTGTAGTTGGCCATTTGCTCCAGGGCAGCGGTCTTCAAATCAACTCCGCGGTCTTCCGCGTAGGAGGCATTGGTTCGTGCCACGTAAAGAACGGCAACACCCGTCGCCAGAGCGACGGTCCAAGCAGCAATTTTCAAGTTTTTGTTCATGGGATGGGTTGTTAGTCGTTTAATCGTACAATTTTCGCGCCAATGGCTCGCAGACGCTCGTCAATGCGCTCGTATCCGCGGTCAATTTGGTCAATGTTTTGAATGATGGAAGTTCCTTCTGCGCTCAACGCGGCAATCAAGAGGGCAATGCCCGCACGGATGTCCGGTGAAGCCATGGTGGTTCCGCGCAAGGGTACTTTGCGGTCCAACCCGATGACGGTTGCCCGGTGGGGATCGCACAAGATGATTTGCGCGCCCATGTCGATCAGCTTGTCGGTGAAGAACAGTCGGCTCTCGAACATCTTTTGGTGCACCAGAACGGAACCTCGTGCTTGGGTTGCGGTCACCAAGATGATGCTCAATAAATCAGGGGTGAATCCAGGCCAAGGGGCGTCCGCAATGGTCAGGATACCCCCGTCCATGAAGGTTTGGATTTCGTAGTGATCTTGAGCGGGAACAAAAATATCGTCGCCACGTCGCTCCAACTGAATGCCCAGCTTTTGAAAAACACCAGGAATTACGCCCAAATGGTCAAATCCAGTGTTTTTGATGGTGATTTCAGATTTGGTCATGGCCGCTAAGCCAATCCAGCTTCCAATTTCAATCATGTCCGGCAAACAGCGGTGTTCCGTACCCCCCAATTGATCCACACCGGTGATGCGGAGTAAATTGGAACCGATGCCGTCGATTTTAGCTCCCATGCGCACCAACATGCTGCACAACTGCTGCAGGTAGGGCTCGCAGGCCGCGTTGTAGATGGTGGTGGTCCCTTGCGCCAAGACGGCAGCCATCACCACGTTCGCCGTTCCTGTCACGGAGGCTTCTTCCAGCAACATGTAGGCACCCTTCAGGCCGCTTGCGGGCTGTTCGACGCCGTAGAAGCTGGAGCCATTTTCACTTTTGAATTGAGCCCCCAAAGCCATCAGGCCTTGGAAGTGGGTATCCAATCGACGACGACCGATTTTGTCGCCTCCCGGTTTGGGAATGTATCCTTTTCCAAAACGCGCCAAAAGCGGACCCACGAGCATGATGGAACCGCGCAAGGCCGCGCCTTTTTTCTTGTAGGTGTCCGTGAACAAAAAGTCCAGGTCCACTTGGTCTGCCTGAAAAGTGTAATCGCCGGGGCCGTTTTTCGCTACCTGAACGCCAAAATCCGCCAGGATTTCAATGAGTTTATTGACGTCAATAATGTCTGGGATGTTCTGTACGCGAACCGGTTCCTCGGTGAGCAAAACGGCGCACAAGATTTGGAGCACTTCATTTTTGGCCCCTTGTGCTTGGATTTCCCCGCGCAACGGTGCGCCCCCTTCAATTTGAAAACGTGCCATTATTTTTTGCGGTTATAGGGTTTGAAGCCTCCTCCGCCAGAGGGGGAATTGCCCGACCGGTTTTTGAAGAAAGGCTTTTTGTTGGCCTTTTTGGTCTTGGTGTGCAGGGGAGCGTATTTAATGGCGATTCCGTGCTGGATGGTGAGCGCCACGTTTTCTACGTCAATTTGCCCACCCGAAAGCGTTCGCAGCTCTTTGAAAATTACGGCGTCGTCCACGTAGTCTTTGTTCCACGTCAAATAAGAGCGCTTCATTTGGTTCGCGATGTCGAATATCAGGGCATTGCGTTCTTCCCCCTCCGGCAGCTCCAAAGCCTTGGTGATCATCTCCCGTAGGATGTTTCCGTAGTAGCGATGGGCCGTGCTTTTAACAGGATAAGGAACGGGCTCTGGGCGCTCTGCTCGCGCTTCCGGTTTTGGCGCCGGAAAAGGAGATTCAACATCCAATCGGTAATCGGCCAAAAGGTGTACGTGGTCCCATAATTTATGTTGCCAATCCGGTTGCTCCTTCAAGGCAGGCTGCAGCTGGGCAATGGCCTCTACTACCGCATGGGCCGCATGGGTTCGTTTGTCCCGATCTTCCATCGTCTGAAGGTGATCCACCATAAACTGAACATGGCGTCCGTACTCAGACAATTTGAGGGGCGCTTGGTCCGTGTTGTAGGCCAAGGATAGGGTGTCGATCTGTTGTGTATTGATCATATAAGGCGCTGCAATTTAGCAAACTTCAAGAGGAGTTTCTTCACTCCCGCATTATCGAAATGAACCGTGGCCCGCAGGTCTCCGGTTTCACCGCTGATTTCAGTAACCGTACCCGCGCCAAAACGCTCGTGCAGCACCCGTTCCCCGGCGGTTAAATCCAAAGGCGCTTGTCCGCCAGACTGCACGGATTCTACCGGCTTGAACCGGCCAGGAGCGGCCATGGAAAGTGGAGTAGGGGTAGACGATGGTTTTGGCGTTGGTGCTTTTCTTAGGTCACGCGGTCCTCCGGGAGTGCTGCCCGTGGCATTGGAGCGTTGGTGTTTTTCGCCGGCGCGAATGGCCGACGTAGGGGCGTCAAAGGCATCAAGTAACACTTGAGGGGCACGGTACGACGGCGCAACAACGGGAATGTGCACATTCAAGTACTTCTCGTCCAATTCGTCCAAAAACCGACTTGGCTCGCAGTCCACCAATTTTCCCCAACGAAAGCGAACATGGGCGTACGTGAGGTACGCGGCATGCTCCGCGCGCGTTAGCGCTACATAGAACAGACGTCGTTCTTCTTCTAAATCAGACCGACTTTGGCTGGCCATCAGCGAGGGGAACAGAGTTTCCTCCAAGCCAACAACAAACACCACGGGAAACTCCAGACCTTTGGCCAAGTGAATGGTCATCAACGTCACTTTGGGTTGGTCGTCTTGCTTTTTGGTGTCCACGTCCGTGAGCAGGGCAATGTCTTGGGCAAAAGCATCTAAGGAAGGGTTACCGCCCTCTACCTGTTCTTGTTCCTCAACAAACTCTTGGATTCCGTTCAGCAGTTCTTGAACGTTTTCGTACCGCGAAATTCCTTCCGGCGTTTTGTCCTCTGCAAGCGTGCGAACCAGGCCGCTGTGCTTCGCAATGTGATCCACCGCATCAAAGGCATTCTTTTGACCGGCCACCACCCCAAAACTGCGGATCAAGTCGGCAAAGTCTACCAATTTTTGAACGGTCGGACGGTTGATTCCCATGTCCAAGGAGGGCAGAAGATTCAACGCTCCCCACAGAGATAAGCTTTGTTCCGACGCGACCACCGTCAATCGGGTTAGGGTGGTGTCGCCAATGCCGCGGGTAGGTAAATTGATGATGCGGCGCAGGGCTTCCTCGTCGTTTGGATTCAAGGCCAGTCGGACATACGCCATGACGTCCTTGATTTCCTTGCGTTGATAAAACGACGTACCCCCGTAAATGGTGTACGGGATGTTCCTCCGCCGAAAGGCCTCTTCAAACGAACGACTTTGGGCGTTGGTTCGGTACAGTATGGCAAATTGGTCCCAATTGCGACGCTCGTGCATGTGCCGATCCCACATCGTCTGCGCAACGTAGTGCGCTTCGTCCGTGTCGCTCATGGCCTTGTGGACCACAATCAAATCGCCCTCGGCATTGGCCGTCCAAACGTTCTTTTCCAGTTGTTCCTGGTTGTGGGCAATCAACGAATTTGCAGCACCAACAATATTCTTGGTAGATCGGTAGTTTTGCTCCAGCCTGATTTCGGCAGCATCCGGATAGTCCGAGCGGAAGTTCAGGATGTTGCGAATGTTCGCGCCGCGGAACGCATAGATGGACTGCGCATCGTCGCCAACCACACATAAATTTTCGTATCTGCTTGCCAGGGCTTTAACAATAAGGTATTGGCTGTGGTTGGTATCCTGGTACTCGTCCACCAGGATGTATTTAAATCGCTCTTGGTATTTGGCTAATGCCTCCGGAAAGCGAACGAATAATTCATTGGTTTTGAGGAGCAAGTCGTCAAAATCCATGGCCCCGGCGCGAAAGCACTTTTCCATGTACGCCCGGTACAAGTTGCCCAACTGCGGCAGACGGGCTGCAGCATCTTGTTCCTGCAAGTCTCCGCGCTGATCGTAGGCCTTCGGCGTGATCAACGCGTTTTTGTACTGACTGATTCTGCTGGCTACGGCTTTGACCTTATAAATGTCCTTGTCTAACTGCGCTTCTTTGATCAATCCAGCCAATACTTTCTGGGCGTCTTCGGTATCGTATATGGTAAAATTGGAAGGGAACCCAAGCCGACCGGCCTCCGAGCGAAGGATGCGCGCAAACACACTGTGAAAGGTGCCCACCCAAAGCGATTTTGCACTGCTGGCGTCTACCAACTTGGCAATACGACCTTGCATTTCCCGAGCTGCCTTGTTGGTAAAGGTTAGGGCCAATACATGGAAGGGATCCACGCCCTTTTCCAGTAAATGGGCTATGCGTACCGTGAGCACGCGCGTTTTACCGGACCCAGCGCCAGCAATGACCATCACCGGACCTTCGGTGTGTTCCACCGCTTCAAGTTGGGGTGGATTTAGTCCGGCGCGCAAATCATTCATGGAGTAGGGTAATTTATCGGAGTGCGAAGGTACAACAAAGGAATCGCCTCAGAATTTATGCCCACTGGTCTTGCCTGTTGAGAAAAAAGTTCTACATTTGCAGTCCCCAAAAAACCGGGGATTTGATTTCTATTGAATTAACCTAACCTACGCATCGACAAATGCCAACGATTCAGCAGCTCGTTCGCAAAGGGCGCACCAAATTGGTGGACAAGAGCAAGTCGGCCGCCCTGGACTCTTGCCCGCAACGTCGCGGAGTGTGTACTCGTGTATACACCACAACGCCCAAGAAGCCGAATTCTGCCATGCGGAAAGTCGCACGTGTGCGCCTGACCAACGGCAACGAAGTAAACGCCTACATCCCAGGTGAAGGCCACAACCTCCAAGAACACAGCATCGTGTTGGTGCGCGGAG
>CAMBEZ010000002.1 GCA_945865885.1 Owenweeksia hongkongensis DSM 17368
GCGTAACGTGGCCCATTTGCTTCCGTTTGCCGCGGTTCGCCCGCCCCGCTCCAAGGCCGGATTGGTTTCCACGCGATCCTACGTGTCCTATGCGCCGGAACATTTGCGCGGAAAACAAACCACAAACCAGTTCTCCTTTTTGCACGTCATTCACCCGTTGCATGCGGATGGCTTGCGCGGCCAAGCGCACCAGGAGGCCGTTCGTGCCGCCTACGAATCCTTTTTGGACCGGGGCTATTTGCAGCGTGAAAGCGAAGAAGCTTTTTGGATCTACCGCCAAGAATCGCCCGACGGCCACCGCACCACCGGTTTACTGGGTTTGGTTCCCACCGCAGATTTGCAAAACGGAACCGTCAAGGCACACGAAAAAACGCTTTCCAAACGGGAGGACCTCTTTGCGCGCTATTTGAGCACCGTCGGATTTCATGCGGAGCCCGTCTTGCTGGCCCACCAACCCGTCCCAACCCTAAACGAGTGGTTGGACCGCCGTTGTTTGAAGCGTCCGGAGGCGGAATTTGCCACTGCAGACGGGGCCGAACACGCGTTGTGGCTGGTCAACGCCCCCCACGAGCGGGCGGAAATCAACGCCCTCCTCGCCCCCATTGACGCCTTGTACATTGCGGACGGCCACCACCGCTGCGCTTCCTCTGCCCGTTTGGGCAACGAATCCGCCGGCGTTTTGGCCTTTGTTTTGGCCAACGACCAACTGGTGGTTCGTCCGTTTCACCGGGTGGTGCATGCCGGCGCGCCCAACCCGGAGGCCTGGGAGGCCCTGCACCGGGTGGCGGACGTCGCCCCGTGTTCCCAACTTCCGGAGGAACTTCCCACGGGCGTGCTGTGCGTTTCCCACGGGAACCAGCACTGGAAAATCACCCCGCACGTGCAACCCGCTTTGGACGTGGACTGGTGCTCTGAGGCCTTGCTGGGACCTCTGTGGGGCATTGCGGATCTGCGCACGGACAAGCGACTGACTTTTGCTCCGGGTACCGAGACTTTGCCGCAATTTGCTCAGCAGCAAGACCCCGCAAACTGGTGGATTGGCTTGGCGCCTACGCCGTGGTCTGCCGTGGAACAGGTGGCGGACCGCGGGGCCAGCATGCCGCCCAAAAGCACCTACATCGAACCCAAACTCCGCAGCGGAGTTACCCTTTACGCTTGGAAATGAGCTCTATATCAGATAATTTAACCCAGCTGCGCGGCCAACTCCCTCCGGAGGTTTTGTTGGTGGCCGTGTCCAAAACCAAGCCTTTGGAGGACCTCCAAACTGCGTACGACGCCGGCCAGCGGGATTTTGGCGAAAATCGCGTGCAAGAAATGGCGGAAAAACACGCCGCCCTGCCCCAAGACATTCGCTGGCACATGATTGGCCACGTGCAAACTAACAAAATCAAGGACTTCGTCTCGTGGGTGCATTTGGTGCACGGGGTGGACCGCTTGAAGGTATTGGAAGTGCTTCAAGCAGAAGCCGCCAAGGCCGGCCGCACCGTGGACGCCTTGCTGCAGGTGCACATTGCCCAGGAAGAAACCAAATTCGGATTTTCCTCAGAGGAGCTGATTCCCCTGCTCACCCGCTCCGCCTTGCAAGCCTATCCCAACGTGCGGATTCGCGGCTTGATGGGCATGGCCAGCTTCACCCCAAACCAGCAGCAAGTGGCCCGTGAATTTGCCGAGCTTCGTGCCTTGTTCCTCGCTGGAAAAGAGCAATTGGGCTTGGATTACTTGGACACTTTGAGCATGGGCATGAGCGGAGATTGGCCTGTTGCTGTTGCAAACGGAAGCACCCTCATCCGCGTGGGAAGCGCCTTATTTGGAAGCCGATGAGTACGTTGTATGCTGTTATTGATGTAGAAACCACCGGCGGAAAAGCAGGCGAGGAAGGCGTCACGGAAATTGCTGTTTTCCTGTTCGACGGACACGAAATCGTGGACCAGTTCATCACGTTGGTCAACCCCGAGCGTCCCATCCAACCCTTTGTGCAGCAGCTCACCGGCATCACCCCCAAGATGGTGGCCCGCGCTCCCAAGTTCCCGGAAATCGCCAAGCGCCTGGTGCAAATGACCGAAGGAGCCGTTTTTGTGGCCCACAACGCCCCGTTTGACTACCGCATGATCCAGGACGAATTTGGACGCTTGGGCTACGACTACGAGCGGAAAACCCTGGACACCATCCCCTTGGCCAAACGCTTGATACCCGGCCTGAAATCCTACGGTTTGGACGCCCTCTGCACGGCCCTCAACATAAGCAACACCAGTCGCCACCGGGCGGACGGCGATGCGCGCGCCACGGTTGAGTTGCTCCGCATTCTCCTGGCCAAGGACCGCGAAAAAAGCATTGAGGGCTTGGCCGTTGACCAATCGTTGGGCGTGCGCGGAGACCATAAATTCACGCAACAAATCAAGCAGTACCGGGACACCACCGGCGTCTACTACCTGTACAACGCGCAAGGAAAAGTGCTGTACGTGGGGCAGTCGGACCGACTCCGAAACAAAATTGACCGGCATTTTCTGGCCACCAACGAAAAAGCGGAAGCGCTGCAAAACGAGGTAGCCGCGGTGCAAATCGAAGAAACCGGTTCTTGGACGCTGGCCAAGATGCTGGAAAACCTGGCCTTGAAGCAGTTGCAACCGCCCTACAACAAACCCAAGGACCAATACAATTTAGGCATGGGCATGTACTGGGTTCCGTCGGAAGACGGCACCTCCGGAACCTTCGACGTACGGCCGGTGCACCACCAGAAACCGCGTGTCTACGTGCAACGTACGGGCCACGGCAAAGACTGGGCGGCATCCTGGCAAGCGCACATCCGGCCCAACCAAACCGCTTGGACCGAAAACGAAGCTTGGGAATCCCTTTTGGATATGACCTTGCCCGCGCGCGCCCTGGTTTTGGACAAAGGACGACGAACCGGAGAAACCACCGTTTTTTGGGTAGAAGACCGCAAACTTCTGGGCTACGCCTGGGTTCAACTGGCCTCCCACCTGCAACCCAACGACGTGCTGTGCAACCAACTCACCAAACTCCCAGATAGCGACTACCTGATGGGCGTGCTCCTGGACGGTGTTCGATGGGGCGGACTGGAAGTTAGGGCTTGGTAAATCAATCGGGGCGCAAAGCCCCGGAGCTCCGGTGGCGCTTAAAACGCAAAACCCATGTCCACCACCAACTGATTGAGGCGGTTGTCCGAAGGGATAACGAGGTTTCCGGGAAGTGTGATGTTGGTGGTGTACGGAGTTAGATTGCCTTCGTACCGAACATTCAATTGAACTTTTTTGCCAAATTGCAAACCCACTCCTGCCTGGGCACCCCAAGTACCTGCCGTTTGCGGGTCAAAATTGGTGATGTCGTTCCAGGAATTTAGGTTGGCGCTCCAAACCGGTGCCACAAAAGCACGCAAAAAGCCCAATTTTACGCCCACTTGAACGGGCAGATCCACCCGGCTTACCGGATTGGTAACTTTTGCGCCAACTTGGCCCTGACCGTCGGTAAAGGTTACCTCGTGGGACAAGCGGGTGTACACCAACTCCGGCTGCACATACACCATCAAAACCTTCAGGCGGGCATACAAACCGGCATGCCAACCGCCCGTACCCATTGCGTCCACCTCTTGCCAGTTTTGCGGCAAATTGGTCGGATCAATGTCCGACTCAATGGCTCCGTAGTTGGCTCCGATTAAACCACCGTATTGGAAAATCTGGGCGTGACTTGCTGCTCCAGAAGCCAATAACGCTAAGGCAACAAGTGCGGTTTTGACTGGGTTCATGATCTTTTGATTTAATGAACAGCGAACAACTACTTCAAGGTAGCAATAAAATCCGATACTGCCCGGTGTACGTCGTCCTCTTGGTAGGTCAACGCAGCTTTCGTAAATATCTTGCCCGTCATGCGCTCGTACAAGTTTATGTAGCGGCTGGAAATCTCTTCAATAAACGACTCCGGCAACACTGGAGGGTGCTGTCCTTCTTGTCCTTGGAATCCATGCGCAATGAGCCATTGGCGCACAAATTCCTTGGAAAGTTGCCGCTGGGGCTCTCCGGCCGCTTGACGCTCTTCGTATCCCTCCGCTTCAAAATAACGACTGGAGTCTGGGGTATGGATCTCGTCGATCAAAACCACGGTACCGTCCGGCATTGTGCCAAATTCGTACTTGGTGTCCACCAAAAGCAGGCCGCGCTCGCGTGCCAGAGCCTGACCGCGCGCAAAGAGCGCCCGCGTGTACGCCTCCAACTGAAGGTAGTCTTGCTCCGCCACGATTCCTTGCTCCAGAATGGCTTCGCGCGAAATGTCCTCGTCGTGGGAGCCCAGTGCCGCTTTGGTGGTGGGGGTAATGATGGGTTCCGGCAGCGCATCAGACTCCCGCAAGCCTTCCGGAAGCGCAACGCCGCACAGGGTCCGTCCGCCGGCCGCGTAGGTGCGCCAGGCGTGGCCGGAAAGATACCCGCGGATGACCATTTCCACTTTGAAGGGAGTTGCCTTGCGGCCCACCGTCACCAACGGATGGGGCGTGCCCAAACGCCAATTGGGGACGATGTCTGCCGTAGCTTCCAAAAAATGCCCCGCCATCTGATTCAGGACCTGACCTTTGTAGGGGATGGGTTGGTCCAAAACCACGTCAAAGGCGGAAAGTCGGTCCGACGCCACCACCGCCAACAACCCGTTGGGCAGGGTGTACACGTCGCGAACTTTTCCGCGGTAAAAATCCAATTGGCCAAGTTGAAGCATAGGGGGGAAACGGGCTTGCGTTTGATTTAGGAATGAGGCTCAGACGGAGCTGACTCTTGGGGCTCCGCGGAGACCTCGGCAGCATCGGATGTGCGGGATTGGTCCAACCGATCGTACGCCGCAATGATCTTCCGAACCAAAGGATGGCGAACGACGTCGCGCTCGTTGAGGTCTACGCGAGCGATGCCCGGAATGCGGTCAATGATGCGCAACGCTTCCGGCAATCCACTGGGGACTTTACGGGGCAAATCGCGCTGGGAAGGGTCGCCGGTGATGATGAACCGGGCGTTGCGGCCCATTCGGGTCAAAAACATCTTAATCTGAACGGGCGTGGTGTTCTGGGCCTCGTCCAGGATGACAAAGGCGTTGTCCAAGGTGCGGCCGCGCATGAAGGCCAAAGGCGCAATCTCAATGGTTTTGTTTTCCAAATAAAGCGCAAGCCGTTCCGCGGGAATCATGTCCCGCAAAGCGTCGTACAGCGGCTGGAGGTACGGATCCAGTTTTTCCTTCATGTCTCCGGGCAAAAAACCCAGGTTCTCCCCGGCTTCCACCGCCGGACGCGTCAGCACAATGCGCCGAACCTCCTTGTTTTTGAGTGCGCGTACGGCCAATGCCACCGCAGTGTAGGTTTTTCCGGTTCCGGCGGGTCCCAAGGCAAAGAGCATGTCGTTCTCCTCAAGTGCCTCTACCATTTTGCGTTGGTTGGCGGTGCGCGCTTTCACCAGAATTCCGTGCACGCCATGCACAATTACTTCGTCGTGCGCGGCCAATTGATGCAGCACTTCTGGGCCGGACTCCAGCACAATGCGGTCCAACTGGTCCTCCGTGAGCACCTGAAAACGCTGCACGTGCAGCACGATCAAGTGTAGTTTTTCCTCAAACTGGGCTACGTCGTGCGGATCCCCGCTCAATTTGACGTCGTTTCCCCGGGCCACCACCTTGATTTTTGGGAAATACGTGCGCAGTTGGTTCAGGTATGCGTTGTGCGCGCCGAACACCACAGCGGGGTCGACATCTTCAAGGGAAATGGACTTCTCAATCAAGGGGGAATCGGTACCTTTGTTGACGCAAAAGTACGGCATCCCCATGATAACCCTCACCACGGATTTTGGACCCAAGGACCCAGACGGTGCCGCCCTGCGCGGAACGGTGTGGCGGGAGATGATCCAATTGGGGTTTTCCGTGCCGGTAGTAGACATCACGCACGCCGTGCCGCCCCGCAACCACTTGGACGCGGCGTACATTGTTCGGTTGAGTTACCCGCACTACCCCAAAAATTCCGTTCACGTGGTACTGGTGGACAGTGCTCCCTCTGCAGATGTTTTTCCCATTGCCTACCGCGCAGACGGTCACTTTTTTGTGGGCATGAACCATGGAGGGATGGCGTTGATTCAGCCCGACGCCCAACCGGAATCGCTGGTGCGCTTGCACCTCCCAGACCAAGCAAAAACAACCCACCCGGCGGACACCGTTGCGCTCGCCGCTGCGCGGCTCGCGCGCGGACACCAACTGACCGACCTGGGCACTCCCCTCGCCCATTGGAACAACCTGTCCCTTCAAGCACCGCGCATTTTGAACGAAGGAGCGGCCGAATGCATCGTACAATTCATTGACCACTACGGCAACGCCGTCACCAACGCCACCCGTTCTTGGGTGGAATCCCTGGCTGCCGGACGCCCCGTCCACGCCATGGTGCGCGGCCGTAAAGTCTCCCGTTGGCCAGAATCCCTTCGCGACGCTGGAAAACCGGGCGACCTCTTTCTTCGCTACAACCGCGGCGAATACTTGGAAATTGGGCTGTCCGAGCCGGATACCAAGGCCAATACCGCCGCCTCCCTCATGGGTTTGCAGGCCAACACCCCCATCTCTTTGCTCTTTGGGAATGCCCGCTGATTCCCAAACCGCCGGAGACGGCGCGCCGCAAAACGCCGTGGAGCCAACCGCCCCTTTCCACGCGTCCGAGCGCACAGCGCCGGCCGCCGAAGACGGATGCCTTCGTTGGGTACAGTTGACCGTGGAGCCCGCGCAGCACGCCGTGTTTTTGCACCTCTTCATAAACTACCAAAAACACATCCAAAACTTTCCCGGATGCCGTTCTGTGGAACTGCTGGAAGGCTCCGAAAAGGGTCAGTTTTTCACCCTCAGCCGGTGGTCTGCAGAATCCGATTTGGAAAACTACCGAACATCCCCACTATTTGCCGAAATTTGGCCCCCGGTCAAGGCCACGTTCAGCGCTCCAGCGCGCGCGTGGACCGTCCGTCCTGTAGCAATTCCTGCCTAAGCCATGCGCGCCCTCGTACTAAAAGAAATCGCCAGCTTCTTCGCCACCATCACCGGCTACGCCGTTTTGGTGGTCTTCCTTGCCCTGACTTCCTTGTTCTTGTGGCTCTTCCCGGGTGAATTCAACCTGTTGGACAGCGGCTACGCACAACTGGACGGCCTCTTCATGCTGGCGCCGTGGGTGTTCCTCTTCTTGATTCCCGCCCTGACCATGCGCATGCTGGCGGACGAACGCCGGATGGGTACCCTGGAACTGCTCCTCACCAAACCCCTGACCGACGGCCAAATCATTGTGGGTAAATTTTTGGCGGGGTTGGTATTGGTGGCCTTGGCCCTCCTTCCCACCCTGATCTATGCCGTAACCGTCTACCAACTGGGGAATCCCACCGGCAACATGGACTTGGGCAGCGTGGCCGGCTCCTACGTGGGGCTGTTTTTCTTGGCCTCGGCCTACCTCAGTATTGGCCTGTTTGCGTCCTCGCTAACGGACAACACCATTGTGGCCTTCATCGGCGGCATGTTGGGCAGCTTCTTGCTGTTCGACGGCCTCGAACGAATGGCGGACTTATCAATCTTTCAAGGCATTCAGCTCTTCATACTCCAGTTGGGCATGAACGAGCACTACCTCTCCCTCTCGCGTGGCGTTCTGGACAGTCGGGACATCTTTTACTTTGCGGGAATTTCCGCCCTCTTCTTGGGCGCCGCTCGCTGGGTCCTCATGCGCCGCGGAAACAGCAACAAACCCGCACGGGACTGGGCCGTGCTCGCGGCCGTGGTGCTGGCGGTGAACGTGGCCTCTCAATGGGGCCATTTCCGCTGGGACCTCACCGCAGAAAAGCGGTATTCGCTGGGTAAATCCACGTTGGCGCTCCTGGAACAGGTGGAAGAACCGTTGCTCTTTACCGTTTATCTGGAAGGAGATTTGCCCACGGGATTCCAACGTTTGAAGCGCGAAACGCTGCAAATGTTGAACGAATTCCGGGCAGAAAACCGACTGGTTCAGTTCCGGCTGGTAGATCCCTCCGAATCCGAAGACGAGCGGGACCGCGCGGAGGTGTACCAGCAGCTGCGCACCAAAGGGTTGGGCGCCGTGCAGGTGGAAATCAAGGAAAAAAACGGCGTGCGCAATGTGGAGTTGTTTCCGGGGGCGGTGGCCTCTTATGGAGATAAGGAAACCGTGGTGTTGCTTTTGACCGAACAATTTGCGGTAGCGCCGGAGGCGCAAATCAATGCGTCGGTGCAAAACCTGGAGTACGCCCTGGCCAATTCCTTGCGTCAGTTGGTGCTGCAGGACCGGCCGCGTGTGGCCCTGCTGGAAGGCCACGGGGAGTTGCCCCGCCCAAAATCGGCGAGTTTGGAATACGAGTTGTCCAAGAACTACACCGTTGAGCGCTTCAATTTACGGGAGTTTGTGGTGGACAGCACCACCCAACAACTGTCTTTAGTGCAGCAACAGCTGCGTTTGAATACGTTTCAATTGGTGGTGATCAACAAGCCCACCCAACCGTTCAGCGACCTGGACAAATGGCTGTTGGACCAATACGTGATGTCCGGCGGAAAAGTGATCTGGGCCGTGGACGCGGTGCATGCGGAAATCGATAGTTTGAGCCGTGCACCCGAATTTCTGGCGTACCCGCAGTGGGACGCCCTGCGCCTGAGCGACCAGTTGTTTGGGTACGGCGTGCGCGTGAACACCAGTTTGGTACAAGATCTGGTGGCGGGGGGCGTGAACGACCGTCGGGCGGTGCACCGGTGGGTGTATTTCCCGCTGCTGATGGCGCAAACCAAGCACCCCATTTCCAAGGACTTGAACGCCGTGCGCGTGGAGTTTGGAACGTCTTTGGATACCGTGGCGGTTCCCGGGGTTAAGAAGACCGTTTTACTGCAGTCGTCGCCCTACGCCAAGCGCCAAGCCACGCCCAGCGTGGTGAGCCTGCGTACGCTCTACGAGGAGCCGGCGGAAGCAACCTTCCAAGATCGCTTGTTGCCCATGGCCGTGCTGCTGGAGGGTAAATTCCCGTCTGTATTCAAAAACCGCATTGCGCCCAAAAACGAGGCCGGGAAATTAATTCCTCTGCTTTCGGAAAGCAAGCCCACGCAAATGGTGGTGGTGGCAGACGGCGACTTGGCCAAGAACCAACTCAACGTGGTGAATCCCAACCTTGCCCGCGGGATACCGTTGCCCATGGGCTACGATCAGTACACAGACATGCAGTACGGAAACGCCAATTTTGTCCTCAATACCGTGGACTACTTGTTGGACAGCCAAGGGCTCATTGGGGTGCGCAGTCGTGAAGTAAAATTGCGCCTGCTGGACGCCCAACGAGTAACCCGCGAAGGTTCCTTTTGGAAAACGCTTAATACCGTATTGCCGCTGGCCCTGGTTGCTTTGGGCGGTTTCTTGTTCCGCCTCAACCGCAAACGACGTTACTCCACTCCCCAATGACGCGATTGTTCCGCAAACCCAAATACCTCCTGGTGTTGCTCGCCGGCACCGCTTTGGCCGGATACGGCTTGTACCGTTATTCGCTCTCCTTGGGGACGGACCACCGCGAACAGAACTACGATTTTTCCTACCGGGACACCGCGTCCGTAGACCGCATTGAGATTTGGGACAAGACGCCCGATACCGTGGTACTCTCCCGCGAAAACGGACGCTGGATGGTGAACGGCAAATACCCCGCACGTCCGGACGCGGTGGACGTGTTGTTGGAGACCTTTCACCGCATGGAGTTGCGGAATTTCCCGCAGCAATCTGCCCTTCCTACCATTGTTCAGGCCCTTTCCACCTACGGCAAGGAGGTCAAGGTGTACGCCAACGGAGAAGAGGTGAAGCATTTTTATGTGGGAACGGAAACCCCGGACATGCTGGGAACCTACATGATGTTGCAGGGAGCGGACCAGCCCTATGCGGTGTACATTCCAGGTTTCAACGGCTACCTGAGTTCCCGTTTTTTCACCCGCGAGGACTTGTGGCGGGACCGCACTCTTTTTGGGGTGGATCAACGGGACCTGCGCGAGGTGCGCATGCGCTATTTTGATTCGGCATTTGCCTCCGTGGCTTTGACCCGGGCGGACGACGGCAGCTACGCCGTGTATCCTTTGCTGGCCAACGGTCAAAAGGGCGCTCCCCTGGCCCAGCCGCGGGATTTGTCCGTGCAAGCCGCCTTTGCGGCCTACCGCACGTTGATGTACGAAGGAATGATCATCCCGTCGGATAAAGTTTTTGGCAAACAAGACAGCTTGCGGAAGAGTCAACCGGTTTTCGAATTGTACCTTCGCTCCAAGGACCAAGATTGGACGCTGACGGCCTACCACGTACCTGGTGATCCGGAAGCCGTGCCCTTTGAGGGTGCGCCGGCATCACGATTTGACCCAGATCGATACTACGCTTTTGTGAGCGACGGTCGGTTTGTGTTGATCCAACGCCACGGTTTTCAATCGGCCTTGTTTTCCCTTCGTTCGTTCCGTTAATTTGCTCCTATGAAATTCATCGTCTCCAGCGGCCAATTGCTCCGCTCCTTGCAATCGATCTCCGGCGTCATCAACAGCAACAACACGTTGCCGATTTTGGACAACTTCCTGTTTTCGTTGGCTCCTTCTGCGTTAAAAATAACGGCGTCGGACCTGGAAACCACCATGAGTACCACCGTTCGCGTGGAAGCGGACGGCGACGGTTTGGCGGCCGTACCGGCGCGCATTTTGCTGGACACCCTCAAGTCTTTTCCGGAGCAACCCCTGACCTTTACCTTCGACGCCAAGGCGGGTGTTGTGGAAATCAGCAGTGATTTTGGTAAGTACTCCGTGGCTTTTTTGGACGGAACCGAATTCCCGCAGCTTCCTGATTTGGAAAATGCTAGCTCTGCGGAACTACCGGCTCACGTGCTGACCACGGCCATTCAAAAAACCCTGTTCGCGGCCGGTAACGACGATTTGCGGCCCGTCATGAGCGGCGTATTTTTCCAGTTTGCCGCTGACAGCCTCACGTTTGTGGCCACCGACGCCCACAAATTGGTGCGCTACCGCCGCACGGACTTGGGCACGGACCACACCGCGGAGTTCATTTTGCCCAAAAAGCCGTTGAATTTGCTGAAGGGATCCGTGGGAAACGGCGACAACACGGTAACCATTACCCATACCGCGGCCAACGCTCGTTTTGAGTACGACGACACCGTCCTCACCTGCCGCCTTATTGACGGCAAATACCCCAACTACGAGGCGGTCATCCCGCGGGACAACCCGAACAAAATGACCCTGGACCGCACGTCCTTGCTGAGCTCCACCAAGCGCGTGTCCATTTTCGCCAACAAAACCACCCACCAGATTCGCTTCAAGGTGGCGGGCAACGAGTTGCACATTTCCGCAGAAGACGTGGACTTTGCCAACAAGGCCCACGAACGCTTGACGTGCCACTACGAGGGCAACGACATCGAAATCGGCTTCAACTCCCGCTTCATCGCAGACATGCTGGGCAATTTGGAATCAGAGGAAGTGCGCATTGAACTGTCTTCCCCCAACCGCGCGGGACTCATCGTTCCGTCCGACGGCACCGAAAACGGCGAAGACGTTCTGATGCTGGTGATGCCGGTGATGCTTAACAGTTAACTGACTCGCATTTAATGAATTGGGCACCTACTATTCGATAGACTTTCCCACTTCAGCAATTCACTTCCTCCTAGGTTTCACTGCTGCTCCTTCACTGCTTTACCTCCGCTTATCCGCCCCACCGCAATGAATGTCTTGGTTGTTGCCGACGTCCACGGATGCTACCGAACCTTAAAGCGGTTGGTGGAATTGCATTGGAAAACCGGGGAAGAGTTTTTGGTGTTTGCCGGAGACTTGGTGAACAAGGGGCGGCGTTCCGCAAAGGTGGTGGAGTATGTGCGCAGTCTTCAGTTGGATTTCCCGTACCATGTTTTTGTGGTGAAGGGAAACCACGAGCTCATGTTTGAAGAATCCATTTTGGACGGGAAAATCTTCCCTGTGGTGGAAAAAACCAAAAAAGACTTCGTCAAACGGGAAGTGAGCATGCGGAAAACTGCCGAATGGATGCGGAACCTGCCGCTCAAGTGGGAAACGCCCTATTTGTTGGTGACCCATGCCGGAGTTGCCGCCACCGCCCGCGACCCCTACAACGCCTTCAGCAGCCGCGGCGTCCTGCACAACCGCTCCCCCCTGCGCTCGGTAGGGAAACTTCAGTTGTTTGGCCACGTGGTGCAGCTTACCGGGAAACCTACCTTTTTTGCAGCTCCGCGTGCCTGGGGCATAGACACCGGTTGCTGGCGCGGGGGCGGTTTGAGCGCCTTGCGCATTGGCTACGAAGGTTCGGTGATCCAGGTTATCCAAGAACCCACGGATCCAACGGATCTTTGAGGGAACGATTCCCTTGGCGCATACCGCTTTACACCCGACCTTTGCTTTTCAGTTGCCAGTACCAACCCTTGCGTTAACTACCCTTTTATGGCCACCAACAGTCAATTTCGCGTCCCAACGCCGGTAAACGAGCCCGTCCATTCCTATGCCCCCGGAACCCCGGCGCGCGAGGCCCTGGTGGCGAAGTACCACGAGTTGTACCACCAAGAGATCGACATTCCCATGTTCATCAACGGGGAAGAAGTTCGCACCGGAAATACGGTGGCCATAACACCGCCACACGACCGGCACCACACCATTGGCTCTTGGCACCGCGGAGACAAAACCCACGTTCAGGCCGCTGTAGATGCGGCCTTGGCCGCGCGTCCGGCCTGGGGATCGTTGGCCTGGGAACAACGCGCCGCCATCTTTTTGAAGGTTGCAGACTTGGTGAGCGGCCCCTACCGGTCCACCATCAACGCGGCCACCATGTTGGCACAATCCAAAACAGCGCACCAAGCAGAAATTGATGCGGCTTGCGAATTTGCAGACTTTCTGCGGTTCAACGTGCAGTACATGACGGATCTCTACGCGCAACAGCCCGATTCGTTGCCCGGCATGTGGAACCGTTTGGAATACCGCCCGTTGGAAGGATTTGTAGTGGCCATTACGCCCTTCAATTTTACGGCCATCGCCGGAAACCTACCGGCAGCGCCCGCATTGATGGGCAACACAGTGGTGTGGAAGCCGGCAAACACGCAGGTATACTCTGCCCACGTACTGATGAATTTGTTCCGAATGGCGGGTCTCCCGGCGGGCGTCATCAACTTGGTAACGGTGGACGGCCCGGGGTTGGGCGATGTTGTTTTCTCGCACAAAGATTTTGCCGGTCTGCACTTTACCGGCTCCACCGGCGTTTTTCGCAATTTGTGGAAAACCATTTCCAACAACCTGGACCGCTACAAATCCTACCCGCGCATTGTGGGCGAAACCGGCGGCAAGGACTTCATTGTGGCCCACCCGTCCGCAGACGTAGACGCGGTTGTGGCCAATGCCCTGCGCGGTGCCTTTGAATTCCAAGGCCAAAAATGCTCTGCAGCTTCCCGGGCGTACATCCCCCGCTCCCTAGCAGCCGCCTTCCAAGAAAAGCTGTCGGCGGAATTGGCTACCGTGCGCATGGGCACCCCGGCGGACCTCGGCAATTTCTTTTCGGCCGTAATCGACGAGCGATCGTTCGACAAAATCGCCGGCTACATTGAGGCAGCTCGGCAAGATCCGTCGTGCACCATCCTTTCGGGCGGAACCTACGATAAAACCGTGGGCTACTTTGTGGCCCCCACGGTGGTGGTGACGAGCAACCCCAAGTCCAAAACCATGGTGGAGGAAATCTTTGGCCCGGTTTTGACCGTTTACATCTACGAAGATGCTGCTTGGGAGGACACCCTGACTTTGGTGGACGAAACGTCCGAATACGCGTTGACGGGCGCCCTATTCGCCCGCGACCGGTACGCCATTGAGCACGCGATGAAGCGTTTGGAAAATGCCGCGGGCAATTTCTACATCAACGACAAACCCACGGGTGCCGTGGTGGGCCAGCAGCCGTTTGGCGGCGCCCGCGGCAGCGGTACCAACGACAAGGCGGGTTCCTACCTAAACCTGATTCGCTGGGTTTCTCCCCGCACCGTCAAGGAAACGCTGGTTTCCGCAACGGACTACCGCTACCCCTTCTTGGGTTGAGGAATCTTCTGCCTGCGCGCCGTACGCACCGCAGATTTTGAATGCAAAAAAGGCCGGTAAACCGGCCTTTTTTCGTTTGCTTTGTTCCGTAAAAATGCCGCAGCAAGCGCAGAACCGTCTCGCTGAAACTACCGAACGAGCACTTCCACCACGGCTTTGGTGGAAAAAAACTCGGTGGGAATCCGGTCCGCCAGCGGATGAACGGTGCAGTGGGGTATGCCCTGCAGTTCTTCACTCAAATCGCCGCCCTTGAGGGCCAAAAGCCTACGTCCTGCGCCTGGGGCCCATTGGTAGCGCATCCATTCCAACAACTGCGGCATGGGGGCAACCGCCCGCGTAACCGCGGTGCGAAAGCCGCCCGGCAAGGACTCCACGCGTGCGTGCACGGCCTCCACATTCTTCAATTCCAAGGCGTCGGCCAGGGCCTGAACCACCTTGATTTTCTTGCCGATGGAATCCACGAGGGTAAAATGGGCGTTGGGGTACAAAATGGCCAAAGGAATGCCCGGAAACCCGCCGCCCGTGCCAATATCCACCACGCGCTGACCGTCCAGTGGGCCCAAGATGGGGGCCAAACAGGCAGAATGCAGGAGGTGACGTTCCGCGGCGTGCTCCATATCTTTTCTGGATACCACGTTGATTTGCGCATTCCAAACGGCCAATTCGGCCGGTAAAGCTTGCCATTGTTCGCGCTGGTGGTCTGTCAGGAATAAACCCAAGGATTCCAAGTATCGGATGGCATCCTGTGAAGAAAGTAGTGCTTCCATCCTACCAACGTCGCTTGGCGGGCGTGAAGGTGCGGCGAAGTGCCAATCCTGCGCGTTGGGTCCAGTAGACCCATTCCAAAACGGGGAACAGAGCCACCAATCCACCCAAGGCGAGGAAGCGTCCAACCAAGGCCCACTGAATCCAAACCAGCACGGTCCGGCCGACCACCAGGATCAGCCAGTAGATCCACCAGTTCGGAACCATGGGGATGAGGACGGCCGTACCTATTGCGGACAACGCGAAGATCCACTGAACCCAGCTCTGAAACTGAAGCGCCGCAAGCGTGGAGGGTCTGTAGGCGGAACGCGCTTGGGCTTGGTCCCGCAAGGTGCGCTTCCACCGGTCTTTGTTGGACGGCAACGGAACGGAAATTTGTGATTCCGGCTGCAGCAAAACCCGCACTTGGGTGTGGGGGGCCGCCTCGTTCACGAAGAGATCGTCCTCACCAGAGGTCAGGTGCATGTGCGAAAGAAATCCTTTTAATTCAAAAAAGAGCGAGCGCTGGTAAGCCAAGTTTGCTCCGTCGCCAGACAATACTAAGCCCCACTTGGCCCAAGACAAATATTCCAATTGACGAAATGCATGCGCAAACCGAACGGTTCGTGCCCACCATCCTGTTCCGCCTTCCATGCGCACTGCGCCCAACACAAGGCGCACGTTGGGATCCGCCAGGGGCGCTGCCATGTGGGCGGCCCACTGATTGGAAACGGGCATCCCCTCTGCGTGCGTAAGGAGCACCGCGTCGGTTTTAGCCGCCTTGATGCCCAAGGTGATGGGGAATTTCTTGCTGTCGTAAAATCGTTCGGATTTGGGCACCAGCACCTGGTGCATCTGGGGATAACGCACCCGTAACTTGTCCAATACTTGCTCCGTATCGTCTCCGCTTTGGTTGTTGATGGCCACCCAATCCAGTTGATTGGCATACTCCTGTAGGTCCCATCGTTCCAAGAGCTTCGGGAATAAATCCTCAGCGTTTCGACCGTCTGCCAGCAGCGACAGGGGTGGCAAATTGGAAGGGGTTACGGTGCCTTTTTTGGACGCCCAGGCTACTTTGGCAAACACCCCCATCCAAAAGAAAAGTTGGAGAAAAACAGCGCCTGCCAGAACGCTCAACGCGGTCCAGAATACTGTGGGGTGGGAGGGGTCAAACATCGCACAAAAGTAGTGAAAAGCGCGGCGTACTTTTGCAGTATGCGATTTGACCTTACTGCCCAAGATCCCGGAAGCAAAGCCCGCGCCGGAGTGCTGCACACGGACCACGGTCCCGTTCAGACTCCGCTGTTCATGCCGGTGGGTACCGTGGGCACGGTCAAAGGGGTGTTTCCGCAACATTTAAAAGAGGATACGCACGCCGGCATTGTGCTGGGGAACACCTACCACCTGTACCTTCGGCCGGGAACCGACGTTTTGCACGAAGCCGGCGGCCTGCATAAATTCATGGGGTGGGACGGCCCCATGCTCACGGACAGCGGCGGTTTTCAAGTATACTCCCTGGAAGACCGTCGGAAAATCCGGGAAGAAGGGGTCACTTTTCAATCCCACATAGACGGCAGCAAGCATTTGTTCTCTCCGGAGTCCGTGGTGGACATCCAGCGGCAAATTGGCGCGGACATTGTCATGGCCTTTGACGAGTGTACGCCCTATCCGTGCCCGGAACCCTACGCGCGCGACGCTATGCACCGCACGCACCGCTGGCTGGACCGCTGCTTGGCGCGCTGGAACGAAACCGAGCCCCTCTACGGGTACAACCAAGCGCTGTTTCCCATTGTTCAAGGAAGCGTTTATCCGGATTTGCGAAAAGAATCTGCGGATGCCGTGGCGGAAAAAGGCGCCTGGGGAAACGCCATTGGCGGCCTGAGCGTTGGGGAACCGCACGACGAAATGTACGCCATGTGCGAATTGGTGTGCGACCGCCTCCCCGCGGATCGGCCGCGCTACCTCATGGGCGTAGGCACCCCAGCCAACATCCTGGAAAACATTGCCTTGGGCGTGGATTTGTTTGACTGCGTTATGCCCACCCGGAACGCGCGCAACGGCCAACTATTCACTTGGGAAGGAACGCTCAATCTCCGCAACGCCAAGTGGGCGCATGATTTCACTCCTCTGGACCCCGCCGGCACCAGTTTTGTGGACCAATCGTTTACCCGGGCCTACCTGCGCCACCTGATTCACGCCGACGAATCCCTGGGCAAGCAAATTGCCACCCTCCACAACCTGAGGTTCTACCTGGAATTGGTGGAAACGGCCCGACAAAAAATCACCGAAGGCACTTTTGCTGCTTGGAAAAACCAAGTAGTTCCCAAACTGCAGCAACGCCTGTAACGCGTCTCCGCGCGCCAACCGAATCGGCATGACCCGTCTGGACCGCTACCTCATAGGCAAGTACTGGGGAACGTACGTCTTGTTCTTGGCGCTCATCATGTCCCTAGCCGTGGTGTTTGACGTCTCCCAAAAACTGGACGACTTCATTACGGGACAGGTACCCGTAAGCGAAATCATCACCCAGTACTACGTGCATTTCGTGGCCTACTACGGCACCCTGTTTAGCGCGCTCATCGTCTTTCTTTCTACCGTGTTTTTCACCTCGCGGCTGTCTGCCCAAACGGAACTTGTGGCCATGCTCGTGGGCGGCATGAGCTACCAACGCTTGCTTCGCCCCTATACCGTGGCGGCGGGGTCCGTTTGCCTGCTGCTTTTGCTGCTTCAGCACTGGTGGATTCCCGCCTCCAATGCCCGACGGATCGCCTTTGAAGACCGCTACGTACTGGATGCTCCGGTTCGGGACGAACGCCCCATCAACATCCACCGGCAGGTATCGCCCGGCACTTTTCTCTACTTTGAGACGTGGAGCCCGGACCGCCTGTCCGGTTACCACCTCACCGTGGAGCGCATTGAGAACGGGCGCCTACAGCGCAAACTGAGCGCAGATTTTGCCCGGTTTGACACGGTCAAACAGCGCTGGTTTCTGGACCTGTGGTCGCTGCGCACTCTTGAATCCAACGGCGAAATCCTGACCACTGGGCGCGCCCTGGACACCGTCCTCCCGTTCGGACCGGACCGCGTTCTGCCTACGGCTTCGGAAATGTCTACCCTGAATTCATGGGATTTGTGGCAATTCCTGCAAGCAGAAAAAGTCAGCGGCTCCCCCACCGTAAAACGTTTGTCGTTGGAATTTCACCGCCGGTCTGCCTATCCCTTCAGCGTTTTCTTGCTCACGTATTTGGCTGTGGCGCTCGCCAGCCCCAAAAAACGCGGCGGATTGGGCAACAACATTGCGCTGGGTCTGGGGCTGGCCGTAACCTACCTGTTTGTGGTGCAGCTCACCGGCATGCTGGTCACCTCGCTGGCCTTCCCTCCCGTTTTGGCCATTTGGACCCCCAACCTATTGTTTGCCGGCATCGCCGTTTGGATGACTAAAAAAGCACCCAAATAGATGCTTGGCCGGAAATTAAACGCTTTAGGACCCGTTGCCCTGATGCACTTCATTGTCTTCATTTGGGGATTTACCGGATTGCTTGGGGGTCTGATTTCCGTGGACGCACTCACACTGGTTTGGATTCGGGTGGGTTTGGCTTTGGGCGTATTGGTGGTCTACGGTGCTGCTACCGGTCAGTTGAACGGGGTTGCGCGCTGGGCAGACCGGGGATGGTTGGCCCTGGGCGGTTGGATTATTGCCGGCCACTGGGTTACCTTTTTTCACGCCATTAAAATTGCCAACATCTCCGTGGCCTTGGCGTGCCTGAGCACGGGGGCATTCTTTGCTGCACTGCTGGAGCCCTTGGTTTTTCGCCGACGGTTCTCCCCCAGGGAGGGCCTGTTGGGCGCGGGCGTGGTGGTGGGCGTGGGCATCTTATTCTCTGCGGAAGTAGAATTTGCTTGGGGGATTGGTGTGGCGTTGGTCTCCGCTCTGTTGTCTGCCACCTTTTCGGTACTGAACGGGAAATTGGTGCAGCGCCTCAAGCCCGTAACCATCACCCTGCACGAAATGGCCCATGCCTTGGCGGCCCTCACGTTGGCCGTTGCTTTGCGCGGTGACCTGTGGGCAAGCCTCACCGCACCGCGCGGATGGGATTGGCTGTGGTTGATTTTGTTGGCCACCGTCTGCACCGCCTATGCCTTCATTCAATCCGTCAAAGTCATGCAGTTCTTGAGTCCGTTCACCGTCATGCTGACCATAAATTTGGAACCGGTCTACGGAATTGCCCTGGCTGTACTGGTCTTTGGCGAGCAGGAGCAACTCTCCGTTGGCTTCTACGCCGGCGCTCTGTGGCTGTTTGGCTTAGTCCTCTGGCACACGTGGCGAAAAAGACCGCAAACGCTTTCCGAAAATTGAACCGATTGTAGTACTTTTAAAGTTCGACGAATCCCCATGGAATACCTTGCTTTTGAAGCTCCCATCCGCGAGATGGACGAACAATTGGAGCGCACACGCGCCATGGCCCAAGAGTCCGACGTGGACCTCAGTGCGGCCATCGCAGCTCTGGAACAATCGCGCACGGACTTGTTGAAGTCCATGAGCGAGCATTTGACTGCTTGGCAGCGCGTTCAGCTGTCGCGCCACCCCAACCGTCCGTATACCTTGGCGTACCTGAACGCCATGACCCAAGGCACCTTTTCGGAGCTGCACGGAGATCGTCACGTAAAGGACGACAAGGCCATGGTGGGCGGCTGGGGCTGGATCAACGGCGAAAGCTATCTTTTCCTGGGACAACAGAAAGGCATAAATACCAAAATGCGTCAATTGCGCAACTTTGGCATGGCCAATCCGGAGGGCTACCGCAAGGCCTTACGCCTGATGAAAATGGCGGAAAAATTCCAGCGCCCGGTGGTCTGCTTGATCGACACCCCGGGAGCCTTCCCCGGCTTAGAAGCGGAAGAACGCGGCCAGGGAGAAGCCATTGCGCGCAATATTTTTGAAATGGCCAAACTGCGGACCCCAGTAATCTGCATCATCATTGGCGAAGGCGCTTCCGGTGGAGCCTTGGGCATTGGCGTGGGCGATCGCGTCTTGATGTTGGAGAATACCTGGTACTCCGTTATTTCGCCGGAGTCTTGCTCGTCCATTTTGTGGCGTTCCTGGGATTTCAAGGAGCAGGCCGCTGAGGCATTGAAATTAACTGCGAACGACATGCTGGCTAACGGCCTGATCGACGGCATCGTTCCCGAACCCTTGGGTGGTGTGCACCGCAACCCCGAAGGCATGTTTGCTTCCCTGGCAGAAACCATCGACCGCGAATACCGCGCCCTAAAGGACCGCGATTTGGACCAATTGGTGGACGAGCGCATTGAGAAATTCTGCGCCATGGGCGTAGTGAACGAATAACTTCCGCTGCAACAAACACCGCTTAAAACTGCTGCCCTTAATTCATGGAACGTGCCCCTCAGCCGCAAAACAACGGCAAAACCCGCAAATCCAAAGTGATCCAACTGGACGGTGGACGCATTCCGCCCCAGGCCTTAGATTTGGAGGAAGCGGTATTGGGGGCCATGCTCATAGACCGTGAAGCCCTCGGCCGATCCATTGACTTGCTCCAGCCGGAAGCCTTCTACACCGAGGCACACCAACACGTTTTTGCTTCCATTTCGCGTTTGTTCGCGGGCGGTCAAGCCGTTGACCTGTTGACAGTTTCCCAGGATTTGCGCCAGCAGGGTTTGCTGGAGGTCATTGGTGGTGAGTACAAATTGATCCACCTTTCGCAGCGCGTCAGTTCGTCGGCCCACGTGGAGTACCACGCGCGGATTGTGGTGCAAAAGCACATCCAGCGGGAGCTGATCCGCATCTCGTCGGAAATCATTGAAGACGCCTTCGACGAAGGAACGGACGTATTGGAGTTGCTGGACAAATCAGAGCAAAGCTTGTTCAACGTTGCCCAAGGCAACCTCAAGCGCAACTACGAATCCTCTTTGGATTTGGTGAAGCAGGCCTTGGACCGCATCCAGGAAATCTCCAAAAAGGAAGGCCTGTCCGGGGTACCGTCCGGCTTTACCGGCGTGGACCGGGTCACCAGCGGATGGCAGCGGTCGGACTTGATCATCATTGCGGCCCGTCCGGGTATGGGCAAAACCGCCATGGTGTTGAGCATGGCGCGCAACATGGCCATAGACCACAACATTCCGGTGGCCATTTTCAGTTTGGAGATGTCTTCGGTGCAGTTGATCATGCGATTGATTGCGTCGGAAACGGGCATCAACTCAGAAACCCTGCGGAAGGGCAACCTGTCCCCCACCGAGTGGAAACAGTTGACCACCAAGGTGCATGCCCTGGAGAACGCACCCCTGTTCATTGACGACACCCCCGGTTTGTCCATCTTTGACCTCCGCGCCAAGTGCCGACGTCTGGTGTCCACGCACAAGGTGGGCATCATTGTGATCGACTACCTCCAATTGATGACGGCTGCCGTGGGAAAAGGCAGCGGCAACCGCGAACAAGAAATTTCCACCATCTCTCGGTCTTTGAAGAGCATCGCCAAAGAACTGCAGGTTCCGGTCATCGCACTCTCGCAGCTGAGTCGGGCCGTGGAAACCCGCGGCGGCAGCAAGCGCCCCTTGCTCTCCGACCTCCGGGAATCCGGCGCCATCGAACAAGACGCAGACATTGTGTCCTTCATTTACCGGCCGGAATACTACCAAATCCACGAGTGGGACGACGACCAAAGCCCGTGCGAAGGCCAGGCGGAATTCATCATTGCCAAGCACAGAAACGGTTCTCTGGAAAATGTTCGGTTGCGCTTTGAAGGCGCTATGGCCAAGTTTTCAAACCTGGACAGCATCCCCAACGCCCCGTCTGCGGTGTACGAGTCCAGCATGAACCAACCCACTTCCTTCGGCCCCATTGAACCGATGTCCGACGATGCGGCACCGTTTTAAACATTTGTTTTTTTGGGTAGTGCTTTTCTTGGCCCCTGCGTTGCGGGCCGGCTACTGGTTGATTCCCATGGACGCAGACCGGCAAGCCAACCACCTCAAAGCCTACGGCATTGCCTTCAGCGCCCTGCAGCGCGGCACCAAAGGGGAATGGCTTCTGAACTACCGCGGCGGCAGTTTTCTTTTTCCGGACGACCCCTGGATCCGCAAAGAGTGTTTGGTCCGCGGCGTCTCCGGGGAACCCATCGCGGACGGTGAGGCCGTGGCCCTGCGAACGGAACTCGCCTCCCCTTCCTCCAACACGGAGCTTGTCGTACTGGAAAAAGCCCCCAAAATCGCCGTTTATTCGCCGGGCGGCAAGCAGCCCTGGGACGACGCCGTTACCCTGGTGCTGACCTACGCAGAAATTCCCTACGACCGCATCTACGACCGCGAGATTCTGCACGGAGACTTGGCCCAGTACGAGTGGCTACACCTCCACCACGAGGACTTTACCGGGCAATACGGCAAATTTTACGGGGCGTACCGCCACGCCACTTGGTACATGGAGGACAAAAAGCGGGCAGAAGAAGAGGCCGCCTCCTTGGGCTTTTCCAAGGTTTCCGAACTGAAGCGCGCCGTCACCGAGCGCATTCAGGGCTACGTGGCCAACGGCGGCTTTCTGTTCGCCATGTGCTCCGCCACGGACAGCTACGACGTGGCCCGGGCCGCCCACCAAACGGACGTTTGCGCCGCCGTCTTCGACGGCGACCCCGCCGATCCGGACGCCCCAGGAAAGCTGGATTTCTTGAACACACTGGCCTTTGAAAACTTCAATTTGGTCACGGTTCCGGAGCAGTACGAAATTTCCAGCATCGACGTCACGGACTCTCGTCGCGTGCCGGAGGAATTAGACTTTTTTGCCTTGTTCGACTTCTCCGCCAAGTGGGATCCGGTGGCCACCATGCTCTGCCAAAACCACGAAAAAACCATCGCCGGTTTCATGGGCCAAACCACGGCCTTCCGCATGAGTACCATCAAACCGAACGTGCGAATCTTGGGGGCCTTTCCCGCCGCGGGCGAAGCCCGCTACATCCATGGCGGTTTTGGAAAGGGCCTGTGGACCTTCTACGGCGGCCACGACCCGGAAGACTACCGCCACCAAGTGGGCGACCCACCCACGGAGCTCGCGGCCTACCCCAACAGCCCGGGGTACCGACTCATCCTGAACAACATCCTGTTCCCGGCGGCCGAAAAAAAGAAACAAAAAACCTGAGAAACGCCGGCCACCTTGGTGCGGCACCTGCGGGCGCCCCGCGCCCAGTCCTCAATTGAATAAAAACCACCGAGCGCCCAGGCGCAGGTGGGCGTTGGCCACGGGCACGTAGGGACTGGCAAAAGCCGCCCAAGGTCCCCAGCCCTGGTTGAATTGATTCAAAACCACAAAGGCCGACGCCGTTTTCCAACGCACCTGCAGTTGCAGAAACGGCAAAACCCACTGCTGGATGCGCTGCCGCTCCGCGGGCAACCAGCCCACTTGGGTCACCTCCGCACCCCATCGCGGGTCGTAGGCCGGGGCGTAGTAAGGCGAATTTCCCACAGCACCCAGCTCGGCTTCAATGCGCACCCCGCGGTCTACCAGGTTCCACTTCCGCGCCACCGTCCCCACATAGGCGAACAAAGGCACGGGCATGGCGTAGGCGTCGGAACTCAAAGCACCGGTAATTCGCAACGAAGAGCGCCAACGGGAGGACGCGGCGTCCGTTGCTGAACCGGTGGCTAAATCAACGGTAGACTGCACCGTCCAGGCAGACGTCGGTTCCGTAAACGACCGAATCCCTAAATACCCGGACGACGTTGGAACGCGCAATCCTTGCCAACCGCGCGCCGTGATGGACCACGCCGACACCCGATCCGCACGAACCCAGGGGACCAACGGCAACCAATGGGCCTCCGCCTGCCACGGGGCTGCGCCCACCCAGTCCGATTGCCAGACCCAAGGCACCTCCATGCGTTGCGCACGCAGGCGAAACGACGAAACCGAAACGGAGGACGCGGACAATTCCACCACCCCTTCCGTTTCTGTTGCCGAACGAGCCGGGCGGACTCTTTGATTGAAGACGGCCTCCGCCTGAGGCATCCACCCCCAACGAGCGTCCCACGCCAAGCGTCCGGAGGCCAACCACGGACGCGCGCGCAAGGTTTGCCATCCCACAGAGGCCGTCCAACGCTGCCAATGGGCGGTGCTCAATGCGGCGGAGTCCGGACGGAACTGTGTGGACTGAATTCCCACCGACAGGCGTTCCCACCCTAAATATTCCAGGCGGTGCTGCACCCCCCAAGCAGTGTCCAACCCCAAAGCATCCGGCTTAAAAGCCCGACGGTTCCGCTCCCACCGATACCCTAGCGAACCGTTCATCCAACGGCGCTGCACCAAGGCCTGGGTGCTGACTCGGTTCGACGACGCCAAGGCCCAGCGCGTATCCACCAAGGCGCGGTTCCGCAATCCGTACCCAACGCCCACCACTTCTGCAGGATCCACCACCCCACCGTTTTCAAAACCCTTCCAAGACAACCGTTGCACAGCAGCCAGCCAACTCCCCGGCCCCACCGAATCGCGCCGAACCACCCGAAGCAAGAAGTCGTCGGACAAAACCGACTGACGTTCGTACGGCCCTTTGGCGTTGGTGCGCACAAAATGACCCGCCAGCTCCGTACGTCGCGAAAGCGGAAGCCCCGCGTGCAGGCCAAACTGCTGACCGGAAGCCGTTCCGTTGGTGCCCTCCAGCAAAACGGTGGGTACCGGCACGTGCAAATAATTCCGCAACTCCAGCGGCAATCCATCCGCCGGCAAAGCCCACCCGGAAGGATTGAAGGGTTGGTAGAAGCGGGAATAGAATCCGACGCGGGGTGGCGACAGAAGGTTCCAAAAATCCAAACTTGGCGCGCCCAAATACGGCGCCGTGAGTTGGGGCATATTCGCGTCCAAGGAAACCTCTAAATTTTGAACGGTCGTGTACTTGACCCCCACCTGCTCCCATCGGCCCGTAAAAGAAGGCAATGGGATTGCCTTTCGCACGGAATCTGGAGCGACCGCGGAATTAGCTGTTGCCGGTACCGAATCTGCCACCGCACCAAAGACGAACCGCCCTCCGGCGGGCATCCCCAGCGCTTGCGCAGCCGTGCTGATCGCGAGGACCAAACAGACCGACCCAATGCGTCTCATGGGGCTGGCGTTCACCGAATTAAGGGGTTGTGGACGAAACCGGCAGCACCTTGCCGCGGAAATACCGATGTCCGTTCTGCGCAAAATCGGCCACATAAGCACCCATTTCACCGGCAGAAACCGGCGCTTCAAAGCCGGGAAAAGCCTCCGCCAACATCTCCGTTTGCACCGCGCCCAAGCACAGCACGTTGAAGGACCAACCGCGGTCGTTGAATTCGGTTTGGAGCACCTCCGTCAAGCAAACGGCCGCCGCTTTGCTGGAGCTGTACGCCGCCATGCCCGGAAATTTCACCGAACCCTGAAAGCCACCCATGCTGGACAACGTCACCACGTGAACCGACGCCTCAAACAAGGGCATCAGCGCTTGTACCGCCAACGCTGGCGCGGTGGCATTCGCCGCAAAGGAGTCGGCAAAATCCTCCGGCGACAGCTCTTCCAAAGGCTTGCGCACCAGGTAGCCTGCGCTGTTGACCAAACCGGAAACCGTCCGACCCTGAGCGCGCAACTCTTCCGCAAACAAACGCCAATGGTCCGGCCGAACCGGATCCACCGCACGCACGTGAATCTGTGGGAAATTCCATTCCGCGGGATCCAAAGCCGTCCGGCTCAAAGCCCAAACGGTATTCCCCTGGGCCGCCAAGGCAAGCGCCACTTCCCGGCCAATTCCGCGTCGGGCTCCGGTTACAATAAAATCACCCATGTTTTGTCTTTGGAGCGGTTTCGCACGCGTCGCAACCCGCACTGGCCTTGCTGGGCGCAAACAGCACGCGCACCAAGGTGTAGAGGGCCCAACCCAAACTGGCAAAAGCAAGTACGTCCTGCATCACGTCAATTTACGCCAATATTTGATAGGCCACAAAGGACACCAAATAGGCAAAGGCCGTCATGCCCGCCATTTGAATCAACGGCCACTTCCATCCTCCAGTCTCCTTCTTCACCACGGCAAAGGTGCTCAAGCACTGCATGGCAAACGCGTAAAACAGCATCAAGGAAACCCCCACCGCCAAATTGAAGAACGGCTCACCGGTGTCTGGATTGATTTCCTGCGCCATGTGTTCCCGTACTGTGCCCAAATCGTCCGTGCCGACGGCGTAAATGGTGGCCATGGTGCCCACAAACACTTCGCGCGCGGCAAAGGAGGACAGCAACGCAATGCCCACCTTCCAGTCGTAGCCCAGAGGGCGGATGGCGGGTTCCACGGCATGCCCAATGCGGCCAATGTAGCTCTGCTCCAGGCGTTGAGCGGGATCTAATTGGTCCATTTCCGCGGAAGAAAGCGGTCCGTAATTGGCCAAAAACCACAACAAAATACTGATGGCCAGAATGATCTTACCGGCCTCCGCCACAAAACTCCGGGACTTTTGAAAAACCGTGTTCCACAGGTTTCGCACCAACGGCAGTCGGTACCGGGGCAACTCCAGCAAGAACGGCGCACTGGTGCCCACCGGCACAAACCGCTTTACCAAGGACGACGCTCCCAATGCCACCACAAATCCCAAGGCATACAAGGCAAATAACACGAAAGCACGGGCGTCGAACGGTCCAAACGCCACTTTGGGAATCACCAGCGCAATCAAAACGGTGTATACCGGCAGTCGGGCAGAGCAGGTCATGAAGGGCGTAACCAAAATGGTCAACAACCGCTCCCGTGGATTCTCAATGTTACGCGCCGCCATGATGGCCGGAATGGCGCACGCATTGGCACTGACCATGGGAACCACGCTCTTACCGCTCAATCCAAAGGGCCGCAGCACGCGATCCAGCATGAACACCACGCGCGCCATGTACCCGCTCTCCTCCAACAAGGCAATGAAAAAGAAAAGCAGCGCAATCTGTGGCAAAAACATCAAAACTCCGGAAACACCGGGCACAATGCCGTTGGCCACCAGCTCCGTAAACGCTCCCGCCGGCAAAACCGATTCCGCCCAGGCTCCTAACTGAGAAAAATAGCCATCGATGGCGTTCATGGGACCTTCGGCCCAAAAGAACACCGCCTGGAAGAGCAAAAAAAGCACGGCAATCAGCGTCAAACCGCCCCACAGCGGATGCGTCAACACCCGATCTATGCGCGCAGAACGCGTCAAATCTTTACCCGGATCCAAGTGAAGCAACGTCTTTAGTAGGCGGTGCAAAGCGCTGTAGCGTTGCACGGTCTCGTCCACGCGCAACCGATCCGACGCCGCGCCGCGCTGCTGAACCCACGCCAACGCGCCAAACTCAGGCGGTTCCGTGGCCCACAACCAGGCCGCATACTCTGTTCTGCTCCCGCTCAAGGCAATCGCCTCGTCCAACCAAGCTGCTCCCTTCTTGCGCGGTTGAAAAAATCGATCCGATACCGGAACTGGCTTTGCACGCAGAACGGCCTCTTTCACCCGATCCAGGCCCAATCCCGTTCGTCCGTTCACAGGGATTACTTCAACCCCGCCCAAGGCGGCGCCCAAGGCCTCAAAGTCCACAGACTGGCCGCGCAGCCGCATTTCGTCGTGCATGGTCACCACCAAAACGGCGGGCAAACCCAAATCCAAAACTTGGGTGAATAAAAACAAATGTCGTTTCAGGTTGGTGCCGTCCGCAATGCCAATCACCACATCGGCCCGTTCGGACTCCGCAGGGTTCACCAACGCTTGGTACACCACGCGCTCGTCTTCCCCGTTGGGGTGCAAACTGTACGTGCCGGGCAAATCAATGACCTCCGCCAGTGCCGTGGCACTCAACTTGGCCAAACCGGACAATTTGTCTACGGTGATGCCCGGATAATTACTAACCTTCTGACTCAAACCGGTCAAGCGGTTGAACACCGAACTCTTGCCGGTGTTGGGATTGCCTACCAGGGCAATGCGCAGGGCACGTTTCGCATCCGACATGGCTCAGTCTTGATCGGTTTGCACCCAAATTCGCTCGGCCAAGTCCCGGCGAACGGCCAGTTGCCAGCCGTCCACGTCCAAGCACAAGGGGTCACCCCAAGGTGCCGTGTAGTTGATGGTTACGCGCATGCCGGGTAAACAACCCATTTCCAGCAACTTGGGCGGAACATCGTCCAAGCACAAGTCCTGGATGACACCGCTTTCGCCCGGACGCAAATCCGCCAAGCGCTTCAAGCCCGCCATCAGAGCAGCATGGTTACCGGTGCCTCCAGATACTGCTTCAAAGTTTGCAAAAACGCGGCTCCCGTAGCTCCGTCCACCGCCCGGTGATCGCAGCTCAGCGTGAGCTTCATGGTGTGGCCGGGAACTACCTGGCCATCCTTCACCACGGGTACTTCCTGAATACCGCCTACGGCCAGAATGCACGCGTCGGGTGAATTGATGATGGCGGTAAACTCATCGATGCCAAACATTCCCAAGTTGCTAATTGTAAACGTATTACCTTCCCAATCCGACGGCTGCAACTTTTTGTCCTTGGCTTTCTGAGCAAAACTTTTCACCTCAGCACCAATGGCCTGCAAAGACTTGGCGTCCGCGTGGCGCACCACCGGAACCAACAGTCCGTCTTCCACAGCAACGGCCACCCCCACGTGTACGTGGTGGTAGGTGCGGATAAAATCGCCCATCCACGCACTGTTGATGGCCGGATGCTTCTTAAGCGATAACGCCGCAGCTTTCACTACCAAGTCGTTGAAAGACACCTTGGCATCGGCAACGGCATTCAATTGCGCACGAGCAGCCATGGCGGCGCTCATGTCCACAGTAACCTTCAAGTAGAAATGCGGCGCGGTGAATTTGCTCTCGCTCAAACGACGCGCAATGGTCTTGCGCATTTGCGTGTTGGGAGCGTCCACATAGCCTTCAGCACCGGTAAAATTAGGAGCCGCAACTGCAGCAGACGTTTCAGGAACAAAAGAATCCACGTCACGCTTGACAATCCGCCCACCGTCGCCAGAACCGGCCACCGCGCGCAGGTCAATCCCTTTCTCTTCCGCCAAACGCTTAGCCAAAGGAGACGCCACCACGCGGCCGGAGCTCAAAACTGGTGCTGGAGCAGGTGCTGGTGCGGAGACAACCGCTGCTGGCGCTGGCACCGCCACGGGGGCAGCAGCAGGCGCTGCAACGGGAACCACAGCAGGTGCTGCAACGGGGGCAGCGGCAGGCGCTGCAGGAGCACCGCCTTGGAGCAATGCGGAAATATCTTCACCCGCGGCGCCCAATACACACAGCAACGAATCCACCGGAGCCGTCTGGCCCTCGCCAATTCCGATGTGCAGTAACACTCCTTCCTGGCCGGGAAAAGCCTCAAAATCCATGGTTGCCTTGTCCGTCTCAATCTCAGCAAGCAACATGCCTTCTTTCACGGTATCGCCCACGTTTGCGTGCCATTTGGCAACCACACCTTCGGTCATGGTGTCGCTCAAGCGGGGCATATTGATTACTAGGGCCATGGGGAAACTTATTCTTTAATGAAGGGATAATTCTCTTGAACGTAAATATCTTGCCAAAGTTCGTGGGCTTCAGGGTACGGCGAATTTTCACCAAACGCAACGCATTCCTGCACCAAAGCCTTGACGCGCGCATCGATTTCCTCAAAGTCGGACTCCTTGGCCCACTTCTTGGATTCCAATACCGAGCGCGCAATTAAGATGGGGTCTTGCTTCTGGAATTCCGCCACCTCATCCTTGGTACGGTAGTGCTGCGCATCGGACATGGAATGGCCCTTGTAGCGGTACGTTCGCATTTCCAGAAAAGTAGGACCGCCGCCAGAACGTGCGCGCTCCATGGCTTCGTGCATGGCGTCGTACACCTTAGCAGGATCCATTCCGTCCACGGGCATACACGGCATTTCGTAGCCCAAGCCCAACTTCCAAATTTCTTCGTGGTTGGCCGTGCGCTTCAGCGAAGTACCCATGGCATAACCGTTGTTCTCCACAACGAACACCACCGGCAAGTTCCACAGCATCGCCAGGTTGAACGTCTCGTGCAACGACCCCTGACGCACGGCTCCATCTCCCATGTAGGTCAACGTCACGTTGTTCCGGCCCTCGTACTTATCCGCAAAAGCCAACCCAGCGCCCAAAGGAATCTGACCGCCCACAATGCCGTGACCGCCGTAAAAATGATGCTCCTTGCTGAACATGTGCATGGATCCACCTTTACCGCGGGAAGTGCCGGTTACCTTACCCATCAACTCCGCCATGATTTTGCGCGGATCTACTCCCAATCCAATGGGCTGAACGTGGTTTCGGTAGGCCGTGATCATTTTGTCCCCGGGCTCCATGGCCAGCAAAGCGCCCGCCAAAAGAGCCTCTTGACCGTTGTACAGGTGCAGAAAGCCGCGAATTTTTTGCTGGATGTACAAGGCGGACGTCATGTCTTCGAACTTGCGCCAGAACAGCATGTCTTCGTACCACTTGAGGTAAACCTCTTTGGTCAGTTTTTTCTTGGCCATGGGGACTTTTTTAAAGGCGTGCAAAAATACGCCGAAATCACTTCAAGAGTTGATTCAGATCCAAAAGCGCACTAAACCGGAGCGTATTTTGCAACGGAGAGCGAACCGTTTGGTCTGCGGGGAACAAGTAGGCAAAATCCAGTTGGATCAAAGAGTACTTAATGCCAAAGCCCATGGTGAAGTAGCGTCGATTTCCTTTGGTGGCGTCTTCGTGTTGGTACCCCCCGCGAACGGCAAACTTCTCGTCGTACCAGTATTCGCCTCCTACGTTGAACATGAACTCGCGAAGCAACTCCGCTGTTCCGTCCGGTTTGGACGACGGATCAAACGATTGAATCATCCCCTGCATCACACTGACTTGGTCGTCTTTACCCGCAATGATTTCGGAACGATCGCCGTCCTCGTCGATGTCTTGCAGGTCCCGAACCGGGCGCGTAGGCACCAACAACTTATTCACATCCGTCAACAAAGTGAAACGGTTGTACTTGTCCAAGGTCCAGTTAAACCCGGCTCCCGCGCGCAAATTCGTGGGAATAAAATCGGACGAACCGCTCTCGGTGTACTTCACCTTGGCGCCTAAATTGCTCAACGTTACACCGCCCGTCCACTGACCTTTTTGGCCATCCTCCATGTTGAACGTGTTGCCTTGGTAGAAAAAACTCACGTCGGAGGCAACCGTGGTGGCCGCCTTGGTTTGCAAGCCACCCACTACCTGGCCCTGGGTCAAGTCGGACAAAGCGCCGCGCAGCGAAATTCCCGCAGACCAATTCTTGTTCAATTGCAAAGCGTAGGCCACGTCAACAGCCACCTCGTACGGGCGAAAAGTACCCTGCTCGTTGCCGTTTTCGTCGCGGAACGTAATGTCGCCCAAGGAAAAATACCGCAACCCCACGCCCAAGCCACCGCGCTTGCCCACCCCAAAAACGGCATTGGCAAACATCAGTTCAACGTCCGGAACCAAGGCCCGCAACCACGGGGTGTAGGCCAAACCGCCCATGGCGTTGCCCTGTCCTACCCAGGCCAATTTGGCGGGATTCCAGTACAAAGCATTGGCGTCTACAGAGGCCGCTACCCCGGCATTGGCCATTCCGCCCATCCGCGCATCCGGGCCAATATTCAACATCGGCATGGCAGACGTTACGACGTTTAACTTGGAGGCATACGGATTTTGAGCGCGAACCGCAGGGGTCGCAACACACAAGATGACTAGCGCGAAAGCGCTCCGCAAGGTGTTTTTCATAGGGGACAAAGATACAGGATTCATTGGGGAAAATTGGATGCTTTAGCGTGGTTTCGCGGGAGAACTTAGTTCGAAATGAGAACCAACCGCTCCCCTACAACGTCGCGCTGGCCGGTTTGCGTATTCTTCACCCGCAAACGAACCCAGTACCAACCGGGAACCAGAGGACCGCCCGGATCTGCATTCAGGTCCCAGTCCAGCAACTCCGTCCGGTTTCCACTGGGCGTTCCCACCCAATCGTACGTCCGCAGTACACGCCCGTCGGAAGCGTGCAAACTGGCGCCAACTTCCAGCGGCTGACCGTCTTGGTTGTGCGAAAAGGCCACGGTCAAAGGCCCGGACGCCAGCGGATTCGGATACAAAAACAGCTGATCTAATTGGAGCAATTGGCCCCGCACCACCACAAATTCTACCGAGCCCACCGCCGGATTGTTGTACGCATCCCAAGCCCGCACCGAAAACGTGTGCGGACCTTCCGGTAAATCAAAAAACGGCAAGCGAACGGTTCCGCGATCGAACCGGTCCAGGTCGGACTCGTAGGACCCGTTCAGCACCACGGCTTCATTCCATGCGCCGTCCAGGGCGCCCAAAACGTCGTGCCCAATGCCATTGCCCACCGCATTGATGCCGCTGGGATCGTACAAGCGCGCCAATCCCACCGGATCCGTACCCGTGTAGCCACCGTTTTGAAACAACGTGTCGTTCAGGTACGCGGAAACCGTCGGGCCCGTATTATCCACCGGGGCGTTCGCACGCAAGCCGCCAATGCGCACGTCTGTGCGGGAGCCAATGCCGTCGGACGTGTCGTTGAACACGTAGGCCGTCAACTTGCCCGGTCCCACATTCAACGCAATGTCCAACGGTACCTTGAACTTGATTTTGAACCGACCGTTTTCCACCCGAACGCGCCCGCGGTACACCGCATTTTCCTGAAGTAAAAAAGGCACCGCAACCCCCTGATCGTCGTTGACCAACGTGGAACGCTGCACCTTTTTGTCCAACAACTCCACGTACGCTACCCCGGAGTAGTTGGGCAAATACTGCCCCAAATCGCCCACCACGTATCCGGTTGCTTCCACGTCGGACAGGGCCTTTAGCGTGTCCGACGGCGGCACCCCGGCAGCCAAAGCTTCGCCGTTCACCGAATCCCACACCGCGCCGTACCGCGGCACATTCAACCGCAGTCCGGGGTCTCCCAACAGCGTAAAACGCATTTTATCACCACTCTTGACGCCGTTCTTGGCACCGCGTACGATTTGCCCCAGCGTTCGGTAGCGATTGTCTTCGCGCTTGAACAATTCGGAAAATATGGAGTCGTTCATCACCGCCCCCTCAAATGCTCCCACCACCCGGGTGGTGGACAACAAGGCAATGGCCCCTCCGTTGGGGTTCAGCAACAACTCCTCTCCCGCGCTGGTGCGCAAGGGATCGTCCAACCGGGAAAATTCACACGTAATGGTCACCACCAGCGGAAGCTTGTGGCCGTTCTTGAACGCCTTCACGTCCCCCAATTGGAGTAAATTCTCCGAACACCAGCCCACCTCACCGCCGTGTCCCAGGTAGCTCGTCACCAAGTTACCCTGTTCGAAAGCGCGCAGCAATTGCTCCCGAGCTGCCGGATAGGACTGGCTTCCCGACGAACTCTGCTGCAAAAAAGCGTCGGTGTAAATCTTATTGATCGTAAAAAAGGGCAAGTCCGCCTCCACCCGATTGGCCAAAACCTCCTGCGCGGCCGAGAACGTAGACTCCCAGCTCGCGTCGGCATCGTCTGCCACAAACAACAAACGCTTGCGCCAGGGCCCATAAGCAGTTGTGTCCGTGGCATAGCCCACAATTTTATCCACCATCGCCTCCGCCTCCGCCTTCGTCGTCACCGGCAAGCGCCCAATGCCCACGTCCAACGTTTGGGAAGTAAAATTCGCCCCTTCGTTGGCGTCCAAATAACCGATGAAATCGTCCAAACAGTAGGAGGAGTACAGGGAAAAACTGGCCGGACTCTGGTAAATCGGTACAAAATTCTGCTTGCTCGACAGTCTGTTTTTGTAGTCGTATGAGGCATCGCCAAACAAAACGACGTACTTCGGCCGGTCCTCTGGTGTTGCCGCTGAATCGCGCAAATGCTTGATAAAATCGCGAATCGCAACCAAATCTTGCGCCCCGCTGCTGAACTCGTTGTAGAGCTCTTGAACCTCCACAACGGCCGTTCTGTAGCGGCTGTGCTCCGCGTGGAACGCTGCCAATCGATCCGCAGATTCCCGGAAATTTGGATGGGTTACCACCAAATAATCCACCCCGCGGAAGGCGCGAATATTTTGATTTTCAACCCGGCCGCGAAGAACAGGCACCTGTGCCTGGTTGGGCGAAAAAACCACGTGCGTCCGCGCAGAATCCTCACGAACAACAAACTGCAAAACGGAACCCACACGCACAAACGGTCGCTCAACATAACGCCCTCCGCGGTGCCCAACTTCCCAAACCACCGCACCTGCTGCGGCCTGCTCCACCGAATAGCGCACCACCTTTCCAGAATCGGAAGAAGACCGCACCCAAACCGGCTTCTGGTACTGTACCAACGGAACATCCGCCTCCGCGCGAACCCAGTCCAAATGGGCAACGGCTCCACTGACGCCCGCACGGTCCAAGGCCACCGTAAACGACGGTACCCCCGGAACACCAGGTTGGTACGTCCCCCCCAAAGAAATGCCAGCCGCCACATCAGCACCCGCTACCGCGGAAATAGGATTCGCTTGAGCAGACGCTAACTCTTGGCCATTGGTTTGGAAAACAAAACGAGGACCAAATTGCGTGGTACGCACAGCTGCGCGAACTTGGAATTGGAGGTTGCTTTGCGCATCCAAGGGCGGCAAATCTAGCGCAACAGGGTGCACCAAGGAATAATCAAACAATTCACCAAACCACTGCCGCCCTGATCCCACCAAATTTCGCTGTTCGCGCTCGTGGAAAGCAACCGCTACGGTTCGGCTCCGCTCCCGGTCCACAGCACCAGAAACGGCTGCCGCTGCACCCATCCGAGCTCCGCCCTGCGTGGTGGTTACAAAGGCAAAGGCAGTGTCTGAATAAATGTGCTGAACGTGTTCGTACCTGCCGATGGCGGTATTAAAATTCCACACGTGCGGCGACTGTCCGTAGAAATAAAGCACGTCGGCGGGGCCAAATTGACCATCACCACCGTCGTCCACCCGAATGGGCAAAGACTTCAAACCGTTCGGACGTAAGGCGTTGTTTCGCTCCGGCAACAATCCCGTTGGGTTGTGGTATACCCCCAACTGCGCTGTAGGCCAAGGTCCTGGCCCCAATCCAAGCGACGTTAAGTCACTTCCTTTCAGCTCGTAAACACCGTCGGACACCCAGGCAACACGCGCCCAATCGCCTTGTTTCAGCGGATTGTGCTGCGCGCTCAAGGTGCCCACCGTCAAAATTCCCACAACGGCGAGCAGACGAAAACAAAGGAGTGTGCGTTTCATAGTCAAACAAAGTAACGCGTGAATCGAAAAAATGGTGCGTCAAAATTCCACCTTTTTTACGAGAAATGCGGAAATGTCGTATTATTGTGCTTCCTAAAAAAGCGTGCAAAATGGCCCTAAAGCGCCTCATCGTATTGGTTATCACCGGAGTTAGTGCCTTTCAGGCATGGGCACAGGATCCGCACTTCTCCCAGTTTTACGCCAATCCGATCTATTTAAACCCGGCATTTGCAGGTGTTGCGCAGTGTCCAACGGTGCATGCTAACTACCGCAATCAATACCCCGGGATGGGCGTTTACCAAACGTACAGCACCTCTATTGATCAGTACGTTGACGAATTAAACGGTGGTTTGGGGCTCATCATCCTGCAAGACGAATCTGCAAACCGCACCCTGCGCTTAACCGAAGCGTCCTTAGTATATTCTTACCACTTGAAGGTCAACCGCAAATTCAGCGTATTGACCGGTTTTCAAGGAACTTTCCGCCAACGCGCGCTGGATTGGGGAAATTTGACGTTCCCAGACCAAATCGATCCCTTTTACGGTTTTGTGAAACCCACCAACGAAATTGCTCCCAACCAAACCAATACCTCCAACGTGGACCTGAGCATTGGGATGGTTGGATTTACGGAGAACTTTTACTTTGGAGCCTCAGCACACCATTTAACCCAACCCGACGAGGGCTTCTTCCGCAAAGGAAACCTGCCCGTGAAGGTTGGCGCTCAAGCGGGTGCTACCTTGCGCATGGGCCGTAAGCGCCTGTACAACAGCTTGGATAATTTGCTTATCCCAAATGTGGTTTATCAAGGACAAGGAGGCGCACATCAAATTACAGCAGGGGTTTCGTTCAACCGGGGTCCGGTGAGCGGAGGTTTGGCCTACCGCCAAGCTTTGGGAGCTGTGAGCTACAACCCAGATGCATTGGTTGTTTTAGTGGGTTTAGCGCCCAACGACGTTCCTTGGCGTTTTGGCTACTCCTACGACTACACCATTTCACCTTTGAAAAATACCTTGGGCGGAGCACACGAAGTAACCCTTTCGTACCGATTGGCTTGCCGTACCCGTAAAGCCCGCTACAACGAAATTAAGTGCCCAAAATTTTAAGCTGAAGAGATGAAATCAATCCGCATTGCCGCACTGGCTATCGTCGCCGTACTCAGCCTGGCGTCCTGTTCACGCCCCAAGTCCAGCAACACGGGCATGGACCTGAACGATAAGAAAAATGGTGGTTTTCAAATCAACCTAAAATACAAGGGCCAAAAAACCGGTCCCGGCTTGGTGTTTATCGAAGGCGGTACCTTGATGATGGGACGAGTTGAGGAAGATTTCCAAAAAGATTGGAACAACCAGCCCAGCCGCGTAACGGTTGCTTCTTTCTACATGGACGAAAACGAAGTAACCAATGCAGACTACCGCGAGTACCTCTACTGGTTGCGCCGTGTATACGACTACGATTACTACCCAGAAATTTATACTTCCGCTTTGCCAGACACCCTCGTATGGCGCACCAAATTGGGCTACAACGAGACGTACGTAGAAAATTATTTGCGCCACCCAGCCTACAACTACTACCCCGTGGTTGGTGTCAATTGGTTGCAATCCATGCGTTATTGCTCTTGGCGTACGGACCGTGTGAACGAACAGATTCTGATTGACAAGGGCGTGCTGCGTACGATGTACGACCAAAAGGACGACCAGAACTTCAATACGGAAGCCTATTTGTACAAGCCAAACGAATACACGGCACAGAACAAAAAAGGTTTAAAAGATTTAAACCCCAACAGCGGCTACGGTAAAGAGGGTCGTCCGGTGCGTATCGAAGACGGCATCTTGCTTCCAAAGTACCGGCTCCCAACAGAAGCCGAGTGGGAATTTGCCGCCTATGCAGAAGTGGGTAACCGCGTGTACAACCGCACCCTAGACCGCAACAAATACACCTGGAACGGTTCCAACGTACGCAACGGCGAGAAAAACGAACGAGGCGATCTGTTGGCCAACTACAAGCGCGGACGTGGCGACAACATGGGTACAGCCGGTTTCTTGAACGACCAGGCCAACATCACCATGCAGGTGCGCTTCTACCCGCCCAACGACTACGGTTTGTACGACATGGCCGGCAACGTGTCTGAGTGGGTTTTGGATGTGTACCGTCCGTTGAGCGGCAACGATATGTCTGACCACCGCCCCTTCCGCGGAAATGAGTTCCAGCAGTTTGACAACGACTACCAAGGTTTGGGCGAATTATCCGTCTTGACGGAGCCTCAGTACGATAAAGATTCCAACGTGGTTCGCTTGCCCGGTCAGTTGCCGTCCAAAGCCGTTACCGCAGAACAGAACTTAAAGCGCCGCAACTACCAGCAGTCCGACTACCGCGACTACTTGGACGGCGACGTGGAGTCTTCCATCTACTACGAAAAGGGATTGGCTGAAGGTGAGCCCGCCATGTATGCCTACGGTGCTTCTACCATGATTGGCAACCACACCCGCGTTTTCAAAGGCGGTTCTTGGAAAGATCGTGCGTACTGGTTGAGCCCGGGAACGCGTCGCTACTTGGAGCAAGATCTTGCCACAGACGACATCGGCTTCCGTTGCGCCATGGACCGCGTTGGCTTCCAAAACACAACCAGCAAGCGCACCAAGCTCAGTAAAGACGTGAAGCGCAAGACATTCCGTCGCTACCGCATGTAAAATGGAGCAAGTCATCTAGAAAAAAGCCACCTTCGGGTGGCTTTTTTTTGTGAACCTTTTGCACCTTTGCCTCATGACCACGCCAGAACTGCATTCTCTCTTCATAAAGTCCACTGGGGTTCAAACCGATTCCCGCGCGCTGCAACCGGGCCAACTGTATTTTGCTTTGCGTGGAGACCGTTTTGACGGCCACGACTACGCAGAGGCCGCTTTGGCCCAGGGTGCTCTTGCCGTCGTAGTGGATCGGAACGTGGGGTCTGGAGATGACCGGTGCATTATTGTGCCCGACGTCTTAACCGCTTTGCAGGATTTGGCGCGTCACCACCGGATCGCTTGGGGCAAACGCGTGGTTGGACTCACCGGAAGCAACGGAAAAACAACGGCCAAGGAGCTTTTTGCCCGCGTGGCTTCGCGGAAGTACAACGTGCTGGCCACCGTCGGGAATTTGAACAACCACATCGGCGTGCCCCTCACCCTGCTGCAGTTGAAGCCCGAACACGAGTTGGCCGTGGTGGAAATGGGGGCCAACCACCAACGCGAGATTTACGCGCTTGCCGGCATGTGCCTCCCCAATTTGGGATACATCACCAACTACGGCAAGGCGCATTTGGAAGGATTTGGAGGCGTTGAAGGGGTCATCAAGGGGAAATCGGAGCTGTACGACCGCCTGCGCGAATGGAACGGCACGGCACTCGTGCATACGAACGATGCCGAGCAAATGCGTCGGACTGAGGGACTGGAGCGTTGGACCTTTGGTACCGATTCCCGTGCCGAAACTCCGTACCTGAGCCTGCCATCGGACGAACAAGGTTTTGCGCAAATTGAGTGTGCTGGGATTCGCGTTCAAACGCATTTGACGGGAGCATTTCAAGCCACCAACATCGCCGCGGCCATGGCCTTGGCCGATTGGTTGGAAATCAATCCGGAGGAGGCCGCAGCTGCCATCAACAGCTACGTGCCCAACAACAATCGGGCGGAATGGCGCACCACGGAGCGCAACCGGGTTTTACTGGACGCCTACAACGCCAATCCCAGCAGTACGTTGGCTTCCTTGCAAGCCTTTGCCCAACTGCCGAATGCGGAAAATCCGCTTGTAGTGCTGGGCGACATGTTTGAATTGGGAGAATGGGCTGCCGGGGAACACCAAGCCATGTTGGATTGGGTACACAACCACGCACCGCATTGGTCTGTTTGGACCGTAGGACCGCTTTACGCTGCCTGCCCAAGGCCGGCAAAAAGATCTTTTGCCACCACTGAAGAGGCCTTAAACGAGCTCAACACTGCCGCCCTAAAGGGAGCCACCGTCTTGATCAAAGGATCCCGCGGCATGGCGTTGGAGCAATTACTTCCTGCGCTCTGAGTGCTCGGGAAACGCTTGCATTTTTGTTGCAGGTTAGTCGGTCAAAAAGTAACCCGATAACCGGCCGATAAACCCAAACGGAAAGGCAATTCTTCGTCGCGTGAGGGGCTCGTGTACAGCGGGGCAAAACCCAAATCCAAAACAGCACCCATGACCAGGCGTCCGGACGTACCCATTGCTCGGCTGCCTTGCAGCATTATGCCGCCGGACCAAAAACGTTGGGTTGCTTGTTCGGTCCAATCGTTGGCTCCCGCTTGGAATTTGCGCAATACGTTCACCGACGTGGACGGCCAAACTTCCAAGTTCCAATTTTCGCTTACCTCCGAGATAAATCCAGCGCGCAGGGGAAAGGAAGTATAATCGCCCCGGTACACCAAGGGTTCTACCGATAGGATCGGGGAAAACTTAGCAACATACCCCCAGCGATTGGTTTCTACGCCAACGCCAACGTGCAAGGCTCCGCGCAGAGCCAATGCGCCAAAAACTCCGCCGCCGTAATTCAAACCTGGGCCAAAGAGGTTATTCTCCGGATTGGCTACGGTTCCGTCCGGGTTAGTGGACAGTCGGCGCAAACCCACCAAACCTGCACCCCGAACTTCCACAAAACCAACTTTTTCTTTCAAATCGCTGTCTGTGTAGAAGATGGGGGTCGTTGTTTTCTGGGCTGAAGCGTTGAAACTCCAGCCCAAGGTTAGGGCAAGAACTGCTGCAAACAAACGTGTTGGATGGCTCATAATTGGCTGAGTTGGTATTTAAAGGTATCCCGGGCTGCCGAAACGCCGCTTGGATTTTTGCCGCCTGCAGAGGCGTAAAAGGGTTGACCGCCGCCGCCGCCCTGCACGTGTGCGGCAATGGATTTGATCCATTGGTTGATCTGCGCTCCGCGGGCCACCAAATCGTCGGATACGGCCACGTGCAGGTTGACCTTGTCGTCTTGCAAAACGGCCAAGAAAATGGCCGACGCCGGCTGTGCCTTGAGTGCAAAGCACAAATCCTTCGCAGCACCGCCGTCCAAGGCACCTTCGTAGGACATAAACCGAATGCCCGAAACCGTTTCCGCCTGGGCCAGCAATTCATCTTTCAATCCCGCGGCCTTTTCGCGTTGGAGCTGCTCCAGCTGCTTGGACATCGATGCGTTTTCTTCCTTCAATTGAAGAACGGCCTCTACGGGCTTTTGGGCGTTGTTCAAGGCCTCCTGAACGGACTTGTACTGCGCCAAGCGGCCGTTGACCCATTCTTCAGCGGCACCGCCTGCAACGGCCTCCAAACGACGCACACCGGACGCCACCGCACCTTCGCTGGTGATCTTCACCAAGCCCAGAGAACCGGTAGCCGGCACGTGGGTACCGCCGCACAACTCAATGCTGTCGCCAAACTGGATGACGCGAACGGTTTCGCCGTACTTCTCACCGAATAAAGCCATCGCGCCGCGGGCCTTGGCCGCGTCTAAGGTGCTGTGGCGGTCTTCCAACAGCGGATGATTCGCGCGAATTTCCGCATTGACCAGGGCCTCCACCTGCGCCAACTCGTCCGCCCCCACTTTCTGGAAATGGGCAAAGTCAAAACGCAGGCCGTCCGGAGACACCAAGGAACCCTTTTGTTCCACGTGGGTACCCAGTACCGTGCGCAAGGCCGCATGCAACAAATGGGTTGCGCTGTGGTGCGCCCCAGTGCGCGCACGCGCCGCAGCATCTACTTCTGCGCGAACGGGCGCGCTCCAGTCCGACGCCTCCGCAGCAACGTAGTGCACCACCTGGCCTGTTTCCTTTTTGGTGTCCACCACGGGAAGCGCCTGGCTTCCCACGTACAAAACGCCTCGGTCGCCCACCTGTCCACCGCTCTCCGCGTAAAACGGTGTTTGGTCCAAAACCACTTGGATTTGCTTGCCTTTGGCAGACTGTACACTTCGGTAACGGACCACACGAGCGTCGCAACGAACTTGGTCGTAGCCCACAAAGCGAGAATTCTCACCGCCCTGCACTTCCATCCAGTCGCCCATTTCTTGAGCCGTGGCTGCACGTGAACGCTCTTTTTGACGCGTCATTTCCGATTGAAAACCCGCTTCGTCCAAGCCAAATCCGCGCTCGCGCAAAATCAGCGAAGTCAAATCCAACGGGAAACCAAAGGTGTCGTACAAACTGAAGGCCTTGGCGCCGTCCACCACACCGCCGGCCGGCATTTGGGCCATGGTGTCGTCCAGCAAGCGCAATCCTTGTTCCAGCGTGCGCAAAAAGGCCGCTTCCTCCTCTTGGATGACCTGGGTGACCAATTTTTGTTGCTGGCGAATTTCCGGGAAGCAATCGCCCATTTCCCGGGCCAATACCGCTACTAAACGGTACATAAAGGGCGCATTACATCCCAAAGAACTGTACCCGTAGCGAACTGCCCGACGCAAAATGCGTCGAATCACATAACCCGCACCGCCGTTGGAGGGCAACTGACCGTCCGCAATCGTAAAGGCCACGGCCCGAATGTGGTCCGCAACCACGCGGAAGGCCACATCACCCGCCTCGGATTCACCGCGCTTCTTGCCGGTCATGAGCTCCAGTTCGGCAATCAACGGCTCAAATACGTCTGTATCGTAGTTGGACTCCTTGCCTTGAATGACTTGGCACAAACGTTCAAAACCCATGCCCGTATCCACGTGCTGGGCGGGAAGCTTTTCCAAGGAACCGTCGGCCTTGCGCAAAAACTCCATGAACACGTTGTTCCAAATCTCAATCACCCGCGGGTGGTCGTTGTTCACCAAATCCGCTCCCGGGAATGCCGCGCGATCTGCTGCTGAGCGCAGATCCACGTGGATCTCCGAACACGGCCCGCAGGGGCCGGTATCGCCCATTTCCCAGAAATTGTCTTTTTTGGAACCGTACAGAATGCGCTCCTCGGGCACAAACCGGCGCCAAATGGCTTTGGCCTCCTCATCCGGGGCCAAACCGTCCTTCTCGTCGCCCCCAAAAACCGTTACGTAGAGGCGGTCTTTGTCAATTTTGTAGACGTCCGTCAGCAACTCCCACGCCCACGTCAACGCCTCCTCCTTGAAGTAGTCGCCAAAACTCCAGTTGCCCAGCATTTCAAACAGCGTGTGGTGGTAGGTATCGTGCCCCACTTCCTCTAAATCGTTGTGCTTGCCGGAAACACGCAAACATTTTTGGGTGTCCGCAATCCGCGGATGCACCACCGGAGCCACGCCCAAAAAGACATCTTTAAACGGATTCATGCCCGCATTGGTAAACAACAACGTGGGGTCGTCCTTGATCACCAGCGGAGCCGACGGTACTACCGTGTGGCCTTTGGAGGCAAAAAAGTCGAGAAAAGTTTGGCGGATTTGGCGCGCGGTCATGTGTACTATCTTAGAAGCGTCAAAAATAGGGCATAATCCGTGGCGCGCAGAATCAAGTACTACTACGACCCCCTCTCCATGGCGTTCAAAAAAATTGAACGCACCTGGAAGCACTGGGTACGCGACGTTTCCCTCTTTGCCCTGACCACCAGTTTGGTGGGAATCCTCCTGTTTTTTCTGCTCTCCGCCGTGTTCGACTCCCCCCGCGAAAAACAATTGCAGCGCGAGTTGGACGAAACCAACCTCCAAATGGAAGCCCTTGAAGAGCGAATCGGGGGCATGGACGAGGCACTTAGCGCGTTGGAGACCCGCGACAACGAGGTCTACCGCTTGGTTTTTGAAACGGATCCGCTGCCGCACGAATTGCGCCGTAACCTGGGCAATACGGACCGACGGTACGCACAAATTCGCGGCATGAGCAACGGGGCGCTGCTGGAACGCGTGGACCGAAAGGCTGAAGAAATGGGCAAACGCTTGTACGTGCAGTCCAAATCCCTGGACGAAGTAGTGTCCTTGGCCCAAAACAAAAAACAACTTTTGGAGGCCATCCCGGCCATCCGTCCGGTTCCCGCCAAACGCAACGTTCGGCTGGCCTCCGGCTTCGGCTACCGCGTCCACCCCATCTATAAGGTGCGCAAAATGCATTCCGGCATAGACTTTACTGCCAAAACAGGCACGCCCATTTACGCCGCGGGCAACGGCACGGTGGTCCACCCCGGAGACCTCGGCGGAAGCGGTTACGGGATCCAAATCGTACTAGCACACGGGTACGGGTACCACACCTTGTACGCCCACCTATCCCGAGCCGTGGCGCGCCCGGGCCAGCGCGTCAAGCGCGGCGACCTCATCGGTTACGTAGGCAGTACCGGCCGTTCCACCGCTCCACACCTCCACTACGAGGTGATCAAGAACGGTCGAAAAATCAACCCCATCAATTTCTTTTTCAACGACCTCACCCCGGCCGAATACGCCGCATTGGTGGAAGAGGCCAACCGCACCAACCAGTCCTTTGACTGAGTTCTGCAACGCTCTGCGCAAGCACCACAAGCGGCGCAAGCAGCACCAGCGGCCCAAAAGGATTCCCTAAAAATTGCTTTTTACTTCAAGCGCAACCGCTGCCCCGCATAAATGGGCCGACGTTCGCCGATGCCGTTCACGCGGCACAACTCCTGAACCGTTGTTCCGTTGCGCTTGGCAATCGAATACAACGTATCTCCACTCTTCACGCGGTACACCGCACTCGGCGCCGGTGGCGCCTCGTGCAACACCTCGTTGTCCGCCGTGGAAAGCGAAGCGGCCTTGGGCTTGTGGTACGCCCACTTCCCTTGGTGCAGTAAAACGTTTGGATCGCGCAGGGCACCCGTCTTGAAGTCGATCAAAAACTCCGGATTGAACGCGGAACCCATGTACCGCACTTCAAAATGCAAATGGGGGCCAGACGACCGGCCCGTACTTCCGCCCAAGCCAATGGGATCCCCTGCCTTAACGTACTCGTTGGGATCCACAAATAAAGCGCTCAAATGGCCGTAATACGTTTCCAGTCCCGAAAAATGGCGCATGACCACCAAATTTCCGTATCCACCGTAGTTGTAATCGGAATAACGGATTTTACCGTCAAAGGCAGCAAATACCGTGTCGCCCGTGGTCAATTTCAAATCAATGCCGTGGTGCATGCGGCGGTGGCGCCAGCCGTAGGAGGAGACCACTTCCCCGCGCACCGGAGTGCGGTAACGTCGGTGGCGAATGTCCGTGGCGCACAACCACAACGTGTCTTGCTGCTGGGACCAATCAAAATCCAAAACATGCACCTTGGTGGTGTCCCAATGGACGCGAAACACTTCCGGTTCCTTGTATTCAAACCGACGGAGGACTTTGTCCGACGTCGCGATGCTGTCCAAATCAACCGCGCGCGCCGCCAAGGCGGCAAAACGTTGCGTTTGTCCCTGAGCACCCGCACCCGCCGCGAGCAGCAGCAGTAAAAAGAGGGATCGAAGGAAGGGACGAAACACGGGTTGTTTTTTTGACAGAAAGGCTAATATACAAAAAAAAGGCGGTAATTTTGGGTGAATTCGCGCGCGGAGACCTGCCCAAATCCGCCGTCAGTCTGAAAAAACCATGCCAAACATTCCCACTTTCTTCGAAAAGCGCTACTACCCCATCCGGGATGTAGCGGCTATGTTTGAGGTCAATACCTCCACGCTTCGCTTTTGGGAAAAGCAGTTTCCGGAATTGCGTCCCAAAACAAACGCGCGCGGAGTGCGCATGTACTCCCCAGAAAATATTGAAACCCTGCGCCAGATCTACTATTTGGTCAAGGAACGGGGCTTTACCCTAAAAGGTGCAAAACAAAAAAAACAGCAAAATCCAGACGAAACGGCACAAGTGGAAGATGTGGTACGGCGTTTGATGAAGTTGCGAGAAGAACTGCAGCAGTTCAAAAAAACCCTTTAAATTCAACGACCACACCATGAACCGTTCCAACATCATCCTCCTTTCTGTATTGGGCTTCTTGGTCCTGACCCTCTTGTGGGGCATTGGCCGGTACAACAATTTAGTTTCTTTGGACGAGGGCTCCACCGGCCAGTGGGCCAACGTGGAAAGCGCTTACCAGCGCCGGAGCGACCTCATTCCCAACCTGGTGAATACGGTTAAGGGTTACGCCAAATTTGAGCGCGAAACCTTGGAGGCCGTTGTAAATGCGCGCGCCAAAGCAACTTCGGTTTCCGTAGATCCCACCAATCTTTCTCCAGAAAAACTGGCCGCGTTTCAACAAGCGCAAGCCGGGGTAGGCAGTGCGTTGGGTCGACTGCTCGTTACGGTTGAAAAATATCCGGACTTGAAGGCCAACCAAAACTTCCTGGACCTGCAAAAGCAGTTGGAAGGAACCGAAAACCGCATCAAAGTAGAGCGCGATCGCTTCAACGAGAGCGTAAAAGGCTACAACACCGCGGTCAAGCGCTTTCCGGGCAACCTCATTGCGGGCATGACCGGATTTGCCGCCAAAGGGTACTTTGAAGCCGAGGCCGGTTCGGAACAGGCGCCCGACGTCAACTTCGAATAAGCACGGTGCCTCAACTTACACCGAGCGAAGAAAAGGCTGTTGTGTCTGCCATTGCGGCAGCCGAGCAACGAACCAGCGGCGAAATCCGCGTGCATTTGGAAAAAAAATGCGCCCCAGACCAAGCCTACGCAGAAGCGGTTCGCTGGTTTGAGAAACTCCGCATGCACCAAACCCAAGAACGTAACGGTATCTTGTTTTTGTTGGCCCCCGAATCCCACGCCTTTGCCGTGGTGGGGGATGCTGGCATCCACGCCTGCGTAGGCGATTCATTTTGGGAAGACGTTCGCGAGGCCGCGCTGGCGCATTTCCGCGAAGGTCGGTTGGGCGACGGCTTGGTCGCGGGCATTCATCTGTGCGGCGAGCAGTTGCACGAACATTTTCCGTTTGACGGAAAAACGGATCAAAACGAATTGTCGGACGAAATCAGTCGGAACGCATGAAAAACGTACTGATTCGCGGACTCTTCTTGGTGCTGGGCCTCTGGAGCACGCTGCAGACACTAGCCGCCCAAGATTTGGGCAAATGGTCCAAAAGCGATGGTTTGGTGGTTGTACGCACGGCCAATAATCCGCTGAGCGCGGAGGAAGAACAGGCGTTGGAAATTTTGCTGCAAACCCGGCTGGATTCCACCGGAGCGCGTTTGGTGGTGGTTCTGACCGACGGCATACAGGACGACATCAACCTCTACGCGGTGGAGTTGGGCCAGCGTTGGGGCATTGGCTCCGCAGACGAAGACAACGGCGCCCTGCTCCTGGTGGATTTAGAAAACCGACAAATGGCGTTGCAGGTGGGGTACGGTTTGGAGGACGAACTCCCGGACATTACCTGTTCGCACATCATTCAAAACGAAATTGCGCCTGCCTTTAAAGCGGGCAACGTGGCCGAAGGCCTGCGTGCGGGCGCCGAAGCCGTTTTTGCAGCCACGCAAGGCCAGTACCGGGCGCAAGAACGCGGAGGAAAACAAAACCTCCCGGTTTTTGCGCCGCTTTTGGTGGTGGCGGTCTTGATGCTGTTGGCGTACCGCAACCGAAACAATCAGGGCCCCACCTACGGGTCCGGCGGCCGTTCCGGCGGTGGGCCGTTCTTTTTTCCCATGGGCGGCGGTTTTGGCGGCGGCTCCGGTGGAGGCGGTTTTGGTGGTGGCGGCGGCGGCGCTTTTGGCGGCGGTGGTTTTGGCGGAGGCGGATCCAGCGGCAGCTGGTAACCCTTCTGAATCCAGGCCTGTTGGCACATCTCGTGCGTGTTGAACCTAAATTATGCGCATTTCGACGTTTTTTAAAGGTGGAATGCACTCGTTTGGCCAACAATCCCGACCTTTGCGGAAACTTTGCAAAAGATGGTTAAAGGGATTCTAGGTGGACTTTTAAGCGTTGCGCTCCTGGCGTTGACCGCTTGCGGAGGACCGTCGGGTGTGGGAATTGTTCGTCAACCGGAAAAGACGGTTTTGGTGGTGGTGAAAAAGACCCCCAACCAAGGGTTTGTGGTGAAAAGCGTGCGTTGGGAAGATTCCAAAGCCAAAAAGTCCGCGGACGCTCAAGTGCAAACCACTACCGAGAACGGCGCCAAAGCAGTTTTGAATCCCAAAGGGTACAAATCGTTTGGTTTGTTGACGGAAGTTCCTGCCGGAGCTGGCTTTACGCCAGACCGACTGGTCATTAACTACCAAGTGGAAAAGGGCAAGAAGACCAAGAAAATGGTTGTGAAAAAAGTTACTCCGGCCCCCTCCCGTTAACCCGAACCAACCGTGATCTACATTGAGCGAACCGAGTCCTTCAGTGCGGCACACCAGCTGTTCAACCCCAAGTGGACGGACGAACAAAACGACGCCGTTTTTGGCAAGTGTGCCAACCGCGCCTACCACGGACACAATTTTCAACTGACCGTGGTGGTGAAGGGTGAAGTGAACCCAGACACCGGTTTTGTGCTCAACTTGGTGGACCTGAAGCAGGTCATGATGGAACACGTGGTGGACCGCGTGGACCACAAAAATCTGAACGTGGATGTGCCCTTTCTGCTCGGTGTGTTGCCCTCCACCGAAAACCTAGCGATCGCCTTTTGGGCCTTGCTTCAACAACCCATTGCGAACTTGGGTGGGACCTTGCACTGCATCCGCTTGCGCGAAACGGACAAAAACGCCGTGGAGTACTACGGCGAATGAAACGTCCCAAATACCATTGACCTCCATGAAACAAGCCTACCTATTTCCTGGCCAAGGTTCCCAATTCACCGGAATGGGCCAAAACCTATTTGACGCCGATCCTTCTTACTTCCATCGGGCCGACGAACTGTTGGGTTTCTCGCTGACGGACATCATGTTTTCCGGAACCGACGAAGATTTGAAGCAGACCAAGGTGACGCAGCCGGCCGTTTTTCTGCATTCGGTGGCGCAAGCCTTTGCGCTGGGCGACTCCTTCCAGCCGGATTTGGTGGCCGGCCATTCGCTGGGCGAATTTTCCGCCTTGGTGGCCGCCGGTGCCCTGTCTTTTGAGGACGGCTTGAAGTTGGTGTACACCCGCGCGCTGGCCATGCAGAAGGCCTGCGAAGCACAACCGTCCACCATGGCCGCCATTTTGGGCTTGCCGGACGAAACCGTAGAAAACATTTGCGCCGCCACGGACGGCGTGGTGGTTGCCGCGAACTACAACAGCCCAGGGCAGTTGGTGATTTCCGGTGCCTTCCCTGCGGTGGAAGCCGCTTGCGAGGCCGCGAAGGCCGCCGGCGCCAAGCGCGCCTTGTTGTTGCCGGTAGGCGGTGCCTTTCACTCCCCGCTGATGGAGCCTGCTCGTGCCGAGTTGGCCGCAGCCATTGCCGCAACCACCTTCCACCAGCCGGTGTGCCCGGTAGTGCAAAACGTGGTGGCCCTAGCCGTTTCAGACCCCGCACAAATTCAGGAGAATTTGATTGCGCAACTCACCGGCCCGGTCAAGTGGACCCAGTCCGTACAAGCCATGGGTGCCGCAGGGATTGGTCGGTTTGTGGAAGTTGGTCCCGGCAAAGTTTTGCAGGGATTGGTAAAAAAGATCCTGCCGGAAGCTGAAGTTTTGTCTGCATGAGTTTTCATACCGCCTGGCAAAGTCCGTCCAACATTGCGTTGGTCAAGTACTGGGGAAAAACGCATCCCCAGTTGCCCACCAACCCGTCGTTGAGCATGACGCTGGACGCCTGCCGCACGGAGACGTCGGTGGAAATTATTCCGGGGGGCGGTAAACTTCAGGTTTGGGTGGACGGCGTGGACACGCCTTCGTTTGTGCCCAAGGTAGCCGCCTTTTTCAAGGCTATTGCCGAGCGCCATCCGTGGACCGCACATTTTGATTGGCGCATCCAAACCCACAATACCTTTCCGCATTCCAGCGGCATTGCCAGTTCTGCCAGCGGCATGAGCGCCCTGGCGCTGTGCGTGGTTTCCTTGGCCCGCGAGTTTCAGGAGCGCATTCCCGCCAAGGATGATTTGCGCGAAGCCAGTGTATTGGCCCGACTGGGCTCCGGAAGCGCCTCCCGCAGCGTGTACGGCGGTTGGGTGGTTTGGGGCCGAACGCCCTCCGTTCCGGGCAGCAATCAGGAATGGGCCCATCCGTACCCGGACGCTATAGACCCTGTCTTTTCGGATTTCCGAGACACCGTTTTGCTGGTGGACGTCGGGCAAAAAGCGGTTTCCAGTACCGTTGGGCACGGATTGATGAACGGACACCCGTTTGCAGAGGCCCGGTTCGCCACCGCGCACGACAACCTGGCAGCGTTTCAACCCATCCTATCCAGCGGAGACGTCGGATCCTTTTTGGCGCTGGCCGAACGCGAGGCGTTGATGCTCCACGGGCTGATGATGGCGTCCAATCCGCCTTTTGTGCTGATGAAGCCGGAAACGTTGGCCATCTTGGAGAAAATTCAAAACGCGCGCCGCGACGGTCTGGAGGTTGGCTTTACGTTGGACGCAGGTGCCAACGTGCACGTGCTGTACCCAGCCCGCGCAGAACAAACCGTTCGTGAATTTGTTACTACCTCGTTGTCAACGCACTGCAAAGACGGCGCTTGCATCCACGATCGTGTGGGTACGGGTCCCCAACAACTGACCAAACCCAAGCTCCTGCTTTGAATTCCGTAAACACCTCCTTTTTTGCGAAAATTCTCCTATTTGGGGAATACGGCATCATCCGCGACGCCATGGCCTTATCCATTCCGTTCAAGGAGTACGAGGGGTCTTTTCGCTTTGTGCCGACGGACGCTGCTGTGGTAGCTCCAGAAGTAAAGGAGTCCCAGGAAGCACTGCGTGCGTTTGCGCGGCACTTGCGTGCCTTGGCCGATGGCGGTGAAGCCCTGGCAGCTTTGAACCTGGCCCAGCTCGACGCCGATTTGGACCGGGGACTGTTTTTTGATTCGTCTATTCCGCAGGGATTTGGCGTGGGCTCGTCGGGAGCCTTGGTGGCTGCCCTGTACGCTCGCTACGCCCTCAATCCGTGCCCGGTGGACCATCAGCTCAATAAAGAGCTTTTGGTGGCTTTAAAAGCCGAATTGGCGCAGATGGAATGCTTTTTCCACGGCCGCAGTTCCGGCATTGACCCCACCATTTGCTACCTCCAATTGCCCCTGTTGATTCGGTCGTCGGACGATTTGGGCACGGTCCTCCTTCCGGAAGAAAACGCCGAAGGCAAGGGGGCTGTTTTCCTGATCAATTCCGGTGCGCCTGGGGAAACCCAACCGTTGGTGACCCACTTCATGGAGAAACTCAAGGAAGAAGGGTTCCGCAAGGTGATGAAGGACCAATTCAAGAAGTACAACGACGCCTGCATCCAAGCCTTTCTGCAGGGCGATCCCGGGGCCTTGTTCCGCAACCTCAAGCCGTTGAGCAGCTTGGCGTTGGAACACTTTGACCCCATGATCCCCTCCGGCTACCACGATTTATGGCAAAAGGGCATCGACACGAATGCCTACTACCTGAAGCTATGCGGTTCCGGCGGTGGCGGGTACATTCTGGGGTTTGCTCCGGATTTTGAAGCCGCAGCTCCCTTGTTGAAAACCCACGACCCCGAGGTCATTTTCCGCTTCTAATTGGCTGGTCTGCCCCGGAAACTTGCCCTGCGGACGGCCGCACTTTTGCTGGCAGTCCGGTGGTACAACATTGCTTTTCTGTCGGTTGCTCAAGGCGTTTTTCTGTGGAAATTGGTTCAAAGCAACCCGGAAGCCTGGGCTTCTTCGGGAGGTTGGCCCGTTGCGGTTTTGCTGCTCCTGATCAACGCCCTCCTGGTATCCGGCGGATCCTTGATCAATAATTTTTACGACGCCGAACACGACCTGATCCACCGTCCGTGGCGCACGCTGTTTGAACGCACCGTGGTGCGCAAGTACGGCATCCCCCTGGCCTTTTCCTTTTGGTTTTTTGGTCTGGGCTTGGCCTGGCACCTGGGCACCCGAATGGGCCTTTTTTTCGCCGTATACGCCGCGCTCCTGTGGATTTATTCGCACAAAAGACGGACCCTGCAACGCGGCGCCCACGCCGTGGCCGCTGGGTTGGCTTTTTTGCCTTTCCTCAGCTGCAGTTTGTGGTTGCGCACCTTGCCCTGGAATCTATTGGTGTACGGCCTTGTTTTGCTTTTGATCGAAACCTCGCGCCAAGCGGCCAAGGCCGCTCAAACGGACCCGGAAGTGCGCGGCTACCGCGAGTCGCTCTTGGTGCTTTTTGCTGCTGCGGCGGCGTCTGTTCTGTCCGGCGCCTGGTGGGGACAGCCGGGAATGATCCTGATCGGTTTTCCCGCAGGAACGGCCGTGGCTTTTTTACGGTACCTGGAGCGTACCTCCTATGTTAACGGCGTGCACGAACCGGTTAAGGCCCAACACGCGCGAAATCTGGATACCTTTTTGAAGGTGTACATGATCTTCTCCATGGGGGTTCTGGTATTTGTGCTGTAGCCAACAGATAGGCACTTCACGGATCAACGTGCCACGCGCTGCGAGGGCAACAAAATATACCACCACCTTAACGGTTAAGCGCAAGCACGCCCCCAGCCTTACCGGTACAACGTAAACACTCCGGTTTCCTCGGCTTTCTTGCCCAGCGGCAGGTGCAGCAGCACGCGGTAGGAATAGGCTCCTGCTTGAGCGGGTTCGCCGCCTATTGTACCGTCCCAGCCTTGGGTGATGTCCGTGGAGGTGTAGATCAAATTGCCCCAGCGGTTGAAGATTTGCAGCTCCATGCCTTCTATGCCCAAGCCCTTCACCAGGAAGTAGTCGTTCACGCGGTCCCCGTTGGGCGTGAAGCCCGTGGGAACGTAGAAGTAGTAGTCCATCTGCACAATGACTTCCAGGGTGATGGCGTCGGAGCAGCCCAGGGTGTCCGTAATGACCAAGGTCACGTTGTAGCGCCCCGGGATGGCGTAGTTGTGGATGGGGTTGCCGTCGGTGGTGTTGACGGGAGTGCCGTCGCCAAAATTCCAACTCCACGTGCTGTGCGGCGTGGCCAGGTTTTGGAAACGCACTTTGAGCGGATTGATGCCGTCCACGTTGTGCCCAAAGGAGGCGTTGGGAACCGGCATAACTTGTACCCAAACGGAGTCCGTGCGGGTAAAGCCGCAGTCCCCGCTGAGGGTGTATTTGTAGTAGCGCGTGGTGGCCGGGGAAACGCTGATGCTGTCCGTGTTTTGGCCCGTTTCCCACAAAATGCTGGAATAGGCGCCGCCCACGTAGCCCGTGTTGCCAATTTTCACCACCGTGCCCGGGCATATGACGGTGGAAGCCGGGATGGTTTTCAGGGTGTCCACCGGTTGGAAGTACACGGTGACGGAGTCCACCACCGCTGCGCCCATGCACTCGTCTTGGGCGTAGAAGTAGTAGGTGGTTTGCGTTGTGGGGGCAACCAACAACTGGTTGCCGCCGGTGGTGTCTGTGTTCCACCAGGACTTGACCACGCCTTCGCCGCCCGTGACCGTACCCACGAAGGTGGCTTGGTCGCCGGGGCACTGGAGGGTGTCGTTGCCCGCTTGGAGCGCAATGGAAACTGTGGGGTTCACCTTGTCCCGAATGCGGTAGCGCACAATTCTTGAGGGATAGTCTGCACAAAAGGTGCTCACCGGCTGCATCACCAACTGGATCACCTCAGTGCCTTCGGCAATGCCGTCGTCAAACGCTTGAATCCAGACCGTGTCTTTGGTTTGGCCGGGCAACAGCGTGACCAATGCCGGCAGCGGGGTGAAATCCACGCCCGGCTGCGCCGTGCCTTGGTTCTGCGTGAACGCAATGCGCATGGTATCGGTGGTGGCGCCCTTGCGCTCAATGATCAGCCCGGAAGCTTTGCAGCCCTCTACGACGTTGGTGTCTGAAAAGGAATTGCCGGAGTTGGTGGAGCGGGACAACGAGATGGTGGGCAACTCAAAGGAACGCGCGCCCAAGAAGACGGCGGAATTCAACGAGCCATCAGCCACGTCGGCAATGATCATCTTGATGGTGTAGAGTTGACCACATTGCACGCGGGCCTTGGCGGTAAAAACGTCGGTAAATCCAGAGTAACTGGTGCTGATCCCTGCAGCGGCCACGTTGTTGTTGAAGTACACCGAATGCGCCACAAAATTGGGATTTGCAGCCAGGCAGGTGGCCACCGATCCTCCTCCGGTGGGAGCACCCCCGTTGATGGTGTTCACGGCGACGGGCACGTTGGTCCCGGGAATTTTCGCCAAATTGACCGTATCAATGATGGAGTTGCTTGCCCCATTGATGCCTTTGCCGATGAGGAAAAAGCCAAAGGCATCGTTGTACTGCGTACAGGTGTAACCCGCGTACTCGTTGGACGCGAATACATAGTCAAACTTGACCGAATCTCCGGGCGCAATAAACGAAAACATGATTTGCGTCTTGTCGTTGAGGGAGGTCTGGGAACTTCCAATGGCCGACAAAACCGTCAGTAAATTGGCCGACAGGGAGGCTCCGTTGCCCGGTGCACCCGTTTGGCCCGGAACCACATCGTTCGCGCCGCCGGTGACCATGACAATGCCGCTGTCCAAACCGAAGTTGGAATTGTGTGCTGGAAAGGTGAATTTGCCAATTTGGGGACTGGGGCCCTGGTTGAGGAACATGTTGGTCGCCAAGTTAATGGGCATGGGCAGCAAGGAGAAATTGGGGCCCACCAAAACATTCTGCGCCAGCCACTGGGGGTTGTTGCGGGGTGCCGTGGAATTCACGGAAATATTTTGCGCCCACGTCGGGAAAACCATTCCCGCGCCCATCAAGGCCAACATGCAGGCGATCAGTCGCTTGGTGATCATCTTCCAAATATAGGGAATTCCCCTTGGCCGCGGTACCTTCGTGTAAACCTCTGAACCATGGATGTCCGGCCTTATTTAAACACCCACTTTGACCGATTTACCGACGAACTCAAAGAATTGCTGCGCCTTCCCAGCGTGAGCGCAGACCCAGCCTATGCCGATGCCGTGCGCCAAACCGCGCAGTTGGTGGCAGACCATTTGGAGAAAATCGGCCTGAACAACGTGGAAGTTTGCGCAACTCCGGGCTACCCGGTGGTTTACGCGGACTACACCGTTGGGCCAGACGCGCCCACCGTACTCGTCTACGGGCACTACGACGTACAACCGGCAGACCCCTTGGAACTGTGGGAAACCCCTCCTTTTGAACCGACGGTGCGCACCACCCCCATCCACCCCGACGGCGCCCTTTTTGCGCGTGGGGCGTGCGACGACAAGGGGCAGTTTTTCATGCACGTGAAGGCCATCGAGGCCATGTTGGCCCAGGGGCCGCTGCCGTGCAACGTGAAGTTCATGATTGAGGGCGAAGAAGAGGTGGGATCTGCCAATTTGGCGTGGTTTGTGGAACGAAACCGCGAACGCCTGGCCTGCGACGTCATCCTCATTTCAGACACCGGCATGTTGGCGCCCGGCATCCCCAGCATCACCACCGGCCTGCGCGGCCTGGCCTACATGGAAGTGGAGTTGACCGGACCCAACCGGGACCTCCACTCCGGTCTGTACGGGGGCGCTGTGGCCAATCCGCTCAACGCCCTAGCGCAACTCATTGCCTCCCTGCACGATGCGGACGGAAAAATCACCCTACCCGGATTTTACCATGACGTAGCGGACCTTCCGGCAGAAACTCGGGCCGACTTGGGCCGCGCTCCATTTGATTTGGACGCCTACAAAAAGGCGCTGGACTTGACCGACGTGGTGGGCGAAACAGGCTACACCACCTTGGAACGCGCCGGCATTCGCCCTACTCTGGACGTCAACGGCCTATGGGGCGGTTACACGGGAGAAGGCGCAAAAACCGTCATCCCGTCCAAAGCTTTTGCCAAAATCTCCATGCGGTTGGTTCCGGACCAAAACCCAGAAAAGATTGCCGAACTGTTTCAAAAGCACCTGGAATCCAACGCCCCCAAGGGCACTGCCGTCCGCGTCACGCCGCACCACGGCGGTTGGGCGTACGTTTGCCCGCCGGACCACCCGGGCTACTTGGCCGCACACCAAGCCGTAGCACAAACGTTTGGAAAAGAACCCGTTCCCGTGCGCAGCGGCGGTTCCATTCCCATTGTGGCCTTGTTTGAAAAAGAGCTCAACGCCAAAAGCATCTTGCTGGGCTTTGGGTACGATTCCGACGCCATCCACTCCCCCAACGAGCACTACGGTTTGGCCAACTACCGCAAGGGGATCGAAACCATTCCCTGGTTTTACACCTACTACACTAAAGGCTAAAGACCGTAATTTCAGCCTTCTGACCCGCTGAAATTCAACGGTTTACAATTAAAAAAAGGGGGCGCCTCTGCGAGGCGCCCCCTTTTTTTCCACTCCCGCGGACCGCGTTTACCCGCGGGCCAACGGTTATTGAAAAGCCTTAGCCAGGCGGAACGAAACCGCAACCACGTCGCGAACTTCCAACAAAAGCTGTACTTGAAGCATGCCCAGACGACCGCCCACTACTTGACGTTGCATCAAGTCCACTTGACTTTCAATCATTTTATTGACGTCTGCCAGCAACACCCGTTTCGCGGCGTGAACCTCCTCCAAGTTATTCTTGCCTTGCACGGCGGCCTCCACCTTGTCAAAGTAAGGACCGAGCAGTTTGTTGAATTCCATCAAAGCATCCAAAAACGAACGATTGGGCGTACTGTGGTGGTTGGACAAATGGTAGAGAATAGACTCGTTGTACTGCAAGGCACTCCGCTCCATGTCCAGCATTAAATCGTACAAGGCAAAGAAAAGAACACCGTGTTCGGTGCTGTCCAATCCCATGCGACGAACATTTTTGGCCATGCGCAGGGCCTGTTTTTCGCGGTTCGCCAAGCTGGACTTATTGTTCTTGAACAGTCGGTTCGCAATGTCTGAGTTCTGTCCCACCAAGGAACGCGTACTTACCGCCAAAGACTTTTCAACTTCCTTCAAGGAGTCCAACACCCACTGACGGGCCGTTGCAACGTGCGAATCATTTTGTACCGGTGCAAAAGACTCGTTAAACTCAGCTTCCGCCTCACGTTCCTTGGAAAATACCCGGTGGCTGCGGTAAAGAACATACAAGGTGAGCAGGAAAAGTGCGATGGCAACGGTGGGTCCTCCAAAATACATCAAGGCGGCAACGGTGGCCGCAAACAGAAAGGCGATGACCGCCGTCATCAACCAACCGCCCACTACCATAAGTACCCCGCTGATGCGGTACACGGCCGTGTCGCGACCCCAAGCACGGTCCGCTAAAGACGAACCCATCGCCACCATAAAGGTTACGTAGGTAGTAGACAACGGCAACCTCAACGAGGTGGCGTAGGCAATCAAAACCGATGCCACCAACAAGTTAACCGACGCCCGCACCAAGTCAAACGCATGCCCGTCGCCATCGTTGGACTTGCGTTCAAATCGCTTCTCCACAAACGAACGGATGCTGTCCGAATGGAGCACCGAGAACGATCGCGAAATGGCCAAGGAAGCACCCACAATTCCACGCGACAACTGGTTGGAAGCAAAAGATTCGGAACCTTCGTCTTGGCTGCTCAAATTGATTTCCGTTTCGCTGACTTTCCGCGCTTTGGCGCTTCGCCATAGCGTTACAATCATAACAACCCCGCTGGCCAGCAAAATCCACGTTGGGGTTTGCACTTTCTCTGCCAAATCTCCCATGTAGTAGGATGCAGCGTCCAAACCGGATGCCGTTAGATTTTTGTAGGCCAACCAGCCGCCAACACCCACCCCAATGAAGTTTACCAAGTCATTGCCCGCAAAGGCCATGGACAAGGAAAACGTACCCAGCAAAACCACAAACCGCAACGGATTGATGTTCCAAAAATGCAACAAGGCCTGGGAAATCAACGTCAAAAACGTAAATACGATGGCATTGATGGTCCAGTCGTTTTGTTCCAGCCAATGCAGTTGTGCTTCGGTCACAAAAGAAGATCCTTCCGCTCCTTTCACCAACAAAAAGTGCACGATGAACGTTCCCACCAAGCCGCTAAAAACACCGCCAAACAACTTCAGCGTGTCTTGCAGTCGAAACGTAAAGGCCAAACGCCAAACCCACTGAACGAGCAACCCGCCCACAAAGGAAAACAACACGGAAGAGAAGATGCTGGAGACAATGGTGGATGCCTCGTTGAACTTCATGACCTGATAAATTCCTTCCCAGCCCATGCCGCGGTTCAACGCAATCTGCCAGGCAACAACAGACCCGGCACCCAATAAACCAAAAACCAACGAAACGGTGGTGGACGTAGGCAACCCTTTTCCGTTGAAAAAGTCGAGCAAAAGAACGTCGGTAAACATGACGGCCAAGAAGACCCACATGATTTCCGTAAACGTAAAGAAACTGGGGTCAAAAACCCCTTTCCGTGCCACTTCCATCATTCCGGAAGAAGACAAAGTGCCCAAAACAACTCCCAAACTGGCCACGATCAAAATGGTGCGCATGCTCGCTACCTTTGATCCTTGTGCTGAATTCAAGAAGTTGACGGCGTCGTTGCTCACGCCTACGGTTAAATCAATGGCTGCCAAAACCGCCAGGATGATGACCAGTACGAGGTAGATGTCCATAGAGTGCGAAGTTACTCCTCAAGAATCGGCATTTCGTTAACAATGAATTAATTTTCCATGCCCAACCGCCTCCAAAACAGCCCCAGTGCGTACCTGCAGCAGCACGCCCACAACCCGGTGGACTGGTGGCCGTGGGGCAACGAGGCTTGGGAAACTGCAGCTGCCAAGGGCCAATGGGTTGTGTTGTCCATCGGCTATTCCACCTGCCACTGGTGCCACGCCATGGAACGGGACGTCTTTGAGCAACCGGCCGCGGCGGAGGCCATGAGCGATTTTGTGTGCATCAAGGTAGACCGCGAGGAACGACCGGACGTGGACCAAGTCTACATGCAAGCCGCATTGGCCATGAACGGCAACGGCGGATGGCCCCTCAACCTCATTGTCCTGCCCGACGGTCGCCCCATTTGGGCCGGTACCTACCTGACCCTGGACCGGTGGATGGACCTCCTCCAGCGCATCCGAACCGTGCGCACCACCCAACCCGCCGCCGCAGACGACTACGCCCACCAAGTGGAACAAGCCCTCCGCAGCGCTCAGAACCTTGCCCCTAATTCCGTCGAAACCCCAACAGCAGAACCAGCCGCCCCCATTCGTCCGGACGACTTGTGGGACCGCGTGGCCTCCGGTTGGGACGTTCAAAATTTTGGACACCGTCGGAACCAACCCTTTCCCCTGTCCGACGAATGGCTTCAAGCGGCTCAATCCTCAATCCACCGGAATCACCCCGCCGCGTTGCTCCACGCCACCCAATCCGTCCTCCGTTGGCACGCCTCCGGGAGCTACGACCGGCTGGACGGCGGCCTGATGCGCTACGCCACCGAACCCAGTCTCCGCATTCCCCACTTTGAAAAAATGCTCTACGACAACGCCCTGTACGCCACCGCGTGCAGCAGCCTGTCCGCCCTGATTCGACACCCCAAGGCCCACTACCCGGCCGGCGACGGACCGCACGGGACCGAAGCCACCGCACACGCCCTGCAAACCGCCGCCGCGGACACCCTCCACTTTCTGGACCACCACCTGCTGCAGCCCAACGGTCTCTACGGGGCCGGCTGGGACGCGGACTCCGAAGGGCACGAAGGGCGCTACTACACCTGGCCGGAAGAAGAACTCCACACAACTTTAGGCACCGATGCCGCCAACGACTTGATCCAATCGCTTCGCGCGGCGGGCGGCGCGCCTTGGGAAGGACGTTGGATTCTGCACCGCGACAACATCGCGCCCAACACCTCTGATTTGCTGCGTGCTGCGCGCATTAAACGCATACCGCCCTTCCAAGACCCCAAGGCCCTTTTGGGTTGGAACGCCTTGGCGGTCTCCGCCTGGGCCCACGCCGCCCGATGGGGATCAGACCCCGCCTTTGCCACAAAACGCGCTACCGAATTGGGTCATCATCTGGCCTACCTGTTCTTTCCAAGCGCGCACGACGCTTCCGAATCCGTCGCTCCCGCACGCGTGCTGTACCCCAACGGAAGCCGCGGTCCCCGCGCTCAACTGGACGACGTGGTCCTGGCCGCCCAAGCGTTTCTTCATCTAGCCTCATTGGATTCCGACCCCATCTGGCTTTCCTTATCCGTTGCCTGGACCGAACGCGCCTTGCGGGACTACCCCCACCTGCCCCACGGCACCGCCTCCACCGCACGCGACGTCCCAGACCGCCCCTTCTTGGAGGCCGTCGAGACCGAGGACAGCGTGGTCCCGTCCGCAAACGCCGTATTGATTGAGGTTCTGCACCACTTGGGCCTGTGCACGGGACGCATGGAGTGGATTGCACTGGCCCAGGAAAGAGCCGGAATTGCCAAAAAAGCCGCCGCAGAGCATCCGTCCAGCCACACCCACTTCTTGGGATTTTGGACGGCCATCGAGCCGACGGATCCCAAAACCGAGCGATGCGTTTGGACTTTTAACGGTCCCGATGCCGTCGCGTGGCGCGCACGTGCCGATCAAGAATTTTTGTTGCGTCCGGAAGATCCGGTTCTTCTGGAATCCGGAAACGGAACCACGGGCGTCACCCGATGCACCCAGGGGCAATGTTCTGCTCCCTATACGGACTGGGAGGCCTTCCGCGCGGCTGCTTCCTTCAGGTAATTTGGCGCGTACCGCCCTAAATCTTCTACTCGGCCCGCCGCCAGGTGAGCACACGCCACCCGAACGGACCCCGCCAACCACCTTTCCGGGGGCAAATCGCCCAGGCATTCGGAGCCTTCCGGAAGCCACGTTTCCAGCTTTGCTGCGCCGTCGCCTACCGCCACCAAGGGTTCTGTTCCCCAATCCGCAACGCGGTCCGGAAAAATCCACGCCTCGTCTTCGGTAAGCCGCGCTCCGTTGGGGGCAAAAAAGGCCCCATAGACCTCCAACCGACGGGCGTCAACGGCCGCAAAAATGCGCCCCTCAGAATTTGGACTAGGGTCGGCAACTGGGGAAGTGCCGGAAGAAAAAAGCGTACCGACGGCCAAGGATTCCAGTGTGGAAACCGCCACCAGCGGGAGCTCCAGCGCTGCGCATAGTCCCTTTGCGGAAGCCGCCCCAATGCGCAAACCGGTGTACGAGCCCGGCCCGTCGCTGACGGACACCGCGCGCCACGTGCTGCGGGGAAAGGCTGCAAAGGCCTCTTCCAACAAAACGTGCAATCGCTCTGCGTGCAAAAATCCGGTTTCGGCGCGCTCGGCGCGGTGCCAAAGCAGCGCGCCCGTGGCGGCATCGGCCACCGCCACCCCGCAGAGCGGGGTGGCGGTCTCCAGATGAACCAAAACTCCAGCAGTACCGGCCGCAGCCGTGCTAACCACCGCGACTTCTTCCATTATTTTTTAACGGCAACGGCCTCCGACTTGCCTTCCAAACGCTTCTTCACCAATGCGCCGTCTTGCAATTCGGTGGAAACCTGCTCGTACGGCCCTACCACCAACTCTTGCTTGGATTTCAAACCTCGGTTGATGTGAATGAATCGGTCGTCTTGGATGCCAACACCCACCGGATGCTCCACCGCTTTGCCGTCTTGGTACAAAAAGACCACCTCCTGCTGCTTTCCTGTGGCGGAGTCCTCCCGCGTGGTCACCGCCTGAATGGGAACTGCCGGAACCTGACGCGCAAAAGCCGTTTGAATATCCACCGTGGCCGTCATGCCCGGACGAAGCGGTTGCGCATTGCCTGCTTTCACCAAATCCGCGTACGACGCTGCCAACACCGTCATGACCACTTCAAAATTGGTCACTTGGTCTACTCCCGAAACCGCGGAACGCTTGGCAGCACCGCCAATCTCCGTCACCAAGGCCTTGAACTCGCGCCCCATGTAAGCATCTACCTGCACCACGGCGGTATCGCCCAACTTCACCTTAACGATATCGTTCTCGTTGACGTCCACCACCACTTCCATGGCCTCCAACTGCGAAATCCGCATCAATTCAGTACCGGCCATTTGTGCCGTACCCACCACGCGTTCGCCCAATTCCACAGACAACCCCGTAACGGTGCCGTCAATAGGGGCGCGCAGGGTGGTACGCTTCAAGTTATCCTCCGCCTCCCGCAAACCGCTTTGGGCACTTTGCAATTGGAAACGAGCAGATTCCACCGTCAACTCAGATACTTCGTAGCCACGAACGGCTTGATCCCATTCTGAATCCGACAGCACTCCTTGTTCGTGAAGCTTCTTGCTCCGCTCGTACGAGCGCTTGGCCTCCCGGAATCCGGCCTCAGACTGCGCCAATCCGGACTTAGCCACATTGACCGCAGCCGCGCCCCTACTCACCTGGCTTTGGTAAATGTCTGGATTGATGCGCAAAAGCAAATCTCCTTTGCGCACTTTTTGACCTTCTTTAACGTACAACTCCCGGATCTCGCCCGATACCTCCGGGGAAATGGCCACGTCAAACGACGGCTGGATTTTCCCAGACGCATTGACGGTTTCCACCAAATTCTCCAGCGTTACCGCTCCAATTTCAACTTCTACGGCGGTATCGTTCTGGCCCCACCAACCCGCTTTTTTTCCGGCAATGCCCACAACCACCAAAACCACCAAGCCAATCAAGGCCCAAACTTTCCACGTTAGCTTTTTCATTTTCCTAAGGAATCTAATTCATCCACCGGCAAACCGTTGACGTACAACTCCAACACTTTCCGCTTAAAAAACCAATCGTACTTGGCACGCAACACTTCGGAAACTGCCGCCAAATGGGTGTTCACGGCCGACGAATAATCGTAGGCACTCAACATTCCCTCTTCCCGGCGGGCAAAGGCATAATCTACATTTTCTTTACTTGATTGTGCGGCCGTTTCTGCCGCCTTGTACTGCGCCAAGGCCGCCTTGGCATCCAACTGCGCCCGTTCCAGGGTCTGTCGGTACTGCTGTTCGGACAAAGCAACATTCAACTCCGCACTGGCCCGAGCCAGCTCCGCACGCTGAACGGCATTGCGCACCTGCAGGGCGTTGAACAAAGGAACGTTTAGGCTCAAGCCCACAAACTGACGAACGTTGTCCGTGATTTGATTGCCAAAAGCCTTGGTGGCGGTTCCTGTAGGCACTGTAAAATCGCGGTAAACATTAATTTTTTGCCCAGGATCCAGCGGATTGACCCAGTACCCCACCACCGTGGGTAAGGTCTGTTGCCCAGTAACCACCAAGTCCAAATTGGAATACGTGGTAGACCACTGACCGTTAACGCTGAGGCGCGGCAAGTAGGAACCCTTAGCTGCCTTCACCGCATGAAAGGCACTCCGGACAGACAATTGCGCCACTTGAATCGACGGCTGTCGTTCGTTGGAGGCTTCGTAGAGTACAGCAATAGGCGAAGAAAGCAATACGGCCGTTCCTTTCGTTTCGTTGCTGCCGGAAGGCACCACAAACTCGGCCGTAAGATCCACCGGTGCATTCATGGCCTGAAACAACGCCAACCGAGTCAGTTCCATCTGGTTCTGCGTGGTCACGGCCCGTTGCACATCCCGGGCGTTCTGTGCTTGAATCTGGTAAACGTCCGCCGGTGTTCCGCTGCCCACGGCGCGAATTTTTTGTGCCCGATCCACCAAACGCACGGAGAGGCGTTCTTGCTCCTGCGCCACTTTGTGAGCTTCTTGCGCCAACAAAACCTGTAAATAGGCGAGCGAAACGTTCAACACTACCTCGTACTGTCCGGAAACGTAACGCAGCGCACTTGCGGCCGCATCTACCTGCGCTCTGCGGTAGTTGTGGTAGGTTTGAAAACCGTCGAATACATTGAGCGAAGCCACCAAACTCCCCGACGCACTGGACAAACCGGTTCGGCTGACGGTATTGGTTACGGGGTCCACCACCAAACCGCTGTTGGTGAAGTAACCCGAGCTGGCATTGACGGAGGGCAAAAATGCGGCACCTGCCGCGGTGGCATCAAACCGAGCGCCCTGCTCGTTGAGCTGAGCTTGCTGCAGCGTCAGGCTATTTTTCAGCGCAGCATTGATGCACTCTTCCAACGTCAGCAACTTGCTCCCGGCAGTCAACGCTGGAGCGTTTTGGCTCCAAAGGCAAGCAAAACTGCCCCAGGCAGTCAGCATCAGAAAAAGGGTACGTTTCATCAAAATAACCGGATTTGTCGACGGAATGCCGGCAAAAATCGTGCTAAGTTTTTAAACCGCCCGCTTTTTTTTCGTGGACCGGTACCAAAAAAAGCCCACCGTGCCCATCATGATGTAGGGCATGGACATTAAATACACGATTCCGGCGTTCAAACCCTCTGCTTCCACGCCGCCCCCCTCGGCATTGGTTTCAACGGTTGCTTTGCACATAGCGCATTGGGCGTGTACCGCAACGGGCACCACCAACAACCCCAAAGCCAAAAGGGTCGCTCCAATCCAAGATCGAGTGTTTGTCATGTTAGGGTTGTGGATAATAGGGCGCCATAAATACATACACCAAAACCCCCGTTACGGCCACATACAACCAGATGGGGAAGGTCCAACGCACCAAGCGCTTGTGGGCTTGGACTTGGCCCGTCATGGCGCGGTAGATGCTCAGCATGGCAAGCGGAAGCACCGGAACCGAAAGTGCAATGTGGGTAATGAGGATGAAAAAATAGACGGGACGTACCCAGCCCTCACCGCCAAAAGGAGCGTTGGGATTGGACAGTCGGGCCAAAACATAACTGACCAAGAAGAGGGCGGACAAACCAAAGGCCGTTAAATTGGCCAACCGATGCCAAGCCACTTGCTTGGACTTGATCATGCCAAAACCAACCAAGAGCAACACCGCCGTGCACCCGTTCAGGACGGCGTGAAAGAACGGCAAGGAGCGAAAATTGGTGTGGCCCCACTGAATCTTCCAGTCTTCCGGAAGCAAAAACAAGAGCGCTACTACCACAGGAACCGCGATGGACAGGGAAACGATGGTGGGGATGGCCCAACGATCGGAGGAGGGCACGGGGCGCTGGGGAGCATTTTGCGGCATGAGAAACGAAATTAGCGACCCATTTTAACGGAACGATACTCTTTGGCCAAAACGCGCAAATCATCCACCAGTTCGTCGGCTTGGTGCGGGCTGGTCAAGTCGTAAACGCCCTTGATTTGCTCCGTATCTTCTTCCAACCGGCTCCGAATGTTGCCTTCCCAATCCAACAAAACCGCGGTCTGTGAATGGGTAAAACCGCCTTCCGCGCCGGCGTCGGGCTGCGCCACCAAATAATACAAATTGGCTAAGCGGTACGTCAAATCACGGTTGCCGGTTAAAAACCACCAGCTTTTGCTCTTTTCCACGCCAAAACGCTCCGCATAATCCATCAGTACTTCGGGTCGATCCGTTTCTGGATCAACGGAGATGCTGACGAACTGAATGTCTTTGTACGCCATCAAACGATCGTGTACCTGCTTAAGGTTCATGTTCATGGCAGGACAAACCGTTGGGCAGGACGTAAAGAAAAAACTAACCACCACAATCTTGCCGCGCAAACTGTCTTGCGTGATGGTGCGGCCGCGCTGATCCAAAAAAGAAAAAGCGGTATCGGGTCCCGGACCCACTTTTTCCAAAGAGCGAAACTGAACCGTACCGCTGAGCAATACAGAAAGCAGATAAACGGTAACCGGCACCACCAAAAGCAGCGCCAAGATCCATTTCTTTCCGGCCGCTGAGGGGTATTGTGCCATGTTACGCAGCGTAAATCTGAGCCCCTTCGGCGATGAGAATAAACAACAAGTAAGGTATCAAAATGAGCACCGGCAAGTAGATGGTCCACTGCAAGAAGGTCTCCTCAAACTTCAAGTGCATGAAGTACATCACAATGTAGGCGGCCTTCACCAAGGTAAGTCCAATAAAAATGATGTTCAACAAGCTGGTTCCGGCAAATTGAACCATCAGGAACTCCGGTTTTACAATACCTAATACAACTTCAACAGCGGTAATCGCCAAAAGAAGCCAAAAAATCTTCCAGATCCATGCGGTTCCGGTGGGGTGTGCGTGTTCGCCCATGATGCAGAATTATACGAGGTAGAAGAACGTGAATACAAATACCCAAACCAAGTCAACGAAGTGCCAGTAAAGACCAATCTTTTCAACCATTCCGTAGTGATCTCGGCGTTCGTAGGTGCCCAACAGCACGTTGTAAAACAAAATGAAGTTAAAAACCACACCAGAGAACACGTGAAATCCGTGGAAACCGGTGATGAAGAAGAAGAAATTCGCGAACAACTTGTGGCCGTACTCGTTCCGGTGCATGTTGGCGCCTTGAACAATTCCAGCCCCCTGGCCCAACAACGCCATCGCCTCAGCGTGCTCGTAAACGGTACCCGCCTTGCCGGGCTCGATCAATTTCCAATTTGGATTTGCCTTAAATGCGGCAAAAACGTCCGATTGATTGAATTCTTCGTCGTGGTTGCTGGCGTGTCCGGCTTCGCCGTGCACCATTTGCGAGAACGACAAAACGTGACCGTCGGAGTCGGCAACCTTTAAAATGCGCGTGTCGGCCAGTTCAATGGCTCCCTTGTCGCCCTGAATGAAGTGGTACCACTCCCATGCTTGAGATCCCAAGAAAATTGCACCACCTATAATGGTAGCCAACATCCACCATGCCACGGCCCCTTGCTTCTTCTCGTGGCCGGCGTTCACCGCCAAAACCATGGTCACGGAAGACATGATCAAAATGAAGGTCATCAAGGCAACATACAGCAAGGGCTGATCGCCTTCTACGCCGGGAAAGTGCGTAAAAACAGCCTCAGCCACCGGCCAAGATTGCTCAAACTTGAAACGCATGAAACCGTAGGCAGTCAAGAATCCCGAAAACGTAAGGGCGTCGGAAATCAGGAAGAACCACATCATGAGTTTGCCATATTCGGCGCGCATAGGCTCGTTTCCTCCTCCCCAACGGGAAGTTGTTGCAGCGGGTGCGTGTTGTGCGGACATGAGTTATGGATTATTGTCGGAGCGCAAAGTTAACGAAGAAACGCCAAGAATAGAACGAGGTAAATCCACAAACCGTCGAGAAAATGCCAAAAAAGTGCGGTGCGTTCCAGTCCCCCAAAACGCGACGAAGAGTAGGCTCCACGAAGCGATTGACGCCACGTGTAGGCCAAGACAAACACACCGGCTAAAGCGTGCATCCAGTGGAACCAAGCGATGACGTAAAGCCAGCTTCCTGCTTGGGTACTTTTTGCGCCGGTAAAGTAGTACCCTTGTGCCAGAACTTCTCGTCCCCCAAGAACCTGAGATACCAAGAACAACAAGCCAACCCCCACGGCTGCTAAAAGCAAGGAGTTTACCTGCTTCACGCGGTCTTCTTGTGCCGCACGCAATGCGCGATGCACCAGAAAACTGCCCAAGAGCACGAACGCCGTTGAGGCCCAAAACGCCCTGGGAAGGGGTACTTCTACCCACTGACCCTTGGCCACCAAGGCAGAACGCGCTACCACGTATCCGGAGGTTAAGCCCGCAAAGGCCATGGCCATAGAGACCATGCCAATCCACAACAAGGGTTTTGCCGCTTTAGCGACGGAAGAGGAAACCGACTGTTCCATGCAAGAAGAAATGATCAATTACATAAATGATTTGCACCAAGGTCAGGTAACCGATGGTGGTGAGCATGAGCTTGCGCGCTTGGGGGTCCGACGGTTCCCGGTGCATGCGCAGTGCGGCCAAAACCACCCAAACACCCGCTCCCAATACCAAAACAGCTCCAAGCCAAGATAGTTTTAACGCACCCGTCAAACCGGATGCGGGCAGCAACGAAATGGCCACCATAAAAGCGGCGTAAACAAAAGAACCGTACGTAGCGGACCGGTCCTTTTTTCGGGAAGGCAATAAGTAGTAACCGGCGCGCGCGTAGTCGTCGAAGCCCATCCAAGCGATGGCCCAAAAATGCGGGAATTGCCAAACAAATTGCAACGCGAAGAGCACCCCGGGCTCAATACCAAATCGACCGGTAGCAGCCACCCACCCCAACATCGTGGGAATCGCGCCCGGAAAAGCACCTACCAAAACCGCCCAAGGAGTGACGGCCTTCAACGGGGTATACACCAGCACGTACAACGCAATGCTCAACGCACCAAAGGCGCCCGTCAACGGGTTCAACCAAAACAAAGCCACCAACCCCAGCACGCCGGTGATCAACGCCACGGCCCAAGCATGGCCCAACTGCATTCTGCCGGCAGGCAACGGGCGGTTCTTCGTGCGGTGCATCAGCGCATCCCGATCGCGCTCCCAAATTTGATTGAACGCGTTGCTGGACCCCACCACGAGCATTCCGCCGGTAACCAACACCAAAAACTCCAGCAACCGGGGCCAAAAACCCAAGGAGAGCTCTTGGACGGATACGCCCAATAAGAACCCCGCCACCGCCGAAAAAACAACCGAGGCTGCCAGGCGCAGCTTCATCAGTTGGCCCGCGTCGGACCAACGAAAAGGCCTAGGGGGCGAAGGAACAGAATGGGTAACGGAGGGTGCCTCAGACATCGCCGCAAAGATACGGCGCACCGCATACCAAGAACCACGGATTCAACAAATCCGGACGGTTGTAGCGCAACGGCTCTTCCCAAGAAAAGGTGCCGTCCACAGCGCGCTTGACCACCCGAACGGTGCATCCGGCAGCCTCTGCGAACGCCTGCCCTGCGGCCGTATCCCATTCCATGGTGGGTGCCAAGCGCGGGTAGGCCTCTGCCTTGCCCAAAGCTACCCAGCACAACTTTAGTGAACTGCCCATGCTCACGCGTTCCACCGGGCCAAACTTATCTTCCCAATGCGCCAGCAGCGCCTCGGTTTCCGGAGAATTGTGGGACCGACTGGCCACCACCCGGAGGGGACTCCTGGAAAATAGTTCTGCGCTGGTTTCTGCACCTTTCACGCGAACAGCAGGCCGAGCACGAAGCTCGTTCCAGGTTAAGGCAGTTTCCGCGTGGAAGGCTCCGAGTGTGCTGTGTCCTACAAACACCCATCCGGGCACCGGAGCGAATACGATGCCGAATACCGGAATGCCCTGGTGAACCAGGGCCACGTTGACGGTGAACTCACCGTTGCGTTTGATGAACTCCTTGGTTCCGTCCAAGGGGTCCACCACCCAAAGTGCGGACCACTGCGAACGCTCCGAATACGGAATGGAGCGGCCTTCTTCGGACAGAACCGGAAAGGGGGAAGCGCGCAGAGCAGCATCTAACACAAACTGAGCGGCGCGGTCTGCCGCGGTTAAGGGGGAGTCATCTGCCTTGTGTTCTACGGAAAAATCCGCCCGGCCGTACACCTCCAAAATGGCAGCTCCTGCAGCGTAAACGGCCTGCAGCACGCGCTGAACCTCGGCGTCGGACAACAAAAAAGCCTCCACAGAGGAGGCTTCTTTGGCTAGGTGGTTGACGCTCATTGCAGGGTGAAATTCACCGGCAAGGAGTAGCGCATGCGCACCGAACGACCCGACACTTTAGCCGGAATCATGTTCGGGAATTTCTTGACTACGCGCACAGCCTCAGCGTCTAAGGACTTATCAACACCGCGTTCAATGGCGACGTCTGCAATGGATCCATCTTTCTCAATGATGAACGAAATCCAAACTTTACCGGCGATTCCCATGTCACGGGCCAATGTGGGGTACGAGGTTTCTTTGGCAACAAACTGGCGCACCTTCAACTGAAAACATTCAAACTTAGCGTCTTCGTTGGATTCACGCTCGCAGCCCGGGAATACCGGCCGATTCTCAACACTTACAAAGTCAAAAACTTCTGTGTTTTCACCAACCTCCTCAATCATTTCAACCACCTCGTCTTGATTGGTTTCGGTAGATTCCAAAGTGGTCTCCGGGATGTCCACGTCGTTGTTCACGATGGTAATTACTTCCGGCGGCGCGGGGGGCGGTGGGGGGGGCGGAGGTGTATTCTTTTGGGTCAAGGGAATGACCTCGTCCTCAAGAGTGACGTTCAAGTCACCCAAAGTGCCCGCCGTGGCCTCGTAGCTTTTCCACTCAAAAGCAGCAACCGTCAGCGTCAGAGCGATGACGGCACCAATCTGCATGAATAGACCGCGGCGACGCTCGAGATCTACTTCGGGGTTTTTGCGGTTTTTCATACCGATTTGTTATTACGGGTTAAAGATACGCCTGGTAAGGAACGATGCAAGAACCGTGCCCAAAAAAATTCCTGCAGCGTTGGCCAAGACGTCCATCCAGTCAAAAAAACGACCTGCTATCAGCGGTTGAAGTACTTCCAAAGCCGTACCCACGGCAAACGCGGCGAACAATCGCCTCCAGGACCAAACGTTGGATTGCGCGCGCCCAATGGCGAGCGCAAACGCCAAACCGGCGTAGGCTCCGGCGTGCAGAAACAGGTCCGTAACCGACAAAAAAATTTGGGGCAAATCTTCGCGCGTCTGGAGCGAAAAAAAAGATACCACGGCCGCCCAGAGGGCGGCCGTGGTATTTCCTAAGTACTTCCAATAAAATTTAGGCACCCACCAAGGCCTTGTACGCCTCAACGTCCATCAAGCCAGTGCGGTCAGAGGCGTCGTTCAAGCGAACCTTCACCATCCATCCTAAACCGTAGGGATCACTGTTCACTTTTTCCGGTGCCGCGTCTAATTCCGGGTTCACTTCCAAGATCTCGCCCGCCAAGGGGAGGTACAAATCGGAAACAGTCTTCACGGCCTCCACGGAACCAAAAACGGCTTCAGCCGCTAAGGAATCGCCTTCGGAAGGGATGTCAACAAAAACGATATCGCCTAATTCAGACTGGGCAAAGTCCGTGACGCCCACCGTGGCGGTATCGCCTTCGATGCGGATCCATTCGTGGTCTTTGGTGTAGAGGAGTTCACTCGGAAAGTTCATGGCGGTAGTATTTGCTGCAAAGGTAAAGCGAACACCAATTAGTTGGGGTGTACCGTTTCACGAAAATTTGTGATTCCTGGTGACTGGGGGTGGTTAAAAAATGCCGTCAATTGAACCTACAGGGGACAACCCTTTGGAAATCAACCGCCCAGATTCAACTTGAAGGCAAAGCCCGCCTGCACCTGAGCGGTTGGAAAGGCATTGCCGGTTTTGAACCGACTGGCAGACTGATCGTAGTAGGCTTGCGCGGTGAGGCGTCGGGACAACCGGTAATCGGCCGTGAACTTGATGGTGGTTCTGCGCTGGCCTGCTGTGGGCTGCACAAAATCCTCCAAAATTTTCCGGATGACGGTCTGGTTGTCGTTGAATCTCACGTCCAACTTGAGCTCCAAATTGCTTTTGACCTGGGTGCGTCCGCCGGCTTGATCCACAACGGTAAACTTAACGTCTGGAATGATGTACCCCACTCCGAGCGTGAGGTCGCGGGACTTGGTTTCGTTGAACTGGTTGTTGGCCAGGCTCAATGCAATTTGCCGACTGCGGTTGATGTCCATCTTGAAGGTGGCATTGCTCTTGGTGCGCACCTGTACCCCCACCAACGGACTGAAGTTCTCGCTCATGGAAATTTGCCCAATTTGCAATTCCGGCAGGACGTCGTTGTTGTCGTTGCGGGGGAATGGATTGAGGGGGTTGTCTTCCAGCTTCTGGGCCCGCAGCATGTTCGTCTGAATTCCGGTGGCGGTTAGGTTACCCGTGTAGCCGTGGCTCAGGGCGACGGACGTAAAATTGCGCTTCACCCATTCGATGTTCTGGAGACCGGTGTAGTTGACCTTCCAGTTGGGACGCGGCAAACCACTTGTTATGGCTCCTAGGGACGCGGTGGCCGCAGGATCTCCGCCGTAGGCACTCAAGAAGCTGCGCACCAGAACATCTTGTTGAATGACGCTGAATCCGTCGTATCCGTAGCGCGAAGAATCGGGATCGGAAATGTAGGTGGGCAAGTAACCGGGGTTGTCCAACGCATGCTGGGCGGCCAGTCGGTCGGAGAAAACAAGACGGTTGGCGCGGAACAAATCGTACACGACGGACTTGAATTCCGGTTCCGGGCTGTTTTCAAAAGCGGAGTTGAAGGCCCACCAAGACATCGTGAAGTTCTGCAGTTGCTGCGGACTGAAGTGGCGGAAACCTTGGCCAAAGGCAGTGTCCGGTCCGCGGCCGGTGCTGTAGCGGTAGGTACTGCTGTACTGATCGCCAAAGGTACGCTGGGCGGTGAGGTCGATGCGGAATTCCGGCAGGGGCTCCACCTGGGCCCGAACGTTGATGTTCTCGGTTAACGTGCGCTGAAGTCGGTTGGGCTGGTTGCGGTTCTTGACCATCCAGTTGTTGCTGGCAGCGCGCTCTTCTATTGGGAATTGCCACCCCAGTAGGTAGTCCCAGCCGGGTGCCCAGTTTTGCGTCACGTTGCCCCCAAACAAGACCGGAGCCAGATTGAACCCGGGGAGCGATGAGCCCGTGTTGCGCGTGTAGGAAAGGTTGGCCGTCTTGGCCATGGTTAGGAACCCAACTCCCGTTTTCAGGACGTAAAAGAGGGGTCCCTTTTTGGTTTCTTTTGGCTGTTCCTCGGTGGGTTTGGGTGAAGCGGGCATGCCGCGTCCGCCCAGCGCCGCATTGCCTCTGTTGGTCGACGTCGTGTACTTTTTTAGGAACGGAAACTTGTTGTAGAACGTATTGAAATTCAAGTTTCCCGTCAGCGCCCATTTCCCGGAATTCTGAAGCATAAATCCGTAGTCCAACGAATCAATTTTTTTGATGGAGGCCAAGAGGGAATTGGTTTGCCAATCGTATTCCGCGGTGTAGCGTGCTTGGAGCTGAATGAACTCCAAATAAGGAATTTTGTTGATGGGCAACTGCCAGCCAATATTGGCCGTGTGGTGGTAGTTCGTGGGGCGTCCGCCCGAACGCAAATTATCCAACAAAAACAACTGAACCGTATCCACTTGCATGGGCCCCGGGCGCTCGTCGAACCGCAGACGCATGCGGGCGTTGTAGTCAAATTTGATGGCTTGGCTCAAATCCCACACCAAATCGTAGGTGCGTTCCATCGTGAAGTTCTTGTTGTAGGTGACCGGAAGTTTGAATTGCGGGTTGTCCACGTTGCGCATTTGCAGAAGCTGCAAGGTGCGCTGAACGTCTGTGCGCGCGCTGAAACGAGAAGGGGTTAGGTTGAGGTTGATGTCCCGAATCAGTGCAAGATTTTTGTTCGTTATTTTTTTGAACGGTCGAAGGTTGAAGGGCTTGGCCTGGTAGACGTACGCAAGCGCCCCACGGTAATCCTGGCGGTTGTCGAACTGAATGTTGGCGTCCCGACGGAGTACCTCGTTGAAGGAATAGGTGGCATTCCAGTTGGATAGGTCCAAAGGTGTTGGATTCTTCTTCATGGCGGCCTGGGAGCGGTCCACGCGAACGTTGGTCAATGCTACACTTCTGCGCTGCGTGAGGTCTTGGACCAAGGTGCGCAAAGAATCTCGCGAAGCAGCGTCGGGCAAGTTTTTGACCGCATCATCTACTTTAATATCCGGATTCAAAGGATTATACTGGGGAGTTTTGAACTCCTGAGCCATGCTCACGAACAGCGGCAATTTCAAACGTTGAGAACCCAATACTTTGCCCACCTCCAGGTTTCCTTGAACGTCGTACGAGGCCGATGCAAATCGATTGCGCTCCGTTGGGCCTTGATCGATCGCTCCAAATCCTACGCCGCTGTACAGGCCGGTGGCCACCACCTGGCCCAGATCCGCCAACTTCACACTGGCCCGAGCGGTAGCCGCCTCACCCCCTTGGTTTTCAAAATCCGCCATGCGGAATTCGTTGATCCACACCTCGGCGCACTTATCGTAGCCGTCGTCGGACCCGCCCGACTCCCTCTTTTTGGCGTTGCGAACCCCAATCAAGACGGTGCGCACCAGTCCCAAGTTGGGAACGCCCACCACCCGGAAGGTGGCGCCTGCCGAGTCCTTTACGTAGGGATTGGTCAGCAACCAGCTGGGGTCAATTTGCATCAAGCGATCGCGCTCCAACTTCAATTGCGTCAGGGCTTCCAAGGGCAAATCCACGTGGTTGGCATCCGGCCAAATGGCATCTGGATCCCGGATGCCCCAAGGCGTTACCTTGAGCGGCAGTTCGTACTCGTAGTAGTTTTGGGAATAGTCGTTGCCCAAACGAATAAAAATGGAGAGGTCGTCGTCCCGCAATTGGCTTTCGGCACCGGCCGCTTCGGCGTGGACGAACAGACGCAAACGCTTGTACCAACGCATGTCCACGGACATGTTCTTGAATACTGCGCGTGCATCGCCGTCCCGAAGGCCGCAAATGCGCATGCTGATGGCCTGTTCGTTCTGCGGCACTGGGGCCGTGCTGGCCAATAAGATTTGGCGGTCGATTCCCGGGGGCAATACGTACGGAATGGGCGTTTTTCCGCCGTTCTCCTCCAAATTCACCGCATTCACGGCAAAGGTGGTTCCCGAACCTTGATCCGTGGGGACTTCTTCGCGCAGACCGTCTAGGGAGAACGGATACCGACGCCATTCGCCGCGCACCAAATCCAGACGGGCAAAGCGCAAGACCACCGATGAGTCCCAGCCTTTGAGGACCATGCGCAAGAAGCGAATCGAACGAAAGTCGGAAATACCGCCCACGCGTGCTTCCGGCTCAAATACCGGTATCTTGAACTGAATCCAACGAACCGGCTTGCGGGTTTGGTCCGGAAGTTCGTCGGTGGTGGTTTCGAAGATATCTGCAATGTTGTTTTTCCCGACGGCAATGTCCTCCGGGCGCAGCGATACTTTGTATTGAAAGTACGCCTCCGACTTGTTCATGGTTTGGTCCCGGTTGATGTCTTCCTTGTCCGGCATGTTGGTGGCCGACGCCGGTACCCCATTGACGGTTTCGGTATTGGAGTTCCCTTGGGGGCTGTTGAATTTCTTGTAGCGATCCAAAATATTGGCGCCCTCGTTGTCCAAATCGTCGCCGCGGAAGTAGCGGAAATTGTCCCCAGCCGGGTCCGCAAGGGCCTGCTGTACCACCGTGGAGGTGCTTCCGTACAAAGCCGTCAGGCGCTCAACATAGGAATTGGCCAAATCCGTTCGCCAACGCAATTCGTCCGCATCGGACAAACCGTCCAGTCCAAGATCTTGAAAGGTACGCGCAATGGGGTCCGTGCCAAACGCCTCGGTAATGGGCTGATAACGAGAAGTATATCCCCAGGCCGATGAATCCAAATCGTCGCGCAATCCAAGTGGAGACAAACCGTTTTCAAACGACTGACGGCCGTCCTTGAGAATGTCTTCGCTCAGGTTGCCCAAATGAAAGTACAGATCGCCCCCCGTGGCGGTGGGGTCGCCGTAGAAGGGGTCCATCACCCAAAACTGGATGAACTCAATGTTCTGCTCTTCAAAGTTGTTGATTTGCAAAGACCGCATCAATCCGCCCCAGCGGGATTTGGGATCGTTCAAACGCCCCTGAGCGTCCAGCCCCTTGGACAAGCCGGGAAAACCTTCCACATCGTAGTTGTAGGGCCCGCGTTCGCCTGGGAAGAACGAAACGTCAAACATGGCGATGTTGCGCGCCATGCCCGGCTGAACGGGTAGATTGGGAAACACCTCGTTGATGGGAATCATTCGCTGCCGGTGATCGGACAGAATGGAAGGGTCTTGGCGGATGTTCTGAGGCGTTGCGGCCGTGTTGGCAAAAAAAGTTGGATCAATGATGTACCAAGACGTGCGCGCTCGGTTGGATCCGTAGGTCACCGAGTTGTTGTAGGAGGCTTCTGGAAACAAGCGGGATTGACCATCCGGAACACTCGCAAGGGTCCAGGTGTTGTTGCCGCGCAAATCAATCAGCGTTTGGGCGCCCTCAAAGTCGTCGATGTAGGTGGTTGCGGATCCGGTCAGCTTGATGCTCCGCGGCGTGCCCGGCAACAACTGCGCTACCTCTCCTTGAAATTGAAGCGAACTGGATTCCTTGGTGGAAATCAACGGCAACTTGTCCAACAACTTGGTCAACTGCGGTAGATTCTTTTGGAACTGGGTGTTGAGCCCCCAAATGGTGTTGTTGATGGGTTCTTCCCCTGCGTTTACTTTTTGAGTGAGTGAACGCTCCCTCATGTTCAGCAAAGCACCGCCTACCGTTAAGTTGGGACTGAACTTGTGCTCAAAGGTCGTTCCTACGAAGGTCTTCGTTTGAAAATTGAATAGGGTGTTGTTTTCAAAACTCACGCGAATGGGCACACCGCTGGACAGCAGCGCCTCGTTCAAGATCCGCACCTGACCCAGTGCATAATCTACCGTAAAATCCTGGTTCTCCGTTAATTTAGTCCCTCCTGCCGTCACGGAAATAGACCCGCGCGGAATATTGAATGCATTGAGCTGGATGACGGAACCGCCCGCACTCTTGTACCGGCCTTTGATGACAAATTTATTCAGCTGGGTTTCCGCTTGCGCCCGAAAACGCGTGGAGTCGTACAGCTGCTGGAACACATAACGCTTTTTCTCTGCCGGAGTTGTTAACTTGGCGGCCAGAGCACTGCCAAAAGGCTCCAGAACCGGGAAAATAATGCGACCCGTTTGCGCATGCACCGTAATTCCCTCCACGTAGTCAAAAATGCCGTCGGGAAAAGGGTCACCGTTGTTGTTCACCTTGTCCGTGCCCAATGCTTGCACCAGCAATTCATTTTTGATGCTGGACTGCGGCAAAAACGGAATGGGCAGTCCGGTGGCATCGTTGCGGTACAAGATGTCCAAGCGGAAATCCTCTTGAGCCAGCTGGAACGCGTTCAGGCTGTAGACGTTCTTCATCATCAAATCCCAGAGTGGCATTTGCACGTTGAGCACCGGACCCTTGAGCAGCTTGAGAAGGAGTGTTTTGGGTGGGTTGATGCCGTCGTTGGAAAATTCGCCCACCTGATAAATGCGACCGTTTGCCGTGTACTGGTAGGCTACGGCCAGTACTTCGTCTTGGTTGAGCGAGGTATTCAGCGTTAAATAACCCAGCTGCGGATGAAAGCGGTATTCGTTTGGTGCTAATTTTCGGGCGTTGGTCAACTCCGAAAATTCCTGATTGGCGTCCAGGTTCAGGCCCGTCAGGGCACTTGATGCTTGCGAGATGTCCCGAACCCCGGGCACTTCAGCTACCAATTGCTCTGGATTCAAGCGGTTGGTTCGGTTGGAAGGGTAGGCGTCCAGTGCCTGGCCGGGAAAGAGCACCAAGCCGGGACGCCCAGCGGCGGTGTTGCGGAAGGCGCGGCTTTCGGTTTCCCCCAAGTCCATGAAGGCCACAATGTTTCGGGTTTCTTCGGTCATGGACCGACGGTTGGTCACCCAAACCTCCAACCGGGTAATTTGCACCGAACTGTTGATGACCGGCAAGGTGGCCAACGCATTTTCGTACTGATCGCGGAAATAATGACCCAAAAAGAAGTGCCGATTGGCCTCGTACTGATCCGCTTCAATTTCAAATTGTTGCGCTGTTGCACCCCCCTGAATGTTGATGCTTTGGCTCTGGCTGCGCTGCTCGGAAAGCAAGGTGGTTACCGTGGTTTTGCCAAACTGGAACTGGCCTTTCACCCCAAACAAAGACTGCGCACCGGTGATCAAGCTGGAGGTCATGGGCAAACTAACGTTTCCCAGTTCCAAAGACTTAACAATGTCGTCTTCCTGTCCGCGAAAATCCAGCTTCGTTTTATTCTCAAAAGCAAACGTCGCCTCCGTATCGTAGTTCATCTGCAAATTCAGACGATCGCCCACTTTGCCCGTGGCGTTTACCTGCATGCGTTGATCAAAATCCAAGGCCCACGTGCGCTGATTGCGCAAAGGAATCATGGGGTTCTCTATTTTTTGGTACCGCACCCCAAACCGCAATTCAGCGGTTCCCTGGGGCCGAACCTCCACGGCATTGCTGCCGAAGATGTTTTTGAATGCCTCGTTGGACACAAACATGTCCGGAATCAAGCTGGAACCCTCCCGACCTTCGCCGCCGGCTCTACCGCTCTGGGCCAATCGATCTTGCCAAGATTGCGTTTGCTGCAAATTGAACATGCGTTCGCGGTACTGCGACGCGGTGAAAAACTCCGGAATTCCCAACGGGACGTCGCCCATGAACCGCTGTACCTTGTACAATCCGGTGGCAGGGTCAAAGGTCGTTTCTGTACGAAATCCGTTGGACTGAACTTGGCCGGGATAGTTCCATGGGTTGGGCCCGCTGCTGCTGTCTGCCTGTGCCCAAGCCCCAATAGGAAGCAGCACAACCGCCAAAAGCGTTGTCCACAAACGCATCAAAGCTACCGGCAATTGCATCACAGCGCCACCAATGCCGTTTTGATCCATGCTTCCACACCTGCCTCCGGCTGTGCCGCAACCGCTGCAGCCACCGCTTTCTCCACGGCGACCCGCGAAAAACCGAGCACTTCCAGAGCGGCTATGGCCTCTGCCCTGCCGCTGCCGGGCCCCTCTGCCGTTCCGCCCACACCTGTTGCGCCGGACCACCGACTCATTTTGTCCCGAAGGTCCACCACCAAGCGCTGGGCACTCTTCGTTCCGATTCCTTTGACGGCCTGGAGGCGTCCGGAATTGCCTGAAGCGATGGTCTCCACCACTTCCGCGGGGGTCATGGAAGAGAGTATCATGCGGGCTGTGCCCGATCCTATGCCGGAAACGCTGAGCAAAAGCAAAAACACATCGCGCTCTTCCGGAGTGGAGAAACCGTACAAAATTTGAGCATCCTCGCGGTAAACCGCATGAGCGTAAAGGAACACCTCGCACGAGCCGTCCGTTGGCAGCGTGGCCAGAGAACCGTACGTGGTCAACGAGATGTGGAGGAAGTAGCCCACTCCCGCGCAATCCACCACCGCATGGGTGGGGGCCTTAGCAACCAAAAAACCGCGAAAATGATGGTACATACTGGACGGGTAACGCAAGTGGGCCGAACTTATTGCATTTCAGAACGGAGCCGCAAAAATAGCGGTTTTGTATGGAAAAATATGTACTTTGTACCCCTTGAATTCAATCCTCTACCCCATGAAAAAAACCCTATTCGCTTTGGGCACTGCGGCCCTTGCCCTTTTGGCTACGCCTGCTGCAGCCCAGTACTACTACCTACCAGGATCCACAACCGGTAACCCGGGCGGACTAAACGCAGATGCCGAATACCCAGTTGGCGGCGGCTTGGCCACCAGTTGGACCACTATTTCTGCAGCCCCCGCGGCTTCACCAGCTTGGTCTACGGTTCAAACCTTGCCGTTTGCTTTCAACTTCAACGGCAGCCCCGTTACGCAGTACAAGGTGAGCACCTCCGGTGTTTTGACCTTTGATGCGAACGCCGCTACGGCACCGAGTTACACCAAAGCCGCGTTGCCCAACGCCGGAATTCCAGACAATTCCGTATGCATCTGGGGACTGGCCTCTAACGGCGCCAACGATTTTATTGTTAACAAGACTTTTGGTACGGCACCTAACCGCCAACATTGGGTCATGTTCTCGTCGTTCGGCATCCCCAACAACACCTGCTGGACCTACTGGGCCATGGTTTTGGAAGAGTCTACCAATAAGATTTATGTGGTAGACCAACGCAACTCCTGCACCGGCGCAACCTTTGCCATCGGCATCCAGGTCAACAGCACCACCGCCTACAGCGTGAACGGATCGCCCAACGTAGCCGCCCAAGCCGGCACCGACGCCACGGCTGGAGACAATAAATACTACGAGTTCATTGCCGGAACCCAACCCAGCAACAACCTGATTGCGAACAGCTTGAACGTTGCTGACTACCTGGTTTTGAACCAAGCTCCCTTTACGGTTGCCGCATCGTACTTGAACGGCGGCGCGAATGCCGTTACCAGCGCAACGGTCAACTACAAAGTAAACAACGGCGCTACCGTGTCGAGTGCAGCTTCCGGTGTGAACCTAGCACCTGCAGCAACGGGCACCCTGACCCACCCCACCGCGTGGACTCCGTCGGCTACCGGCACGTACACCCTGAAGTTTTGGACGTCCAACCCCAACGGACAAACGGATCCTGCACCGCAGAACGACACCGTGACCAAGCAAGTAGTGGTGGTGAGCAACATTGCCGCTCGCCGTCCGCTCATTGAAGTATTCAGCTCGTCTACCTGCGGTCCTTGTGCCCCGGCCAATGCTACCTTCAAAACGTTGATGGACGCTCAGCCTGCCGGTGACTACAACTACATCAAGTACCAAATGAGCTGGCCGGGAACGGGTGATCCCTACTTTACCGCAGAAGCCGCTGCCAAGCGCACCTTGTACGGCGTGAACTCTGTACCAAACGCACAAATCGACGGCGGTTGGAACGGACACGCGGGTCAAATCACCCAGAACATCCTCAACGGATTTAAGTCCAAGCCATCGTTCATGAACCTTTCCGGTTACTACACCATTGATGCGGCCGCACAAAAGGTAGACATGAACATCGACATCACTCCGTTGGTGACCACCTCGAAGTCCCTTTCCTTGCAAGTGGCTATTTACGAGAAGTCCACCACGCAAAACGTCAAATCCAACGGCGAGACTGTGTTTTACACCGTCATGAAGAAACTGGTTCCCGACGCAAACGGCACCGCCTTGACCAACTTGACCGAAAACGTGTTGCAGAGCAAACCCCTTTCGTACACCTTCAACGGTGCGTACACCCTTCCCGCAAACGCGTCGGCACCGGTTAACCACGCTACGGCACACACCGTAGAAGACTTTACGGATTTAGGTGTAATGGTGTGGATTCAAGACATGACCACCAAAGAGATCTACCAGTCTGCGAACCTGACTGCCAGCGGCGTAGGTTTGGGCGAAGAAACGACCCATGCGGTTCGCGTTACCCCCAACCCCGCCAACCAAACTGCTGTAGTTTCCTTTGGTGAGCACACCAGCGGCAGTGTTCGCGTGGTGAACGCACTGGGTCAAACGGTGTATGCTGCTGCGTTGAACGGCGAGAACACACTCGCCCTGCCGGTAGCAGCTTGGACCAACGGTCTGTACGTGGTGGAATTCACCAACGGCGCAGAACGCACCACCCAACGCTTCCAAGTAGCGCACTGATTCGCTTTTTAAGCGTTCGCGTCCAATAAAAAAAGGGGCGGTCTCTCACGAGACCGCCCCTTTCCTTTTTCCGCGCAGCGCGCGTGAACAATGTTCTTAACGAACCACGACCTTCTCGGTACACAAAACGGCGCTGGACGAAGCAAAACGAACCGTGTACCAGCCGCTTCCGGGAAGTGCAACTCCGTTCAAAAGCGCTTGAACGCCGGTGTAACGGGCGGTTTCACGACCCAATACATCATACACCAAAACTTCGGTAACGTCCTCCATCCACGGGGCGGTTTCCGCGCGCAACTGACCGTTGGCGTCGGCCCATACCGTGGCACCGGTAATCGCTTCGTCCAACGAAAAAGTGGTGGACAACTCCCAAGCAACCCCTACGCGCAACGTATCGTTGGCATCGGCTGCGTTCTTAAAGGTGTACCAAATGGTGTCCACGCCCGTCAGCCCGGCTGCCTTCAAATAAATGTAGCAGCTGAAATCGTTGGCAACACCGCCGGCGGGTATCGTCACCGTACCCATGGAGTTGCTGGACCAGGTGGGGTAGCACAGATCCCAGCAGAAGTAATTGGAATCCACCACCGCCGAAGAACCTACTTTGGCCCGACGAGCGTAGTAATCCTTGGAGCTGGAGCTCGTGTTTCTCAAGTTGATGTGCCCGGTCAACTGGCCGGACGAGTAGCTGTTGCCGCGTACCACCGAATCCATAGAGGCCACCTGCAAGGAAGATTGGGCCGAAGCGATTCCGAACGAAGCGACCACTAAGGCCGCGCTGATCATGGATTTCATGAGTGTGTTGTTTTTGACGGTGTGAAGGACCAAAGGTACGCGCAACCAAAAAATAATGTACCTTGGACCTCCATTTCTTCTTAATCCCTATGAAAAAAACCCTTACCCTTGCGGCCCTGGCGGTAGCCGGATCTGCCGCTTTTGGTCAAGCACAACGCTTGGTCCTGTTTGAAGAATTCACGCAAGCTTCTTGCGGGCCGTGTGCCAGCCAGAATCCCGCGTTCAATACACTGTTGGATGCCAACGCTACCAAAGCGGTGTCCATCAAGTACCAAACCAGCTGGCCCGGGTTCGATCCCATGAACCTGCAAAACCCCACGGATGTAGCAACCCGTGTTAGCTTTTACGGGGTAAACGGTGTGCCCTGGACGTCCATGGACGGTGTAGCCCCTACGGGTTCTGCTTACGCCGGTGCACCTGCGAACGTTACGGCTACTTCCATCAGCACGCGTTACGCTGTTGCCTCGGACTACTCCGTAACGGTAGCACACCAGTTTTCAGCCAACAACGACTCTGTTGAGTTTGTTGTTTACGTAACCAATGCTACGCAGAACTCCATTTCCAATGCCAACTTGAAGTTGCATTTGGGCTTGGTGGAAAAAGCCATCGAATTCCCAACGGCTCCCGGCAGCAACGGCGAGACCGACTTTTTCATGGTCATGCGCAAGATGATCCCGGACGCCAGCGGAACGGCTTTGCCCGCAACGATGGCTTCAGGTACTCCTTTTGTTTACACGGCCAAGGTTAAAGTTCCTGCTTATGTGTACAAGTTGGCTGAAGTAGCCATGGTCGCTTGGGTACAGGACATGACCACCAAAGACGTGAAGAACGCTGGCTACAGCGCTCCACAACCGTTGAACGGTCCCGTATTTGACGCCGGCATTTTGTCCGTAGCACAACACAGCGGCGGCCTGTGCAACACTGCCTACACGCCTTCTGCCACCATCACCAACGCGGGCACCAGCGCCATCACTTCAGCGGCGGTGCAGTACGCATTGAACGGCGGCACGCCCGTGGTTCAAAACTGGACCGGTAACCTGGCGGCAGGTGCATCCGTTGCGGTGAACTTCCCTGCTTTGACCTTGGCCGGCGGCGCGAACATCATCGTTTACTCGGTAGGTGCTCCGAACGGAAAGGCAGATGCCAACACCATGAACAACACTGCGCCTTCCTTGCGTATTTCCACTATTAGCGCTACGCCTTTGGCTACCCCGTACAACGAAGGCGTTGAGGCTGCAACTACAACGGCCTTGCCTGCTTCTTCCGGTTTGATCCAAGGCGGTAGCTCTACTCGCTTGTTCGTCATCAGCAAAGCAGGTGCCGGCACCACCCAAAACTTGGGCGGATTTGCGCAGTCAGACAAATCCTTGATGGTGGATTTCTATTTAATCCAAGCAGGTGGAACGGTATCGGTTACTACCCAGAAATTGAACTTGGCCGGTTTGACCAGTCCCAAATTGTTCTTCCAGCACGCACACGCTCAATACGACGGAACGGAGCCTGATCAATTGAAGGTTTCTGTTTCTACCGATTGCGGATCTACGTGGACCGAAATCTTTAACAAGACCGGTAACCAATTGGCTACGCGCACTCCGGTGGGCAACAACACCCGTTTCTTCCCAACGGCTACAGAATGGAAACAAAACGCCATTTCTTTGGCTTCCTACGCCGGCAACGCTGGATTAGTGGTGAAGTTTGAAGGGGTATCTGGTTACGGAAACAGCCTGTTCTTGGACAACATTTGGGTGGCCAACAATGCTTTGAGCTCAGAGGAATTGCAAGGCGGCGCTTTGAGCGTATTCCCGAACCCCGCTTCGGACGCAGCACGCATTGCCTTGAACTTGGTAGACAACAGCCAAGTATCTGTAAGCTTGACCAATTTGAACGGTCAGGTGGTTGCTGAATTGCCTGCCCGCGCTTTGGAAGCAGGTTCGCACGAACTGATGTTGCCCGTAGCTGGCTTGCCCAACGGTGTGTACACCGCTCGTGTGGTTACGAACAACGCCGTACAAACCGTTCGTTTGACGGTAGCTCACTAAGTCATCTTTGCAGCGGAGCGCTGCGCTCAAGGGGCTATTCCGCAAGGAATGGCCCCTTTTTTGTTATCTTCGTATACTCACTCACATACCATGCGCATTTTTGTAACGGCAATGGCCCTTGGCCTTGCTACTTCGGCCTTCGCACAGGGGTTGCCCCACGCACAAATCCAAACCTTGGAATACAAAACCATCGACGCCGCGTCGGTGACCAACGATGGCAAGCCGATGGTGGTGAGCTTTTGGGCTACGTGGTGCAAACCGTGCATCAGCGAATTGAATGCCTTGAACGATTACTACGAGGATTTGCAGAAGACCACCGGCGTTAAGGTGGTGGCGGTTTCCATCGACGATGCCCGTACTTCTGCCAAGGTGGGACCTTTTGTGGCCGGCCAAGAATGGGAATACACGGTGCTGTTGGATCCCAACAGCGTACTGCGTCGCGCCATGGGCGTGAACAACGTACCGCACACGTTTTTGTTGAACGGCAAAGGGGAAATTGTGTACCAGGCCAATAAATATGTTCCTGGCGAGGAAAAACACTTGATGGAGGCTATTCGCGCAGCAGCCGCAGGGTCTTCGGAAACGGCTCCGGCAGGAACATCGAACCACTGAGCATGAATCGTTTTGCAGCAATCGGTACCGCAGCACTGGCGGTGCTGAGTTTTGGCCTTTTGGCCCAACCCTTGGGAACCGTCGGACAACCGGGGGAATTGCACGCCATTTTTCAATTCGACGGTCAGGCGTATGTTCGGGACAGTATTTTGGACCCCACCGGACAGTACTACCCCGAAGACAAATTTCGGGGACAAGGATTCGCCACGTTTACGTACACCCAGGGCGGCCTGCGCGCCGGGATGCGGTACGAAAACTACCAAAACCCCATCTTGGGTTATCCGCAAGGCTTCAAAGGCCAGGGCATTCCCTACCGTTTTGTGCAGTTTGAACAAGATGGGTTTGACATCACGGTGGGCAACTTTTACGAGCAGTTTGGCAGCGGCATGATTTTGCGGGCGTACGAAGAACGAGGTTTGGGATTGGACAACGCCCTGGACGGAGTTCGTATTGCCACGCGCTGGAAAAACGGCCTGCAAATCAAAGGCGTATTGGGCAAACAGCGTCGGTACTTTTCGTTGGGCGAAGGAATTGTACGGGGCCTGGACGCGGAATACAACCTGCCGTGGAAGGCCGGTGCCGCGGTTTTGGGCGGAAGTTTTGTGAGCAAGTACCAACCGGCCAACGATCCGGAATTGAATTTGCCCGCAAACGTTGCCGCCGGAGCTTTACGATTCAACTTGGCCAAGGGCAAGTGGAGTTTAAACAGCGAATACGTGTACAAGGCCAACGACCCCTCGTTTGACAACGCCTACATCTACCGGCCCGGGCAAGCCTTGCGGTCCACGCTGACCTACCGAACCAAAGGTTTTTCGGTGCAAGCCTCCGCCAAGCGCATCGACAACATGAGCTTCCGGAGCGACCGCAGCGCGCAGCAGTTTGACGTTTTTGTCAACTTCTTGCCGCCCACGTCCAAGCTGCACACCTACGCCTTGCCGGCGCTCTTTCCCTATGCCACGCAAATCAACGGAGAACAAGGAGGAGAAATCGACGTGGTGAAAGCCTTTTCAAAAGGCAGTTGGTTGGGCGGTAAAACCGGCCTGACGGTTGCTTTGAACGCCTCGTGGGCGGAATCGCTGCAAAAAAGCCCGGTTGCATCGGGCGTTCCCATTGGCGCCATCGGCACGGATGGATACCGGTCCAACTGGCTCGAACGCGGAGAAATCCCCTATTTCCGGGATGTGAATGTGGAGTTTCGCAAGAAGTTCTCCAAAAAGTCCAAGGGCATGCTGACCCTCTACGACCTCCGATACAACAAAACCGTTTTGAACGACGGTGTTCCGGATGCGGTTCTGTTGGCCAACCCCGGACAAGATTCGCTGCTGACGGTGCGCGCCGCAGTTGCGGAATTCCAACACACCCTGCCCAACGGCCAAACCCTGCGCTACGAGGGCCAGTGGAACACTGCCAACGGTTTCCGCGGAGATGCAGTCATGGGCTTGGTGGAGTGGACCGTCTCCGATCGTTGGACCGTTGCGGTGCAAGAAATCTACAACTACGGACACCCCTCCGTGGGTCGTCGGATCCACTACCCTATTTTGTCGCTGATCCACTTCTCCGGAAACACCCGAATCCAAATCAACTACGGCCGCCAACAACAAGGAATTTTTTGCGTGGGGGGCATTTGCCGCGTGGTTCCACCTTCCAACGGATTGGCCGTTTCATTTACCACAAGCTTTTAACCGATGCGCAACAAACTACCTACCTGGGCCGCTGCGTGCTTGCTGGCCGTTTTGGGAATTTCCGGTTGCGACACCGTGGATCAACCGTTTAAAAACGCCATCAATGTGGACTGGGCGTCGGTGGTGTACAGGGATACCGTTCGCCAGACGGAAAGCACGGTCTACATTGAAGATTTTACGGGCCACACGTGCAAAAATTGCCCTAAAGCCACTAAGGTTCTCGTCAAATTGGACTCGTTGTACGGAGATCGCGTGGTTCCCTTGGCCATTCACGCGCGCAGTAGCGGTTTTTCCAACGTAGACACCTCCTACCCCACCGATTTCAGCACCCCCGAATCTGAGTCGCTTTGGAACTACTTTGGTCCGCCCATTGGCCTGCCCAACGGCATGGTGCAGCGCGCAGACTACCCCACCAACCAGTGGAAGTCCTACACCACGTGGCAAACACGTGCCGTGGATTTTCTGGCGGAAGCTCCTCAGGCGCTCTTTGAAGTGATCCCCGGTTGGAATGCCGACGGTCGTCAAGCCGTGCTTCAGTACCGCCTAACGGCGGCATCGGCCCGAACCAACCCCGTTCACGTGGCGTTTTACTTGACCGAAAGCGGGATCGTTTCCCCCCAGCTGATGCCGGACAACACCCGAAACCGAACCTACGCGCACAACCACGTTTTGCGTGCGGCCCCCAAGGGCATTTTGGGGCTTTCTGCCCTGCCGGCAAACAGTGTTGCGGGCGGAACATTTAGTGGCTGGGTGGCCTACGAACTCCCGGGTGGATGGAACGCCAACCGCGTGGATTGGATTGCTGTGGCGTACGACGCCGTTACCTACGAGGTGCTGCAGGCCGTTGCCGTACCGGCCCTGTAACACCTGCTTTTTGTACCGTACTACTTGGCCCGGTCGTCTTTCGGCCGGTCCTTTGTGCGGTCGTCTTGCGGCACGCGCTGGCGCGCGGTTGTTTGGTTCTCGTGCCATTTAGCGTACCCCGCGCGCATCAGTGGACTCTTGCCAAACACTCGGGTAAAGACCTCGTCGTCCATACGACGCCAATCCAACTCCGTCCATTGGGTCCAATTCCCTTCCGGAGCAAATCGCGTTTCTTTGTGGGGAACGGAATGTCGATTCCACGGACACACCTCTTGGCAAATGTCGCAGCCAAAAGTCCAGCCGTTGAGGTCCGGAACCAAGGACTCGGGCACCGCCGCATGCAATTCAATGGTGGCGTGGGAAATACACTTGTTGCTGTCCAAAACACCCGGCTGTAGCAAGGCTTGGGTGGGGCACGCATCCAAACAACGGGTGCAGGTGCCGCAGTGGTCCGTTACGGGCGGGTCCGGCGGCAATTCCATATCCAAGATCCACTCCGCCAAAAAGAAATAAGACCCTACCCCTTTGGCCAGCAACAAACTGTTCTTGCCGACCCAACCCAAACCGCTGCGACGCGCCCAGGCCCGCTCCAAAACGGGTGCGGAATCCACGTAACACCGACCTGCAACGGCTCCCACGTCGGACTGCCAAGCGTCCATTAATTCGAACAATCGGTCTTTGACCACGCGATGGTAATCCTCTCCATAGGCGTACCGGGCAATTTTGGGGACGTCTTCGTGGAGGACTTGTTCCTGAGTTGGGAAGTAGTTGTAACGAAGCGACACAACGGTTTTGGCGCCGGGTAGGAGTTTTCGGGGATCCAAGCGCTTGTCAAAGTGATTTGCCATGTAGGCCATGGATCCTTGGTAACCGCGTGCCAACCAGGTCTCCAACCCTACGGCCTCTTCTTCCAAAAAATCGGCCCTAGCTACGCGGCAATCACCAAATCCCAGCCGCTCAGCGTGGCGCGCCAACGACGCTTTCGCCTGAGCGGGGTTCATGCGTTCGCGCCGGAATCAAACAGGCCGTGCTGCGGTGCTTTTCTACCCAAATGTGCGTAGGCCTTGTCCATGGCCACCCGGCCGCGCGGGGTGCGCGCTAAATAGCCCTCTTGGATCAAGTACGGCTCGTACACTTCCTCCAAGGTGTCTGCTTGTTCGCCAACGGCCGTACCCAAAGTAGACAACCCCACAGGGCCTCCGCGAAACTTGTCGATGAGGGCCAACAGCAACTTGTTGTCCATATCGTCCAAGCCGTGCTCGTCTACATCCAGGGCATCCATGCCCAAACGAGCAATGGACAGGTCTATGGTGCCGTCGCCTTTCACCTGAGCAAAATCCCGGATACGACGCAACAGAGCGTTCGCAATGCGCGGGGTGCCCCGGCTCCGTCGGGCAATTTCAATGGCGGCATTGGGCTGAATGACAACCCCCAGAATGCCGGCAGACCGTTCCACGATGGTAGACAGCCGCTCCGCGGTGTAGTACTCCAACCGCGAGGCAATGCCGAACCGCGCCCGCAAGGGCGCGGTGAGCATTCCAGACCGCGTGGTAGCGCCCACCAACGTAAAAGGTTGCAATCCAATCTGCACGCTTCGCGCGTGTGGACCGGACTCGATCAAAATGTCGATCTTAAAATCCTCCATGGCCGAATACAGGTATTCCTCCACCACCGGACTCAACCGGTGTATTTCGTCGATGAACAAAACGTCGTTTGCCTCCAAGGAGGTCAACAATCCGGCCAAATCGCCGGGCTTGTCCAACACAGGGCCGGACGTCATTTTGATCCCGACGTTCAATTCGTTGGCCACAATGTGGGCCAATGTGGTTTTGCCCAATCCGGGAGGGCCGTGCAGCAAGACGTGGTCCAAGGACTCACCCCGACCTTTTGCAGCTTGAACGAAAATCCGAAGATTCTCCAAGATCTTCTCTTGGCCGGCAAAATCCGCGAACTGAGCCGGCCGCAGCCGTTGCTCTACTTCGCGTTCCTCAGGCTCCAAGGCGCCCTCGGCCGAATCATCCACAAATCGTCCCATAAAAACAAAGGTAGCATTTCGACCCGCTTCCGCCCGAACTTCAAAGGCGCCGGTTGGTCAATAAAAAAGCGCCGCCGCGGTAAACCGCGGCGGCGCCTCTTAATTCAATCCAAAATCAATGACCCGTTTCTTCCTCGCCGTCTTGAATCGGCAAGGACTGCGGAGCAAAATCCTCCGACAAGCCGGGCTTGCTGTAATCGTACGCCCAACGGTGAACTTCTGGGATCTCTCCGGGCCAGTTGCCGTGGATGTGTTCTACCGGGGTAGTCCATTCCAAGGTATTGGACTTCCAAGGATTTTGAGAAGCCTTGGGGCCGCGGAACATGCTGTAAAAGAAGTTGAACAAGAATAGCAACTGCGCAATGCCGCCCAAAATGGCAAACATCGTGATCAACACGTTGATGTCTTGGAGGTTGTCGAACATTCCAAATTCTGCGTTGGTGTAGTAACGGCGTGGTACTGCCGCCAAGCCCAGGAAGTGCATGGGGAAGAAGACACCGTACGCAGACACAAAAGTGATCCAGAAGTGCGCGTAGCCCAACTTCTTGTTCATCATGCGGCCGTACATTTTGGGGAACCAGTGGTATACCCCGGCAAACAAACCGAAGATGGCCGACAAGCCCATGACGATGTGGAAGTGCGCCACAACGAAGTACGTGTCGTGTACGTTGATGTCCAACGCGGAGTCGCCCAAAATGATGCCCGTCAAACCACCGCTCACGAAGGTGCTCACCAAGCCGATGGAGAACAACATGGCCGGAGTCAATTGGAGATTGCCTTTCCACAAGGTGGTCATGTAGTTGAACGCCTTAACGGCCGACGGAATCGCAATCAACAAGGTAGTGAACGTAAATACCGAACCCAGGAACGGATTCATGCCGGTCACGAACATGTGGTGCCCCCAAACGATGAAGGACAGGAACGCAATGGCCAAAATAGAGGTCACCATGGCACGGTAGCCAAAGATGGGCTTGCGCGAGTTGGTGGCGATCACCTCTGAGGTAATGCCCAATGCCGGCAACAAAATGATGTATACCTCCGGGTGACCCAAGAACCAGAACAAGTGTTCGTAGAGTACTGGGCTGCCGCCTTGGTAGTGAAGCGCTTCGCCGGCCATGTAAATGTCCGACAAGTAAAAGCTGGTGCCCAGCATGCGGTCAAACATCAAGAGCAGTACCGCACTCACCAAGACCGGAAAGGACAACACGCCCAAAATGGCGGTGACCAAAAACGCCCAAATGGTCAACGGCAAGCGCGTCATGGACATGCCTTTGGTGCGCAAGTTCAGCACGGTCACGATGTAGTTCAGCGAACCCAACAAAGAGGACACGATGAACAACGTCATGGAAATTAACCACAGGGTCATGCCCGCTCCGGAGCCCGGCATGGCCTGCGGCAAAGCGCTCAACGGCGGGTAGATGGTCCAACCTCCAGAGGCCGGGCCGGTTTCAACAAACAACGAAGCAATCATGATGACACTGGACGCAAAGAAGAACCAGTACGACAACATGTTCAAAAAGCCCGACGCCATGTCGCGCGCACCAATTTGCAACGGAATGAGTAGGTTGGAAAACGTACCGCTCAGGCCCGCCGTCAAAACGAAGAATACCATGATGGTGCCGTGGATGGTCACCAAGGCCAAATACATGTTGGGGTCCATGACGCCATCGGGCGCCCACTTGCCCAGGAAGTATTCCAGAATGGCGAATTTTTTCTCCGGCCATGCCAGTTGTAGGCGGAAAAGCATGGACATAAATACCCCCACGATTCCCATGAACATTCCCGTTACCAGGAACTGCTTGGAAATCATTTTGTGGTCCGTGCTGAACACGTAGGTGTTCCAGAAGTTCGGAGCCGGATGGTCGTGGTGCTCGTGGTCGTGAGCGTGGTCGTGTGCGTGTGCTTCTGCAGCCATAAGTCGGTTCAATTGCTACGATTACAGGGTCTCAGCGACCGTTTTCTGTTCTTTAATCCAAGCGGCGTATTCTTCCTCAGACACCACCACAATAGGCATTTGCATGTTGTAGTGTGCTGCGCCACAGATCTTGTTGCACAAAATCAAGTAGTCGAATACATACGGCTCTTTGCCGGCCTTGGCACGCACCGCGTTGATGCGTTCCACTTTAGCTACCATGTCCGCATCCTTGCGCATGTCTGCGGTAGTCACCGTTGGGGTGAATTGGAATTGGGTGGGCACTCCAGGTACGCAGTTCATTTGCGCGCGGAAATGCGGCATGTAGGCCGAGTGAATAACGTCCTGCGAACGAAACTTAAACAGCACCGGACGGCCTACGGGAAGGTACATTTCCGGCGTGACTTGATCGTCGGCAGACTTAGCATCCAAGGTATCCACCCCCAAGGCGTTGGTGCCGGCTATTAAGCGCACGTTGGCATTGCCCAAATCGTTGTCCTTGCCGGCGTAACGAGCCGTCCACTTGAACTGTTGTGCGTAGAGTTCCACCACAATGGGCTCGTTCTCCTTGGAGGGGTTCATGATGGTGCTCCAGGTGCTCAAACCGTACAGAATCAACACGGCCAAGATAACTGCTGGAACTACGGTCCAAACAAGCTCCAATTTGTTGTTGTGCTCAAAATACGAAGCCTTGCGCCCAGCCGTACCGCGGTACCGGTATGCGAAGTAAAACAACACCGGCTGCACAATCAAGAACATCACAATGATGATGCCCATGGAAATGTCCCACAGATTGTCGTACTGAGGTCCGTGTTCCGACGCCGGCAACCCCAAGGTGTCTGGCATCCAGGCATACATCATGGCAAAGAAGGACGCGATGAAGGCAATGCCAAACACGAGCATCCAAAAACCTTGACGGTCGTTGTCCTCCGGAGTGGGCAAGGCGGTGTCCTCTTCGCGAATGACCGAAGAAAGTTCGTAAATCCGTACAATCTGGATGACGGCCAAGACGGCCAAAACCAGTACTGCTGCTATTAAAATTCCGTTCATGAGATACCGCGCTTATTGATGGAACAGTTCACTTTCTTTCAACATGGGGTGGTTGTGCTGCTTCAGTGGAGCCGCTCCCAAATTCCGTCCTACCACCAAGATGAACAAGCCGGAGAAGAACAAGAAGCCCCCGATTTCAGCTGCGCCAAAACCGTAGCCCATGCCCACCGAACCCGGCATGATCATGATGTAGTGGTCCATCCAGTGACCCACCAAGACAAAAAACGATGCCAAAGAAATGAATCCCAGGATGCGCTTTGCGTCCCGACTGACCAACAGCAAGAATGGGACCAAGAAATTCAAAACAACCATGGTGATCAAGTAGGGTTTGTACTCCCCAAAACGCGCCATGTAGTAGGTTACTTCTTCTGGAATGTTGGCGTACCAAATCAACATGTACTGGGAGAACCACAAGTAGGTCCAGAAAATGCTGAATGCGAACATGAACTTGCCCAAGTCGTGCTGGTGGTTGGCGTTGATCCAAGGAAGGTGTCCGCCCAAACGCAGGTAAATGACGATTAAATTCAATGCCACGATCGACGTCACGAACATGCCCGCGAAGGTGTACCAGCCAAACAACGTGGAGTACCAGTGAGCATCAATGGACATGATAATGTCCCAAGCGCTTGTGGAGGAAGTGACGGCATAGAGAACCAAGAAAACGGCAGAAAGAGAACGCTGTTTTTTCCACAAGTTCTGACCCTTGGGAAGGGCGTCTTCCGCCAAACTGTTCTTGCGCAACAAGTAAGCACCGCCAAACCAAATTACGATGTAGGCCACCAAGCGAGCAATAAAGAACGGTCCGTTCAAGTAACCGGACTTGCCCGCAATGATTTCGTCGTAATTGGGGCTGTTGACATCCATAATGCCTTCGTGCATCCAGTGCCAAATCCCGTGCACGTGGTTTAATCCGGCGATGGCAATGACTAAAATTACCAACAAAGGCACAATAACCCAAAGCGAAACGGCTTCAAAAACGCGGGTCAAACCGGCAGACCAACCCACTTGCGCTACATACTGGATGGCCAAAAAGAACGTGGCTCCAATGCCCAAGGACAAAAAGAAGATGGAGTTCACCAACAAGGCAGACCAGGGACGATTTCCGCTTTGGTCCACGTGGTGGGCGTCGTGCATTTCTGCGTCACCGTGCGCTGTGTGGGCGTCGCCGTGTGCCGCTACTGCTTCGTGGGACTCGGAAGGGCCGTGGTGATCTGTAGGAGCACCGGCTGCGTGCACGGCCGTGTCTGCAGGTACCTCTTCTGCGTGCGCACCAGCTGTGTCCGCGTGAGCGTCAACCGCATGGTCACCGTGTGCGTCAGCAACTGCGGCGTGGTCGTTGTGGTGATCTGCAACAGCAGCAGTACCGTGCGCATCGTGGCCGGCTTCAGCAACCGGATCTTGGGTAAAACCTATGGCCAAACCCACGGCTCCCGCGAGAACCAACGCGTAGGCCAGGAATTTAACATTGCGGGGAAGAACAAACATACTTCTTGCTTTATTCTATTAAATTACAGTGCAGCCGTTGCCGTGGTATCCGCAGCAGGAGCCGCAGCGCCACCTCCGTTTTGCTCGGCGCGCAACTGGAATACGTACTTGATGATTTTCCAACGCTCGTCGTAGGACAACTGAGACGCATGCGATCCCATGTTGTTCTTGCCGTGCATGATCACGTGGTACGCGGATCCTGGAGTGATGTCTGGAAGACGGTCGGAACCGTAACCGGGAACACCCAAGATCTTTTCGCGCTGCATCAGGATGCCGTTGCCGTCCCCTTTTTCGCCGTGGCAGTGCGAACAGAATTGTCCGTAGAGCACTTTTCCGTCCTCAGCATTCAATTCGGCAAAGTAAGCGGGAACTTCAGCATTGCGCTTGGACAATTCGTAGGCTTCGTTGGTATTGGGCAAACCGTACGGCACTTCACCGCGCGATACCGTTCCGGCTACCGGCTTGCGGGCAGACAAACCATCGGCAAACTGCGTTGCGGGTTGGTACGCCTCCAAAGAAGGGGAACGGTACATGTCGTCCATGTACACGTAGCCCGGAGTAGTCTTGTCCCAGTTGCACGCTGCGGTCAATGCGATCATAGAGACAGCAGCAAGAGTTGCGGAAATGCGGTTTAGAGTCATCCGTTCAGCAATTAGGCGTGGGTGATTTCAATGGCTCCGGTCTTCTTCAACAGGTCCACAACGTGATTGCCGTCTTCAACTTCAATCATGAATTTGTCGTCTGTGGTGCGCGGATCTGGATTCTGTGGGGCACGACCGGGGTACAAACCGTTCAATACGAAAAACGTCCAAACCATCAAGTGGGCCGTAAAAAATACCGTTAATTCAAACAAAACCGGCACAAAAGCGGGCATGTTCCAGCCCCAAGTGGCGTTGGGTTTGCCGCCAATGTTCATGGGCCAATCCACAATCATTTGGAAATACGTGATCGTCACAATCGTGGTCAAGCCCAACAAACCGTACATAAAGGCGGCCATGGCGATGCGAGTATCCTTCAAACCCATGGCCTTGTCCAAGCCGTGGATGGGGAAAGGCGAATAAACCTCCTTCACCGCTACGCCTTGCGCGCGGAGCTCTTTTACGGCACCCAAAACAACATCGTCGTCGTCGTACAGGGCGCGTACCAAGGGTTTTGAATCAGTGGTGTGCATGGTCGTCTTCCGTGTGGTGTTTCTTTTGGCTCTCTCCAGAAGACTTCAAGATGGTCTTCAATTCGGCTTGAGCAATTACGGGGAATGTGCGGGCGTAGAGCAGGAACAAAACGAAGAAGAATCCGATGGTTCCCATGTAGAAGGCAATGTCGATGGACGAAGGCGAGAACATGGCCCATGAGGACGGTAAGTAATCGCGGTGCAAGGAGGTCACGATGATGACAAAGCGCTCAAACCACATACCGATGTTCACCACAATGGAAATGATGAAGGTGAAGACCAGGTTGGTGCGCAATTTCTTGGACCACATGAACTGGGGAGAGAACACGTTGCACGTCATCATGGACCAGTAGGCCCACCAATAAGGACCGGTGGCGCGGTTGAGGAATGCATACTGCTCGTACTCCACTCCGGAGTAGTAGGCAATGAACAATTCCGTGATGTAGGCCACACCCACAATGGATCCCGTCACCATGATGATGATGTTCATCATCTCAATGTGCTGGATGGTGATGTAGTCTTCCATCTTGAAGAGCTTCCGCACGATGATCAATAGGGTTTGCACCATGGCAAAACCGGAGAAGATGGCGCCCGCAACGAAGTACGGAGGGAAGATGGTGGTGTGCCAACCCGGGATGACGGAGGTGGCGAAGTCCATGGATACAATGGTGTGTACGGACAATACCAATGGAGTGGCCAAGCCCGCCAACACTAGGGAAACCTCTTCAAAGCGCTGCCAATGCTTGGCCTTACCGCCCCAACCGAAGGACAAAATGCGGTAGATGTGCTTTTGAATGGGGTTGATGGCGCGGTCGCGAATCATGGCGAAGTCCGGAATCAAACCGACGTACCAGAAAACGGTGGATACGCTCAAATAGGTGGAAAGCGCGAATACGTCCCACAGCAACGGGGAGTTGAAGTTCACCCACAAGGAACCGAATTGGTTGGGGATGGGCAACACGAAGTACGCAACCCAAACACGACCCATGTGGATCACAGGGAACAATCCCGCTTGAATGACGGAGAAGATGGTCATGGCCTCCGCAGAACGGTTGATGGACATGCGCCACTTTTGACGGAACAACAGAAGCACCGCGGAAATCAAGGTTCCCGCATGGCCAATGCCTACCCACCATACGAAGTTGGTGATGTCCCAAGCCCAGCCAACAGTCTTGTTCAGGCCCCAGGATCCGATACCGTTGGCAATGGTCCAGAGTATGGCGCCCACGCCCCAGAGGAACATGGCCAAGGCAATACTAAAAGCAATCCACCAGGCCTTGGGCGCAGTAGACTCAACGGGGCGAACAACGTCCAACGTGATGTCGTGGTACGTCTTATTTCCTAGAACAAGGGGTTCGCGAACGGGCGATTCGTAGTGCATGTGCGATCGCAGGATTAAGCTGGGTTTCTAACTTTCGATTGGTAGAAGACAGAAGGTTGTGTTCCAACTTCTTCCAACAAGTGGTAGGCACGCGCGTCTTGTTTGACCGCCGCCACGGCGCTCTTCGCGTTGTTGACGTCGCCAAACGATAGCGCTCCAGTGGAGCATGCCTGGGCACAAGCGGTTGTAAAGGCGCCTTCCTCCATGGGTTCGCCTTTCTTCTTGGCTTCTAACTTGGCGTACTGGATGCGCTGGATGCAGAAGGAGCACTTCTCCATGACACCGCGCGAACGCACGGTTACGTCCGGGTTCAACACCATGCGGCCCAAATCGTCTTGCGACGGATTCACGCTGCTGAACTTGTCGTTCTTCATGTAGTTGAACCAGTTGAAACGACGAACCTTGTACGGGCAGTTGTTCGCGCAATAACGCGTACCAATGCACCGGTTGTAGGTCATGTGGTTCAATCCCTCTTGCGAGTGGGTGGTTGCAGCTACCGGACAAACCGTTTCACACGGTGCGTGGTTGCAGTGCTGGCACATCACCGGCTGGAACACTACTTCCGGACTGGCGGAAGGAACTTCCATGGCGGCGTACTTCGCCATCACGCCTACTCCATCGGCTTCTGCAGACTCGTGCGAAGTGTCCGATGAGTAGTAGCGGTCAATGCGCAACCAGTGCATGTCGCGGAAACGGCGAACTTCGTCTTTACCGACGACCGGTACGTTGTTTTCAATGTGGCAAGCCACGACGCAGGCGCCGCAACCAATGCACGAGTTCAAGTCGATGCTCATGTTCCACATGTGCATGGTCTTGTGGTCGTGGTCCGGCCACAAATTGGCTTCGTTGGCGTTTACAGTACCCTGCAGGGTATGGAATTCGGCCTTCTCATTCCAAGACTTACCGGTAGAATCCGCCAAGAACGTAGCCAAGGTGGTTTCGTTCACAATTTTGCGGCCCATCATGGTGTTGCCCAGCTGAACCGAAGCAAATTCGTGTTCGTCTTCGGCCAACGTAACTTTTGCAACGGCGTACGCCGAGCCGCTCTTCATCAAGGAGTAGGCATTGACGCCCACGTTGTCGGCAACCTTGCCCACTTTGGTGCGTCCGTAGCCCAAGGCAAGGCCCAAGGTTCCAGCGGCCTGGCCGGGCTGAATCCAAGCAGGAACGCGCTCCAAGGTAGTTCCGTTGACGGTAAGGGTCAGGTAGGAGCCGTTGATGGCTCCGTTGCTTTCGGAGGTGTTCTCTACGCCTAATTTCAGGGCATCGGCTGCGGAAATGGTCACGTAGTTGTCCCACGTAACGCGCGAGATGGGATCCGGGAGTTCGTGCAACCACGGGTTGTTGGCTTGGAAACCAGCGCCAACCGCCTTTTGGTAAAACACCACTTCCCACTCCCCGGTTGCCGCTTTGGCGGCCTCCTCGGCAGCTACGGAAGCGCCGGCCAATGCTTTTGCTGCTGCACCGGAACCTGCGCCGGAAGCGCCGTCGGACAACTGCACACCGCCGTCGTGAAGAATTGCATTGACGGACAACCCGCGGGCTGCCACTGCGCTGCGGACTACGTCTTTGTACGAAGTGGCGTCACCCAACAAAGACATCAAAACTTCTTGAGCCGGCTTGCTGTCAAACAAAGGAGCAATGGTTGGCTGCGCAACCGCATAGTGACCGGCTACAGGAGTGTAGTCGTTCCAAGACTCCAAGTAATGAGGAACGGGAGCGGCATAGGTGCACAATGAAGCGGTTTCGTCCAAACGGTCCGTGAGGGCCAAGGAGAACGTTGCCTTTTTGATCAAATCAGCAAAACCAGGGGCCGCGTATGCGGGATTGGCACCCCAAACCACCAAAGCGCCCACGCGCCCGGCCTTCAAATCTGCCGCTAAGTTGCTCAAGGAACGATCGTTGCCTTGCGCCACGTAAACGGACTTACCGGCCTGCACCGTGGTGCCGATGTTGGACAATGCTGCGTTGATGGCGGCGGCCAAGTGCTCGTTGGGCCCGATGTTGCCACCGGAAAATACAACCGATGCACCCTTGTGGGCCACCAAATCTTTAGCCGCTTTGTCCAGAACTTTCTTGGCGTCGGCGCTCAGGGCACCCACGCGAACGGATGCGCCCGACACTTGGTTGTAGAGGTACGCCAAAGCAGCACCGTACTCGGACGCTTTTACCTTGACGCGCTGATCGGCATTGGAACCGGTCATCGACAAATTGGACTCAAACTGGTAGTGGCGGCTCATTCCAGCACCGGGCTTGCGGCCAACCGCATAATCCGAAGCCAGCTGCTGCGCCATACCCGCACCCAAGAAATCTTCTCCAATGGAGACGATGACTTTGGCAGATGCTAAATCGTAAAACGGAAGCGCACGGTTGCCGGTAAGGGCTTCCCAAACGTCTAATTTCTGGCTGACGCTGGCGGCATCCCACTGAACGTGGTTGAAGTTGGCATAGGCACCGCGCATGCGCTCAATCACTCCTTTGGTGGAAGGACTGAAGACGGAAGAGGTCAGCAACGTGAAGGTTTTGCCTTCTGTTCTCGCTTTATCCACCGCTGTTTTCAATGCGGACTCCACTTTGCTCCAATTCGATGCTTCCTCGCCTTTGACGGGACTGCTCAAACGAGCAGAATCGTACAATGACAATACAGATGCTTGCGCACGTGCGGTGGTTCCAGAATTGAAAAATCCTTTATCGCCCGGCTCTACCTTAATGGGACGTCCTTCGCGCGTCTTGATCAAAACCGATGCAAAATCTTGGCCGTCCACGTAGGAGGTGGCGTAGTAATTGGGAATTCCGGGCGTGATTGCGTCCGGCTTTACCACGTACGGGATGCTTTCTACGATGGGGTTTTCGCAGGCGGCTAAAGTAGCAGCGGCCGTGGAAAATCCTACAAACTTGAGGAAGTCTCTACGCGAAGTGTTTGCAGATTCCAGTAAGGCACCGTCTCCCAAGATCGCCTCTACCGGCAAATCTTCTGCGAACTCATTCTGCGCCAGTTTTTGTGCAACGGGCGTGTTGCCCAGTTCATCAAAACCTTTCCAATATTTCTTTTCGCTTGCCATAGTCTCTATTAATAGTGGCATTTACCGCATTCCAAACCACCGATCTTGTCCACGGTGATCTTCTCGCCTTGGTACTTGGCCTTCAGTTTGTCGTGCATTTCTGCGTAGTAACCGTTGGACTCCGTTTTCACTTCCGTTTCGCGGTGGCAATTGATGCACCACCCCATGGTCAACTCGGAATACTGGTAGACTTCATCCATGGTCTCCACCGGGCCGTGGCACGTCTGGCATTCAACACCACCCGCCGTAACGTGTTGTGCGTGGTTGAAATAGGCCAAGTCCGGTAAGTTGTGGATGCGAATCCACTTGATGGGCTTCTCTTCGTACCCTTCCGTATAGGTGCGCTTTTCTGCGTCCCAACCGATGGCCTCATAAATTTTTTCGATCTCCGGAGAACGCTCTCCACCGTACTTCAGTTGACCGGTGATGGAATCGGTAATCTCCGAACCGTCGATGTACATGTGGCAGTTCATGCACACGTTAGCGGAAGGGATTCCGCTGTGTTTGCTGTGACGCGCTGAGGAGTGGCAGTAGTTGCAGTCCACCTTGTTTTGACCGGCGTGTACTTTGTGCGAGAATGCAATTGGCTGGTGTGGTTGGTAGTTCTGCTCCACGCCAATACCCAAGAGGTAGCTGTACAATGCTTGCAAGAACCACAAAACCAAAACGACGGTGGCAAACGTCATGAAACGCTTGTTGCGGATCAGAAGTTTGGTAAAGCCGTCCAAATCTTGGCGCAAGTTGGTGGACTGTTCGCCATTTACTTGCTTCAGGGTATTCCGGATGCGGAGCAACAGCACCACAAAAAGGGTCAGGAACGACGCCAGAATGATCAAAGTCACCAATGAATTGTCCTCCACCGGGGCTGCAGACGCCGCTGCACCGGCCGCGGGAACAGCACCAGCTGCGGGAGCATCTCCAGCGTCGGTGTACGCAATAATGCTGCGGATGTCGTCGTCGGATAGCGACGGGAAGTTGGTCATGACGGAACCGCCGTACTCCGCAAAAATGGCGTTGGCTTCCGCGTCTCCGCTTGCCCGGAGGGCAGCGTTGTTGCGAATCCACTGGATCAACCACTGCTCCGAGCGTCGTTGAGACACCCCCGCCAGGGCGGGCCCCACCAATTTCTTGTCGAGTTTGTGGCAGGACGCGCAGTTCTGCTTGTACAGTTTTTTGCCGAGTTCGAGATCAGGTTCGGCTTGGGCCGAAAAACCTAACGACGTGAAAGCTAGTACTGTGAAGAGTAATAAGCCCGCAAATCGGCGGAGGGAAAAGGCGTTTTGCTTCATAAATGTTGCCTGGGGCATCGTTCAACCAAACGGGGCAAAATTAATTCACAAACAGGCCTATTCCGCCCAGCAGCTGAGGCTTTTTCTAATTTATACACATTCTAAATAAGGACTGCTTGCAGATCCAACGGGATCAATTTATTCTATCTTCGTAGGATGCGCATTTTCTCTTTTGTACCGGTACTATTTCTTGGTTTCACGCTTGGTCTCAGCGCGGAAGTTGTTGCGCAAAATTTGGACAGCGCCTGGGCGAACTACGTGGCGCTGCCGGAGGTCCAAAAAGCGAGCAAACCGGGCCCTTCAGCCTACCGCATTCAATTGTTCAGCGGATCGCGCACCGATGCCCTTGCCTTGCGCAACCAAGCCCGAGCGTTGGTCCCAGACTCCAATGGCACGATGCAGTTTGATGCTCCGTACTTCAAGGTGTATGCCGGAGTGTATACCTACCGCATGCAAGCGGAGCGCCAACTTCCTGCTTGGCGCTTGCTATTTCCAGGAGCCTTTGTGGTGGAAACGCCTATTCGCCGGAGCAGCATCCCCAAGGAGCGCTTGCGGTCCAATCCCAAATAAACAAAAAAGGGTCACCTGCATCCAGGCGACCCTTTAGAAACTCAGTGGCTCGTGCAATCAAGCTGCATCCAGGTGCGGCTTCAGTATGCTCGCCAATTGCGCTGCGGACAGTGCGCCAGACTGGCGCCACGCGGGTTCTCCATCCTTGAATAAAATCAAGGTTGGAACCCCCTGTACCTGAAGAGCTCCAGCCAATTGCGGATTTTGGTCCACGTCGATCTTGATGACTTTTACCCGGCCGGTAAATTCCTTTGCGAATACTTCCAACTGCGGGGCCAGCGCCTTGCACGGGCCGCACCAAGTGGCAAAAAAGTCCACCAAAACGGGCGTGGGTCCGGAAATGAGCTCCCCAAAAGATCCTGTGGCCATGTTGCGCGATGATTTTTAGGTTACTTGACGGTTTTCTTGCCTTGGGCTTCCCACGCCAGAATGCCTCCGGATAAATGGACGGACTTTTTGAAACCCAGCGCTTTAGCCTTGCTCAAAGCCTGACCGCTTCGCCCGCCGGAACGGCAGTACAAGTAAAGAGGCGCATTTTTGTCCAAGGAAGCCAAACGCTTTTCAAAGTCTGGGCTGTAAATATCCACGTTGACGGCGCCGGGCAGATGCCCTGCGGCAAATTCTGCGGGGGTGCGCACGTCCACCAACTGACCTTTTGTTTGCAGGGATTTCTCAAAAACAGCCGGTGACTGGTCTGCAGCAGACGAGCTCTGCGCACAAGCGGTTTGCCCCAACCCCAGCGTAACCAGTAGGGCCAAGGCCAACAAACGCGTCCACGGACCGGCGTTGTGTACTTGGTACCCCTTGCCTTTCAGGATCGACGCCGCTTGGGCGGAACCCATGAGCTTTTTGAAAATTCCAAACACGGCCGCCAATTAAATTTTGTGGATTTGAACGTCGGCCCAGCCTCCGCCGTTGTACAGGCCTTCAATTCCGTGGGACTCCAGGAACATTTTGGCCTGACCGCTGCGGCCTCCGCTGGCACAGCACAGGATGATGGGGCGCGAGAGGGCGTTGATTTCTTCCACGCGGTCCGGTACGGTTTGCAACGGCATGTTGATGGAACCGGCGACGTGGCCCGTGGAGAACTCGCCTTCCGAACGTACGTCGATGATGGTGGCCTTGGGGTCGTTGATGAGTTCGTTCATTGTTGGAGCAGAATTGATTCGATTACGGTGCAAAAGTACGCACGCGGTAGGCGTCGCGAAGTGACTGAAGTCACGGAACTCAGAACACTCAGCGGGAGGCCGGGCGATTGTTCTTTTCCAGTGCCGGTTGGCCGTTGGTCATCCACGCGGGAGCAGGACGCCCCAGGAGGTAGTGGTCAAAAAATTGCTGCATGCGCAGGGTGAGGTCTACCCGATTGGGACGCTCCGTGAGGTTGTGGTCTTCGCCGTTGTACACCAGCATCCACACGGGCAGTTCGTTGCGGCGCAAGGCCATAAAGAGCTCAATACCCTGGGTGTACGGGACGGCACCGTCTTTGTCGTTGTGCATGATCAGCAACGGCGTGCGCACTTGGTTGGCAAAGAAGACGGGTGAGTTGTCCAGGTACCGTTGGCGGTCTTCCCACAAGGTTTTGCCCAACCGACTCTGGGTGCGTTCGTACTGGAACTGTCGGGACATTCCGGAGCCGTAGCGAATGCCACCGTAGGCACTGGTCATGTTGGACACCGGGGCACCGGCCATGGCACAAACGTACCGATTGGTTTGGGTGATGAGGTACGCCGTTTGGTAACCGCCCCAGCTCTGTCCCTGGAGTCCCATGCGTTTGGGGTCCAAACGTTTGTCTGCAGCAAGGGCCGCGTCTACTCCAGCGCTGATGCACGTTAGCGCACTGGGTCCGGGTTTGCCGATTTCGTAAGCAATATCCGGAATGAAAACGGCATAGCCTCGGCTGACGAAGTACGGAATATTGACCGTGGACGCGGAGGGAGCCGGTGCTCGGTACCGATGCATATCGTCCGAATTACGCTCGTAAAAATACACCACCAGCGGCAAAGAAGCCGCGACGGAAGCCGCCCCGCGCGGCGAAAAAAGCAAGCCCTCCAACTTCTGACCCAACGCGTGGTAGGTCACCAACCGAACTTCCGGCCAATGAAAAGCCTCTTGCTGCGGATTTAAAGAAGTAATGGCTGCCGGTGCAGCTTTGGGTTTGGCCACATACCATACGTTGGCGGGTTCCTGCACGGACTCGCGCCGGAAAACCAACGCCGAACCGGTTTTGGCCGCAGCCGCTGCGGTGTAGCTGTGCGGGCCGTAAGCCAGCGTATCCCAGGTTTGGGTGCGGTAATTGAACCAGCCGTAGCCCGATGATTTGGTGGGTTCGTGGAACCAGGACACCAACCACGGAGTTTCCTCCAGGTAGCGCTGTTCCGGACGTTCCAACAAGACGCGCCAACGCGTTTCAGACGCTCGGCCTTTGCCGCTGGTGAGGCAATAGGGTTTGCGCTGGCCCGATGGATCGCAGGCCCAAAGATCGTAGGCGTCGTACACCACCATCAGGCTGTCTTTTCGCGTAAATCCCCCCACCCCGTAGGCATTTGGAACCGTAGGCAGGTCGTGCTCTTCATCGTGCAACGGGGTGCGAATGCCGGCAGAGGCAACACGCGAGGTTGAATCCGCCAAGTTCCACGTGCGGTACTGCCGTTCGCGAGGATCCCAAGCGAACGCATAGCGGCCGGACGGACTGATGCGCGGCGTTTCCAACATCCCTTGCCCCAGCGGGACGGTGCGCCCGGATGCTAAATTGAAGGCTTGTGCGTTGCGCGGAACGGGGGTTTCGTATGCGCTTTGCCACTCGTAGGGGGTGTTGTCCACCCGAACGGCCCAATCGGAAAATCCTTGTGCGTTGTAGCGCGCTTCCCGCCAATCGGGCGTTTCCACCGCCCGGAACCCGAAGTTCGCCAGGGAAAGTCGGCCTTGTAACGTGCGTTTCTCGTCTTCCTTTTTGTTGATCAGCTGCACCGTTTGAATTTGCGGATCGCGCCAACCCCAAACGTCTAAGGAGAATTTTTCTTCGTCCAAGAGCGTGTCCTTTTCCGCGGCCTTGGGAACGGGACGGTATCCCAACAGAAGCCAGCGATCGTTGTCTGAAAAGGTCAAAGTCTGGTGGGGAGACGGTTCGTGCAGCGGCGGCAAATTGGCGTAGCCGGACTCCAGCCAGACCATGGTCTTTCCCGCGGTATGTCCGCTCAATTTGTACCGACGTACCAACGCTTTTGCCGTGTCCGAAGTGTGTACCCAGGCCAGGTGAGTGCCTTTGGGATGCACCGCAAGCTGCGCTACTTCCTCCATGCCCTGGTCCAGGAGCGTCCAACCGGCGGGCGACCAACGCCAAACCTTGGCCGTGCCTTTTCCTTTGCCCAGCTTGGCCTGCCAAGCGAGCAACACCGCCGCATCGTCCGCCCAAACAAAGGACTTGGCTCGGGCCAAGGTATCCGTTTTTCCGCTGGATAAATTCCGGACATAGAGGGTGTTTCCCTCCGGTTTTTTGGGGTCCTTCTTCTTGCCTGGGGTATAGGGTGCCGCCGTCCAAGCCACAACACCTTGTGCATTTTTGGGCAGGGAGCAAGCGCTTGCACGCCCCAACGTATCGACTTTCCGCGTGGCTAAATCCACCAAGGCGTAGTGTGCCTTGGGCAGGTCCTCCGCTTTGACCTTGTCTTTCTTGAGTTGTCGAATTTTGGTCGCTGGCGCGGGAATGCGCACCAAGGCGCGCTGGCTCATTGCGTCAAAACGAACCCAATCTGCGCGGGTTAAGGACCACTTTTGACCGGTAGTGGCAGCGTAAAAGACCACGCGCGAATCCCCCACTTGCGGAGAAACCACGGCGGCCGCGTAGCGGCCGTCTGGAGAAAGTTCGGAAACGGTGATTCGCTCCCAACCGTCAAAATCCGACGGCTGCAGGACCTTCTGGCTCCAAGCGGGGAACGCCCCAAGGACCAGGCCCAATAAAACGACAAAAACAACGACTCTACCCTTTCGCATGCACCGAAGTTACGCAACCACCATCGTATGGTAAACGGCCTGAACGTCTTCGTCCTCTTCTAATTTTTCAATCAACTTTTCTACATCCGCGGCGGCAACAGCGTCCAACGTCTTGGTATCCATGGGAATGCGCTCAAAACCGGAGCTCAAAACCTCAATGCCGCGCTCTTCCAAGGCACGTTGAATGGAGCCAAACTCTTCAAAAGGTGCGAACAAAACGAAATGCTCCGTGCCCTTTTCTTCGTCTACCTCCGCAAAGACTTCTTCCACGCCGTAGTCGATCATTTCCAACTCAAAATCCTCCAAAGAAAGGCTCTTTTGATCGATTTTAAACTGGCATTTGCGCTCGAACAAAAACTCCACCGATCCGCTGGTGCCCAAGGATCCGTTGCACTTGTTGAAGTACGACCGAACGTTGCCCACGGTGCGGGTTCCGTTGTCCGTAGCCGTCTCCACCAGAACGGCGATTCCGTGGGGCGCGTAGCCTTCGTACACCATTTCCTTGTAGTCCGCCTGGTCTTTGGAGGTGGCGCGCTTGACGGCGCGTTCCACGTTGTCCTTGGGCATGTTCGCGTCGCGTGCGTTCTGCATCAACGCCTTCAAACGGCTGTTGGCCTCCGGACTGGGGCCCGCCGCCTTCACGGCCATGATGATGTCTTTGGAAATTCGCGTGAAGGTTTTGGCCATGCTGGCCCAACGCTTCATCTTTCGGTTCTTTCGGTATTCAAACGCGCGTCCCATGCTGGAGTCTTTATCGTATAGTCGGCGGCAAATTTACAACACTTCCCACGTGCGTTGACCCGCGAACATTTCGTCCAAGCTGGACGCCGTCTCCGTGGGCGGCAGGGCGGCTACCGACTCTTCGTACACCGGACGCTGCACGGCGTACAGCACGCCAAACGGCCGAACTTCCCCGTGCATTTCCGCCAAGATTCCGGCCTTCACGCGGTCCGTTTCGTCGTGGATCCAGCAGTCGTTGGCGGACCATGTTCCTTCCGTCAAATCGACTGTACGCGGAACGAGTCCGTCCAATACCATCCCGTGGGATTGGTTGGGGCCAAAAAGCAGCGGCTGTCCGTGGACCACGGGCAAAAAATGCACTGCTTTATCCTCCTTGTTGCTGAAGGCATCGAAGGCGCCGTCGTGAAACACATTGCAGTTCTGGTAGATTTCCACAAAAGCGCTTCCTGCATGGCCGTGGGCGCGGTGCAGCGCCGTGCGCAGGTGTTCGGGGTCGCGGTCGATGCTTCGGGCCAGGAAGGTGGCGCCAGCGCCCAGCGCAAGGGCCGTAGGCACAAAGGGTTCGTCCACAGCTCCCGTGGGACTGGACTTGGTGCGTTGCCCCACTCCGCTGGTGGGACTGTACTGCCCCTTCGTCAATCCGTAAATTTCGTTGTTGAAGAGCAAAATGGGGGCCTTTACGTTGCGGCGCAGCAGGTGAATCAAGTGATTCCCGCCAATGGACAACGCGTCGCCGTCGCCCGTCACCACCCAAACGTCCAAATCCGGACGGGTCATGCGCAATCCGGTCACCAGCGCCGGAGCCCGGCCGTGGATGCTGTGCACTCCGTAGGTATTTACGTAGTACGGCATGCGGCTGGAGCAACCGATGCCGCTGACCACCACCGTTCGGTCCGGATCTGCGTCCAGTTGGGCCAACACCGTTAAAAACTGTTTCAGGATGGAGTAATCCCCGCAGCCGGGGCACCACCGAACGTCCTGATCCGAAGCATAATCGTTCGCGGTGGCCATGTCAACGAATTTGAGCACTATTTTGGAAAACGGCCTCGCGCAACTCGTCGGTGGTAAACGGCAGGCCTTGAACTTTATTCACACCGCGCGCGTCCACTAAGGTTTCCGACCGAATCAACTGCAGCAGCTGGCCGCTGTTGAGTTCTGCCACCAATACCCGACCAAATGCGCGCAGCAAGGGACCCAAATCTTCGGGCAGAGGAAAAACGTGCCTTAGGTGCAGGTGCGCTACGGAGACGCCTTCGGACCGCAAAGATTCGGTGGCCGCCTTCAAACTGCCGTAGGTTCCGCCCCACCCCACCAACAAAATTTCGCCTTCGGTAGCTCCGCATTCGCAAGCCGACGGTTCGTAGTAGCGTCTGACGCGGTTCACTTTGTGCGCACGGGCAGCCACTTGGGCGGCGTGGTCTTGGGGTGCGTAGGAAATATTCCCGGAATCGGGCTCTTTTCCCAATCCCCCAATGCGGTGGGCCAGGCCCACCTGTCCGGGAACCGCCCAGGGGCGAACACCGTTGGCGTCTCGCCGGTAGGGAGCAAAGGGGTTGCCGTCTGCGGGAGGGCCGTCCGGGCGCGAGGTGGTAATTTCCGGTAAATCCGCCGCGGAAGGAAATTTCCAGGCTTCGGCACTGTTGGCCACAAATCCGTCCGACAACAACAAGACGGGGGTCATGCATTCCACCGCAATGCGTGCAGCCAAATAGGCTGTATCGAAGGCATCGGTAGCGGACCGGGCGGCCAAAACCGGCATGGGGGCTTCGCCGTGGCGGCCGTACAGGGCCTGCATCAGGTCCGATTGCTCGGTTTTGGTGGGCAAACCGGTGGACGGTCCGCCGCGCTGAATGTTGACGACCACCAAGGGAAGTTCCAACGCCACGGCCAATCCCATGGCCTCCGCTTTTAAGCTGATTCCCGGGCCGCTGGAGGCCGTGACGGCCAAGGAGCCGCCGTACGCGGCACCGATGGCCGCAACGGCCGCCGCAATTTCGTCCTCCGCCTGAAACACAATCCGATCGGCCCGACGGTGGCGAACCAATTCGTGCAAAATATCGCTCGCCGGCGTGATGGGGTAACCGCCAAAAAAGAAGGGCAAATTGGCTTTTTCCGCAGCCGCCAAGAGGCCCAAGGCTAAGGCTTGGTTGCCCACCAAGGTGCGGTACTGCCCGGGCGCTGGCTTGGCCTTGGCCACCGGTGCGGCAGCAGACACTTCCAACGTTTCTCCCAAAGCGTGACCCACTTCAAAAACCAAAAGATTCGCCGCCAGAAGTGCCTCCGACTTGGCAAACTTGCGCCGGATAAACGATTTGAACTGTTCCTGCGGAAACTGATACATCCAGCTGAGCAAGCCCAAAACAAAGAAATTCTTGGTGCGGTCCCGTTCTTTGGTGCTCAAAGAAGATTCCACCAGCGCAGCACTCACTTGCTTGCGCACGTCCACCGCAACCGTCCGGTACTTGGCGCGCACGGCCTCCAACGGATCCTCGCCAGGAGCGTAGCCCGCCAGGGCCGCATTTCTGCCGTCAAAACCGCTGGAGTTGGCCAGAACCAATCCCTCCGGTTTTAGCGCATTTTGGTACTTCTTGTAAGCCGCCGCGTTCATCACCACCAACACGTCTGCCTGGTCCCCGGGCGTGTGCACGGAATCCCCGCCAAACTGGAGCTTAAATCCAGAAACTCCGCTGAGGGACCCTTGTGGGGCTCTGATTTCCGCGGGGAAGTCGCTGAAGGTGCGCACCGCATGTCCTTCGTGCGCTGCCTCCTGTGCGAAGGCATTGCCCATCAGCTGAATACCGTCGCCGGAATCCCCTGCAAAAAGTACGACCACCTCAGATTTCATGTCTCGATGCTACAAAGTTTTCTCGTCGATGTTCACCACAGACTGAATTTCCGGTGCGAATTTCTTAACGGTCATCTCCACCCCAGAGCGCAGGGTCATACGGTTGACGGTGCAGCCCTTGCAGGCCCCCACAAAACGGATGGAAACAACGCCGTTCTCAATGGACTCCAACGCCACATCGCCCCCATCGTTCACCAAAAAGGGACGAATTTCGTCCAGGGCCTGAAGGACGCGCTCCTGCAGCGAAAGCGTGGTTTCCATGTGCTGCTTCACTAATTTTTGCGAATGCTGGGCGAGCAACCGGCCATGGTGGTGATGCGCACGGCTTCCGTAGGCGGAAGATTTTCAACGCGGTGCGCCAGTGAATCGACGGTCTCCCGCGCGATGCGCATGAAGGCTTCGCGCGCCGGACCTTCGGTCTGCAGCACGGCCGGGCGGCCAACGTCGCCGGCCTCGCGGATGCTCTGCACCAACGGAATCTCCCCCAAAAACGGCACCTGAACCTCGTCGGCCAGACGCCGAACGCCGCCCTGCCCAAACAGATAGTACTTGTTGTTGGGCAGCTCCGCCGGCGTGAAGTACGCCATGTTCTCCACCAAGCCCAACACCGGAACGCCAATGGATTCCATCCGGAACATGCCGACCCCCTTGCGGGCGTCGGCCAAAGCCACCGCCTGCGGCGTGCTCACCACCACCGCGCCGGAAACCGGCACCGCCTGCACCACGCTCAAGTGGATGTCGCCCGTTCCCGGAGGCAAATCCAACAACAGGAAATCCAGTTCGCCCCAGTACGTATCCTTGATCATCTGGGTCAAGGCCTTGGTGGCCATGGGGCCGCGCCAAACCACCGCTTGATCTGTACCCGCAAAAAATCCGATGCTCATCAGCTTCACGCCGTGCGTGAACACTGGTTCCATCATGCGCTTTCCATCTACCTCAATGCTGCCGGGCTTCTCGTTCACCGCATCCAGCATCAACGGTAGGGACGGACCGTAAATATCTGCGTCCACCACGCCCACGGAAAAACCCATTTCGGCCAGAGCCACCGCCAAATTGGCCGTCACAGTGCTCTTGCCCACGCCACCCTTGCCGGAGGCAACGGCCACAATGTGCTGTATACCGGGAATGGCCTCGCCGCGAATGCGCTGCGCTTCCGTCTCCGCCGGAGCTTCCACCGTCAAGTTCACCTTGATCTTGGCCTTGGGATGCACGTGCGTGTGGATGGCCGTGAGGATCTCCACTTCCAGCTTCTTTTTCAGGTGCAGCGCAGCGCGATCTGCAACGGCGTCCACCACTACTTCGTCCCCAAAAATCTGTAGGTTCCGGACGTGTCCGGCGTCCACTATATTCGATTGACCGCTGGCCGTTTTCACGGTCTTCAGCGCGTCCAAAATGGCCTGTTTGTCCATGGGTCGTCTAGTTGCTGCAAAGGTACATCGCAAAGGCGCCCGATGGGCTAACCCGCCCCCCCGGTAGGAAACAGCCGGAATGCCCTACTTATTTGCCAACTGGCCGCACGCCGCGTCAATATCCTTGCCGCGAGACCGACGAACCTTGGCCACAATACCTGCCGCGGCCAGCGCCGTTTGGTAGGCCTCCAGAGCCGCGGGATCTGCTTGCAGAAAACGGGGGTCGCCAATGGCATTGTATTCAATCAAGTTCACCTTGCAGGGCACTTTTTTGCACACCTTCACCAGCGCGGCAATGTCTTCCGGACCGTCGTTGATGCCCTTCCACACCACGTATTCAAACGTGATCCGTCGTTTCGTAAGACGGTACCAATGCTGCACGGCCGCCACCACCTCTTCAACGGGAGACACCTCGTTGATGGGCATCATGGAGGAACGCACTTCGTTCCGGGCGCTGTGCAAACTGACCGCAAGGTTGAATTTCACCCCTTCGTCCGCCATTTTCACAATCATTTTGGGCAACCCGACGGTGCTCAACGTGATGCGCTTGGGAGACAAGCCCAAACCGTCCGGCGCCGTGATGCGCTCAATGGCCGACAGCACATTGGGGTAGTTCAGCAGGGGTTCGCCCATCCCCATGAAGACGATGTTGGTCAGGGGTCGGCCAAATTCCTCCAGCCCTTGGCGGTGGATGGTCACCACCTGATCAAAGATTTCGTGCGGTTCCAAGTTGCGCATGCGCTTGAGCTTGGCCGTGGCGCAAAACGCACAGTTCAAACTGCACCCCACCTGGCTGCTGACGCAGGCCGTAATGCGTTTTTCGGTGGGAATCAACACACTTTCCACCACCAATCCGTCGTGCAGCTGCACCGCGTTTTTGAGGGTGCCGTCCGCACTGCGTTGAACGGTGGCCAAAGACTGCTGCGGAAAGGAAAAATCCACTTCCAACCGTGCGCGCAAGGCCTTGGGGAGGTTGGACATGGCCTCAAAGCTGGACGCCTGCTTGGTCCAGAGCCAGTCGTACACTTGGTCGCCGCGAAACACCGCTTCGCCCGCTTCCTTCATCCACGTCCGCAGGTCTTCCCGGGACAAGGAACGTATGTCTTTGCCAGCGGTCATCAACGGTTGGATTCTTTTGATTCCGAACCGCTGGACGGAGCCGCCGCTGCGCCCGGCAGCATTCGGCTGTTGAATTCGCCAAAGACCACGCGGTTGCCCTGGAAGGAAAAGAGCACGGCATCCCCTTGGGTTCCGTTGAAGCTCCGCGAATAACGCGGCATGGGACGGAAGCGTCCTTTGCGATTGATCTGGAGGACGTGGTAGTGCAGTTCCCCGGCGGCGGTCAATTCCGCAGCAACCAATTGCCCCGCAAAGGCGTTGGTCATGATGCGCATGGGGCGGTTGGTGGCCCATCGGGCCTCGTTCTTGCGGGCGTCGTTGTAGACCAACACCAAGTCCGAATCCCGCACGGTCCAGACCAACCCTGAGTACCGACCGTTATCGTTGCGCGTCACCTGTTGCTTGGGCACCAGCGCCATGTACTCCACTTTGCCGTCTGGGGAGATGCTCAACACCACCACGTCCAGGTAGGAGTAGATGTAGTCTGTGCGCACCACCTGACCGCGGGAGTTGGTGATTTGCTGAACGGTGAAGTAGAATACCTCCGCCACCACGTACGAGCCGCCGTCGGCTCTGCGGATGAAATCCCGAAATTGAAAATCTGCTTGAACCGGCCGTTTGCCCCGACCGCGCAAACCAATGGACATGCCGCGCTTCAACTCCTCGCTGAACGGTTCCAACGAGGTGGTGATGGGCTCCAAGGTTTCCGGATTCAACGTAAAGTAGAACGCTCCCGTGGTGGTGCCGTAGCGCCGGTCCGAATAGAACCCGCAAACGTCCAGAACATTGGGATTTCGGTCTGTTTGCAAGCCCACGCCGCTCACCACAAAGACGTCTTTCAACCCCAAGTCAACCTCCTCTGCCTCTACCCGCTTTCCTTGGAACCGGTACAGCAAGTAATCCCGATTGGCGCCGCCAAAGGTCCAGCGTTCGCCCTCGCGCACGTCCGGGTTCTTGTACCCCACCAAGTAAAAATCACCCGAATTGGTGAGGGCCTTGCCCGTCACGGTGAAAAAAGCATTGCGGCGTTGCAGCCCAAAACGGGTGCGCCATTGTTCTTCCAAATCGCGGTTGTACACCACCACCTGCACCTCTGCTTCGCGGTTCACAATCTGCTTGGCGGGCTCCGAATAAACCCCAAACAGGTTGGAGTCCCGGCTCCACACCACGTCCACGTTGGCTTCCGCCAAAGCGCGGGAATCCAACTTGTCCAACGGAACCACTGCACCTGGGTCGCCCGTGGAATCCACTTTGACCAACAACAGCGTGCGTGCCCGATCTTCAGCCGAATACGCCTGATAAAACAAGTAAAATTCACCCCGCACCACGTGAACCGTGGTCAACCGAGCCATTCGGCCTTCGTAGCGAAAGCCCTCCACTTCCGTCTGCCATTCCTGCAATCCGGTGCCGCGTCGGTACTTCGCCACCAAAACGCGATCCGGCTTGGCCAAAATCGCGCGCGTTCCCACCGTATAGTAGTGACCGCGGTCCGTGCCCACAATGCCTTGCACGCGCAACTGATTCAAGCGGTAGGCCGGTCCCCACTGGACGTACGACGGTGCCGAAGCGGATTTATTTTGGCCCGATAATTGAAGCGACAACAAAACCAGGAAGGCCGCTAAGCAGCGGTGCAATACATTTGTTTTCATGGTGCTAAATTCAAGAACGAAGGTATGAAAGGAAGTGGGTTGGTCTGGGCTTGTTTTGCAGCCGCTGTGTTGAGTGCGTACGAAGCCAATGGCCAAGTGATTCAAATGCAAAAACGGACGATTTCCCCGGCCGGACGGACGCCACAAACCGCGCAGCCCGAAACCCGAACCGCCGAACCCACCGAACCCAATCGGAAGTTGACCTATTTGGAAAAACTGGCGCAATCGCCCCAGCGCGACCGGTACCGATCCGGGCTAAAGATCCATCCAAGTGCTTGGGGCGTAGGCGCATACCCCCTATCGTACGAATACCGTGCCGGAAAAAAGTGGAGTTGGGAAGTGGGGCTTCAGGCCACTCATCGAAACTTTTGGCGGGAGAGCATTTGGCCGGCACACCCGGGCATCTCCTCATTGTCTGCTGAATACACGTGGAAATTAGGCGGCTTGGTGCAGGGAAAGTACTTTTTTCAAAAGCCGGCCTTCCAAAACGGTTGGTACCTGGGCGGACAAGCCCAGTATCGGCCGTACGCGGACAAAGTTCAATTTACGGAAACCAATACCGGCGGCGGCACGACGCTCCAAACCATCCGTCCGTTCCGAAACTACTTGGACGCGGGTTTGTTGGTGGGCTACCAGGTGCGGGCCGCAGAACGATGGGTCATGGACTTCTCCTTGGGTGCCGGCGTTCGCCGCACCTACCGAGCCGAAGGTCAGGAGCAGTTTAATGCGTTCAACGAGACCGTTGCGGTCTTGAATACTCCCGAGTGGTCTGCTTTACCGTATTTGCAAACGGGGGTGAAAATTGGGCTTTTGCTGCCGAAAAAACGCTGAAAATAGGCTGAAAATGCCCTAAAACCGGTCGAGAAAGCAAACACAACAGCCGAGAAAGTAGTAATTAAGACCGACAAAGCAAGCACGTCGGCTGAGAAGGCAAACACCTCGGCTGAGAAGGCAAACACATCGGCCGAAATACAAACACCCCGGTCGCCTCTGCGAGGCGACCGGGGTGTTTTTTGGCTGCGCTTTTCGTGAACTAGATAAACAGAACGGCGTCACCGTAGCAAAGGAAACGGTAGCCTTCTTTCACGGCGGTATTGTAAACTTCCATCGTCAATTCGTGGCCCGCAAAAGCGCTGGTCAGCATCAGTAATGTGGACTGCGGCTCGTGAAAATTGGTCAAGAGGCTGTCCGCAACCTTGAACTCGTACGGCGGAAAAATAAACTTGTTGGTCCAACTGGAGGTAGCCTTGATGCCCCTTTCCGTGGTTGTAGAACTTTCCATGGCCCGTATGACGGTGGTGCCCACGGCGCAAATGCGCTTGCGGTTGGCTTTGGCCTTATTGACGGCGTCCGCAGTCTCTTGATAAATCCAAAACTGTTCCGAATCCATCTTGTGCTTGGACAGGTCCTCTACTTCTACGTTGCGGAAGGTGCCCAAACCAACGTGCATGGTCATTTTGGCTAGGTCTACGCCTTTGATTTCCAGGCGCTTGAGCATGTTTTTGCTGAAGTGCAAAGAGGCGACGGGGGCGGCAACGGCCCCTTCTACTTCTGCAAAAATGCTTTGGTAGCGATCCTCGTCTTCAGGCTCCAACGGACGCTCAATGTACTTGGGGATGGGGGTTTCGCCCATTTCGCGCAATTTGATGCGGAACTCCTCGTAGGAACCGTCGTACAAGAAACGCAAGGTGCGGCCGCGGGAGGTGGTGTTGTCAATCACTTCCGCCACTAGGGAATCGTCGTCGCCAAAATACAGTTTGTTCCCAATGCGAATTTTGCGCGCTGGATCCACCAAAACGTCCCACAATCTGCTTTCGGAATTCAACTCACGAAGCAAGAAAACCTCAATGAGGGCACCGGTTTTTTCCTTATTGCCCCACATGCGGGCCGGAAAAACTTTGGTGTTGTTCAAGACCAGGCAGTCGCCTTCGCTGAAGTAGTCCACGAGATCGCTGAAGAGGCGGTGCTCAATTTTCCCGGTGTCTTTGTGGACCACCATCAGGCGAGCGTCGTCTCGGAAGGATGCGGGGTGTTGCGCAATTAGCTCTTGCGGCAAATCGTAGTGGAAATGGGACAGCTTCATTTTCATGCCGCGAAGGTACCATATTGAAGGGGGGCTTGTCAAGCGATTGCCCGCATTTCCCAAAATGAATTGAGTTCGACGCCCAAAACAACGGGCTTTTTCGTTTGCTACGTGGGTAGATTTGGAGGTGCTACTCCGCCGTCCGCGCGGCTTCACGCTGGCTGAGCACGTCCAATAGGTTGGGCAAGGACCAAGCGTCCGATTCCATCCAAGGACCTACGTGGGTGCGCCGCAGTGCGGCGAGGTAGGCCCCGCACCCCCAATCATGACCCAAGTCGTGCGCCAGGGAACGAATGTACGTGCCTTTGCCGCATACAATGGAGAGCTCAACGCTTCCCAGCGCTGAATCAAAGGAGTCAATTTCCAGAGACTCCACCACCACCGGGCGGGTGGGGATTTCCACCTCCTGGCCTTTCCGGGCCAATTTGTAGAGGGTCTGTCCCCCAATTTTTAGGGCCGAATAAAGGGGCGGACGTTGGTGAATGGTGCCGCGGAAGTTGGGCAGTGCCGCTTCCAAAGCAGCAGTAGATGAAGGAAAAACAGCTCCGGAAAATGCCTCTTCGGGCGTTTCTGCATCGTAGGAGGGTGTGGTGAAGCCCAGCTTCAAACGCGCCCGATACCCCTTGCTGCCGGCCATTTCGGACTCAATGCGCTTGGTGGCCTTGCCCACACACACCACCAAAACGCCGGTGGCCAAAGGGTCCAAAGTACCTGCGTGCCCAATCTTAACGCTCTTCAGCCCGTAAGCGCGGCGCAAAGCATACTTGAGCTTGTTGACCACGTCGAACGAGGTCCATTCCAAGGGCTTGTCTACGGCAAAGATCCAGCCTGCCTGAAGTTCTTCTTCCGTGCTGGGGATTTCTTGGAGTCTCGGATGCGCAGCGGCCGAAGCGTCCTCGGGATTCGGGGGACCTGGAAACACGGTGGTGAAAAAAATGCGGAAACTGGAATCAGAACAAAGCAGTTCCCAAGGCCAACAAACCGACGGCAAAACAGTAGATGGCAAATCCAGACAATTTCGCTTTCTTCACAAAAGAAATCATGGCTTGGCACGCCCACAGTCCGGTAAAAAAGGCCGCAACAAAACCAATGAGCAAGGGAATAAGGGCACCCGAGTTGCCGGACGATCCCATTTCCACCAGGCTTTTGGTGTCTACCAGCATTTTACCCAAGATCAAGGGGACCACCATCAAAAAGCTGAAACGAGCTGCTTTTTCGCGGTCTATGCCCAAGAGGACGGCGGTGGCAATGGTTGCCCCGGAGCGCGAAATACCGGGTAAAATGGCAATGGCCTGGGCAATGCCCACCAAGGCAGCGTCCGAATAACCCACATTCTTGTGGGTCTTTTTGGCCGTATTGGCCCACAGCAGGAGCACACCCGTCAGGAGGAGCATGGCACCAACAAAAGCAATTTGGCCGTTAAAGAGGGCTTCCAACTGCTCCAAAAAGACCAAGCCCACGATAGCGGCTGGAACCATGGAAAGGATGATTTTGCCGGCAAATTGTAGGTCGTCGGCATCCCGACGAACCAGGCCGGTCAAAATTTTGCCAATGTCTTTGCGGAAGACCACCACGGTGCTTAACGCCGTTGCGGCGTGCACCACTACGGTGAACAGTAAACTTTCAGCTGCCTCGGCGTCGTACCCCAAAAGGGCCTTGCCCAGTTCCAAATGCCCGGAGGAGCTTACGGGCAAAAACTCCGTCAGCCCCTGGACAATACCCAAAAGCAAGGCTTGAATCAGTGCTTCCATCCTCAGTTCTGTGCTGCAGGACGACGCAACAAAGCCACCAGGGCAACGCCCAATCCAGCCAAAACCAAACCGGGAGCCGCCACCAAACGCTGGGCGTTGAACATTTCGGGATTGTACACGTTGGGGTCGTCGGATCCGCCGCCTTGCATCAGGAAGTAGCCTACCAAGATCAAAACAATGCTACCCACCAAAAGCAGGTAGGAGGTGCGGTCGAACAAAAATGTGGATTTCATTGGGCATAAAGTTTATCGGTGTGCAAACGCAAGTACTTGTGTACGGCTAGGAAGGTGCTGCTCAAGGCAATGATCAAACCGAGGAGAAGCAATCCAAAACTGACCGCGGCCCAAGTGACCCAGGTGAGGAAGGGAGTGGTTTCCGGCGCCCAGGCAGACAGCCCCTGATAGAGGCCGGCCAAGAGCAAGGAAGCTAAGGCTCCACCCAAGGCGCCCAGTTGGAGGCCCTGCAGCAGGAACGGACGGTGAATAAAGGTTTTGGTGGCGCCCACCAGCTGCATGGTGCGGATGACAAACCGCTTGGCGTAGATGCTCAAGCGAATGCTGTTGTGGATGAGGGTCACCGAAATCAGCAGCAAGGCTGCCGCAATTCCCAAGAGGAAGAGCGTTATTTTTTCGACGTTTTGGTGGACGGCACCCATCAGGTCGCGGTCGTAGACCAAATCTTCCACGGCTGCTTCCTTGCGTAGGCGTTTTTCAAGCGCGTCCAACTGATCCGGGGACAAATACTCCGCGTGCAGCTTCAAATCCAAGGCGTCGGAAAGGGGATTCATGCCCAAAAAGTCCACGAACTCTTCGCCCAAGTCTTTTTGAAACTCTTCTGCTGCCTGATCCCGAGAAACGAAGACCACGCTCCGTACTTCCGGTTGATTGGACCACTTTTGCTGCAGCGCCCGAACCGTTTGCGCATCCGTGTTCGGGACCAAAAAGGCGGTGAACGTGAAATTTTCTTGCAGCTCCCGTCCGAGTTCGCGCGCTTGCAGCAACAACGAAGCCATGACGCCCACCACAAAAAGGACCAGCGCCATGCTGACGGTAACGGACACAAAGGCCGTACGGACGCGCTGGCGGTGAAATTGTTCTTCGGGTGCTGGATGAGCCATGGAACAAATCTACAAAAAAGGCACGGAGGCGCTACTTTTGCGGCATGGAATACGTACCCGGGATCATTGAAAAGAAGTGGCAGTCCTATTGGCGTGATAATCAGACGTATGCGGCGTCAGACGATCGCGCGCTTCCCAAGTACTACGTGCTGGACATGTTCCCCTACCCTTCCGGTGCCGGATTGCACGTGGGCCATCCGCTGGGGTACATCGCGTCCGACTGCGTGGCGCGGTTCAAAAGACACCAAGGATACAACGTGTTGCACCCCATGGGATACGACGCCTTTGGCCTGCCCGCGGAACAGTACGCCATCCAAACGGGGCAGCATCCGTCGATCACCACGGAAACGAACATTGCGCGCTACCGGCAACAGCTGGACCGGATTGGATTCAGCTTTGATTGGAGCCGCGAGGTGCGCACGTGCGAACCGGATTACTACCGCTGGACGCAGAGGATTTTTGCGCAGTTCTTTGGTAGCTGGTACAACCGCGCAGCGGACCGTGCAGAACCGATTGAATCCCTGGTTGCGCACTTGTCCGCGCACGGCACGATTGGCTTGAACGCCGCCCAAACGGTAGCACTGGAACTCACTGCAGCCGAATGGAACGCCAAGAATGGTGCGGCCCGGGAGGCGCTGTTGCAGAATTACCGCCTGGCCTACCGTTCCGAGAGTTGGGTGAATTGGTGCCCCGCATTGGGTACCGTTTTGGCCAACGACGAAATCAAGGACGGCTATTCCGAACGCGGCGGTCACCCGGTGGTGCAGAAGCAAATGATGCAGTGGAGCATGCGCATTTCCGCCTACGCGCAGCGCCTATTGGACGATTTGGACCCACTGGACTGGAGCGACTCCATCAAGGAAAGCCAACGGCATTGGATTGGACGCAGCGAGGGCGCTTGGGTGCATTTTGACTTGGCGCAGCCCGTACCGGACCGCACGCAATTGACGGTATTCACCACCCGCCCGGACACCCTTTTTGGCGCTACCTACCTGGCGGTGGCCCCTGAATTGGAGGGCTTGGAGGGGTTGGTGACGGCCGAGCAAGCCGACGCGGTAGCGGCGGTGCGCGAGGCCGCGGGCCGAAAAACCGAACGGGACCGCATGGCCGACGTCAAGACCATCAACGGGGCTTTCACGGGCTCATACGCCTTGCACCCCCTGACCGGAGCCCCCTTGCCCATCTGGGTGGCGGACTACGTTTTGGCGGGGTACGGAACCGGAGCCGTCATGGCGGTACCGGCACACGATTCCCGGGACCATCGTTTTGCCAAACACTTTGGCTTGCCCATCGTGGAGGTGATTGCCGGTGGAAACGTGGAGGTGGAAGCCTTCGAATCGTACGAAGGCATCGCCGTCAACAGCGATTTTTTGAACGGTCGGTCCGTTTCAGAGGCCAAGTCCGCTTGCATTGCGGAGCTTGCTGCCCGCGGCAAAGGCGAACAACGCATCCAATTCCGCCTGCGCGACGCCATTTTTGGCCGCCAGCGGTACTGGGGCGAGCCCATTCCCGTTTCGTATGCCGACGGGGTGCCGCAGGTGCTGCCGGAAGACGCATTGCCCTTGGTGCTGCCGGAGGTAGACAAGTACTTGCCCACAGAAAGCGGCGAGCCGCCGCTGGCACGTGCCGCGCATTGGGCCGATGCTGCCGGAAACGAACTGGAAACCACCACCATGCCGGGTTGGGCCGGCTCCTCCTGGTACTTCCTGCGCTACATGGATCCGCACAACCGATCCGAATTTGTGGGCCAGGACGCCGCAAAGTACTGGGGCCAAGTGGATCTGTACGTGGGCGGAAGCGAACACGCCACCGGGCACCTGTTGTACGCACGTTTTTGGAATCAATTCTTGTTTGATCGGGGATGGGTTGGCCACCGCGAACCCTTCAAAAAATTAGTGAATCAAGGCATGATTCAGGGCGTGTCGGCCTTGCTGCACCGACTCCCGGGAACCAACACCTTTGTGAGCGCCGGAGCCGTGGGCAAACGAACCACCAGCCGCATCCACGTGGACGTCTCCTTGATCAACGAGAAAAATGAGCTGGACCAAGTTGCTTTTCGCGCTTGGCTCCCCGAATTTGCCCACGCGGAGTTTGAAACCGAAAACGGTGCCGTGGTGGTGGAGCGCGAGGTGGAAAAAATGTCCAAATCCAAGCACAACGTGGTGAATCCGGACGCCGTTGCGGATCAGGTTGGCGCCGACGGTTTGCGGCTGTACGAAATGTTTTTGGGCCCCCTGGAGCAATCCAAGCCGTGGGACACGCAGGGCATTGCTGGGGTGAGTAATTTCTTGCGCAAAACCTGGCGTTTGTTCACCGCGCAACCGTTGTCTGAGGAGCCTGCACCGTTGGAGGCGTTGAAAATTGCCCACAAACTCGTTCACAAAGTGGCGTCGGACATGGAAAATTTGTCCTTCAATACCAGCGTTTCGGCCTTGATGATTGCCGTCAACGAGTTGAGCGCGCTACCCACCCGGCACCGCGAGCCACTGGAAATGCTGGCCATTGCCGTGTCTCCACTGGCACCGCATTTGGCGGAAGAATTGTGGGCTCACTTGGGGCATGCGCCTTCCGTTACCCGCGCTCCTTGGCCGCAGGTGGATCCTGCCCTTTTGATGGACGACTTCGTGGTTTACCCCGTGCAGTTCAACGGTAAAACGCGCTTTTCCGTGGAGGTTCCGCGGTCCGCAACCTCGGCAGAGGTGGAAGCGTTGGTGCGCAGCCACGAGCAAACGCTGAAGTACGTGGGAGAGCAATCCATCCGCAAGGTCATTGTGGTGCCCGGACGGATTGTGAACCTGGTAGTGGCTTAAACCCGACGGTTCGCCGACGGGGTCAATCCCGGCGCTGTTCCGGATAGGTCAGAGCGTCCAACCGCTTCAACAACGGTTGGCTGGTGCGTTCAAAAGCGCCGCGGTACCGATCCGGAATGGGTTCGCTGTTGGGCAATTTCAGCGCCAGCGGGTTGACTTGGCGGCCGTTGACCCAAAAGCGGTAGCAAACGTGCGGCCCGGAGGCCAAACCGGTGCTGCCCACGTAACCAATCACTTGGCCTTGGGACACGCGTGCGCCGGGGCGGATGCCAGATGCAATCCGGCTCATGTGCAGGTACTGTGTGCTGTAGGTGCCGTTGTGCCGCACTTTGACGAACTTTCCATTTCCAGAATTATACCCCGCTTTGTCCACCACACCGTGGGCAGTAGTTTGGATGGGTGTTCCCGTTGGTGCTGCGTAGTCCGTTCCCAAGTGGGCTTTCCATCGGCGCTGGACCGGGTGAAAACGGTTCATGGTGTATTTGGACGTGATGCGAAAAAAGTCCAACGGAGCTTTCAAAAACATCTTTTTCAGGCCCTTGCCGTCCCGGTCAAAGTAGCCCGAAAAACCGGTGGCGGTGTCGTTGAAATAGAGGGCATAGATGGGCTTTCCTCCTTGTTCAAAAACCGCGGCCAAAACCCGTCCAGCTCCAACGGAAACCGTGTCGTCCACAAACTTCTCTTCAAAAACCACCTTGAAACGATCTCCCGGCTGCACCCGGAAGAAGTCGATGGTGTAGGCATAGACTTCCGCCAATTTCACCGCCACGGCCGCAGAAACATCCTGCTCCTGCAACGTTCCAAAAAGGGAACCTTCAATCACGGCCGCCACCTGACGCTCCCGGGTAACCACCGGGCGTTCTACGGACTTGACGTACAGTGAGTCCCCGCACGAAAACAAGACGTACCGGGTGGGAGACTCCTCGTAAATCAAGTAAAGCAGTGATTTTTCCGCATCGCGCTTGCGAACTGCAATGTAGGTTTCGTCCGCACGCCAGGTGGACGGACGGAAAGCAGAGCCCGCACGGGCGATGAGGGCATCCGCTCGTGGGTAGGACATGCCCATTGCGTGCAACAATTCCCCCAAGGTTTCTCCGGAGCGAACCGTGTCCCGGTCCACGTGAAATTGGTGGCTGCCAAATCCAAACAGGTACAGCGGTGCTGGAGTGCGCAACGCTGCCCGCTCTGGGCTTAAAGCAACCGGACGGGTGGAAACCACGGCCCAAAAAACACCGATGACGGCTACCGCAAAAAAGGCCCAAACCGCACCGCGGCGGTAAATTTTGCGTTCGGATTTGTTCATGCCTGAGGGTCTAAGGAAGCCAGTTGTTGATCCACCCATTTTTTGCCCCATTCTTCCTGCTCCTGTTCGGACCACATTTCGGGGAAGAAAATTCGCTTTTGGAACCGCGGAGGCAGGTAACGCTGCCAATTGGTGCCGCCCGTTGCCGGAGCGTCCGACGGTTTTTTGGCCAAGTACTTCACCGCGGTTCGGTAGTGCTGCAGCGGCCAGTCCACGTTGATTTGGTGGTCCAATCCGCGCAAAGCCTGGACCAATTCGGGGTTTTGACGGTCCTCGTCGGACAGGTTCTGAACCAAATCCCACAAGGTATTGCCGCGCCAGCGCAACGCTGTCGTACGGAAGGTTTCGCCGTACTTGGCTTCAAACTGGCGCAAAGTGAGCGTTTTCTCGCCCGTTTCTTCCAAAGTAGCGCCTTGGCGCCAGTACACATGGTCCAAGAGCACCTGGGGGTCTGCACCTTGTTCCATCAGCGCGGCGCGATGCTCCAACTGCACCAAATGCTCCAACCGGGTGGACGCAAATTCCAGAAAACGGTACTGGGCAGACTGAAAACCAGACGCGGGAATGAGGGCCAGTCGGAATTTCAAAAACTGCTCACGCTCCATTCCGTCCGCCATGACGCCAAAACTGGTGGCCAGGGCATGAAAATACCGGTTGACGCGGTTGACGCGGCGAACCAGTTCCTCGAGGGTTGCGGGTACCGCGGCGTCCACCAGCGGTTCCAACTCGTGACGGGACAACTTGAAGTACAGTTCCGTGATTTGGTGGTACATGATGAAAATGGGCTCGTCCGGATACGCCGTGCGCGGTTTCTGCAACGTGAGCAGCGTGTCCAACTGGACGTAGTCCCAATACGTAATGTACTCCGTCCTATGCAGCCCTTCCAGGAAAGAGGCCAAATCCTGACCGTCCGCAGCGTACTTGGCCGCCAAAGACGCCAGTTGTTCTTGAACTTCAGGGCTTAAGGTACTCATGAGGTTGCTGCTTTTTCCAGAGTAAAAGAAAAGGTGGACCCCACTCCGCGGGTGGAAGTGGCGTGAATTTGCTGCTTGTGGGCTTCCATGATGTGCTTCGCAATGGACAATCCCAGGCCCGTGCCGCCCACGTCTCGGGAGCGGCTCTTGTCCACCCGATAAAAACGCTCAAATATGCGCGGGAGGTCGGATTCGTCGATGCCAATGCCGTTGTCCGAGACCTTGATCAAAAAACGATCTTCCAAATCCAAAATATCCACGGTGACGAGGCCTTTCTGCGGTTGGGAGTACTTGATGCCGTTGGAAATCAGGTTGTGGAGCACTTGCTCTATTTTTCGGGAGTCGCCCAGGGCTTTGTAAATGCGCTCTTTGTCTTTTTTCAAGACCAATTCAACGCCTGCGTCGCGTGCCGACGGCTCCAATTCCTCCAAAACTTCTTTCAAAGCACGGACCACGTCGAAGGTACCCATCTCCAAGGCAACGGCACCGGATTCCAACCGAGACAATAAATCCATTTCCTGGATGAGGGCGGTCATGCGGTCCACACTTTTGGCGGCTTTTTCCAAAAACTTTCGGTTGACTTTTGCGTCTTCCAAACCGCCGTCCAGCAGCGTAAATAAATAGCCTTGGATGTTGAAAACAGGAGTTTTGAGCTCGTGAGAGAGATTTCCCATGAATTCGCGCCGAAAACCTTCCCGGTCCAACAACCCTTGAATTTGTTGATCTCGGTTTCGGGCCCAAGACTCCACGTCTTGCTCGACGTCATCCAAACTCACGCGTGAAGTTGCCGCGGTCCCTGGATCTTTTAAAATGGCGTAAATGGCCTTCAGACGTCGGTACAAAAACTGGTGCACCATTCCGTAAACGAGAATCGCCAAGGCGACGCCAAAGGCTAATGATTTCCAAAGCCGCTCCAAATCGTCCGGAAGCAGCCACCAAAGACCCGCTCCGGCCAACAGACCGGCGAGAAAAGCAATTTGTTCGGGACGCTCAAAACGCATCCCGCTAAGTTAGCCCTCGAATTTGTACCCTACGCCCTTGATGGTGCCAATTTTCTCATCCCCTATTTTCTCACGCAGCTTGCGGATGTGCACGTCAATGGTACGGCCTCCTACCACCACATCCGTTCCCCAAACGGAGTCCAAAATGGCCTCGCGGGTAAACACTTTCCCAGGTTTGGAGGCCAGCAAAAGGAGTAGCTCAAATTCTTTGCGCGGCATGTCCAACGGATTGTTGTCCACAAAAACTTTGTACTGTTCCGTGTCAATGGTCAAATTGTTCCGCACGATGGGCCCTTTACCTACAATGCCTCCACGCCGGCGAAGCAAGGCGTGAATGCGGCTCACCAGAATTTTGGGTTTGATGGGCTTTGCAATGTAATCGTCCGCACCAGCGTCCAAGCCCGCCACTTGAATGGAATCTTCGTTGCGCGCCGTCAGGAAAACAATCAAGCAATTTTGCGTTTCCGGCAATTTGCGCAGCGCCTCGCACGTCTCCATGCCGTCCATCTCCGGCATCATCAGATCCAACACCACCACATCGGGCTTGAATTTTTTCGCCAACTCCACAGCCAAACGCCCGTTGGAGGCCGTTTGAATTTGAAAACCTTCGTTCTCTAGGTTGTACGAAAGAAAGTCCAGAATCGACGGTTCGTCGTCAACCAGAAGGATGCGTGCGGATTGGGCCATGGCACAGGTACCGTATTGGTGGAACTCAAAGGTAGGACTATCCCATTTCCAAGCACCCTAAGTTGCGCAACTTAACCTACAATTAACCTGGCGTTTGGCAGAGCACTTTGTCGTAATTTTGTCAGCTTATGCGTTTAAAAACGATTCTTTGGGTTTGTCTGTTGGGTTGGAGCGGCAGTGCCTGGGCACAAGCACCGGCTCGCCTGACGCTCATGACCTACAACATCCTGAATTACAGAAACTTCACAAGCTACTGTACGTCTTCCAACAACAACCCGGTGGCCAAGGAAGCTGCGTTGCGGGAGGTTGTTCAGTACCTGCAACCGGACCTCCTGGTGTGCAATGAAGTAGGCGGTGCTACCCCCTCCGCCCACGAGAAAATTTTGACGGACGTATTGAACACCAACGGAGTGAACCGTTGGGCGTCCACCTCCTACACCAACAACGGTTTCTCAACCCTGGTGAACGGGATCTACTACGACAAAAACAAACTGGGGGTCAAACGGGAACAAATCGTCACCAAGACCTTGACCAACACGGACATCGTTCGCGTGCTGGACGTGGTTCAATTCTACTACAAGGATTCGCTGCTGGATTGGAACCCAGACACCACCTTCTTCACCGTGGTGGGCGCGCACTTGAAAGCGGGTTCCGCAACAACAGATTTGTCCGACCGCACCGCGGCTACCGCTGCCCTGATGCAGTTCCTCACCCAACGCGTGCCAGACCCGAACGTATTAATGGGCGGCGATTTCAATATTTACAAAAGCCAAGAAGCAGCGTTTCAGAATTTGATCAACCACACCGTGGCGTCCGAACGGTTTTACGACCCCATTGGGCAATTGGGCACGTGGACCAACAACGCCAACTACGCACCGTACCACAGCCAAAGCACCCGCAACGCCAACACCAACGGCGGCTGTTTCTCCGGCGGAGGGCTGGACGACCGGCTGGACCACTGGTTGCTTTCTGCGAACGTCAAAAACGGCACGGACAAAGTAGCCTACGTGCCGGGCTCGTTCCGGGTGGTGGGCAACGACGGCATGCACTTCAACCAAGGCATTGACGAGGGCACTAATTTCAGCGTTCCCGCAAACATTCGCTCGGCTTTGTACGCAATCTCAGACCACTTGCCGGTGCTGGTGGAATTGGAGGTGCAGCGCTTGGGCATTGGTTTGGACGAAACCGCCGCGGCGCAGCGCTACTGGCAGCAAACGCGGGACGCCAACGGAGTTACGTCTTTGTACTGGCGGGGACCCCTGCCCACGCAGGTGGATGCCTACGACGCCTACGGGCGCTGGGTCCACACCCAACGCGTCGAACAAAACAACCAGCCATTGGAGCGACCTTCGGCTGCGTCCGGTTTAATCTTCTTGCGCTCCGGGAATGGATCCTCGTCCGCAACCTATACTTGGGCACCCTGATGAAGCAAAATCAAACTGTTCCGCATGCGATCGCACTGCTGGCCCTGCTTGTGGTTTTGTGGCTGGGTGCGGTGGCTCCGGCTGGAGCGCAGAGTTTTGACGAGAAGGTAACCCGTGCCTCCAACGTCCGATTGAACGTGACCAACGTGGGTACGTTTGGCAATGCCTTCCGCGGCTACCGCGACGGTTCTGGGCTGCCCTCTTGCGAATACCCCGCCGGATCCGGCACGGAACACCTTTTTGAGTCCGGTATTTGGATTGGCGGCAAGGAAAACGGCGGCCCCGTGCGGGTTTCCACCTCTGCCTACGACGCCCCGCAAGGCTACGCCCCCGGCCGGGGAGGATTTGAATTTACCGCCCCCGTGGGCTCCTACCTACAAGAACGCAGCTCCCTCACAGACAACCCCAACTACGCGGTGGATGCGGTTTCCCACCAGGACTTTGTGTCCCAATTTACGGACGCTAACCTCTTGGTTCCCGGCACCAACATCCCCATTTCCAACCACCTCAACCCCATGAACGTGGAGGTGCGCATGGAAACCTACAACTGGAACTATCGGTTTTCGGACTTCTTCGTGTTGGTCAACTTGGTCTTCAAAAACGTGGGCGCCAGCACCTACGAAGACACCTACATCGCGTTGTGGAACAACAGCGTGGTGCGCAACATCAACGTCACTCCTGCGGGTGCCGGTGGCGCGGTTTTTTACTCCCAGGGCGGCAACGGTTTCATCGACTCCCTCTCCATGAACTACCGGTTTGACGCGTCCGGCGACCCCGGCTTCACGGACTCCTACATTGGCCAGAAATTCTTGGGCGCAGAAGACAAGAACGGCTTCCGGCATCCGTCCTTGAATCCCAATTTCAAGACGAACTACAACGCGTGGGTTTTCAACAATTCTGGGCAGTCGCTGTACTTTTTCCCGACCACGGAAAACCAGCGCTATGCCAAGATGAGTCAAGGCCTGAACCAAGACCCTTGCTGGACAGATCCTTCCGGCGTTCCTTGCCAATCCGCATCCGGTGTCAACATTCAAGCCCAATTGAACCAAGCTGGAAACCGCTCGGATTTGCTAAGTGTTGGCCCGTTTGCATCCTTTGCCCCAGGCGATGAACTGCGGGTGGCCTTTGCCTACGTGCTGGGAGCGAAAAAGGACGACGGCCTGCCCAATGCAGCCAACACCGCAGAACAGAAATCCATCTTCCTCTCCAACGCCAGCTGGGCGCAGACGGCTTTCAATGGAGAGGACGTCAATTTTAATGGCCTTTTGGACGCGGGCGAAGACAAGGACGGCAACGGCAAAATCACGCGGTTCATCCTTCCTACCCCACCGGCAACGCCCAAGATTCGCGTGGAACCGGGCAACCACAAGATTGACCTGTACTGGGCAGACAACGCCGAACGTTCCGTAGATCCCATCTCCCAAAAGTTGGATTTTGAGGGATACCGCATTTACTTGAGCAAGCTGGGCTTTGACGTGACCGCTACCCAAAACCTGGCCAAGGACTTTGTGCGCGTGGCGCAGGTGGACGTGGCGGGCAATGGTTTGTTTTTTGACACCGGTTTGGAGCAGTACCGTTTGGCGCAGCCCAAGCAATTCCCGGGAGACACGGTGCGGTACCGTTACCGATACACGGTGGACAACCTGCCCAACGGTTGGCAGCACGCGGTAGCCGTGACCTCCTTTGACCAAGGGAACCCCGCCACCGGTTTGGAGTCCTTGGAATCCAGTTTCTTGGCCAACGATCGCCGCGCCTTTGCCGGCACCCCCGCCAACGATAGCCTGAAAAACGGCGCCCCGTACGTTTACCCAAACCCCTACTACGCAGGTGCTTCTTGGGAAGGTCGGTCTAATTTTCAAGAAGAAAGCCGCAAATTGATCTTCGCCAATTTGCCGGCCCGCTGCAAAATCACCATCACCACCGTGGCCGGAGATGTTTTGGACGTCATAGACCACAACGAAAGCTACAACGGGAGCGACATCCGCTGGTTCCGCACCTTTGGATCAGACACCCCCGACGACCACACGTTTTCCGGTGGAGAGCACGCTTGGGACCTGCTCACGCGTTCCACCCAAATGATCTCCCGCGGCATTTATCTGTTCCACGTTGAAGATTTGGAAACCGGGAAGAAAACTACCGGCCAGTTTACCGTGGTTCAATAACCAGTGTTTGAATTCAGCAAAAAATAAAAAACCATTTCAAAACCATTCCGCTGCAAAGACCCCGTTCCATGAAAAAAATCTACACCCTGTTGGTGGTTGCCCTGATGGGCGCAGCCGCTTTTGCCCAGCCTTTTAAGCGCATCACGCAAATCCAGTACGTGAGTCCCACGATGCTGGCGAATTGCCAGGATTCCACGCCGTTCAACAACCAAATTGTGCGCACCCGGGGAATCGTGGTGGTGCCGGGCAACGTGTCTGAGGTGGCGTCGGGCTCCGTGCAAGGCGGCAGCCGTCCGTTCTTCTTCATTGTAGACACGGCAGCCAACGGCGCAGCAGGCCCGTTCAAAGGAATGGAAATCATGGGCGCCTACCGCAACGCACAAAACCAACTGGTTCCATTACCCAACGTGGAATTGTTGATTCCGGGCGACGTCATTGAATTTGTGGGCAAGGTGACGGAATTCAACCGCGGTACCCAAATGGAACCCAACAGCGTGAATTCCTTGACCATTTTGAATTCCAAGCCCGCTCCGGCGTCTGTGGTGGTGCCTTTGAGCCAATTGAACGACCCTTTGCGCGTGAACATACCCACCACGGGCGAGCAGTGGGAGAATGCCTTTGTGGAGCTGCAAAACGTTACCGTCACGGAGGTTTTGCCGTTTGGCAGCAACCGCGTGAGCTTCAACGTAGTAGACGGACAAGGCAATAAAATCAACGTATCGGACCGCTTTTTGGCCCAGAAATTACCCTCTTGGCAGACCGTCAACCCGGCCAGCCCCCAAACCACCGGCTCTTTTGTTCCTCCCGTTCCCGGCACCTTCTACTCCAGTTTGAAGGGCATGGTGCGCCACGACGGAAACGGCTGTTTTCCCAACGCCGGAACCACCCGCGGCTACGAGCTGAACCCGTTTGCGGCCTCCCACTACCAGGTGGCCTACGCTCCCCCGTACATCTCCAACTTCGATCGCGATCCGTTCTTGCCCACCCCAAACCAGTCCGTAGACTTTACCTGCAACATCACGGATTTTGACGGCAGCGTGGATTCCGTTCATTTTTACTACTCCACCAATGCGGCTACTTTGCCCGCACAGTTCACCAAAATGGTGATGCCTTTGGTGGCCGGATCAACGGACGACTACGCCTACACCCTGCCCGCATTCCCCGACGGCACCTTGGTGCGTTACTACATCCGCGCCAAAGACAACGCCGGCAACAAATCCTACTACCCGGTGACTTCTGTAGGACAAGCGCAACCCAACTACGAGTACTACACCGTTCGTGCCGGTGGTCCTAAGATTTACGACGTGCAGTACTCTTTGGCCAGCAACAGCGCGTCGCCCATGACGGGCCGCGAGATCACCGTGAAGGGCATTGTGACCGCCTCCGCCAAGAACTACGACCTGGGGTACCTGTACATTCAGGACGAAAATGGCGGCCCCTACAGCGGCATTTGGCTGGTGGGCAGCGGCATCGCCAACTACTACCGCGGTGAAGAAGTGAACGTTACCGGAACGGTGGAAGAGTACTTCAACATGACCCGCATAGTGGTTTCTTCCAGCAACAAAACGGGCAAATGGGTAGCACCTGCGGCGACGGTGGTGGATCCGACGGACTCCATCAGCAAGTTGAACTACGGCTGGGAAAAGTGGGAAGGTTGTTTGGTTCGATTGCAGGATCCCGCCAACGGAAAACTGCACGTGTCTAAAACCAATTTGGGCTTTGGCGATTACGCCGTGAGCTCCATCCCCGGAGCTTCTAAAGCGCGCAGCACCTACGTTTTGGCAGGTCGTCAATCCGGAACAGCGTTTAGCTCTTTGTGGGTACAGCCGGTAACCAGCCTCGCATACGACACCATCGACGGTTTCATGGAAGTGGATCCCATTGTGGTGAGCGACACCATGAACATGGACGCCCTGGAGGGCATTGTGTTCTTTGGATTCAGCAACTTCCGGGTATTGCCGCGCAACAACGACGACTTCATTGGCATCAACATTTCTTTGGACAGCACCAACCTGCAAAAGTCTCCGCTGATTGGCTTGAACGAAAATGCTCCGTTGGTGGGCGTGTCCGTTCGCCCGAATCCAGCGCAATCCGCGCTGTTCTTGGACGGATTGGCCGATGCCGCCGTTCACGTGGAATTGACGGACGCATTGGGCCGCACCGTGCTGCGCACCGTGCTCCCCGCCGGTTCCAACCGCTTGGATGTGGGCCACTTGGCACCGGGCAGCTACTACCTCCGCGCGGTCCAAAACGGGCGTGCTGCAGCAACTCAGGTGGTGCTGCAACGCTAAACGAATCCGCACCCACCAAGTTCAGAAAGAAGCGAATCCCCGCATGGAATTCAAAAAACAGCAAACCGCTACGGACGCGCCCACGGGCGCGGGCCGCGCCCAGGCCCGCAGGGCCTGGGGCAAAACCGCGGCTACCTCCCTCTTGCCGGTTGCGGTCCTCCTCACGGGTTGGATGGGTGCTGCTTCCTGCGAGCGCGGCACCCTCGTAGACAACAAAGCCCCCGAGACCCACTTGGCCTTAGACACCATTGCCCTACAAGGAGAGAACCGCTTGAATTCGGTAGTTCGGATGAGCTGGTACGGCACGGATCAAGACGGCTACATCACCCGCTACGAAGTTTCCCTGGACGGTGAAAATTGGAAGTCTACCGTGCGCCAAGACAGTTCCTTCACGCTGTCCATCCCCGCCGGCCAAGACACCGCAGACGTGGTGCTTCGCGTGCGCGCCGTAGACGACGACGGTGCTACGGACCCCACCCCGGCCCGACTGCGTTTGCCCCTCAAAAACGCCCAACCCGTTGCGGAAATTGACCCCGAAGGACAAACCACCGGCACCACCTTGGGCGTGGCCACCTACAAATGGCGCGGGTCTGATCCGGACGGCGACGAAACCGTGGTGCTGGCAGAGGCGCGTTTCAACAACGGCACCTGGTTTACCATTCCCGTCAACCAACCGATTTTGACCTTTGTTTTGGATGCCGGTACCAGCGCAAACGCCACCGCACGTGTGGTCTACGGAAACAACAACACCTTGGAAACCAACGTGTTCGACGGCCTGGAGGTAGACGAGCCCAATACGCTCTACATCCGGGTGAAGGACGTTGCCAACCGTTGGAGTGCGGTAGACACGGCCCTGCCCGTTGTTTTCAGCAGACCCACCGGCGACCTCTTGGTGGTCAGCGGCTCGCCGTCCACCACCGCCAACACGTACTTATCTGCACTGGCGGGAACCGCCCTGGATATTGATTTTTGGGACCTGAACGTTGCGGCCAACTTACCCGCTTACTGGAATCCTACCTTCCGCTGGATTGCGCAGCAGTACGACAAACTCTTTGTGTTCAGCGGGCCCACCCCCGTATTGGATCCGTCTACCGGTCAAACCGGCACCTTGTTGGGCTTGATGGGCCCAGCACTCCAACGCTACACCCAGAACGGCGGTAAGTTACTGGTTACCACCTCCTTCAATTCCACTTTGGACCTGACGCCCTACATCGGAACGTATCCGATCGATGGGATGGTTACCTCTGTGGGGCAGGTTCGGTTGGTTCAAGACAGTGCCCTGGTGCCCTTGGCGCCCGGCTACCCTTCGCTGAAACCAGAGAGCATCTTGATTGGGTTGACCCCCTTGGTGCCGGCGGCGGATGCGCAGCCTTTTTACCGGGCACAGCTCACCAAATTGAACGGCTGGAGCGGTACGAATGTAGTGGGTGTGCGGCGATTTGCGCCCGGGCAGCCCACCAAGGTTCAGCAGGTCTTCTTTTCGGTGGAACTGTTCAAATTAAATGGCGTTCCCGGTGCCTTGCCTGGATTGCTGCAAAGCATTTTGGTCGATGACTTCAACTGGTAAATCCGTGGGTTCGCGCGCAAGAAAACACCTTGCCGCCGGACGGCCGTTGGGCTGGGCCACGGCTTGGATGGCCCTGCTGCTCCTAGTGGCTACCCCCTCCCTGTGGAGCCAAACCACCAGCAAAACGGGCGTACTGCGGGGTACGGTGATGGACAAAGAAACCGGCGAGACGCTTCCCGGGGTTTCTGTAACGGTGGTAGGAACCTATTTTGCCGCCGTCACAGACGGAAAAGGACAGTACGTTTTGGCGCGCGTTCCGGCCGGGGATTACAGCGTCAAGTACCAGACAATGGGCTACGGGACGGCCGTGCACAACGCCGTGACGGTGAAGGTGGGCCAAACCACCACCCACGACGCGCGGATGTCTTCCAAGGCGGAGGCCTTGCAAACGGTGACGGTAACGGGGCAAAAAGCGCAAGTAGACTTGGAAAAGGCGGCGTCGGAAGTCAACCTCAAACGCGAAGAAATTCAGCAAATGAACGTGCGCAACGTGGAGGACGTGGTGGCGCTGCAGGCCGGGGTCATCAAAACCACAGACGGACTGCAAATTCGGGGCGCGCGGATCTACGAAACGGAATACTTGGTGGACGGCATTTCCGCGTCGGACCCCTTGGCGGGAACTGGATTTGGCGTGAAAGTTTCGTCGTCTTCCATCCAAAGTATTTCGGTCTTGACCGGCGGTGCCGGTGCGGAGTTTGGCGGCGGTTCATCGGGGGTGATCAATACCAAAATTCGCGAGGCGTCGGACCGTTTGGAAATTTCCGGCGGACTCACCCGGGACTACCTGCGCACACCGCGTACGGCCTCCAGTTTTTACACGGACATCGCGGAGGTTTCCGTGGGATTCCCTGTTCCGGGCACCAAGAAGAAACTCACACTGTACAACGACGCCACCCTCAACCTGAGCGACGACTACTTCCCTAATGTGGCCAACCAGTTGAAATCCAGCTTATTTCCGTCCAACATGGAGCGCTGGGCCCCGCGCCAAAGCAACTCTTGGACCCACACCGCCAAAATGGCGTGGAAAATCAAGTCCGGCACCAAGCTGACCCTCACCAACCAGCATTCGCTCAACATCAACCAAAACACGCGAACGCTGCAAATCGTTGGATTTGACGCTATTCTGGCCCCCGGATACCAGTACAACCGGAGCAACAACCTGGACAACGCCACCACCTACACGCACCATTCCAACCTGACCGCGTTGAATTTGAACCACCTGATCAACGTGCGTTGGGGGTTGAATGCCAGCGTGGGGCGGTTGTTCACCAACCTTCGGGCGGATGCCAACGGCCGGCCGTTCCGGGCGCCCACCGTGGACGAAATCCTGGACGAGGACAACATCGTCACCGGACCGGTCAGCGTGTTCAACCCCAACGATCCGTCGGGCATTCTATACGTTCGCCCGGGAGACGGTTTGGTCAACAACAACGGGATTTCCTCCGTGTGGCACGACCACTATGCCGAAGAATGGACCGCGCGCGTCAAGGCCACCTACAAACCAGACGGCAACGTCCACAAGGTCAGTTTGGGCACCGAATACCAGTACAACGCCTACCAGTGGGTGGACGTCACCCGGCCGTGGGTGGGAGCGCCCATCCAGCTGGCCGACGGCACCTTTACCCCCTCCGTCTCCATCGGTTCCAGCAACGACATCTGGCGCGTACAACCGCACCGCATGGGCTTTTTTGCGGAAGATGAACTGACCTACAAGGGCATCATTGCCACCTTGGGCATGCGCCTCAACGGCTGGGCGCCGGGCAAATTTGCGGACGACGCCATCGCCAACCCGGACGCTCCTGTGGTGGAGCAAATCCGGGAGGATTACTTAAACAAAACGCTCCAATTGGGCGGATTGCGCTGGAAGGCTCGCCTTTTGCCGCGCATCAACGTGTCCTTCCCCGTCACCGCCAACAACGTGCTGTACTTCAACTACGGCCACAGCATGCGCTTGCCGCACCCGCGCTTTTCCTATGCCGGCCTGGACCCCGTCTACCAAGACCGAAGCTTCTTGAGCTTCTTGGGCAACCCGGACCTGGATCCGGAGGTGAACGTCAGCTACGAGGTGGGCTACAAGGCCGCACTCAATAAATCGCTGGGCATCACCCTATCCGCCTACAACAACAATCGGTTCGACTACATCGTTTCTCGCCGCGTGTTGGTCAAGGACCAGACGGGACGATTGGTGGCCAAAACCATGTACATCAACCAGGACTACGCCAAGGTTCAGGGGGCGGAATTGGGCCTTCAAGCCCAGGCCACACCCGCCTTGCGGTTCTTTACCAACGTGGCCTACCAGGTGGCGCGCGGAAAATCCAATTCCGCCCGGGAGAGCGCCCTGCAAATCGAACAAAACGGGGAAGTGGCCCTGAGCCGCGAGCAATTCCTGGCCTGGGACCGCCCCTGGAACGTCAATTTGGGCACCGTTTGGGCACCCAAAAAAGGATTTTGGCGCGGGATGGAGTTGTTTGCGCAGTCCTCCTACACCAGCGGCTACCGCTACACTCCGCAGCTGTTTGTGGGCGTGAACGATTTGGGTCGCCCGCAATTTCAGGTGCTGAACGACCAATTGCTGTCCAAAATTGGCGCGCCGTGGTGGAATGCGGACCTGAAGTGGTCCTACACCCTTCGCCCCAGCAAAAAACGCGACGCGGGCGCCACCTTCACGTTGGACGCCCGCAACGTGCTGAACAACCGCAATTCCCAGGTGGTTAACCCCATCACCGGCCGCGCCTACGAATACGGGGACGACGTCCCCAACACCTGGCGCGATCCGCGTCCGGAGTACAACGGACCGCAGGAATCCGGCTTGGACCCGCGCGACCCCTCGCGTTATTCGGCGCCGCGTCAAATCCTTTTTGGGGTAACCTTCAAACTGTAACGGCATGAAAAAAGCGTATTTTTTGGCCGTTTTCACCGCCTTACTCGCGGCCGCACCGGCCTTCGGCCAACTTCTTCCCTCCTACGGAGGCGAGCGCGCCGGCGCATCGGCCCTTTCATTTTTGAAAAACGACCTCCACGTGGGGAGCGTGGGCATGGCGGGAGCTCATGCGGCCCAAGTGGGCAACCCCTATTCCTGGAATGGAAATCCGGCGGGCGCCTCAGACGTCCACGAGCGCAGCCTGGCCCTCAGCAACGGTTTTGTGGGCGGCGGTGTGCAGCACAGCCTGTTGGCCCTCACCCTGCCCACCAAAGACAAGACCACCAGCATCGGCTTGATTGGGAATGTTTTGCAGACCGGAGCCTTTGAAGAACGAACCGAATTTCAACCGGAAGGAACCGGACGGTTGCTGTACGGCACACACGCCAGCTTGGGCGTGGGCCTAGCGCGCCGGCTGAGCGAACAATTCAGCATGGGCTTGGTGCTCAAAGGAATACACGAAGTGGTGGGCGACTACCGCAACACCACCGCGGGCGTGGATCTGGGATTCCTCTACCGCACAGACGTTCGCGGGCTGCAATTCGCAGTGGCTCTGCGCAACTTTGGGGGGTCGTCGGCCCTGCAAGGAGACTTCCTGGCCAGCCTGTTCAACCGCACCCCGGTTACTGGGCTCAACAAAAATACCTTTCCTACCGAATTTTGCATGGGCGTCAACGGCATCGCCTGGGAACGCGGCAAGCAAAACGTGCGCGTGGGCATTCAACTCAACCACCCCAACGACAACGCGGAGAACTACCGCATTGGCCTGGAATACACCGCCAACGACCGCCTCGTAGTGCGCACCGGCGTGGCGCTTCAAGTAGCTGGCCGCACGTGGCCCGCGTTGGGCCTCAGCGCCAAAGCACGCCTGGGACGCCAACCCATCTGGTTGGACTACGCCGCCACCCCCACCGCCTTCACCGGAATGGCTTCCGTAGTGGGCCTTCGCTTGCCCCTAACGCTTCAAAACTGATCCATGCAACGCTCCCTTCTGCTCTCCTTGGGTGCTGCGGCACTGCTCTTCCTCACCGGTTGCGAAGGCTACTTTGGCACCCGTACGGACTTGGATTTCATTGACATCCCGGACTACACCATCCGCGAAATTGCGTATGTTCCCATCCAGCCCGAATGGAAGGGATTCGTTCGTCCGGTAGACCTCTGCGTGGGCTTTGACGAATTGCTCTACGTGGTAGACGAGGCCACCGAAGAAATCATTTGCCTGGACGAGGCCGGCCGCGAATTGGGCCGACTGACCGTTCCCGGCGTACACGCCGTTCGCCAAGACCGACGGTTTGACCTTCTGGCCTTGGGCACGCACGACACCGCCATCAACGGCGTCACGTACGACCTGGCCTGCCTCTACCGTATTCGGATGATTCAAGGAACCAACTACGGCTTGGAATACGGCCAAATCGTGCACAAAACCGTGCATCCGTTCTACTTCAAAAACACCTTCTCGCTAGGCGACGCACAGGTGCGCTTTGAATCCATTGGGGTCTTGGGCAGCAACCAGCCGGCCAAAAACAACCGCTACTACGTAACCCGTACGGGACCCAGCACCAACAACGCCAACCAAGGCCCGGACGACGCCGTCTTGCAATTTTCTTCGTCGGACGAATGGCTGACCTCCGTTTCTGTCAACACCTCCAGCGGCCTCTTCAACAACTACTTCAAAAAGCCCTTTGGCCTGGTGACCTACTGCCAACCGCCGCAAATCACGGCCAACGCCGGCGACGATTTCTTGGTCACCTCGTTGTCTGAAACTCAAGCCATCCAAATCCAAGGAGTCACGTTTGAAGAATCGGAATTTGGCGCAGAATTCCGTCCGCAAACGTTTCAGCCGGACCCCTCCCTGGCCAACAACTACCTGCAAAAGCCGCAGCGTTTTGGGAATCCCGTGGGCCTGTGCATGGCCGGTGACAACACACGCTACCTCTGGGTGGTGGATTCGGAAAAAGACAGCATTTACCAGTTCACTTCCAACGGATTGGAAGGGGTTCCGCCGCCGCCCGCCAGCGGCGAGCGGCGCTACGCCGTCACCTCCTTCGGCGGCACCGGATCCGGTGTTGGGCAGTTCAACGAACCCCGCGCAGCGGCTTACTACAAGAAAATCCTCTACGTTGCAGATGCCGGCAACGGACGCATCGTTCGCTACAAATTAACCTTGGACTTTGACTGACCCCAGGGCACAAACGCGTGCAAACGTTTGAAACCACATTAACACCCCTTTAACAACGCAACCCGTACCTTTGAACCCATGAAATACCGAATCTACTCCTTGGTGGCAACTGCACTCGCCTTTTTGGGCGGAGCCATCGCCGCAAACGCTGCCGTTCACAACGTCTCCGTGAACAGCAACTTCTTCCAGCCCAGCACCTTGACCATTCAAGTGGGCGATCAAGTCATTTGGACCCAAGTCAGTGGCGCGCACAACGTCAACGGTTCGCAAGGCACCTTCCCCAACAACCCGGCCAGCTTCAGCAGCGGCGCGGTAGCGGGTGGCAACTGGACGTACAGCTTCACCTTCACCATTCCCGGCACCTACGGGTACCATTGTGACCCGCACGCGGGCATGACCGGCACCATCACGGTGCAGCCAGCCGCTGCCCAGCCGTGTACCGAGCCGTTTATATCAGAATACGTAGAGGGATCCAGCAACACCAAGGCCCTGGAAATCTTCAATCCGCGTTCCACCCCGTTGAACATGGCGGGCTATTCCTTAAAAGCGTACAACAACGGTGGCCTCACCGTTTCCAACTTCTTCAACTTCCCCGCCAACGTTACCATCCCGGCCGGCGGCGTTTTCACCATTGCCAACAGCCAAGCAGCAGCCGCATTTTTGGCCGTTGCAGACACTGTAAGCACCATCACCTTTTACAACGGCGACGACGCTATTGTTCTCTTCAAGAATACCGATACCTTGGACATTATTGGGATTGTTGGTGTAGATCCGGGGCTCAACTGGACCGTAGGTACCGGCGCAACCTCTGAATTCACCCTGGTGCGCAAGGCAACCGTCAGCAAAGGCCAATTGGATTGGGCCATCGGCGCCACCGAATGGGACGTCTACCCGCAGAACACCTCCACCTACATTGGCGCACACACCAGCAGCGCCTGCAACACCACCCCTCCTCCCCCTTCCGGCCCCGTTCGCGTGGCCTTGTCTACGCTCCGCACTACGGACGCCACGGGCGTAGCCTTGGCAGACGGCGATACGGTCTACGTTACCGGAACCGTGCACAGTTTTGACTTCGACGGCAACACCGGATACTCCTTCTACATCGAAGACGGCTCCGCCGGCATGAACATCTTCCGCACTGCGGATTTGACCAACTACACGGCCCCCGCCGTGGGCGACTCGTTGAAAGTATACGGCATCGTAGACCAGTTCAACGGCCTGACGGAAATCATCCCGGACTCCATCCGCGTCATCCAAACCGCGCGCAACTTTGGCAGTCCCATTCGGATCACCTCTTTGACCGAGGCCCGCGAGAGTCGGTATGTGGTCCTGGACTCCTTGACCCTTCCCGCCTCCTCCACCTGGCCCGCCACCGGTTCCAGCGCCAACGTCAACTTGTTGCGCGGCACGCAAACGGTGGTCCTGCGCGTAGACAACGACACGGACATCGACGGTTCCCCAGCACCCACCGGAATGTTTGCCGTGTACGGAACCATCACCCAGTTCGACAACACCTCCCCATTTGATGCGGGCTACCAATTGTTGCCCAGCAAGCGGGCAGACATTGTTCCCATGGGCACCTTGGGCATTTTGACGCCTTTGAATGTTGCCACTGAGGTCAGCCCAACTACCGGCGTCACGATTCGGGACGGACAGATACACGTGGTTCGCGGCGTGGTAACCTCTCCGGATTTTGACGGCAACACCGGTTACTCTTTTTACCTCCAAGACGCCACCGGCGGCATCAACGTATTCCGCACTGCAGACAAACCCAACTACACCCTCCCCACTCCGGGCCACCAGTTGGAAATCCGCGGAACCGTCGATCAATTCAACGGACTCACGCAAATCATCCCGGACACCATCATCCTGTTGGCCACCGGCCAGACGCTGCCTACACCGTCCGTGGTTACCTCTTTGGGCGAAAACACCGAGTCTGTATTGATCCGATTGAACAACATGACCTTGGTGAACGCCGCACAGTGGACCAACACCGGAACCGGCTTCAACGTGGACATCACCAACGGCGTGCAGACCTTCCTGATGCGTGTAGACGCAGACGTAAACGTTTACGGCAGCACGGCCCCAACCGGCCTGTTTGACGTAATCGGCGTGGGCAGTCAGTTTGACAACTCCAACCCCTTCACCGGCGGCTACCAGTTGTTCCCACGCTCCACGGCAGACATCATCCCCGTGATCACTACGGTTCCCACCGTTCGTTTCGTCACCGGCGCCAGCCAAAAAGTGGAAGGTAACACCAGCAGCACCGTCAAGTTGTACATCAATCCCACCAGCCCCAACGCCAGCAGCGTGATGATTCACGCCATGGCACCGGCCACCAACGCCCTGACCTACGGCACGGACTACACCACCACCCCTGCCGCTTCTGCCGGCATGTTCATGATCAACGTTCCCGCCAACGAAGACACGGTTCAATTCAGCGTGAACATCTTGGATGATTTGACCCAAGAAGCCAACGAAACGGTTAACCTGTCCATCATGAGCGCCACCGGATTGACGGTTGGCAGCATCACCACGCACGTGTTCACGGTGATCGACAACGACATCTTCATCCCCACCCGCACTATCCCGCAAGTACGCGGCATGAATACGGCCGGCGTACTGGACTCCTTGAACAAGCAGGTTAAATTGGTTGGAACCGTATTGGGCGTCAACACCCAAACCACCTCAACAGGCAACGTGGCCTTCACCATCCACAACGGCAGCGTGGGCTTTGGCGTCTTCAGCGCCGCAACCTCCAACCACGGTTACACCGTTAACGAGGGCGACGTAGTGCGCGTCATCGGTAAAGTGGATCAATACAACGGCCTGGGCCAACTGCGCGCGGACTCCATCAAAATCATCAGCACCAACGCTACCCTTCCTGCGCCCAAGATCATCACAACCATTGGCGAAGTAACGGAATCGGACCTGGTGCGCATGAACAACGTCTCTTTGGTGAACCCCGCTCAATGGACCAACGCGGGCAGCGGTTTCAACGTAGACATTACGGACGGCACCAACACCATCCAATTGCGCATTGACGCGGACGTGAACCTGTTCAGCCAACCCGCACCGGTAGGAACCTTTGACGTTATCGGTATTGGTGGGCAGTTTGACAACAGCTCTCCTTTCACCGCGGGCTACCAGCTTCTGCCCCGCTACATCCAAGACATCGTGGTGGCCGTACCGCCTACCTACGACCTTGCGGTGACCGAGATCATGGCCAACTCCAACGACGTGGACGCCGCAATCAGCCCAGACTGGTTTGAAATCACCAACTACGGAACCACCGCCATCAACCTGGCCGGTTTCTCTTGGGACGACAACACCAACGTGGCCGGAACTTCGGTATTCCCAAGCATCAACGTTGCTCCCGGCGAAGCCCTAGTGATTTGGTCTGGAACCGCCGCCAACGAAGCGGCATTCCGCACCCGTTGGATCATGCATCCTTCCACCCAGATCGTCTTGGCCAGCCAATTGACGGGAGCCTTCCAAAACCTGAGCTCCAGCGCGGACGCCGTCGTTCTGTACGATACCAGCGCCACCGCAGTTGAAATCTGCAACGCCATCTACAACTCTACTTTGGCGGGAAAATCGGTTGAGTTTGACACCGCCAATGCGGTTCTGTTGGGCAATGCTGCCGTTGGCGTACGCGGCGCATGGGCTTCACTAGGCAACGACGTGGGCAGCCCCGGCAACCGCAACACAATTGGCTTGAACGAAAACGGTTTGGCCGGCGTGCGCGTGTACCCCAACCCAGCGTCGGATCGCGTGGAAGTTTCCTTGCCCATGGCCGGAACCAAGACCATCCGCACCCTCAACGCCTTGGGCCAGGAGGTTTTTGCCACCCGCACGGACCGCAACCAAATCTCCCTGGATTTGGGCAGCCTGCACCCCGGCATCTACCTGATGGAGGTGCGCACGGACTTGGGCCGCACCACCCTGCGCGTGGTGAAGCGTTAATATCGCCTCCACCCCAACGGGAACCTACAAAAAGGCCCGCCTCGCTTCGCGAGGCGGGCCTTTTGCATGGGACCAATTTTTCGTAATTCTGCAGCCGGTTGGCGGAGCAACCCGGGAGCTCGCCCCAATTAAAAACCCAGCTTCACCGCGGTACCGCTCACGGTCACCATCAGCATGGAACCGCCGCTGCCCACAACCTCGTAGTCAATGTCCACGGCCACCACAGCGTCTGCACCGCGCGAAGCGGCCTCCGCCTCCATCTCTTTCAAGGATGTTTCGCGGGCCTCCTTCAGAATTTCCTCGTAGGACTTGGCTCGGCCGCCCACCACGTCGCGTACGCTGGCAAAGAAGTCTCGGAACAAATTGGCGCCCACAATGGTCTCGCCCGTAACAATGCCCAGGTATTCCCGGATGGCTTTTCCTTCAACGTTGGGAGTGGTGGTGATCAGCATGGGGTGAAAAATTTAAAATGCACAGGAAGGAGCCGTCGTCCTAAAGCAACGACGAGTCTGCACACAAAAGTTAAGACTTCCGGAAGTACACATCAATGGGCACGCCCGTCAAATCGTACAGCTTGCGAATTTGGTTCTCCGCAAAACGCTTGTAGGGTTCCTTGACGTACTGCGGCAAGTTGCAAAACACCACAAACTGCGGGTAGCGCGTGGGCAACTGCGTGATGTACTTCAACTTGATTTCCTTGCCTTTGTAGATGGGTGGCGCTTGTTGCTTCAGGATGGGCAACAAAGTATCGTTCAACTCGTGGGTGGGGATGCGCTGGCTGCGCCGCTCCACTACCGTCATGGCTTCTTCAATGGCCTTCAAAACGCGCTGTTTGGTGAGGGCAGAAGTAAACAAAACGGGCACGTCCTTGAAGGGTTGCAAACGCTCCAGCAAATTCTTCTTGTAGACCTCCATGGTCATGGTGTCTTTCTCCACCAAATCCCACTTGTTCACCAAAACAACCACGCCGCGGTGGTTCTTCACGATGACGCTGAAAATAGACAAATCCTGTGCTTCCAATCCCTGCGTGGCGTCCACCACCAACAAACACACATCGGAGTATTCAATGGTGCGAATGGTGCGCATGTTGGAATAAAATTCAAGGTCTTCGTTCACCTTGGTGCGCTTCCGGAGTCCGGCCGTGTCCAGGAGTACAAAGTCAAATCCAAATTTGGTGAAGCGCGCGTTCACGGTGTCCCGCGTGGTGCCGGCAATTTCCGTAACGATGCTGCGTTCTTCTTCAAACAAGGCGTTGGTTAAGCTGGACTTGCCCACGTTCGGGCGTCCTACAATCGCCAGCCTGGGCAAATGGCCCAAGGGATCTTCCGTGTTCTCCGTATCCGGGCGGGTGTCTTCCTCCGGGAGTTTCGCCAAAATAGCGTCCAACACTTCGCCGGTGCCGGAGCCGTTCATGGCGGAAACCGTAAAGGGATCGCCGAAGCCCAGGCCGTAAAATTCTGCGGCCATGGCCGAGCGCTGGTGGTTGTCTACCTTGTTGACTACCAGCAAAACAGGCAATTTGGACTTGCGCAAAATTTGGGCAATTTCCTTGTCGTCGTCCGCAATGCCGTCTTCAACATCCACCAAGAACACCGCAATACTGGCCTCGCCCAAGGCGGCCAATACTTGCCGACGGATCTGGCCTTCAAAGACGTCGTCGGAACCTTCCACGTAACCGCCGGTGTCTACCACGCTGAAAACGTGCCCGTTCCAGTCCACGTGTCCGTAGTGCCGGTCCCGGGTCACGCCCGCAATGGGGTCCACAATGGCGTCTCTGCGTTGCACCAAGCGATTGAACAACGTGGACTTGCCCACATTGGGGCGTCCTACTATAGCAACTAATGCACTCATTCGTATCCGAATCGTTTCAATTGCTTGCGGTCGTTGCGCCAGTCGGCGGCAACTTTAACAAACAATTCCAAATAAACTTTTTTGGCAAAAAAGGCCTCCATTTGCTTGCGCGCACCGGTGCCCACTTTCTTGAGCATGGCGCCTTTGTGCCCAATCAAAATGCCCTTTTGCGAGTCGCGCGCCACGTACAGCAGGGCCCGAATGCGGATGAGGTTTTCCTCCTCCACAAAGGAGTCGATGCCCACCTCCACGGCGTACGGAATCTCCTTGTCGTAGTAGTGCAGCACCTGCTCCCGAATCATTTCCGACGTCACGAAGCGCTCGCTGCGGTCGGTAAGGGCGTCGCCCTCAAAATAAGGCGGACACTCGGGAACCAAGGCCACCAAGCGCTGCAGCAAGTAATCCGTATGGAAACCCGTCAGGGCGCTGATGGGGATGATTTCCGCGCGGGGCAAACGCTCCTGCCACAGCGCCAACTCAGACTCCAGCCGGGCTTGCTGGTGCAGATCTATTTTGTTCAGCACCACCACCAAAGGCACGTCGCTGTCTGCAATTTTGCGGTACAAACGTTCGTCGCGGAGCGGGCCTTCACCCAATTCCACCACGTACAACAAGACGTCGGCGTCTTCAAAAACCCCCTGAACGGCCACCAGCATGGACTCCTGCAGGGCGTACTGGGGCTTCAAAACCCCCGGCGTGTCCGACAGCACCAACTGATAGGGCGTCCCTGCTGCAGCCGGAACCGCTTCTGTTTGCTCCTCGCGTGCGTGGATGCCAGCATCCGCAGCCAGAACGCCATTCAGGATGCCAAAGATGCGGTGCCGCGTGGTCTGCGCCTTGGGCGAAATAATGCTCAAACGTTCGCCCAGCAGGGCATTCGCAAGCGTGCTCTTCCCTACGTTGGGGTGACCAATTAAATTGACAAAACCTGACCGATGCATACTGCAAAGGTCGGGATTTTTCGCGGGTTGGCCCGATTTTATTCGCACAGGATGCGCGGCACCCGCACTCCTAAATAATATTTTGCTCTATCTTACTTTTCCGTATCTTTGCAGTCCAATATCGCGGGGTGGAGCAGTTGGTAGCTCGTCGGGCTCATAACCCGAAGGTCGTAGGTTCGAGTCCTGCCCCCGCTACTAGATAAAAAACCCAGGCCCACCGGCCTGGGTTTATTTTTGGTAGTTGTTCCTAGCTCGCTTGGGCGAAGAATACCCGCTAAAAAATCCGCGACGAAGTCGCGGGTTTGGTTACCGAGTTAGCAACCTGAATTCCCCCAAAAAAAGTGAAACAAAAAAAGGCCTGCAGAGCAGGCCTTTAATCAAGCAATTTTAAATTATAGTTTTACTTGAAAACTAAGCGAAGTGCCAATTCCTAAAACACCGGTTAAGTCATTGAGATTGATCCTCGGTGAAATCACCACATTATCGCTCAAGTGGTGCCAGTACCCAACTCCTGCATTCAGGTAATGCAAGTCAACCGTTGTTCCGCCTGGATTAATCCGCAGAACATTGGCTTCTAAATTGGCGTAGATGGACTTCGTAATGAAGTACTGAACCCTTGGACTCAAGCCAATATAGGTTTGCGCGGCTACATAAACGTCTACGTCAGCACCCACAGAAAGTCGGTCCATCAAAAAGTAATCAGCGTTGAGGGCTGTGTTAAAAACGAAATCTGGAGTGAAAGTCAATCCCAAATCAGAAGAACCTCCAAGCCAAACATCTCCCTTAGTTGTTTGCGCATTAACTTCTACTGAAGCCAACGCCAAAAAGGCGAAAATTGCGGCAAATAAGAATTTTTTCATGCTAAAGAAATTTAAGTTACTCTTTGGTTACTTTAACC
>CAMBEZ010000003.1 GCA_945865885.1 Owenweeksia hongkongensis DSM 17368
GCGGCAAAGGAACGAATTCTTCCGCCAACCGGGGAACTGGTGGACAGTAAACTTTCCACCCAAACACCGTTTTCGTCGATCAAAAACTTGTGAAAATTCCAACGCACCTCGGCATTGGATACCCCGTTCTGTTCTTTCTGCGTCAACCAGGTGTAGAGCGGATGCTGTTTGGGGCCCTTGGTGGCCACCTTGGCCATCATCGGGAAGGAGACCCCGTAGTTTTTCTCGCAGAAATCTGCTACCTCTGCGTTGGACCCCGGCTCTTGCTGGCCAAAATCGTTGGCTGGAAATCCAATAATGACAAATTTTGAGGTGTCCACCAAACCCCAGAGCTCCTGGAGTTCCTTGTACTGCGGGGTGAAACCGCATTTGGACGCCGTATTTACAACCAAGACCCGCTTGCCCCGCAAGCGCGAGAAATCAAACGTGCCGCCGTCCAGTGTTTCCACCTTAAACGAGTAAAAATCCACGGGAGCCGCTGAAGAAGCGGATGGAGCGGGCGAATCTGCCGGAACGGCATCGGGAGCAGAGGACGGTTGGGCGCAAGCGCTTGCCGCGAACAACAAAGAGGCACCCAGAAGTAGAGCTGTTTTCATACTGCAAAGAACGGATGGAAATCGGAAATGTTCGGCACCCCACCCGTACCTTTGTACGGTGAAAAAGATGCGTCCGCTGTTTCGCGCCCTGCAACTGGAGTGGGCCTTGGAATTCCGACAAAAGTCTGCCCTTCTTGCCGGCCTACTTTTTGTAGCCGGATCTGCTTTTTTAGCTTCCAAAACGTATTTGGGCACGCCCCCCTCCAAGGCGTGGAATGCCTTGCTTTGGATCGTTTTGCTGTTCAGCGCACTACACGCCGCAACCCGAAGTTTTGCCGGAGTGCCGGCTGCACGTTGGTGGCTGGTGGGTCAATGGATGACGCCGGTAACCTGGCTGTGGGCCAAGGGAATCGTTACAGCGTTTCAATTGGTGGTTTTGGGTGTGTTTAGCTTGGCGCTCTTCTCCTTTCTGCTGGGATTGCCTGTCGGCAACCCTTTTGGATTTTTGTTGGTGGTAGTTCTGGGGAGCGCGGGCTTGTCTGGTGTGCTCACTACCACCGCTGCCCTAGCGGCCCAAGTGGATGCCCGCGCCAGTTTGATGGCCGTCCTCAGTATTCCGCTTCTGCTCCCAACTTTGGCCACCATCCAACGTGCCGCGCTCTTGGCCACTGCGGGGGTCTCAACGGTGGATCTCTTAGCACCACTCGGTTCCGTGGCGCTGCTGGCCGGCGTTCCGGTGGTGTTGGGAACCCTGCTCTTCCCTTACCTTTGGAAACCATGAAAAACGCTTGGAACTACTTGGGATTGGCCTTGGTGGGCTACAGTCTGGTCTACGGCCTGATTTCCACAGTCCCCGCCTTGCCCATCGTCAACGAAACCATCCGGAATTTGTACTACCACGTTCCCATGTGGTTCACCATGATTTCGTTGATGGGGGCGTCGTTTGGGTATAGTATAGGTGCATTGCAGTCTAATTCTCTGAAAAAAGACCGCACTGCAGCAGCTTTTTCAGAGGTGGCCCTCGTGTTTGCGGCCGCAGGATTGTTGACAGGAATGCTGTGGGCCAAGTTTACCTGGGGTGCCTTTTGGACTCCGGACCCAAAACTGAACGGAACGGCCATCACCATCCTCATTTACTTGGCTTATTTCGTCTTACGCGGCAGCGTGGACGACCCCGAAAAACGGTTGCGACTGAGCGCCACCTACAACATCTTTGCCTTTGTGCTCATGCTGGTTTTTATTATGGTCTTGCCCCGTCTTACGGACTCTTTGCACCCAGGAAACGGCGGAAATCCCGCCTTTGGAGCATACGATTTGGACAACACCATGCGTCTGGTGTTTTACCCCGCGGTGGTGGGTTGGATTTTGGTGGGCTTTTGGATGGCCAGACTGCGCGCCCGCCTGGAAAACCTCCGCCAACCGCTGGACCTCCACTAATCCCAACACATAAGAACCATGAACACTTTTCTGCAAACCTCTGTTGAAATGGCAGACGCCTTCCGTGAAGATGGCAAAATCTGGGTGGTCGTAGGCGTAATCGCCCTCGTATTCTTAGTCTTGGCCGGGTATTTGCTGTGGATGGACCGGCGATTGAGCGCGCTCGAAAAATCCAAAAAATGAAAAGAAACCACCTCCTGGGTTTGATCGTCTTGGCCGTTTTGGCGGGTGTCTTTTTAGCCACGTTCCAGGACGCCAGCACCTACCAAACCTTTCCCACGGCGGAAGGGCAAATGGGCGAAGAGTGCGTGGTCATTGGAACTTTGGATCTCAACGACTCCATTGCGTTCAACAAAGACAAAATGTTGCTGCGGTTTACCGCCGTGGACAAGGATGGAAATTCCAGGACGGTGTACTACAACAAGCCCAAACCCACGGATTTTGAACGATCGGAGGAAATTACCCTGACCGGATTTGCTACGGACACGGCGTTTGTGACCACGAACATCCTGATGAAGTGCCCGTCTAAATACAAGGAGAAAGAAAAATTGCAACAAACATGAGCTACGTAGGCGAACACACTTGGGTCGGTGACTTGGGCCGACTGATGGTGGCCCTTTCCTTTGTGTGGGCCACTTTTTCGTCTGTGGCGTACGCCCTGCACCTGCGCCGGCCGCAGTCCCACTGGTTGGCTACGGCCCGTTGGAGCTTTCGCCTACACGCTTTGGCCGTGGTGGGCATCGTGGCCGTTCTATTTGTGGCCATTTGGAACCACTGGTTTGAATTTGACTACGTTTGGCGGCACAGCTCCACGGACCTCCCCCTTCGCTACATATTCTCCTGTTTTTGGGAAGGTCAAGAAGGCAGTTTCTTGCTGTGGACTTTCTGGCAGGCGGTATTGGGCTGGATATTGATCCACAAATCCCGCGAATGGGAAGCCGGAGTGATGCTCACCGTTGCTGCAGTTCAGGCGTTTTTGTCTTCCATGCTGTTGGGGGTTTATGTATTCGGCATCAAATTGGGCTCCAGTCCGTTTGTTTTGATTCGTGACTTGCCGGAAAATCTGGGCTTGCCGTGGACGCAAATGGCGGATTACCTGACTTCCTTTCCGGCGTTTCAGGAAGGCAATGGCCTCAATCCCCTGCTGCAAAATTGGTGGATGACCATCCACCCCCCCACCCTGTTTTTGGGTTTTGCCTTGACAGTGGTTCCCTTCGCCTATGCGGTTGCTGGTTTGTTGACCAAACGTTATTCCGACTGGGTAAAGCCAGCCCTCTCCTGGACTTTTGCAGGAGTAGCCGTTTTGGGCGTGGGGATTTTGATGGGAGGGGCTTGGGCCTACGAAGCACTGAGTTTTGGCGGTTTCTGGGCTTGGGATCCCGTGGAAAACGCCTCGCTGGTACCTTGGTTGACTCTTGTAGCAGCGGGTCACTTGATGATGGTGGAAAAGCACAAGCATTCCGCCACGGGCATTACCCTATTTATGGCGTTGTTCACCTTTTGGCTGGTTCTTTATTCGACCTTCCTGACGCGCTCCGGGGTCTTGGGCGATTCCTCCGTCCACTCGTTTGTGGATTTGGGACTCAGCGGTCAGTTGCTGGTGTACCTGTTGTTTTTCGTGTTAGGAACGGCTGCTTTGCTGGCGATTCGCTGGAAGTCGTTTCCAAAAAACGCCACCGACGAACTGTTGGGTTCGCGCGAGTTTTGGATGTTCATTGGCTCCATAACCCTGCTCCTGTCCGCCCTCCAAATTGCCTTCTCCACCTCCCTGCCGGTATTCAATAAGTTGATTGGACCCGACGGCTGGATTCCTTTGCTGGGCGATGCCTTGGCTCCTCCCACCAACGCCAACGAACACTACAACCGGCTGCAAATGCCCTTTGCCATTGTGGTATCGGTATTGATGGCCGTAGGGCCCTTTTTGGTTTGGCGCTCCAACAGTCCGTTGTTTTGGAAACGCATTTTGCCTGCGGCAGCCGGGTCGGTGGTTTTGGGCGGTCTGATCGCGTGGGGCATGACCATCCAGCATCCGGTGCACGTGGTGCTCCTGGTGGTTTCGCTCTTTTCGGCCTTGGCCAACGTGGACCTTTGGCTGCGACTCTGGCGCGGCAACTCGCGTCATTTGGGGATGACCACGGCCCACGTGGGGTTTGCCTTGGTGCTTTTGGGTTCCTTAGTCTCTCAAGGTAAAAAAGAGTTTTTGAGCGTCAACAAGTCCTTCATCCACAAGGATTTTCCAGCCAACGAAAACTCCGTATTGGAACTCAAGGATACGGTGAGTATGGTTCCTTACTGGGTCACTTGGACGGGCGAACGCAGCGAAGGCCAAAATCACTACTACGACCTGACCTTCATGGAAAAACGCGGCGACACGGCCTTTACTTTGTCTCCGTTCATCCAAATGAACGAGCGCATGGGCAACGTTCCGGAGCCCGATACCCGTCATTTCTGGAACCGAGATATCTACACCCACGTGACCTTTGCCGATTTGCGCGATGTGCCGGACAGCACGCAATGGAAGCGTCCGTTGGAGGTTACCCTCAAAGCGGGTGAAGAAGCCATTGTGTACGACAACTTCATTCTGCACTGCGACACGTTGGAAGTGCGCGATGCAGTCTTTACGACGGACGGCAGCAACATCAAGCGTTTGAACATGGCCCTGCAACTGCGGTTGGTGGCCATGGACGGCAGCGAAGAAGCCCTGCTCCCCATCTATTCCTTGGCAGGAGACCAATTGACGCAAACGGATGCCGTTGCCGAACGGAGCGGGGTGAAAGCCCGGTTTGCGTCGGTGGAAACGGAGGAAGGTCGATTCAAAATCCAGCTGTGGCGCCGCAGCGAGGAGGACCAACCGTTTATCCTCATTCAAGCCATTGCCTTTCCGTGGATTAACCTCTTGTGGTTGGGCAGTGTCTTGATGGGCTTGGGTTCTGCGCTTGCGGTGGTTCAACGCGTGCAACGCGACCGCGAAAAAGCTAAAAAAGCTTCGGCATGAAGTATGCTGTAGTGGGCAGCGGAAATGCCGCCTGGGTGGTGGCGCAGGCTTGGTCCGAGCGCGAAAACGCGTGCCACGGCGTTTTGTCCCGCGATGCAAAGAGCGGACAAGCACTGGCAAAAGCCCTGCACGCCCAAAACCTGCCTTTGTGGCCGACCAGCAATCCTTTTGCGGGAGTGGTGCTTTTGGCCGTCAGCGACGACGCGCTGCCCGAAGTGGCCCAAGAAGCTCGCCGTGCATTCCCCAACGCCCTGCTTCTGCACCTTTCCGGAGCCACAGACCGCAAGGTGCTTCCCGGCAGGTCCGCGGTGGTTTGGCCCATGGCCAGCCTGCAGCGCGGCGGACGTTTGAACCACAGCAAAACGCACGTTTACTGGGAGGTGTCGGACGAAGCGGACCGTGCAGAGGTGGAAAAATTGGCCCACGCCCTGTCCAACCACTGCCACGAGTTGCTTTCCGACGCTCGGTTGGCCCTGCACACCGCGGCGACCCTTTCCAATAACTTTGTGACCCACTTGTTGGTGGAATCCCGCCGCCTGTGCAACGAATTCAACGTGGACCCGCGATGGCTGCACGATTTATGGGAACAGACCGTAAAAATGCAGATCAACCACCCCACCGGGGACTGGCAAACCGGTCCCGCCCGTCGAAGGGACGAACTAACGCTGTCTGCCCATTTGCGAATCTTGAACGAACGCCCGGAACTGGCCCAGGCCTACCAGGCGCTCACCGCCAGCATCCAAGCCGCCTACCCTTCCACCAGCGCAGATCCGTCGGTTACGGAAGATGCCTTGAAGCAAGCCCCAAATTCCTTGTAAAATTCGGAACCTCCCGGCCAACACCCTGCCCGTTTTCGCATGAACTACAAACAAAAACTCGCCCAGATTCGGCTCTTTGTCTTCGACGTTGACGGGGTCATGACGGATGGATCCGTTCACGCCCTCCCCGGCATGCAACCCTACCGCGTTTTCAACACCAAAGACGGCTACGCGGTGGCCCGCGCACTGGAACAAGGATTGGAAGTGGCCATCATTTCCGGCGGACTTTCCGAAGCCGTACGCGAGCGGTTCCACAACCTCGGATGTCGGTTCATCTATTTGGGCAAGCGCGATAAAGTAGAACCGTTGGAAGAAATTCTCTTGGCCTTGGACCTGTCGGCCGAACACGTCGCTTACATGGGCGATGACTTGCCGGACCTCGCGCCCATGGCGCTCGTGGGTTTGCCGTGCGCCCCCCAAGACGCCGCTCCGGAGGTAAAGGAGGCTGCGCTCTACGTATCCCCCTACACCGGCGGCAAAGGCTGCGTACGCGACCTGATTGAACAAACACTTCGGGTGCAAGGGAAATGGGGCGTCGGTCCTTTGCCTCAATAATTCGGATTGACTCGCTATGAAAACAGTTGGTAGCACACCCCTTTGGGCAAGGCCACTCGCGCAAAACGTTGCCCTTCACTTTGCATTGTTGGTTGGCGGATTTTGGGCCCTGCACGCCGGTTATTTTGGCTGGGACGGATACCAAACGGCCCTAACCGGATGGGAAATCGGTGCCGTCCACCTCTTCTTGCTGGGGTTGGTGGGCATCAGCGAAACCAGCCGCGGCACGGCAGAGTCTAGCGCCCAGGAGCAAAACGACGCCGCTTACGACGAAACCGAGTACGCCGCTTGGGCGGCGTGGGGTTGCGCCGCAGTGGGGGCACTTCCGCTGATCTGGAACACGGACCTCACGTTTTTGAGCGGTCTGCTCCTGCTGTCTGTAGCTGCAGTATGGGGTTTTCGCTTGGCGCCTTGGCTCCTGATTCGTCGAATCTTGGCCCTCCTGCTGGGCGCCGGTTTCCCCTGGCTGGTCTGGACGCTGGACGTGGTCCCCACCCTCGCCTCCGACAACTACGAATTTCAACTGCAATCCGTCCCCGTGGTGGGCATGTTCTCGTTGTTCACCGCACTGGCGGCATGGGCCGGGCACGCCCATGCTGAGCCGTTTAAGGCTCCCGCGGTTCAACGTTTGGAGAAACCCTTGGCCTGGGGACTCTGGAGCGCCACCGCAACCGTTTACGCGATCTTGTTCGCCCAAATTGGCTTGTGGTCGGCATCCGTACCTGGTTTTCTTGCGGCGTCTGCGGCATTGCTTCTGGCGACCCCACTAGCGTCCGTTCGCACGACCAAATGGGGCGCATTTGCCGCGCAGCTATTTGCCTTGCTTTGGCTGCTTTGGACCACCGGTCTTCTACAAAACGTAGAACCGGTCGTAGGATGAGCCCTTTTGCGCTAAAACCGGAGTTTTCTCTGGTGCTGGGATCCGGATCCCCGCGCAGAAAAGAACTGCTGGCGGCCGTCGGTTTAAAATTTACCGTGCGCACCTCCGACGCGGACGAAACGGCACCTTCCAACCTAACGGACTTGGAAACCGTACAATTTGTGGCTGAACAAAAAGCAAAAGATCTCCTTTCAACTTTGCGCGCGGGCGAAGTTCTGCTGTGTGCGGATACCGAAGTGTGGCAAAACGGTGAGCGCTTTGGAAAGCCCGTAGACCGCGCCGATGCCCTGCGCATGCTTCAGCGGTTGTCTGGCAGCACGCACCGCGTCATTTCCGCCGTTTGCGCCACAGACGGCACCCACTGGTCCCGCACCCACTGTATTACGGAAATCGAATTTCACCCGCTCCCGCTGGGCGTTTTGGAGCACTACGTAGACACGTATCGTCCGTTTGACAAAGCCGGTGCCTGGGGCGCACAAGAATTCATTGGCTACGTGGGCATCAAATCCCTAAACGGTAGCTACACCAATGTGGTGGGCCTTCCCGTCCCCGAAGCGCTGGAAGCCCTCCGTCCGTGGTGCGCGGAACCCAAATAATCCGCATCTTTAAAGCATGAAGTTTGTTCAACCCTCAGCCATCCCTTTGTGGGCGGCCCTTTTGCCTTTGTTTTTCTTGTTGGGTGCCCTTGCCTACAACGTGGGTTGGGTTTTTGGGGACGACGCCGTAGCCGGTTCCAACCAGTTGATTTTGCTGGCCAGTGCCTTTTTTGCCGCCGGCGTAGCCGCGTTTTTTGGCCGACGGTTCTCGGACTTGTTCGACGGAGTCGCCAACAATTTACGCGAAGCGGGCAAGGCCATGATCATCCTGCTCTTGATTGGCGCCCTGAGCGGCACGTGGCTGGTCAGCGGAGTCATTCCCACCCTGATTGCGTACGGAGTGGACCTCCTGGACCCCTCCTACTTTTTGGTAGCCACGGTCCTCTTTTGTTCGGTGGTCAGCATGGCCACCGGCAGCTCCTGGTCTACCAGCGCCACGGTGGGTATTGCCTTGATGGGGGTGGGCCAGGCCTTGGGTTTTCCGGCACCCGTGGTGGCCGGTGCCGTGATTTCCGGCGCCTACTTTGGCGACAAGCTCTCCCCCTTCTCAGACACCACCAACTTGGCACCGGCCATGGCGGGCACGGACTTGTTTACCCACATCCGGTACATGACCATCACCACCGTTCCCAGTTACTTGGTGACGCTGCTCTTTTTTATTGGGTACACCCTGTGGTTTCCCGTGGAAGAAGCCAACATCTCTTTAAGTTGGCTCAACACCCTGCGCGAAACCATGAACCTCACCCCTTGGTTGTTGCTGGTTCCCGTGGCCAGTTTGGGACTCATGCTCTTTCGGGTTGACGCCTTGGTGGCCGTGGCCTTTGGGGCCGCTGCCGGGGCCGTTGCCGCGCTGTGGGCGCAACCGGAATTTGTTGCTTCCCTGGCCGGTGAAGGAATTCCCACCGCACACGCGGCGTACGCGGGCATCGTTCGGGCCCTGTACGACACGGTTCAAGTACCTTCAACCGACCCCATTGTGGCGGACCTGCTGCAATCCAAAGGAATGGCCGGTATGCTCAGCACCGTTTGGCTGATCATCAGCGCCATGGCTTTTGGCGGGGTCATGGAAGCCGCAGGTTTTCTAACGCGGATTACGCAATCGTTGGTTTCCTTAGCGCACAGCACTGCGGGCCTTATTGGTGCCACGTTGGCCACATGCGGATTGATCAATGTCACCGCCGGCGATCAGTACCTCGCCATCGTGGTGCCCGGCCGCATGTTCAAAGACGCCTACCGTGAGCGCGGCCTAGCCCCCGAAAACCTATCCCGATGCTTGGAAGATTCCGGCACGGTAACGTCTGCATTGGTTCCGTGGAACACCTGCGGCGCCTACCAGAGTGCTACACTGGGGGTGGCCACCGGAGACTATTTTGTGTATGCCGTATTCAATTGGGTCAGTCCTCTGATGAGTTGGATCATCGCCCTAATTGGTTTCCGCATCCGTAAATTGGGTTCGCAAAAATAACCAAGATTCTGAAGCAGCAACGGTCTTTGGCTCCAGAGTCCAAACCACCGAAATCTGCCTCGCTGTTCACCACCAACCCTTGCGCTTGATCCACACCAGCATGGACACGGCGATGGTGGCCATGGCCAACAGTACGGCCGGATAACCCCAGGTGGCGCGCAGTTCGGGCATCCAGTCGAAGTTCATGCCGTAAACGCCCACAATGAACGTCAACGGCATAAAAATGGTGCTGAATACCGTGAGGACCCGCATGACCTCGTTGGTTTTTTGGCTCAAAGCGCTCAGGTACAACGATTCTACCGAATCCAGCAACGTCCGAAGCGCCTCCATGCGTTCCAAAAGGTCCAGGGTTTTCTCCTTTAAATCGCGGAAATACGGCCGATTTTCTTCCTTCAGCACCGAAAACTGACCTTTTTCCAAGGCATTCACGGCATCCCGTAGCGGAATCAAGGCGCGGCGAAGTTGCGCCAAATCGCGCTTCAAGGCTTGCGCCACCACCAAAATGCGCCGGTTGGGACGTTCCAGTACATCGTCCTCCAATCGGTCCACGGTCTCTTCCCAACGGCCCAGGACCGTACGGTACGGAACCAAAACGGCGTCCAGCAGTGTGTACAGCAGGTAATCTGCTGAACGCAACCGAACAACGCCCTTGCCCGCGCGCAGTCGGTCCCGCACACCGCCAAACAAATCCGCTGGCTTTTCTTGCACAGACCAAACCCCGCGCTCCAACAAAACAAAACCAATTTGCTCCAACTCCACGCGGCTTCCGCGATGGCGTTCAATGCTTTTCAAGGCAAAATAGAGCCCTTCCGGGTACTCCTCCACGGTTGGACGCTGGCTGGTGTCCAATAAATCATCCGCCGCGTGCAGCGGCAAACCCAGGGATTCGCACGTTTCCCGAATGGCCGAAGAATCGTCCAATCCGTGTACGTTGAGCCAGAAAACATCCTGCGCCTCCGTGGATTCTGGCGTTTGCGACGTTCGTCGGGCCTCCTCCCCAAACACCTCCGAACAATGCGTGGGGGAAAAGTTGAAACGCTGCCAATTTTGCTCCACAGAAGCGGGTGTTTCCATAGAGGAAAGGTACCCAAAAAAAGGCGTAATTTCGCCGGCATGATTCGCACGCTCAGCATTGTTATGCCGGCCTACAACGAAGGCCCCACCATTCACCGCATCCTGGACAAGGTTCGCGCCGTCAACCTGCCCAACGGCATCCAAAAGGAGCTCATTGTGGTGAACGACTGTTCCAAGGACAACACCGAAGATGCCGTCTTGGCCTACCGAGACGCCCATCCAGACTTGCCCATCCACTACCTCAAGCACCCCGTCAACCAAGGCAAGGGCGCGGCCCTGCACACGGGAATTGCGGCGGCAACGGGAGAGTACCTCATCATCCAAGATGCGGATTTGGAGTACGATCCGGAGGAATACCACCTGCTTTTGGCACCGGTATTGGCCGGTCATGCCGACGTGGTGTACGGTTCGCGTTTCACGGGCGGAAATGCCCACCGAATTTTGTTCTTTTGGCATTCCATCGGCAACAAAATGCTGACCTTCTTGTCCAACGCCACCACCAACCTCAACCTGACGGACATGGAAACCTGCTACAAGCTGTTCCGTCGGGATTTGGTGCAGTCGCTTTCGCTGAAGGAAAAGCGCTTTGGTTTTGAACCGGAGGTAACCGCCAAAATTGCTCGCATCCCCGGGGTCCGGATTTACGAAGTGGGCATTTCCTACTACGGACGCACCTTTGAGGAGGGTAAGAAAATTGGCTGGCGCGACGGGTTCCGGGCCATTTACTGCATTCTGAAGTTCGGTCTGTTCAAAGGTTGATTGGACGGATCAACGGAGTACTACTGATTTCCAATAAAAAAAACCGGCGCTTGCGCCGGTTTTTTTGTGTACCGCCCTCGGCGGGCGGCCTTCCCGCAGGGATGGCCGCCTCCGTTTGGCAGATCGGAACCTAAGTCCCTTACTTCACTTCTTCAAATTCCACGTCCGTAACGTCTGCAGCTCCGTTGCCGGATCCACCTGCAGCATCACCGCCTGCTCCCGGCTCACCGCCTGCGCCGGCTTCTGCCTGTGCTTTATACAGCTCCTCAGATGCGTTTTTCCACGCCTCGTTGATCTGTTCCATGGCCGCATCAATGGCGCTGATCTCCTGGCTGGCGTGCGCCTTGCGCAAGTTCTCCAGTGCCGTTTCGATGGAAGCTTTTTTGTCGTCGGACAGCTTTTCGCCGAATTCCTTCAACTGCTTCTCCGTTTGGAAAATCATGGAATCCGCAGCATTGAACTTCTCTACGCGGTCCTTCGCCAGTCGGTCGGACTCCGCATTGACTTCCGCTTCCTGCTTCATTTTATCGATGTCTTCCTTGCTGAGACCAGAGGAAGCCTCAATCCGAATACTCTGCTCCTTACCGGTGGCCTTGTCTTTGGCCGACACGTGCAACAAACCGTTGGCGTCGATGTCAAACGTCACCTCAACCTGTGGAACACCACGGGGTGCCGGCGGTAGGCCGTCCAAGTGGAAACGTCCGATGGTCTTGTTGTCCTTGGCCATGGGGCGCTCGCCTTGCAGCACGTGGATTTCAACCGACGGCTGACTGTCCGAAGCCGTAGAGAAGGTCTCCGACTTTTTCGTAGGAATGGTGGTGTTGGACTCAATCAAGCGCGTCATTACGCCGCCCATGGTCTCAATTCCCAGACTCAGCGGGGTTACGTCCAGCAGTAGAACGTCCTTCACGTCGCCCGCCAAAACGCCCCCTTGGATGGCAGCGCCAATGGCCACAACCTCGTCCGGGTTCACGCCTCGGTTGGGCTCCTTGCCAAAAAACTTCTTGACGGCCTCTTGAATGGCCGGGATGCGGGTAGAACCGCCCACCAAAATGACCTCATCGATCTCCGACGTGCTCATGTTGGCGTTTTTCAGGGCCGTGCGGCAGGGAGCAATGGTGCGCTCCACCAAGTCCGCTACCAGGCGCTCAAAATCCGCGCGGCTCATCGTTTTCACAATGTGCTTGGGACCGCTCGCCGTAGCCGTGATGTACGGAAGGTTAATTTCCGTGGAACCGGCAGTGGACAATTCGATTTTGGCCTTTTCAGCAGCTTCTTTCAAGCGCTGCAACGCCATGGCGTCTTGCCGCAAATCCACGCCCTCCTCAGCTTTGAAACCGGCCACCAGCCATTCGATGATGCGCTCGTCAAAGTCGTCGCCGCCCAAGTGGGTGTCGCCGTCGGTGGATTTTACTTCAAACACACCGTCGCCCAGTTCCAAAACAGACACGTCGTGCGTACCGCCGCCGCAGTCAAACACCACAATCTTTTGGTCCTTGCCTTGCTTGTCAATACCGTAGGCCAATGCGGCCGCAGTGGGTTCGTTGATGATGCGTCGAACCGTCAAGCCGGCAATTTCTCCGGCCTCCTTAGTGGCCTGACGCTGGGCGTCGTTGAAGTACGCGGGAACCGTGATGACGGCCTCGGTGACTTCCGTACCCAGGTAGTCCTCAGCGGTTTTCTTCATTTTTTGCAGCACCATCGCCGAAATTTCTTGCGGCGTGTACAGGCGACCGTCGATGTCCACACGCGGGGTGTTGTTGTCCCCTTTCACCACGGAATAGGGCACGCGCGCGGTTTCCTTCGCCACGTTGTCGTAGGACTCGCCCATGAAACGTTTGATGGAGAAAATGGTCTTTTTGGGGTTGGTGATGGCTTGACGCTTGGCAGGATCGCCCACTTTGCGCTCTCCGCCTTCTACGAAACCAATGACGGACGGTGTGGTCCGTTTTCCTTCTGCATTGGGGATGACAACGGCTTCGTTGCCTTCCATGACGGCGACGCAGGAGTTGGTGGTTCCCAGGTCAATTCCGATGATTTTTCCCATGATTGAAATAAGGTATTTAGTGGTTCCGGTAGGTCAAACCCCGTACCAAATGCAGAAGGCCGGGAAAACCCGGCCTTCTGTCATTCATTTGCGACAATTTGTCAGTTTTGACCGCCCTACCGGACTCAATTGCAGGTCAGGGTGTCAAAAACCGTGGTTTTGGCAAAGCGCAGCTTGCACGTTTTGCGGCTGTATACCAAGGAATCCAAACTGTTGTTGGAGATGTTGAGGTACGGACGCACGTAGGTAGCGCGGCTCGCAAAAACGCCGGCTCCCCCCTGCACGTTGGTGAAAAACGGCTTGTCTTGAACGATGGAGTTGCTGGGTTGGCTGACGCTGATGTAGGTGGCCAAATCGTCCGATCCTGCTACCAAGTGCAGATCAATGCCCCGAAACCAACGAAGCACTCCGGGTTTCACGGGCAAAGCAGGGGTGTTTGCCAAAAAGTTGTAAAAATCCTCGTACCCCACGGCCGTGTTGATTTCGCCGTTGCCCAACAAATTATTTCCCAACAAGGTAGGAAGCGGGTAGTCCACCGAATAGCGGATGGAGTCGGCCAAATCGCCCCCTTCCACGGTTTCCGTCCAACGAAACCGCAGAAAGCCCTGGTACATCCTTGCGTTCACGGCCTGGTCCCAGCGAAACTTGGCGCCGTTCTTGGATCCAATGGGAATGCGCACCAAGGCCCCTCCCACGGGAGACGGCTCCCGCAGCACCCACGTGGAGGGTTTCACCAAAGGCGTGGTGGCCACCAACAGCGGTTCGGTCTGGTTTTCTTTGAAGGCCTTGACGCGGTAGGTGAAGTCCTCGTTCAGATTGCCAACCAATCGGTACGCTTTATAGCCGGTGGGTACAAAAGGGCCGTTGGTGTTCAAGACGACTTCCGACGCCTCCGGCAAAGTATAGGTGGCTCTCAATTGCCCGTTGGGACCCAGGGCTTCCACCACTACCGTGAGGTTGGTGTAGTACAAGCTGTCCGGGTGTTGCGTGCCTCCATCCGGTCCCTCGCTGCCCAGGTAAGCGCGCCCAATGCGCACGTAGTTGGTGTCCTCTGTGGGGTTCAACAAAGCAAACAACACCGGCGTTTCCTCCCACGGTGCGGTTACGTCCAGGGTATTGTCGCACGCGGCGAAGGCGAGTACGGCGGCCACTCCGGCCAATAGGTTTCTGCGCATACGCGCAAAAGTACGTTACCTTTGCCCCATGTCCGTACACGCCGAATTCAAGAAAGTGACCACGCACGCGCTGCAAGAAATGAAGCGCCAGGGAGAAAAGATCAGCATGCTGACCGCCTACGACTACACCATGGCCCTTTTGGTGGACCGCGCGGGTGTGGATGTGGTGCTGGTGGGCGATTCCGCCAGCAACGTCATGGCTGGCCACGAAACCACCCTGCCCATTACCCTGGACCACATGATTTACCACGCCTCCAGCGTGGTGCGCGGCGTGGACCGGGCTTTGGTGGTGGTGGACATGCCTTTTGGTACCTACCAAGGAAATTCCAAAGAGGCCCTCTCCAGCGCGGTTCGCATCATGAAGGAATCCGGCGGGCACGCCGTTAAACTGGAAGGCGGTCAGGAAATTATCGACTCCATCGAGCGCATTTTGCGGGCGGGAATTCCCGTGATGGGCCACCTGGGCCTGACGCCGCAGAGTATCTACAAATTTGGCACCTACACCGTGCGGGCCAAGGAAGAGGCGGAAGCAGAAAAACTGATTGAAGACGCCTTGGCCTTGGAAAAGGCCGGCTGTTTTGCGCTGGTTTTGGAGAAAATCCCCGCTTCGTTGGCCAAAAAAGTGTCCGATGCGCTGGCCATTCCCGTCATCGGAATCGGTGCTGGACAGGGCGTTGACGGCCAAGTTTTGGTGTTGCACGACATGTTGGGCATGAACCACAACTTCAATCCGCGCTTTTTGCGCCGCTACGCTAATTTGGACACCGTCATCCACGATGCGGTTTCCCACTACGTTTCCGACGTGAAGGAGTTGAAGTTCCCGACGGATCAAGAGAGTTACTGAGTCCATGCCCAATTCCACCGCGCCCGAAGTTCTTTGGGAAGACAATCATTTGTTGGCCCTGAACAAGCCGGCCGGTTGGCTGGTGCAACCGGACCCGTCTGAGGCTTTTGCTCTGGAACAGTGGGCGGAGCGCTGGGTGGCCAAACGAGCCGGCAAACCCAAGGCTTTCATTGGTGTACCCCATCGGTTGGACCGCCCCACTTCCGGCTTGGTGCTCTTGGCCAAAACGTCCAAAGCCTTGGCACGGCTCAACCAAGCATTCCACGACCGCACCGTAACCAAAACCTACTGGGCAGTGGTGGAGGGTTGCCCCAGCGCGCCGGAGGGACGGTTGGAGCACCGTTTGGCCCGGGACGGCAAAAACAACAAGTCTTTTGTAAGCCAACGGGCGGACGCCCAGCAAGCGGTTTTGCACTACCGAATCGTCACCAAAGGCGACCGGTACACCTTGGTGGAAGTAGACCTGGAAACGGGCCGGCACCACCAAATTCGGGTACAACTCGCGGCCCTAGGCCACCCCGTCAAAGGAGATTTGAAGTACGGAGCCAAGCGCTCCAATGCGGACGGAAGCATTCACCTCCACGCGCGGCGGGTTGCCCTAGCGCATCCGGTGGGCGGCACTCCCTTGGTGGTGGTGGCACCCTTGCCCAAAGAAGCTCTCTGGCAAGCACTTGCGCCTGTTGATTCAACTATAGATTAAACGGGGTCGACGTCCAAAACCGCGCGGACCGATCGGAATTCAGGATGCACCGAAAGCAACTGCAAACACTTGCGGATGCTTTGTTTGGACGCCTGCAGGGCGCCGTCTGCATCGATTTTCACGTAGAGTTGCTGCCGGTACTGCAGATTGATGCGGCCCACCGGCGGAATGTCTGGCCCCAAAATACCGCCACCCAACTGTTCGGTTAGGGTCTGAGTCAGCCAACGCGCGGCATCGCGAACGATTTCCGGATGTTTGTGGCTGAGCAGCACGTGGACCAAGCGCACAAAGGGCGGGTGAAAATGCTGCCTCCGTTCCACCAATTGCTCGGCGGCCATTTCTTCGTAGCGGTGGTCGGACACCAATTGCAGTATTCGGTGGTCCGGTCGGTAGGTTTGGATGTACACCGTGCCCCTATCTGCCCTTCTTCCGGCGCGGCCCGCCACTTGGCTCAGCAGTTGGTAAGCACGCTCGTGGGCGCGAAAATCAGGATGGGACAACAGGCCGTCTGCCTGCGGCACCACTACCAAGTCCACTCCGGGAAGGTCCCAGCCTTTGGCCACCATTTGGGTGCCCACCAGCAGGTCCAAAACGCCGTTGTGGGCGTCTTCCAACAAACGGTGCAACGCGGTCTTGGACCGCGCGGTATCTGCGTCCAAACGTCCCAAAACAGCTTGCGGAAACAACGCCTTGAGTTCTTCTTCCAATTTTTCCGTACCCAATCCTTTGAGCACCACTTCCGGGCTGCCGCAGGCGCTGCAGCGCGGCGCTAAGGCTTGGGTTTGGCCGCAGTAGTGGCACTTCAAAACATTGGCCGCTTTGTGGTACGTTAAAGAGACGTCGCACCGAGTGCATTCCTCGGTGTGGCCGCAGGTAGAGCACATCGAAACCGGCGCAAATCCCCGACGGTTTTGCAGCACCAGCACTTGCTTGCGGTCTGCCAGTCGTTCGGAAATACCTTCCGCCACCTCACGGGTCAGGGGTCCAACAGTATCGCCCCGGCGCTGGGCTTTGGCCCAGTCCACCAGAATGATATTCGGCAAGGGGGCTGCACCGTACCTCCGCTTCAGTACGGCTTTGGCAATTTTGCCCTGTTCGGCCCGATGCCACGTTTCCAAGGACGGTGTGGCGCTTCCCAGCACCAAGGGAATTTGGTGTTTAGCTGCCAGCCACAAAGCCACGTCCCGGGCGTGGTAGCGGGGCGCCGGTTCGCTCTGCTTGTAGGAGGCGTCGTGTTCTTCGTCCACCACCACCAATCCTACGCGGTTCCACGGTAAAAAAATACCGGAACGCGCGGCCAATACCACCGTGGGAGCAGAATGGGCGTCCAAGAGCGAACGGTAGACGGCCAAGCGTTGGCGCTCGGAAACGCGTCCGTGGTAGGCGTGCACCCCTTCGCCCAAGGCCTTCCGGTAGCGCGCCAAAACCCCTTCCGTCAAAGAAACCTCCGGCAACAGAACCACGGCGTGGTGGCCCGCTGCCAGCGTTTCCTGAATGCGCTGGAGGTAAACCTCTGTTTTGCCCGACCCCGTGACGCCGTGCAGCAGCAGAGGCTGGTTCCCGGCTTTTCGCCAAATATCGGCCGCAGCGCGCTGTTCCTCGTTGAGCTCCGGAGCGGGGGGCGGTACCAATTCCAAATCGTGGAGTGCCACTTCAACGGAGCGTTGGCGCAGAATGCCCTTGTCTACCAGGGCTTTCCACGGCAAGCCGCGCAGCGCTCCGGTGGGCACCCAGGGAGCCACTGGAGACGCGGGTGCCCCGGGCTCTAATCCCAATTTAAAGTAATGCAATAAAGTCTCTGACTGCGCTTTAGCCCGTTTCAATTGACTAAAAACTTCAGCAGTTTGACGGTCGTCGTTCAGGCGGTGTACGTACTGAATCTCCGACCGCATGCGCGGGGGCGGAGTTGGTTCCACTTTTTCTTCCACCACCGCCCAACCCTGAGCTACCCAACGTTCCACGGTCCGCGCAGGAATGCCTTTGCCGGAAATGCGCCCATCGCGCTGCAGTTGCAGCAAAAACGGACGCTCTGCGGGAGTGGTGCTCGCCTCCTCCCAGTCCGCACCGGTGTAGTGTATTTCCGTCTCGCTGCTGGGACGCAGGGCCGCTGGCAGGGCCGCGGTCATGACCTCTCCAACCGAACACAGGTAGTAGTCCGCCATCCAAAACCAAAGCGCCAGTTGCGACGGGTGTACGCTGGGGGCGTCCTCCAGCAATTCCAAAACGGGCTTGGTTTCGTAATCCGGCGGGGTGGTTTGCACCTGAACCACAACTGCCGCGTACCGTTTCTTGGCGCCCAATTCCACCAAAAGACGCTGCCCCACTTGGGGTTCGGACGCAAACGGCCACGAATACGTGAAGGATCGATGCACCGGAACCGGCAACCAAACGTCTACCCACAGCGCTGATTGCGGTTCACGGGAGGAGGTTGGGGAGTTGGGCATCCGGGTGATACTGGTGAATAAATCAGGTGGTGCGAAAGCAGGAAAGATGGGGATTCCTGGGCATCATCCCAGGGCCTCCACCAGCTCCAATAAATACGGATTTATGGCTTGGTGGTGCTTGGTGGCTTGCTCAAAGGGAACGTAGACCACTTGACCGGACTGAACGCCTACCATGACGCGGCTTTGGCCCTGGAGCAAGCCCAAAACGGCCCCGTGGCCCATGCGGCTGGCCAGGATGCGGTCCTGAGCGCTGGGTCTTCCGCCGCGCTGAATGTGGCCCAACACCGTCACTTTTGTTTCCCATTGGGGGAAACGCTCTTGAACTTTTCGCGCCACTTCAATCGCACCGCCGCCGTCGTCGCCTTCGGCCACCACAATGATGCCGCTGCGCCTGCGTTCTTTCCAGTCCGTCTCTAGTTTTTGCACCAATTCGTCTATGTAGGTAGTGGTTTCTGGGATCAGAACAGCTTCTGCTCCGGCCGCTATTCCGGTACGAAGCGCAATGAATCCGGCGTCCCGCCCCATCACTTCCACAAAGAACAGACGGTTGTGCGAAGCGGCCGTGTCGCGGATTCGGTCCACTGCTTCAACCGCGGTATTGACTGCGGTGTCGTACCCAATGGTCAAGTCGGTTCCAAAAAGATCGTTGTCAATGGTGCCTGGGCAACCGATGACCGGCAAATCTTCCATTTCGGCAGACAGTGCCGTGGCGCCGCGAAACGAACCGTCTCCGCCGATGACCACCAACGCGTCTATGCCCCGGGCGCGTAGGTTTGCAATGGCCTTTTGACGCCCTTCCGGCGTGCGAAATTCGTCGCTTCGCGCGGTCTTCAGCCACGTACCTCCGCGGTGAATGGTGTTCCGAACGTGGTCCCGATTGACCTCGATGATGTCGTCCTCTATCAACCCCTGGTAGCCGCGGTACACTCCAGAAACCCGGATGTTGTTCAATCCAGCGGTGCGCACCACGGCGCGAATGCAGGCGTTCATTCCGGGCGAATCGCCCCCAGAGGTCAAGACAGCAAGATGGTTCATGAAACAAAAGTACGCATTACCCTGCCGCTCCGGGTGGGTTATTCGGGAATGCGAATGCCCACCAAATCGCAGTCCAAATCACCGTTTTTCAACGGAATTCGCTTGAAGATGTCCCAGCCCGCTCGGCGCAAGGCCTCGCGGTCCGCAGACAAAATCCACGCCTCCCAGCCGGAATACCCCCGGTGCAAAGTCTCCGCCATGCCGCGGTACAAAGCCTCTGTATCCGCTTGAATTTTAATGTTGTAAGGCGGATTCACCACCAAAAGTCCACGTTCCGTTGGCTTTTCGGATCCAATAAACGTTTGGCGTTTCCACTGGATGCGTTCGTCCACCACGGCGGCCTCTGCATTCTTCCGGGCTTTCACCAGCATATACGCCTCGCGGTCCCAACCAAAAATGGGGGCCAAGCCCTCGCGACCTTTTTTCAGAACACTTTCCTCAATCTTGGCGTGCAAGTCTTCGGAATAATCGGACCAGGACTGAAATGCAAATTTGTCCCGGAACAAACCCGGTGCCATTCGGTCTGCCTGCAAAGCGGCCTCAATGGGAAACGTTCCAGAGCCGCACATGGGGTCCAACAAGGGTCGATCGCCGCGGTACCCCACCAAGCGAAGGATGCCGGCCGCCAATACCTCAGACATGGGCGCAGCACCCACTTCCTGGCGGTAACCGCGGCGGTGCAGCGAATGACCGGAACTGTCCAAAGACAAGTACGCGCGATGCGGGGTCAGCCGAACGTCAATCACAATGTCCGGATTTTCCTTGCCCACGTCCGGCCGACGGCCGAATTTTTTGCGAAAAGAATCTGCAACGGCGTCCTTCACCACCAGGGCCGCAAAGCCCGAGTGTGTAAACGCCGGATGCGCTCCAGAACACCGCACCACAAAGGTAGAATCGGGCGAGAACCAGTCCGGCCAAGCCACTTCCAAACTGCCCCGGTAGAGGTCTTCCTTGGTCAATACCCCAAATTCGTGAATGGGGCGCAACACCCTGAGGGCCGTGGTCAGCATCAAGTTGGCCTTGTACATAAAGCCCAGATCGCCCACAAAGGTGACCGCGCGGGAGACTGTTTTTACATCTTTGGCGCCCAACAAACGCAGTTCGTCGGCCAACACCCCTTCCAATCCGAAGAGGGTTTTTGCCACCAGGGATTCGTCCCTTCCGGCACCCGGAACTACAACGCTCATCGACGGTTGCGCGGCAACAACGCCGCTTTAAATGCAGGTATGCCGCGCGTCACACGGGCTTCCGGGAACACCACCTCGGTTTCCACCGTATCGCCGGTCAGCGCATAAAAACCGGTGGAATCGCTGTAAGCGGCACCGTCCTGCTCCAAAGAGGCCGTCAGCACCAAAAAGGTATCCGGGCCGGGGTTGATGGCCCGCATGCGCACCGAATACACGGGCTCAATGCCTATTTCCAGGGTGTCCAAGCGCGCGGACTCCAACGCGTAGTCTCCTCCATCTGGGGAACATCCCACCGCTGCTGCACCGGCAACGGCCGCAACCCACATCCATCCTTTTCTCTGCATGGTTGCAAAAGTACGCCTTCTCCTACCTTTGTACCATGACCGTTTGGGAAGGAGCAGCCTTAGTGGCCGGTGGATTTGCCGCCGGAATCATCAACACGCTCGCCGGGAACGGTTCTGCCATCACCCTGAGCCTGCTGTTGGCGGGCGGAATGGGCGGTCAAGCCGCCAACGCCACCAACCGCGTGGGCGTGCTGCTGCAAACATTGGCCTCCCTCACCGGATTGCGCAAAAGCCGCAAAAAATCGTTCTTGCTGCACCAAGGTCAAATCCTGTACGCCCCCACCGTTGCCGTAGGGTCGCTCGTGGGTGCTTGGTTTTCCCTGCAACTGCCCGACGCCGCCTTGGAGTCCGTCATTGGGTTCATCATGCTCGCGCTGTTGTTTACCCTCGCCATCGACCCCAAACGTTGGAAACGTCCGTCCGCAATCCGCCGGCCGCTCCCCCCCTACCTGCGCCACCTCCTGTACTTGGGTGTTGGATTCTACGGAGGTTTTGTGCAAATGGGCATTGGACTCGTGTTGCTGGCCGCGCTGGTCTTGGCCGAACATTGGAGCCTTCGGGACGGCAACACCATCAAATTGCTCTTGGCCTTTGTAGTGGTGGTGCCCGCATTTTTCTTGTTTTTCTGGCTGGGCGAAATCCACTGGCTGCCCGGCGGATTGTTGGCTCTGGGGAGTGCCTCTGGGGCCAGCTTGGCCGCGCGGTACTGGGTTCGGGACCCACGTTGGCAACCCTTGGTGCGGGGTGTTCTGATGCTGGCCTTGGCCGTGGGCGCGTGGCGCACATTAACTCCGTATCTTTGGTAGTAGGCAGCCGACGGTAAATCCATGCGAAGCCAGGCAAAAGCCTGTCCACTGTTTTCCGCCGCAATACCTTTTTCTACTGCACTAAGTATCCCGCACTAATTCCCAACACCAACCCCGTGAACGCATTGACTTTGGAATGGATGGCCCTGTTGCTTGCGCTGGGCGTATGGGGCGGTGCCGCCCTGGTGGAGTGGGGATTCAAAACCTTTACGCCGTCTGCCAAGCTCTTGTTGGCTTTTTCCGGCGCCTTTTTGTTCAGCACCACCGTATTCGTGTGGCTCCCAGAAGTTTTTGCCGGGGCCGACGGTTCCCTGCACGGGGCCGCTCATGATGCACACCACCACGCACACGGAGCTGCAGACTCCCTACTCTCCGCAGGCACCTGGGTCATGGTGGGTTTCTTGGTGCAGTATCTTTTGGACTTTGCCACGCGCGGACTGGAACACGGCCACGTGCACCACGGAGGCAGCCCGTGGGGAGCACTCGCGGGATTGGTGATCCACTCCACCTTGGAAGGTCTGCCCCTGGCGGGCATGGTCCCGGAGCAACGATTGGCATTTGGTGCCGCGATTGCCCTGCACAACCTTCCGGTAAGTATGGTGGTGGCCATTTGGCTGCGCGAAAGCGGTTTGTCCGCCCGCACAAGATGGACGGCCATCAGCTTGTTTGCCCTATCTACCCCGGTCGGTGCCCTCCTGGGACAGCTCTGGAATCAGCCCGACGCCCCATTCCATAGTGCGGCCATGGGTTTGGTTGCCGGTATCTTCCTCCATGTGTCTACCACCATTTTGTTTGAAAACCAGAAAGACCACAAATTCAACGCCGAAAAATTGGCCGTGGTGCTGCTGGGTACGGCCCTAGCGTGGTCCAGTCAACTGGTTTTGGGGCACTGAGCGCGCTGCACCTTGATTAGCCTTAACCTGGGAGGCCAGCACCTTACCCATAGAGCCCCCCTTGGGCCGATTGATTTTCCCAATTGAACCCACCGTAATCCAAAGGGGTCCCCTACCTTTGCAGGAATCAACTTAAAAATCACACCCATGAGCGTTTTGGTAGGCAAACAAGCCCCGGACTTCAATGCCAAAGCCGTCATCAACGGCGAGGAGATTGTAGACAATTTTACCCTGAGCCAGTTTCGCGGCAAATACGTTGTGCTGTTCTTCTACCCGAAGGACTTTACCTTCGTTTGCCCTACGGAATTGCACGCTTTTGAAGCCAAAAAAGCGGAATTCGAAGCTAAAAACGTGCAGCTGATAGCCGTTTCCACAGACACCGAGCAATCCCACTGGGGTTGGTTGCAGTTGTCCAAGAAAGAGGGCGGGATCCAAGGCGTAACCTACCCCATCGTTGCAGACACGAACAAAGTCATCAGCCACAATTTCGACGTTTTGGCCGGTACGTGGGGCTACGACGAGGACGATCAGTTGGTAGCTGAAGGCGAATTGGTTGCCTACCGCGGTTTGTTCCTGATCGATTGCGAAGGCAAAGTACGCCACCAGTTGGTGAACGATATGCCTTTGGGACGCAACGTGGACGAAGCATTGCGCATGGTTGATGCCCTGCAGCACTTGGAAAAACACGGCGAGGTTTGCCCTGCAAACTGGAAGCCAGGCCAAGACGCCATGAACGCCACGCACAGCGGTGTTGCCAGCTACTTGGAGAAACACTAAAATTTAGTTTGTTCACACACCACCGCCCCGGCTCCGCCGGGGCGGTTTTTTTTGTGCCCGAACGGAGCGCCTACTTCGCGGAAGCGGGCTTGTCCGGCTGCAGGGCGCTGCCCTCCGGTTGGCGTAAAACCGCCCAAACATAGGCGGCCGCAAATCGCTCGCGCCAAGCCCGTTCGTTGTGGGGAGCTTTGGGGTCCAAAACCCACCGGTAATCCACCTCCGGCGTGCGGCCAGACTTTTGCAAACCGCGCAGCAATCGATCGATGCCCGGTTGAAGTTCCGTTTCCAAGCCCACGCCGCCGTTGTCCAGGTACACCGGCCGCGGCCAAGGCCGTCCGGCTCGTTCCCAGTCGGTCAGCAAATCCACCACCAATCCGTTCCCGGATTTCACCCGAACCGCCGGAGAAAAGGCCAATGCTGCACCAAAGACGTCGGGCCGATACGTCGCCAAGTAGAACGAAGATGCGCCGCCCATGGACGACCCAGCAATCAGGGTGTTTTCCGGCCCGGTCAGAGTTCGGTAGGTGGAGTTGATGGTGGGCACCACGGACTCCAAGAAATACCGACGGTACGCGTCGCCATCCGGGGTATTGCTGTATTCGCGCCGACGCAATTGACCGTCGGGCGCGCAGAAAACCCCCACCGCAATAACCGGGGGATAGCCCTCCTTGCGGATCAGCGAATCCAGGGTTTCGTCTACGGCCCAATCCACTCCGCCGGACGCGGTATTCGGGTCAAAGAGGTTCTGTCCGTCGTGGAAATAAAGTACGGGGAAGTGCCGGGTTCGGTCTTCAAAGTACTGCGGGGGCAGCCAGACCACCACGTCCCGGGCGGAAACCGTTTTGGCGGCGTCCGGCACGGCCACCAAGGTGTGAACAGTACCGGTGATTTGACCGTCTAAGGTGTACTGGGCCGGGCCAAAATCCACAATGCGGTGCAGGGTGTCCCTTCCGCGCTGGCCCACCAAATCCATCCAGGGCTTGGCACCGGCCACTCGGGCCTCCGCGTCCCAGGAGCCCAAGGTGAATTTGTAGGCAAAGCCCCGCGGCAAACCGCGAACGGACACCGTCCAAAGGGTGTCGTTGACGCGCTTCATTGGAACCTTATTGGGTTTCCAGCCGCCCAAGGCTTCCGGCCCTCCGGCAATAAAAACGGTGTCGGTGGGGGCTAGGTTGAGTTTAGCCACCGCCGACACCGTCGTGGTTTTTTGGGGGAATCCGGGAGCGCACGAGGCCAAAAGCCCCACCACCGCTCCCCAAAACAAGCGATGCGCCATGCGTGGGGAATTTATCCGATGCTGTTGCGAACGCGTTGACCAAAAGCACGAAGGGCTTCGCGCTCGTCTTGTCCGGCGGCCACCGCACGAACCACGTCCAAAGCCCCTAAGATATGGGTATATTGCTCGCCTTCATCCACCCCGTCTACCGAAAAGGGCAACGCTTCTCCTTCCAAAAGCGCTGCTTCCGCGGACAACAACTCAGCCTCCGTGTGCGCTGCGGCCAAAGCACGAATGATAGGTAATTTCACGGCTCAGCGAATTTGGTCCAACAACTCGCGCACCACTTCTTCCTTGGACGTGGCCAAGCCCGCCACCAACTGTCCGTCTTTGAAGACGGCAAAATAGGGCAAGTTGTCAATGGAAGCCAACGAACGAGCCGCCGGATTCTCTTCCGCATTGACGTCTACAAAGGCAATGCTCGCGTTGGTTTCCTCTTCGGACATGCGGCGAAACTTGGGAGTAAACAGCTTGCAGGAACCGCACCAGTCTGCGTAGAACTTCACCACCGTTGGGGCTCCTGAAGCGAGGTGGGCGCCAAAATCAGCGTCGGTCATTAACGATACAGCCATGTCTTGGGTAGTTGGATTAGAGGTGTAAAAATACGAACGCTTGTTGGCGGCATTCATCGATTTTATTGATGACCGATCAGCAAAGGACGCGACGGAGCGCTGGGCAAGGCCGGCGCTGCGGTCAACGAAGCCCTGCTTCCCAGTCCGCCTTGAACGAGCGGTGGTACACGTCCCGCACCAAACCGTCGGCCACCCCTATTTTGGGGACGTAAATCCACCGGCATCCGGCCCGACGCATGACGCGCTGGTATATTTCCAATGCCGGCACCAGGACGTCCGCCCGGTCCACGTTGAGGCCCAATTCCAAGACCATTTGATCCATCGACAAGGCAGACAAGGTCTTGATTTGCTGGCTGAGGTAGAGGGAAGACAAGGGCTCTCCGCCCTGCCGACCGCTCATTTTGTAGAGCTTGTTGATGTTGCCCCCGGACCCAATGGCCGCCAACGGGCCGCGCTCCGGATGCGCATGGCCGTCGATCCAAGCGTCCATGCGCTCCCAGGTGCCTTCGGGAATGCCTTGGGAGAACCGTCGAACCGTTCCCAGGGGAAGCGAAAGGGAATCCACTGCCCGTCCCTCTTCAAAAAGGGTCAGCTCCGTGGAACCGCCGCCAACGTCTATGAACAAAAAGCGCGACTCGTCCGGTTGAATTTTGTCGAAGATTTTGCTGGAAAACACCAATCGAGCTTCCTCCTGACCGTCGATCACCTCAATGGAAATTCCGGTCTCCCGACGCACCGTTTCCACCCAATAAATGCTGTTCTCGGCCTCCCGCATGGCGGAGGTGGCGCAGGCCCGGAAACCGGCAACGCCGTGCACGGTAAAAATGTGACCGTAGGCCTTCAAACCGTGCAGCAGCCGTTCCCCCGTTTCGTCGGAAATCCGGCCGGTTGCAAAAACATCCGCCCCCAAGCGCACCGGCAAGCGCGTCATGGACGCCTTTTTGTAGTGGGTATAGGTTGGGGTTGGGATGACGTTGACCACCAAACAACGAATGGAATTGGAACCCAAGTCCAACGCGCCCAATTTCAGAAAATTCATGCTGGGCGTCCCTTTTTCAGTTGATCCTGCACGTATTCGCGCAGCGCCATTTGACCCCGAACCTTGGGACCGGACGTGTGCCGGTATTCGCTTTCCACCGCATCGTTGTGCCGCCGCGCCTTAACGTTGTCTTTCCACAAGATTTCCATGTGGTCGCGGATTTCGCGTTGCACGGCCAAACTGTAAACAGGAACGCCCACCTCCACACGGTAATCCAGGTTCCGCGTCATGAGGTCAAAAGATGCGATGTAGCACTCCGGAGAACCGTCGTTTTCAAACCAATACACCCTACTGTGTTCCAAGTAGCGGTCCACAATGCTGATGGCTTCAATATTTTCCGACATGCCCTCCACCCCGGGAATCAAGCAACAAATACCCCGTACGATGAGTCGAATGCGCACACCGGCCTGGCTGGCTTCGTAGAGTTTTTCGCAAAAATCGTACGAGGACAAACTGTTTATTTTAAAGAAAAGGGCCGCCTTTTTTCCGGCCCGCGCATTTTTGATTTCGCGGTCTATACGCTGCTCAATGCCCTTTCGGGTAAATTGCGGCGAAACCAACAAATGCTTGAATTTGCGCACCGTGTACGGCGCTAAAATGAAATCAAATACATCCACCACTTCTTTGGTGATGCGCTTGTCCGCGGTCAACAAGTGGTAGTCCGTGTAGAGTTTGGCCGTGCCCTCGTGAAAATTTCCGGTGCCCACCACCGCAAAACGCTCCAACTTTTCTCCCGGGGCCTGGCGTTCCACCAACACTACTTTGGAATGAACTTTTAATCCTGGAACACCGGAAAGCACCTCAATGCCTTCCTGGCGCATTTTTTCCGTGTAGTGGATGTTGTTTTCCTCGTCAAACCGAGCCTGCAGCTCAATGATGACGCGCACTTTTTTGCCGTTCTTGGCCGCATTGATCAACGCAGAAACCACGCGAGACTGGTCCGCCAAACGGTACAAGGTCATGTTGATGCGCGTAACGGACGGATCCATGGCCGCTTCTCGCAAGAACCGGATGATGTAGGAGAAATTGTGGTAGGGCGAGAAAATTAAGACGTCTTTTTGGCGAACTACCTGCAAAATGGAGCGATCCAAACTCAAATCTGGGTGCGCCAAAGGTTCAAACTTGGTATGCTCCAGTTCCGGGCCGCCCACATTCGGAAACTTGATCAAATCTTTCTTGTTGTGGTACCTGCCGCCCGGCAGCAAACTGTCTATTTCCTCGATGCGTAAATTATGGCTCAAATAGGCCAAAAAGTCCGGGTCAATGGCGCGGTCGTACACCAAACGAACGGGATCGCCAATCTCCCGAACGGCCAATCCCTGCTGAACTTTTTCCAACGTGGTTTTGGAGATGTCGTTGTCTAAATCCAGCTCCGCATCCCGCGTAATTTTGACGGTGTAGGCCTCAATTCGGTCCGACGGAAAAATAAAATAGGCGTACTCCAAATTGTACCGAATGACGTCGTCCAAATACATCAGGTACTGACGTCCGTATTTGGGGAGCACCACAAACCGACCGATGAGGTCCGACGGCAACTCAATCAAGGAGTATATAGGATTCTTGTCCTCCCCTTTGGGCTGCAACAGGACCGCCAAGTAAATGGACTTGTCTTTGAGCTCCAGGAACGGCTTCCCTTCGCGGGGCAAGACCACAAAAACCGACGGACTGACTTTGTCGATGTAAAAGCGGCGTACAAAATCTTTCTGGCCTTGCGTCAGTTGGGTTTCGTCGATGATGGAAATGCCTTTGGCGTCTAATTCCACCATCAAATCGGCGTAAATAGCTTCCGCGCGCGCTTGCTGTTGCGCCACCACGGCATTGATCTCGTGCATCAAAGCCTCCGGTTCCCAACCGCCCAGCTGTTGTTTCACCTTTTTGACCGGCAAGCGGCTAAGGCGTTGAATACTGGCGTAGCGAACCCGGAAAAACTCGTCCAAATTGTTGGAAAAAATGCCCAAGAACCGAATGCGTTCAATCAGTGGAACGCTGGCATCCAACGCTTCTTGCAGCACCCGACCGTTAAAACGGAGCCAACTGAGGTCGCGGTTGATGTAACGGAATTCGGCCATGGTGTAAAGGTCGGGAACCGGGGCCAATAAAGAATTAACGTTCGGTTAATTTAACCCGATTCCAGTAGGTTTCCCAGGCGGCCAGATCCAAATCGGACGGAGCCTTCCCGTCTGCAGCGGCCAGGCGCTCCATGGCTTCAAAACGGGTCTGAAACTTGGTATTGGCGCGGGACAAGGCCAGGTCCGGATCCACACCCGCATGGCGTGCGTAGTTGACCAAACTGAAGAAAACGTCCCCCAGTTCACTTTCCATGGCGGCGGAATCGCCTTGTTCTTCAGCAGCGCGAAATTCCCCCAACTCTTCTTCTACTTTAGCCCAAACCTCGGCCTTGTGGGGCCAATCAAATCCAACTCCTTTGACCTTGTCTTGCAACCGGTTGGCCTTGATCAAAGCCGGCAAGGATTTGGGTACCCCTTCCAACACGGATTTTTTACCTTCTTTCAATTTGATGGCCTCCCAATTTGCTTTGACGGCGTCCGCATCGTCTGCGCGCACGTCGCCGTAAATGTGCGGGTGGCGGTGGATCAACTTGGCGGAAATGCCTTCCAACACATCCACAACATCAAACGCACCTACCTCAGAGCCCAGTTTGGCGTAAAACACCAAGTGCAAAAACAAGTCCCCCAATTCCTTTTGGGTCTCCTTCAAGTCCCCTGCGGCCAGCGCATCGGCCAGTTCGTAGGTTTCCTCAACGGTCAGGTGGCGCAGGGATTCAAACGTTTGCTCCCGATCCCACGGGCACTTAGCCCTCAGGTCGTCCATGATGTCCAGCAGGCGGCCGAAGGCCGCCATCGCCTCTTCCCTACGGACGCTCATTCAGCGGCGGCGTCATCCGTATTTTCTACGGAAGCGGCGTCCAGAGCCACTGGGGCAGCAGGAGCGGCTTTCTTCTTGGTGGCTTTAGCCGCTTTTGCAGGAACTTCTTCCGAAGCTTCAGCAACTTCCGCAAAGAAACCGTGGTCCACCAAAGTATTGAACCAAGTCACTGCTTTGCGCATGTCGGAACCGTAAACGCGTTCGGCATCAAAGTTCGGTACGTGCTTCGCAAAAAAGGCGTGCAAAGCCGCCGGATCTTGTTTGGGATGCGGTCCGTGTTGCCCTCCGGTATCCGCTGCCATGGATTCAAAAATCTCCTTCAACGGACGCTCGCCGGCGTCGGTGTAAATCGCAATTTCGCCCAAGGCACTCACCTGCTGCTGCGCGCTGATGGACATGCGCTTGCGGTCTGCCATATTTTCCACCACAATGCCCGTACGGGTTTGCGCAACCAATTGGTACAAACCTGATTTTCCGGCAATGGCCAGAACGCCTTTCAACTCTTTCATGCGTAAAAATTATCGTTTAGGGATTGATTGAACTCGAGCTCTTTTTTGCCATTCCGGCAGCACTTGCCATACGGCATTGTCCGACGCCGCTAAAAACCGCAAATCCTCCGCTTGTTTCGCAAGGGGATGGTTGGGGTAGGTATCCAAAAATAGCGTGTAAGCGCGGCCTGCCAAGGCCCGATTGCCCACAACTTCGTCAAATGTCAAGGCCATGGAAAACAAGGCCAGTGCCCCTTCCGGGCGATCCGAATACCTACGGTAGACGGTGTCGTACTGAGCAATAGCGAACAGCGCTCGTCCGGGCCGATTGCGTTCCAAGTCCCCTGCCATCAAGGCGTACCGCGGGGCCAGGGTATCCTCCGGATTCTCTGCTGCGAAGGTTTGAAAAGTTTCCGCTGCACGCGCCACCAAGGCCGTATCTTCTTCGATGGTTTCCAGTTGGCGCACTTGGGCCTCCAAGGATTGCAATTCTTCCACCGGATCGGTGCAACCCCAAACCGCGGCGAGCACAATGCACCCCAACACAAATGCCCTCATCGGGCCTGAGGAAATTTCATGCGGTACCCCACTTGAATCAATCCTTTGGCAATAGTACCCAAACGCCCCTGAAGCAAGCGCTTGCGCAGCGCCGAAAGTCGGTCCGTGAACAGAACTCCTTCGATGTGGTCGTACTCGTGCTGAAAAATACGTGCGGCCAATCCGTCCAACTGCATTTCTTCCCAAGAACCGTCCAGCAGTTGATGCTTGAAGCGAACCACCGGCTTGCGGTGCACGGTTTCGTGAACGTCCGGGATGCTCAAGCAACCTTCCTCAAATCCCCACAACTCGCCCGACTCTTCCAAAACCTCTGGGTTGAAAAAAGCACGCTTAAACGCTTTAATGACTTCCTCTTGCGCGGCATTTTCTGCGTCTTCCGCAAACGGACTTCCGTCCACCACAAAAAGCCGAACGCTCAAGCCTACCTGAGGAGCCGCCAAACCCACCCCTTTAGCGTTGTACATGGTTTCAAAAAGGTTCTCCACGAGCGCGGGCAAGGCCGGATCTGCTAAGTCTACCGGTGCGGCGCGGCGCTTCAAAACGGGGTCTCCGTAGGCTACAATGGGCAGTACCATGCCGCAAAGGTACGCTATCTTTGGCGGATGAGTATTTGGATTGGGATAGACCCGGGCGGAGCCCGAACCGGATTGGCGGAGAGCGACGCCACAGCGTCCATGGCCTTTCCGTGGACCACCGTCCCCTCCCAGCAGGTAGTAGAGGTGTTGAAAAAGAGGCATGCCTTGGAGCCTTTGGCAGGATTCGTGGTGGGTACACCGCACCGGTGGGACGGCAGTCCTACGCACGGCACCCCCTTAGCAGACCAGATGGCGGGCGCTCTCCAAGCCGCCTTCCCAGAACTTCCGGTTCACCGGATATCGGAGCAGTTCACCTCCAAAATTGCCTCCCGCGCAGCGCATGCAGCAGGAGCCTCCAAGCGCGTCAAAAAGGACAAGGGCCTATTGGATGCTGCGTCGGCATCGGTATTGCTGCAGGATTTTCTGAGCAACCGGCCGGCTTGATCCGCGTAGGGTCGCAAGCGAAAAACGTACCTTTGTGTCATGCACTACCAATCCGCACAACCCCTCATAGAAGCTGCCTGGGAAGATCGGTCGCTCTTGTCCCAATCGGAAACCCGCTTGGCGATTGAATCGGTTATTGAAGCACTGGACTCCGGCATACTTCGGGTGGCTGAACCTTCGGAGCGCGGGTGGCGAGTTAACGATTGGGTAAAAAAAGCAGTCATCCTGTACTTTCCCATCCGGTCCATGGAAACCTTGGAAGCCGGGCCCTTGGAATTTCACGACAAAATGGCCCTGAAGCGCAACTACGCAGACCTCAACGTACGGGTGGTACCGCATGCGGTGGCGCGCTACGGTGCCTACTTGGCACCTGGTGTCATCTTGATGCCCAGCTACGTGAACATTGGTGCTTACGTGGGCGCCAACACCATGGTGGACACCTGGGCAACGGTGGGATCCTGCGCACAAATTGGTGCCAACGTACACCTTTCCGGGGGCGTGGGCATTGGTGGTGTTTTGGAACCCGTTCAAGCAGCTCCGGTGATCGTTGAAGACGGTTGCTTCATTGGCTCGCGTTGCATTGTGGTGGAGGGTGTTCGCGTGGAACGCGAAGCCGTCTTGGGCGCCAACGTGGTCCTAACCGCCTCCACGCGGATCATCGACGTTACCGGCTCAGAACCGATTGAATACAAAGGCGTAGTACCCGCTCGTAGCGTGGTCATTCCGGGCAGTTTGCCCAAAGAATTTGGCGCAGGTACCTACCACGTTCCGTGCGCACTGATTATTGGCCAACGCAAAGCATCCACGGACTTGAAAACCAGCCTGAACGATGCCTTGCGCCACTACGACGTTGCCGTCTGATTCTTTTTGGCTGTGCTGACCCTGTTGGTCCCAACGTTCAACGAAGCCGATTGCCTGGAACGGTGTCTGGCGTCGGCCGTGGGCCTGGCGGACGAGGTCCTGGTGGTGGACTCTTTCAGTACGGACCGTACTTTGGAAATCGCCCGCGCCTTTGGGGCGCGCATCCTCCAGCGGGAATACGAAAACTCCGCTTCCCAAAAAAACTGGGCCATACCACAAGCCACGCATCCGTGGATTTTGCTTTTGGACGCAGACGAGTGGCTTTCTCCGGAGCTGCGCGAGGAACTAGCCGCGTGGAAAAAAGCACCCAAATCGGCCGTTCACGGCTACTGGATGTACCGGGCCAATCATTTCATGGGCCAACGCATCCGATTTTCCGGCTGGCAGAATGATAAAGTCATCCGACTTTTTCAGCGGGACACCTGCCGGTACGAGCCCAAGAACGTACACGCAGAAATCATTCCCAACGGCCCCGTTTCCGTGCTCCGGCATCGGCTGTTCCACGACACCTACAAAGGATTGGAGCACCACCGCCTAAAGTTGGACCGCTACGCCGCTTGGCAAGCCAAAGACTACCACGATCGAACCGGGCACATAACAGCCTACCACACCCTCCTAAAACCCGTCTACCGCTTTTTTCGTCAGTTCATCCTCCAAGGAGGGATTCTGGACGGTTATCCGGGTTTTGTGGTGGCGCGATTTGGCGCCTACGCTGTACGCGCTCGTTACCGCGAACTGGCCCGATGGCGCAAGGCAAATGACGTACCTTTGCCGCCGCTCAAAAAAGATTCGTCGCCATGAAACCCGCACATCCCGAACGCTGGATAGACACCCCGGCCCTGCGCGCCGTCTCCGAAGGAGCGGATGCTCTGGGGGTGGCTGCCTACGTGGTGGGCGGTTACGTTCGGGACCATTTCCTGGGCAGAAGCACCGGTCACGACGTAGACGTGGTGGTCCTGGGCGACGCCGAACCCCTAGCGCGTTGGGTGGCCCAAAAATTGGGCGGAACCAAAGTATCGGTTTTCAAATCCTACGGCACGGCCCACACCAAAACCCCCCACGGAGAATTGGAATTTGTTCGGGCCCGTAAAGAAAGTTACCGGCCAGACAGCCGCAACCCGCATGTTGCGCCCGGATCCCTGAACGACGACCAGTTGCGTCGGGACTTCACCATCAACGCTTTGGCTATAGGCCTTCATGCGGCCGAACGGGGCCATTTACTGGATCCGTTCAACGGCCAGGCCGATCTGCGCCAGCGCATCTTGCGCACCCCGCTCGCGCCGGAAGCAACCTTTTCAGACGATCCCTTGCGCATGTTGCGCGCGGTTAGATTTGCCGCACAACTGGATTTCTCCCTGCATCCGGACGTGGAAGAAGCGTTAAAAACACAAGCGGAGCGCATTTCCATCATTACCGGAGAACGCGTTCACGACGAACTGAACAAATTGCTGCGAACGCCCAAACCGTCTTTGGGACTGGGGCCCCTGTACACCAGCGGATTACTGGCCCACCTGCTCCCAGAAGTGGCGGCGTTGGCCGGAGTAGACGAAGTGGAAGGACATCTGCATAAAGATAATTTTTGGCACACGTTGGAAGTGGTGGACAACGTCGCACGCGCGTCGGACAACGTTTGGTTGCGTTGGGCGGCCCTGCTGCACGACATCGGAAAACCGGTCACCAAACGCTTCATCAAAGGCGTGGGTTGGACCTTCCACAACCACGAATTCGTGGGCGGGAAAATGACCAAAAAACTCTTTCAACGGCTGCGTCTGCCCCTGAACGAGAAAATGGACTTCGTGGTCAAAATGGTGCAGATGAGCTCCCGCCCCATTGCCGTGGTGTCCAACGAAACCACCGATTCTGCGGTTCGTCGCCTGTTGTTCGACGCCGGATCAGACATTGAGGACCTCATGCATTTGTGCGAGGCAGACATCACCACGAAAAACCCCAGCAAAAAGCGTCGGTACCTGGAAAACTTTCAAGGCGTGCGCATTCGTTTGGTGGAAGTGGAGGAAAAGGACCGACTCCGCAATTGGCAGCCGCCCTTGGACGGAGCGCAATTGATGGCTTGGTTCAACCTCCAACCGGGTCCGGAAATTGGAATCTTGAAAAATGCCATTCGCGAAGCAATCTTGGATGGTGAAATAGACAATACCTTTGAATCTGCTCGCGCTTTGGCCTACCGACGCGCCGTTGAACTTGGACTAACCCCTGCAATCCCCCTTTGACCATGGCAACCTTGGTTGTACGCGCCATTTTGGATACCAAAGACGATATTTTCCGCGATCTGGAATTGCCGGAAAACGCCACCCTGGAAGATGTTCACCACGCTGTGGTGGGTGCCTTTGGCATTGAGCCCGGTGAAATGGCCTCCTTTTACACCACCAACGATCAGTGGGACCAGCTCCAAGAAATTCCGCTGGTGGGTTTGGGAGGTGAAGCCAACGCCTTCGGCTCCACCGAAGAAGACGCGCCGTTGGCCGAAATGGCAGCACATCCAGCCGCCAGCCTATTGGGCCAGCGCGGTCAACGCCTGCTGTACGTATACGATTTCTTGTCCTTGTGGACGTTTTTCATCGAACACGTCGGCCCGGGAAAACAAAGTGAATTAACCGCACCGCAGGTGGTCATGTCCTATGGAATTGCCCCCAAGGAAGCGCCCGGAAAAGATTTTGGCACCGACGAAGGACGTTCCGCGCGGGATCCCTTTGACGAAGACGAAGAAGAGGACGACGATGAATTCGGTTTCAACGACGACGAATTCGACGAAAACAGCTACACCACTGAAGAATGGTGATTGTCTGGGAAGGTAATTCGCGCTACCCGGTGCACCGGAAGCGTCATTCCTTCCTTAAATACCACCACGTGGGCGGTACTTGCCCAGACCGTGGTGTGCAAGACCTTGCAACCCAAAGCGTCCCAAAATTCAACGCGAACCTTGGTGCGGGAAAGATTGCCCAACTGGGTAGCCCGATGCAAATCAGTCCGGCGAGCCGATTTCTCCTCCGGTGTGGTGAGTACATCGGCCTCCGGAAACGTCAACTCCGAAAGATCGAATCGCTCAACAACGGGACAATTCATGGGTTCCATCTACCGAATATAGTTATTTTTTGGAACATTTCCCCATGATGGAAGCTGAGATTCTGCATTTTAGCGTTCCCGGTGGAACGCCTGAGCTTCCGGTGGTACACGCCGTGGTGGGCCCCACCGCCAGCGGCAAAACCGCCTGGGGGATCCAATGGGCCCTTCAACTCCAAACGGAAATCATCAACGCCGACGCTCGTCAGGTGTACGCCGAGATGCGCATTGGCGTTGCCCGGCCTTCGGAGGAGGAGCTGAGGGCCGTTCCGCACCATTTAATCGGCCACCGAAGCATCCACCAACCCTATACGGCCGCGGATTACGCGCGCGAAGCGCGCGAGGCGCTGCAGCACGTGGTGGCCAAAACCGGTACGGCGGTGGTGGTGGGGGGAAGCGGATTGTACCTGCTCGCCGCTTTAGAAGGCCTGGACGAGGTTCCGCCCACGCCGCCTGAGGTACGGGGCCACTGGGAAGCGGTGTTCGCCGCAGAGGGACTCCAAGGATTGCAACGTCGGGTGGCAGACCGGGACCCGGACTATTGGGCCACCGTAGACCAAAAAAACCCGCGGCGCCTGTTGCGCGCTTTGGAGGTGATGGAGCAAACCGGGGCAACGTTTTCCGAGCTGCGGCGCGGACGCGTCGGGGACCGTCCTTTTGCGGTGGCGTACCATCGATTGGTGCCGGATCGCGCAGCATTGCGGCAACGCATCGAACGTCGGGTTGCTGCCATGGCTGGGGCCGGGTTGGTACAGGAGGTGCGCAACCTGGAGCCCTTCAAGGAACTGACTGCGCTCCAAACCGTGGGGTACCGGGAGTTTTACCAGACCTGGGATGCCGGCGGATCGGACCAAACGGCATTGGATTTGGTGGCCCTGCGCACCGCCCAATACGCTCGTCGCCAGGAAACTTGGTTGAATAAATACGTTGGGAGCCCTTCGGCGCGTTAATTTTGGGAACAACCGAGGCCGGCCCCCCTTGGCGCCAACAACCCGTGGAACGTCCCAATAAATCCCCCTATTCCGCTGTGCGAAAGCGCTGGAATCCGGCGCAGCTGCCCTGGAAAGGTCTTTGGCGCTGCGCGGCGTATCCGGTGGCTGGATTGTACGGTGTTGGGATTTTGGCGCACCGGATGTGGACCGTTGGCACCTTCGCCCTCGTAAAACTTTTTGGATTTGGAGCTCCCGTTCCGAAGGTCAAGAGCATCGGCATTGGTAATGTGCACGTGGGCGGTACCGGAAAAACCCCCTTGGCGCTGTGGCTGCTGCGCGCGCTGGAAGCACGCCATCCGGGCGAAAAATGGGGGTACCTCAGCCGCGGTTACGGCCGGGATTCCAGCGGATGGCAACGGGTCGCTGCGGATTCAATGCCCCAAGATTCGGGCGACGAAGCTTTGTTGGTGGCGCACCAATCCCCAAACACCCCAGTGGGCGTATGCGCAGACCGGCGCGAAGGACTGCGCCAACTGGGTCAACTGGGCTGCACGGGAGTGGTACTGGACGACGTGCTCCAGCACCGACGGGTTCGGCCGCAAGCCCTGATTGTGGCTTGTCCGTGGGACCGACCTTGGGATGAGGAGGCGCTGCTTCCTTTGGGCACCTTGCGTGATTTTGTGGGCAGTGTGCGCCGAGCGCAGGCCGTGGTGGTTACCGGTACACCGGAAGGCACAACCGGGGCCGACTGGAGCGAACGGGCCGCGCGCCTGCGGCGCGCGGCCTCCCTCCCCGCTACGTGCCCCATCTACTTCACCCGGTGGAAGTACGGAACCCTACGGCCTTGGGATCCCACCGCCGAAGTACCGCTGCCCAATAAGGTGGTGTGCGTCAGCGGGATCGCCCAACCGGAACGGTTTGCAAATGCCGTGGCGCAACAACATACCGTGGTCAACGAATTGCGCTTTTCGGACCACGCCCAGCTCCCGTTGGAAGCACTCTTGGATGCCGCCGCTGAATCAGCAACCTGCGATTTGGTGCTTACCGCCAAAGACGCAGCCCGTATGCGCCAAACTTGGTCCCAAGGGGTACCCGCCCAGCAACTTTGTGCCGCCGGAATACAGCTCTGGATTTTGCCTGTGGAATTGACCTTCTTGGCCGGACCCGACGGCGGAGAAGCGGACGCATTGGCGTACCTTTGCGCCCATGTCGGACTTTCCTAACTACGAAACCGTTATCGGTCTGGAAGTGCACGTGCAATTGAGCACCGCCTCCAAGGCCTACGCGTCGGATTCTACGGATTTTGGTGCATCGCCCAATACCTTGGTGAGCCCCATTACCCTGGGACATCCGGGAACCTTGCCCAAAGCCAATACCGCCGTGGTAGAAAGCGCCGTTCAGTTGGGACTTGCTTGCGGCTGTACCATCCGAGAGCACAACCTCTACGCCCGTAAAAATTACTTTTACGCGGACTTGCCCAAGGGCTACCAAATCACCCAAGACACCACCCCCATTTGCACGGGTGGCGGTGTAAACATTCGATTGTCCGACGGTACCGAGCGAACCATCCGCTTGACCCGAATCCACATGGAAGAGGACACCGGAAAATCCCTGCACGATCTGGACCCCTTCCACACCTTGATTGACCTCAACCGGGCCGGCGTTCCTTTGTTGGAAATCGTGTCGGAAGCCGATTTTCGGTCCGGGGAAGAAGCCTACCAGTACCTCTCCGAGATTCGCAAGCTGGTCCGCTACTTGGACATTTCCGACGGCAACATGGAGGAGGGTTCGCTTCGCTGCGACGTCAACATATCCGTGCGCCCGGTGGGTCAAGAGCGCTTTGGCACCAAAGTGGAAGTGAAGAACATGAATTCCTTCCGCAACGTCCAGAAAGCCATTGACTTCGAAACGGAACGCCAAATTACCGCCATCCGCAACGGCCACACCATTGCGCAAGAAACCCGCATGTTCGACGCCGCCAAAGGGGCCACCATTCTCATGCGCACCAAGGAAGACGCCCACGACTACCGGTACTTTATTGAGCCGGATTTACCGCCCGTGGTGGTGACCCAAGCAGCCGTTGCGCGCATCCAAGCCGATCTTCCGGAATTGCCTCAAGCCCGCTGGGAACGCTACCAAAAAGAACTTCAACTCTCGGATTACGACGCCTCTTTACTTACGGAAAATCGAGCAACGGCTGATTTTTATGAGTCCTTGGTAGGGTCCGGTTGCACCCCAAAATCAGCCGCCAATTGGGTGATGGGACCGGTGCGCAGCTGGCTGAACGAGCGCGCCCTTCGCGTGGAAGATTTTCCGCTCACGGTTACGGCCTTGGCCGCACTCATTTCCTTGGTGGAAGCAGAAACCGTCAGTTACTCCGCGGCGCAACAGCGCCTGTTTCCCGCCCTGATGGAGCAGCCGCACGCCGCGCCGGCAGACTTGGCGCAGGCCTTGGGCATTGTACAGCAAAAAGACGCTGGTGCTTTGGAAGTTCACGTAGATGCCGTTTTGGCGGATTGGCCGGATAAAGTGGCCGAATACCGCACCGGTAAAAAAGGACTCATTGGCTTGTTCATGGGCGAAGTCATGAAGCGCTCCGGCGGATCCGCTGACCCCAAAACCACCACCGCCCTGCTCCGTTCAAAACTGGACTGATTCCCATGAAAAATACCTTTGTTTGGGCCACATCCCTCCTGGCCCTTGTCGCTGCAACGTCGGCCTGTTCCAACTCCGATGAAGTTGCGGTAGTGGGAAAAGTGGAAGGCGCAGACACCCTGTACATCACCCGCGTCACCGCTCAAAAAGTGGTGCCCGTGGACACCGTCGTCCTCACCGGAGGGTTTAAAATCAACTTGCCCACGGACAGCGGCCGAGTTGCCTTTTACAACCTGCGTTTCAATACCCAAGCCAGCGTTCGCATTGGGGTAGCTCCCGGCGACGCCCCCGTTTTGGACATCGATGCCCGCCAGTACCTTGCCACCTACACCGTAAGCGGCAGCGCTCATTCGGAGCAACTGGCCCGGCTCTATGCCCCGCTGCGCCGCGCGATGCTGGACCTGGACTCTTTGGACCAAGTCAACCAATTGTACCGAGACTCGGCCAACTACCGGGACATCGTCAACGGCCTCAACATCCTCTTTGGCCAGACCCTGGAGCGGCACCGCGGACAATTGATTGCCGCCATGAACCAAGACACCACTTCCCTGTCCAACCTCTTCGCCTTCTACCAAGGCATTGCGCAAAACAACACCCTGGTGCCGGAGCGGGATTTGGACCTCTTTGTAAAAACGAACGAACGCCTCAACCGCCACCACCCTGGCCACCCCTTAGTTAAACGTTTTGATCAAGACGTTAAGGCCTTGCAAACCGCTGCCGACCGCGGAAAACAAGTGTCGCAAGCCAAAGAATCTATAGTACCCGGTGCCGCATTTCCTTGGCAAGCCCTCAAAGGAAAAAAAACGGACGGCAGCACCTTCCTTCCCGCCGCCGTTCAAGGAAAATCGAAGTACCTGTTGATCGACGTTTGGGCCGCTTGGTGTCCTCCGTGCCGCACCCAGAACCGCGCCTGGGCAATCCTGTACGCTAAATACGGGGGTACTGCGCTTCAAATCATCTCCTACTCCTTGGACGGAACCCCCAACCAAGCCAATGCACAGGAAGAATGGATTTCCGCAATCCAAGCCGACGGTTTGGTATGGCCGCACCAAGTCAGCAGTCTTCAAGGATGGGAAGACCCCCTCGTGGGTGCATTGGGTATTGAATCCTTGCCGTTTAGCCTGCTCGTGGACCAAAAAGGAACCATCGTGTTGCGCAATCCTTCCCCAGAGGAAGTGGCCCGCAAACTTGCAGGGAAATAGACTACGAAACACGATCGAAACCAATGTCCATCCCCGGCTACCGCCGGGGATTTTTTTTGACACCAACAGCGCTTCCACACAAGCACCGAAATGCCGAACAACCTGGAGTGCAATCGCCTCAAAACAAAACGAGCCGCTTCGTTTCCGAAGCGGCTCGCTGCTAAGATGCGCACGAAGGCGCAAACTACTACTGTACGACCAGCGACGTGCTTTGAACGCGCTCACCCGCTTGCACGGTGAGGACGTAGTGTCCTGGGCGCACGCCCTGAACGTCCAAAGCAACCTTCTCAACGTCTGAGCCCAAGCGACCCAAACGCACCTGCTTGACCAAACGTCCGTCCACGGCGCGCAAGGTCAGCACTACATCGCTCGCAGAAGCCAAATCCAAACGCACTTGAACTTTATCCGTTGCTGGGTTCGGGTAGACCTGCAAAGCATTGCGGTCTGCATTTCCGGCTGCAGGGCGCTCGTTCAAGCCTACCGGACGATTTACCGAGGTGGAACCCGTGCGGTAAAAACCGCGGCCGTGGGTGGCAATGTACAATTCGCCTTCTGTAGCCTGAGAACCCGGGGTAGCGGGATTGTACAAATCGTCGGTGCGGTACTGACGAATGCCGAATACTGCCACGCGTCCCAAGCCGGTATTTTCTTCACTCCACGAAGGAGTGGTTGAAATGTTGGCACAGGAGTACATGCCCAATTCCGTACCAACATAAACCGTGTTGGGGTTGGCTTTGTCAAACGTAATGCTGTAGGCAGGCGTGGCCGGAAGCGCAGAGGCACCAGATCCCTGCTTTGGGGTAAAACTAACGCCCGAAGCGGCCAGCGCGTTGGAAGAAAACTGAACGTACGTGCTGTTGCCGTAGTTACCGAGCGAAACAGCAACACGATCCGTGTTGGTGGGGTCTACGGCAATGCCGGTAACGGCACGGCCGTTGAAGTTGGCAATTTGCGTCACCGTCAACACTTTTTTGGAAACGGAGTCGATGTGGGCCTGAGCCTGTTTGCGTGCAGCCAACAAGTTGCTGATGCGGAATACAAATCCTCCGTTGGTTCCCACGAACAAATGGTTGCCATCCTTGGAGATTTCCATGCTCAAAGGCTCACCCTTGCCGGGCAAGTGCGCAACTTGCCACCATTGTGGGGTGTTGGAGAAATCATGCACCTTGCGGGTCATGAAGATGCCGCCCAACTTCAAACCCGTCGAAGCGTCGTTGTGGGAATTCAAGCCCACGAAGAACATGGACTGAATTTTGTCTTGAACCTTCACCACATCGCCTACGTCCAAACGACTTGGGGTGGTGAACGGAATGGGCAAACCACCGATGTTGGAAGACATCACAATCTTCGAAGCCGCTGGGATGTATACATCGCAGGTCAAAATCACCTCCGCCAAAGGAGGGTTGTTGAAGGTGATTTCAAAGTAGGCGGAATCCGGGTAAAACTTACCCGTACCGTCGCCAGAAACATTGCCTTGCGCGTCTGCGGTCATGGTGTATGGACCCGCGAATACCTTAAAACCACCGGCAATGAATTTTGCGGTTGGCTGAGAATGGGAAATTTTTCCTTTGAACACCTTTTTGATTCCATCGCCAAAGCCCATGGAGCGTATGCCTTTGATGAGCTCAAAACGAGCAGAGTCCACGCTGCCTGGATCGTTCGTAGTCTCCCACAATTTGTAGGGCATGATCCAATTGGATAGGGAGAATCCACGGCTTTCCGCCGCCGTCATGATGGGGGAATAGAAACGCTGGAACGTCTCGCCGTCGTCGTCGGACCGTCCCAAATCGCCGTTTTGGTTTTCCGCGAACATCACTTTGGGACGCAGCCAAGAAATATCGGCTTGGCCGCCGTCTGCGTAGGCGTTGTTGATCAACAAGCGCTTGCCAGCAGCGGGAGAATTGCCCCGACCGTCGATGTACGCAGTTCCGTTGTCTTGCGTGCCACCAATCAACTTACGGTCACGTCCCATGCCAAAGGCATAAAACTGGTACGTACGGTAGTCGTAGTTGCGTTCGGTCCACGTAAAACCGTGGTCCGAAGATTTGAAGATACCGCCGTCGTTGCCGATGTAGGCCACGTTCGGATTCTTGGGGTCAAACACCATTTCGTGGTTGTCTGAGTGCAAATAGAAAGGATTCGCGCCCGCAAAACCGGAGGTGGTAGACGTTTGGCGCCAGCCCGCTGTTTGGTTCCAGTCCCATACGGTAATACCGCCCAACCAAATTTGGTTGGCATCCTTGGGGGATACCGCAAACAAGAAATCGTACTCACCCTGGCAACGGCCGGACTGGCACATGGGGTCAAAAAACGCGCTCTTTTGGCCAATCTTGGACCAAGTAGCTCCGTTGTCCGCAGAACGATACACCGCACTCAATGCGTCTCCGCTCAACTGCGCCACATACACAATGTCGTTGTTTTGGGGGGAAACCGCAATCCGCGTGCGGGAGGTGCGGCGGGGCAAACCGGTGGTACCGGGCGTGGGCGTGGATTTTTCAACCCAAGTCAAGCCCTCGTCGTTGGAGTACATGACTTTACCCCCGTTGGACACCCACAAGGCGCCGCCGGACGAGATGGTCATGTCCCGAACCAAACCGGACAAGGTTGTGGTCCACGTGAGGCCACCGTCGTTGGAGCGCTTGAATCCACCTGTAGTTCCTGCGTAAATAACGTTGGCATTCGTGGGGTGCGCTTCCATGCGCGCAACCGAAGTCCATTCGCCACCTGGCGTTGCAGACGTCGGAACGGTGGAAGCCAAACGCGTCCACGTCAATCCGCGGTCCGTTGACTTGAACATGCCTCCGCCAATGAAAGAAGGAGTAGAGGATGCTCCGCCACCGCCGTAACCGATGTAGGGAAATTCACCCGTACCGTAGTACAAATCGCCGTTTGCTGCCTGACAAATGGACACCACCGCCAAATTGTGTGTCGGGTCGCTCATGGATTTCCACGTGGCTCCGCCGTTGCGGGACTTGAAGAAACCACCGGAGACACTACCTACATACACCACATTGCTGGAATCACGATCCACCAGCAGTGCACGGGTACGTCCGCCTCCGTTGTCCGGACCAACACTTTCCCATTCCAAGGAAGCCGTTTTGCCCGCGGCCAAACGATCCGCTTGTTCTTGCGCAGCCAGAATCCACGCCGGATCCACTTCGCCCGTTACTTGATTCGCACGGAGCGAATGCAAATAGGCCAAGGCACCGTGGATTCCTTGCTCCACAAAAACTCCTTCACGAGGCTGATAATGAGGTACTTCCTCCTGAATCATCACAACGGCAGCTGTTCCCAAGGCAACAGTACCGACCGCGGCAGCGGCCCAACGCTTAGTAAATAGGGTCATATTAAATAACAATTTGTTCACTTGAAAGTGCGTAAATGTAAGGTAAAAACGTCAATGAATATGCTTTTCAGCGTGGTACGACGACCGAACCAACGGTCCGCTTTCCACGTGCCGGAAACCCATTTTTTTACCCGCCACATGGAGTTCCTCAAATACTTTGGGCTCAATGAATTCAACAACGGGTAAGTGCTTGGGGGAGGGCTGCAGGTACTGGCCCAAAGTGACAATGTCTACGCGGGCCGCGGCCAATTCCTCCATCGTAGCCAAGACCTCTTCGACGGTCTCGCCCAAGCCCAACATAATTCCGCTTTTGGTTCGGGGCACGCGCCCTTCTTCCTTGAGGTAGCGCAGGACTTCCAAGCTGCGGTCAAACTGCGCTTGGATGCGCACCTTTCGGGTCAGGCGTCGGACCGTTTCCATGTTGTGGGAAACCACCTCCGGCGCAACTTCTGCAATGCGGTCCAGAGCATTGGTATCTCCTTTGAAATCCGGAATGAGGGTCTCCATGGTGGTGCCGGGGCTCATGCGGCGAATGGCGCGAACTACCTCAGCCCACAGGGTTGATCCACCGTCCGGCAAATCATCGCGGTCCACGCTGGTCAAAACGGCGTGTTTGATTTTCATCAACCGAATGGAACGCGCAACGCGCTCGGGCTCATCCCAATCTACTGCGTCCGGACGTCCGGTGGCCACGTTGCAGAAACCGCAGGATCGCGTGCACGTGTTTCCCAAGATCATGAAGGTTGCGGTTCCTTCGCCCCAGCATTCGCCCATGTTGGGGCACCGACCGCTCTCGCAAATGGTGTGCAGCTTGTAGTTGTCTACCAATCCGCGAACCTTGCGGTAGTTGTCGCCCGTAGGCAACTTGACGCGCAGCCAATTGGGTTTGCGCACCGGTGCGGGCAAGGCCAACGGTGAATCGATTGTTTCGGGGGGAAGTACGGGTTCCATACGTAATACTTAAACAACGAAAGCAATCAGAAAGTTTGCGCCCAATGCTGAATCGTTTCGCCGTTGACCGAGTCGTGCGAGACGTTTGCCACGGCATTGCCGCGAACCACCAAAATCAGTTGAGGGCTCTCGTGCTGTACGTCCAACCGTCGGGCCAATTCCTGGGAAAAAGATCGCTGAGCCACCACGTCTACCTCCAACAGACGCCATGGAAGGGGTTGACTGGACTGCAAGGCTCGTTTGGCCCACGTGCTGACGGGGCAGCGCGGGCTGTGTTTGTAAAGGAGAAAAGCTTCTGGGGAATCCCCGGAGAGCGTGGGCCATTGGTCCTCGCTCAGAAATTCCCATGAACTCATGCCCGCACGGCAGGCGCAGTCTGCGCACTTCCGGTAAATGCAGGGCAGGGATCATGCGATCCACAGGCGGAAGCAGCGGCGGCCAAGGCTACCAATACTGCAAAAGCAATCAAGCGCTTTTTCATGAGACAAATATTTGCCCAAAAATAAGGAAATTTGCTGCTTCATGAAGTCGTTTCCCAAAGAAGTTGTTGCCGCTTGGCCCTGCCTGGCCGGATTGTGGCCCGTTTTGGACCGGCTGTGTGAGGAGGAAGCTACTGGAAATGAGGTGTTTCCACCCGAAATAGCGCGCTATGCTGCGCTCACCACAACCCCGTTTGCGTCCACCCGCGTGGTGGTTTTGGGGCAAGACCCCTACCACGGTCCCGGACAAGCCAACGGTTTGGCGTTCTCGGTGCACGGAAACACTCCCCTCCCCCCCTCCCTGAAAAATATTTTTCAGGAATTGCAGTCCGACTGCGGCGGCACGCGTCGAACCGGTGGAGATTTGACGGATTGGGCCGCTCAAGGAGTTTTGTTGCTGAACACGGCCTGGAGTGTTGCTCCCGGCATGCCCGGGTCCCACGGCAAATGGGGCTGGAACGAACCCGTGGACTGTCTGCTGAATGCCCTCAACCAAGGAGAAAATCGGATTGTATTCCTCGCTTGGGGCAAACCTGCGCAGCTGCGCTTAAAGGGAATCAACCTCAACCGCCACGCCGTTTTGGCCAGCCCCCACCCCTCGCCCTTGGGCGCGTATCGGGGATTTTGGGGCAGTAAGCCGTTCAGCAAAACCAACGAGCTATTGGCCTCTTGGGGAGCATCTCCCATCGATTGGAATGGCTACCTTTAAGGCATGAACGAGACGGTGTCCCTTTTGATTGCCCTGGTGGGTGCAAGCCTGGCATTGCTGAGCTTTTGGTTTCGGAAAAATGCGTCGGCCAGCGGAGGAAACGGGACTGCAGACCATCGCCAGCTGGAGACGGACCTGGCCACCCAACAGGCGTACTTGGCCAGCGAGAAACAGCGCACCGCGGAATTGACCGCTGAGGTGAGCCGACTGAACGGTGAACTGCGCCTGGCGGAAGCAGATTTGGCCCGACTGCGCGAAAAAACCGAAAATCAGACTGCGGTTCAGGAACAAATGAAGAACGAGTTCAAGGTGCTCGCGCAAGAAGTGGTGCAGCGGGCGTCGGCCCAAGTAACCGAGCAACTCAAGGAAGGGAACAAATCCCAACTGGACTTGGTGCTGGCCCCCTTTAAAGAGCGTCTGGAGCTCTTTGCCAAGCGCGTAGACGACACCCACTTGCAAGGACAAAACGAGCGTATTTCCTTGAAAACCGAACTGCAAAGACTGGTGGAACAGAACGAAAAGCTCAACCGCGAGGCTGCGTCGCTCACCAAAGCGCTCCGAGGCGACGTCAAAATGCAGGGGAATTGGGGCGAAATGATTTTGGAGCAAATGCTAGAGAAATCAGGCTTGACCAAGGGCGTGGAGTACGAAGTGCAACACAGCGTCACTACCGAAGACGGCAAGCGCTACCAACCGGATGTCTTGCTGCATCTTCCCGAAGGAAAGCAGTTGATCATTGATTCCAAGGTGAGTTTGGTTGCTTTTGATCGGTTTGTCAACGCCGAGAACGACGACTTGCAAAAGGCAGCGCTCAAAGAACACGTGCAATCCCTGCGCAACCACATCAAAGGACTGGCGGACAAGAACTACCAAGACCTAAAGAAAGGCAGCCTGGATTTTGTGTTTTTGTTCGTCCCCATTGAAGGGGCCTACGCGGCCGCCCTCCAAGCGGAACCCGCTTTGTACCAAGAGGCGTACGACAAAAACATTGTATTGGTGAGTACGGCAAACTTGTGGGCCACGTTGCGAACCATCGCCATGGTGTGGCGCCAAGAAAAGCAAAACGCCAACGTGCAAGAAATCATCCGCCAGGCCTCCGGCTTGTACGACAAATTCGTGGGCTTCACGGACGATTTGCGCAAGATGGGCAGCAAAATGGACGAGGCCAAAAACTTCTACATCGACGGAATGAAAAAACTGACGGAAGGACGTGGGAATTTGGTCACCAGCGTAGAGAAGCTCCGGTTGCTGGGGCTCAAGAATTCCAAGGTGCAAAACCCGGCCTTGTTGGACCGTGCCTTAGCCCAAGAAATAGACCTCAACGAAACTACAGAACTACCCGAAACGGACGCATGAACGAAGAACTAATCTACGGGATGCACCCCGTGCTGGAGGCCATAGCTGCCGGCAAAGAAATCGATCGAATTTTTGTGCAACAGGGATTGCGCGGCGCGGCCTTTCAGGAATTGTGGGGAGCTATTAAAGAGCACAGCCTGGCGTTTAAATACGTACCCATTGAAAAACTGAATCGACTGACCCGCAAGAATCACCAAGGAATTATTGCCTTTGTGTCCCAAGTGGAGTACCAACTTTTGGAGGAGATTGTTCCCATGGTGTACGACCGGGGCGAAACACCTCTGTTGCTGGCGCTGGACCGCGTGACCGACGTTCGAAATGCCGGTGCCATTGCGCGCAGCATTGAATGCGTGGGCGGTCATGCCCTGATCATGGGGGAGAAAAACGCAGCCCCCATGAACGGAGACGCCGTCAAGGCTTCCGCCGGAGCACTGCTTCGACTGCCGGTGTGCCGGGAAAAATCGCTGGTTCGTGCGCTGGAACAACTGGCCCAAGACGGACTCCAAATTATAGGCATCACGGAAAAGGCGTCGCAAACCCTTCCGGAAATTGACTTTACGCTACCGTCTGTTTTGGTGATGGGCTCTGAAGAGGATGGATTGTCTCCGGAGGTGATGCGTACCTGCCACGTGCGGGCCAAAATTCCCATGATGGGACACGTGGCTTCATTGAACGTATCCGTTGCCGCAGGCATGGCAATGTACGAGGCACAACGGCAACGAATGGCCCAAGGACAGGTTTGAGCCTCCCCTAGCCAAGGAATTGAATCTGCCATGCGGTTGGTGCCTTTCGGCAACACCACCCTGGAGGCCGTTTTTCAACCTTAATTTGGCCGTTAACCCTTCAGTACTTCTTGCAGCAAGGCCATTTTGGACTCCGCGTCCGCCAATTTCTTGCGTTCGTTGTCGATCACGGAAGCCGGTGCACCGGACACAAAGCGCTCGTTGCTCAACTTGGCCTGGATGCTCTTGGCAAATCCCTGCAAGTAAACCAGGTCCTTTTCCGCCTTTTCACGCTCGTTGGCGGCATCCGCTTCGGAAACCGTAAGAACCACATGAAATTCGCGCGTTCCCGCGCGTACCGCGGTGGTGTCCGTGGGGGCCTCCAGGCAGGACTCAAAACGCGACAGGTTCGTGAGTTTCTGAATCAAGGCAGCGCCCGCAGGTTCCGCGCCGGTGTAGTAAACGTCCAAAGCTTCTTTGAACGGAACGTTCTTGTCTTTGCGCAAGGTGCGCAGCGCGGTGACTACCCCTTCCAAAGAAGTAAAGTCCGCAAGCAGGCTGCGGTCCGCGGTGCTTGGTGCGGGCCACGCTGCGTGGTTGATGGTGCTGCCTTCCGGACGCTCCGCCAATACGTGGTACACCTCTTCGGTGATGAACGGCATAAACGGGTGCAGCAAGATCATTAATTCTTCAAAGAATGCGACGGTTGCTGCCAAGGTACTGGCTGCAATGGGCGCGCCGTAGGCGGGCTTCACGGCCTCCAAATACCAAGCGCAGAAATCGTCCCATACCAATTTGTAAGTGCGCATGAGCGCCTCGGAAAGGCGGTACTTGTCAAAATCATCGTTCAGATCCGCAACGGCTTGAGCCAGAACTTGCTCAAACCAACGAACAGCCCACTCGGAGGCGGCGTCGGCAGGCACCTCCGCCACTTCCCAACCCTTTACCAAACGCAAGGCGTTCCACACCTTGTTGGTGAAGTTTCGGCCCGTAACGCACAAATCCTCGTCAAAGGGCAAATCGTTCCCGGCGGGGGAGGTCAACAGCATGCCCATGCGCACGCCGTCGGCACTGTACTGATCAATCAAAACCAAGGGATCCGGTGAATTGCCCAATGATTTGGACATCTTACGACCCTGTTTGTCCCGCACAATTCCGGTGAGGTACACATTCTCAAACGGACGTTTTCCGGTGTATTCGTATCCGGCCATGGCCATGCGCGCCACCCAAAAGAAAAGAATCTCCGGAGCGGTCACCAAGTCCTGCGTGGGGTAGTAGTAGGCCATTTCGGGATTGTCCGGACGGTTGATGCCGTCGAATACGGAAATGGGCCACAACCAGCTGGAAAACCAGGTATCCAAACAGTCCGCGTCCTGACGCAAATCGCTAGCCGCCAAAGAAGGATTTCCGGAGGCGGAGCGCGCTTTTTCCAGGGCATCCTCCGCGCTCAGGGCCACCACAAAATCGTTCTCGCCGGTGCCGTAGAAATACGCCGGGATGCGGTGTCCCCACCACAACTGGCGGGAAATGCACCAATCCTTAACGTTTTCCATCCAGTGGCGGTACGTGTTCTTGAATTTTTCCGGAATCAAGCGGATTTCGTTGGACTCCACCGCTTCCAAAGCAGGTTTCGCCAATTCCGGCATGCGAATCCACCACTGCAAGGACAGACGCGGCTCCACAACCGCCCCGGTGCGCTCGGACGTGCCCACCGAAGAAGCGTACTCCTCCACCTTGGCCAACAATCCATTGGCCTCTAAGTCCGCCGCCACCTGCTTGCGCGCCGCAAAGCGATCCATTCCGGCGTACTGCAGCCCGTGGGCGCTCAACGTACCGTCTTCGTTCAAAACGTCCAAGGTCTCCAGGCCGTGCTTCTGACCAATGGCAAAGTCATTCCAATCGTGGGCGGGCGTCACCTTCAAGCAACCCGTTCCAAAATCCGTAGCCACGTAATCGTCCGCCACAATGGGGATCAGTCGGTCCCCCACCGGAACGCGCACGCGCTTGCCGTGCAGGTGCCGATACCGCTCGTCCTTGGGATTGACCGCAATGGCCACATCGCCCATGATCGTTTCCGGGCGCGACGTTGCCACCGTCAGGTAGGTCCCCGGCGCGTCTTCCAATTCGTAGCGCACGTGGTAGAGTTTGGCTTGGATGTCCTTGTGGATCACCTCCTCATCAGACAAGGACGTTTTGGCTTCCGGATCCCAGTGCACCATGCGCAAGCCGCGGTAGATGAACCCTTTTTCGTAGAGGTCCACAAATACTTTGTACACGCTGTCCGACCGTTCTTCGTCCAGGGTGAAGGCAGTACGGTCCCAGTCGCAGCTGGCCCCCAACTTCTTCAATTGGTCCAAAATGATTCCGCCGTGTTTGTGGGTCCAGTCCCAAGCGTGTTCCAGGAACGCATCGCGGGTCAGGTCAGACTTCTTGATGCCTTCTGCCCGAAGCTTTTGCACCACCTTCGCCTCCGTCGCAATGGACGCGTGGTCCGTTCCCGGAACCCAGCAAGCATTAAAACCGCGCAATCGTGCACGACGCACCAAAACGTCTTGAATGGTGTTGTTCAGCATGTGCCCCATGTGCAGCACGCCCGTGACGTTGGGCGGCGGGATGACGATGGTGTAGGCGGGCCGACCGTCCGGAATGGACTTAAAATGTTGATTCTGCAACCAGTAGGCGTACCATTTTGCTTCAATGGCCTGGGGGGCGTATTTGCTGGGGAGTTCCATAGTTTGCAAAAGTACGCTTTGGCACCGTTTTTGAATGCACTTGTGGATGTTGTGCCAATGTGTACATTTGTTTCGCTTTCGAAAAAATTAAAATCAAAGTCCACCATGAAAAACATTTTCCTCACCGCTGCTTTCGCCTTGGGTTCCTTGAGCTTCGCGTTCGCTCAAAGCACGCCAGCAACCAATCCAAACGCTGCAGAAGTCGCGTTTGAAAAAGAAATCGTCGACTACGGCAAAATTACCAAAGGAGCCAATGGCGAGCGTGAGTTTGTGTTCAAGAACACCGGCAAAGAGCCGTTGATCATCAACAATTGCTATGGATCTTGCGGTTGCACGGTTCCAGAATGGCCCCGCACCCCCATTGCTCCCGGTGCAAAAGCATCCATTAAAGTGAAGTACGACACCCAGCGTCTGGGCGCGTTTACCAAGACTGTTACCGTTCAATCGAACGCCAAGTCTGCCACCAAGGTATTGACCATCAAAGGCGATGTGACTGATGCCCCTCAGCCGATTACCACGCCCGTCAACGACAAGGGCACCGGCTCCAAGGTGAGCAAATAATCTTCTGATTTTCCGGAATTCCTTTCCGACCTTTGTACCCGCTGCCGTTCCGGCAGCGGGTTTTTTATTTTGTCATGCCCAAACTCTCCGCCAAAGGCGCCGCCTTGCCCGCCTCCCCTATTCGAAAATTAGTTCCCTTTGCCGAAGGCGCTGCCCAACGGGGCACGGAAGTCTTGTACCTGAACATTGGCCAGCCGGACATCCCCACCCCACAAGTAGCATTGGACGCGGTCTCCAACCACACCGTCAAGGTGTTGGCTTATTCACACTCGGCGGGCTTTGAGTCCTACCGACGCGGACTGTTGACGTACTACGCGCAACACAACATCGCTTTGGAATTGGGCGACGTCATGATCACCACGGGCGGTTCGGAAGCCCTGCTCTTTGCCATGGGAACGATCTTGGACGCCGGGGACGAAATCATCATCCCGGAACCGTACTACGCCAATTACTCCAGTTTTGCGCAAAGCAGTGGCGCCGTAGTGGTGCCTGTGGCAAGCGGTATTGAAGACGGTTTTGCCCTACCCCCCATTGCGCAGATTGAGCCGCTGATCACCGAGCGCACTCGCGCCCTACTCATTTGCCATCCCGGCAATCCCACCGGTTATTTGTACACGCCGGAGGAGTTGAATCAGCTGAAGGAGCTCGTGTTGAAACACGATCTGTTTTTGATCTCCGACGAGGTCTACCGCGAGTTTGTGTACGACGGCAAAAAGCACACGTCCGTCATGAGTTTGGCCGGCTTGGAAGAAAACGCCGTTTTGATTGACTCCGTTTCCAAGCGCTACTCCATGTGCGGCGCCCGTATTGGCACCTTGGCCAGCAAGAACAAGGCCTTCATGGCCACGGCCCTCAAATTTGCGCAAGCTCGTTTGAGCCCACCCACCTTTGCCCAAATTGCCTCCGAAGCGGCCTTGCAGACGCCGGCCAGTTATTTTGAAGGAGTACTGGCCGAATACACTCGCCGGCGCGACGTTTTGGTGGCGGGACTGAATCAAATCCCCGGCGTATTCTGCCCTCTGCCCTCCGGCGCTTTCTATGCCGTAGCGCAACTTCCCGTAGACAGTGCGGATCGATTTGCGGAATGGATCTTGAGCGACTTTTCGTTTGAGGGCGCTACCGTCATGATGGCCCCAGCCTCCGGATTCTATACAGACCCTGCTTTGGGTGCGAAACAAGTGCGCTTGGCGTACGTGTTGGAGGTGGGAAAACTGCAGCAGGCCCTGCGCGTATTGGCTGCAGCGCTGGATGCCTATCCCGGAACCCAGCGTTGAGATGGCCTTGCACGAAGCGCTCTCCGTCGATTTAAAACCGTTCAACACCTTTGGGCTGTCCTGCATTGCGGAACGTGTACTTACGGCTACCGCGGAAGATGACGTTCGCGATGCCGTGGGAACGGTTGCTGCCAATGAGGCCCTATCTCTGGTATTGGGCGGCGGCAGTAATTTACTCTTCACCCAGGAACGCCTCACCGGAACGGTTCTGCACATCAACCTTCTGGGCAAGCACGTGGTGAGCGAAACCGACGACGCCGTGGTGGTGGAAGCTGCCGCCGGCGAACCTTGGCACCCCTTTGTCCTGTGGACGCTTGAGAACGGTTGGGGCGGATTGGAGAACCTTTCCCTCATCCCCGGCAACGTGGGCACCACGCCCGTGCAAAATGTGGGCGCTTACGGCGTAGAAACCAAAGATGTGTGCACCGAGGTTCGCTTTGTGGAGCGCGGCACCGGTGCCGTGCACACCTTTTCTGCGGCCGACTGTGCCTTTGGCTACCGCGATTCGGTGTTCAAGGGCCCTTGGCGCAACCGCGCCGTGATTACAGCGGTGCGCTTTCACCTGACCAAAAGAAACCACACCCTGAAGACGCACTACGGCTCCGTAGACGCTGAATTGGAGGCCGCTGGTATTCAACCTTCACCCCAAAGCATTTCCGATGCCGTGGTGCGCATCCGTCGTTCCAAATTACCCGACCCCGCCGAATTGGGAAACAGCGGCAGTTTTTTCAAAAACCCCACCGTAAGCGCTGAGGAATACGCGCGGCTGCGCGCCTTGAAGTCAGACGCGCCCGGATACCCTCAGGCAGACGGTCGCGTGAAGTTGGCGGCCGGTTGGTTGATTGAGCAAGCCGGATGGAAAGGGTACCGTCGGGGCGATGCAGGCGTTCACGCCAAACAAGCATTGGTTTTGGTGAACTACGGCCGTGCCACGGGGCCGGAAATCTGGCAGTTGGCCCAAGACGTAGTGGCCGACGTACACGCAAAATTTGGTGTTTCGTTGGAACCGGAAGTTAATCTGGTGGGAGGCGGTTTGTGATCCACAGCACCGCATAAAATGGGTTTGCATTGTACCTTTGCCCAACAAATCACAAACCCATGGCCCTTTTAAAACTTTTCGGAATTGCAGTAGTACTCATCGCATTGGCGGGATTGGGTATGGCCATTAAGATTTGGGGCAAAAAAGGGGGTGAGTTTACGGGTACCTGCGCCAGCAACAGCCCGTTCTTAAACAAAGAAGGTGCCTCGTGCGCTTTGTGTGGAGCAGCCCCCGCTGAACAGTGTAAAAACACGGAAAGCCCCGCTTGATCGCGCTTTTTTTACGGACCTTAAGGAGACTCGCTTTTTTGGACTCAGGTTGGGTTTATTCCAGTGTGGAATAAACTTCCCAAACTCCCGAAGGATTGCTGTAAACCAGCACCACGTCCCATTCGGGGTGTTTTTGAACCAATTCCTTTGCCTTATTCAACCCCATCGCCATTAGCGCAGTAGCCACACCGTCTGCCTCCGAAGAGGATGGAGCCAATACGGTGGCGCTCAACAAATCGGTTCGGGCGGTCCACCCCGTAAACGGATTGAGTGTGTGCCCGTAGCGCATTCCGGATTTTGGATCCACCTGGAACTTCCGGTAATTACCGGACGTAGCCATTCCTCTGTTCTTCAATCCCACTACCGTTATCGGTTTGCCTTTGCGAACTTCGGTTGGCGCATCAACAGCAACCTGAAAGTCGCTGCCGTCGGGCCTGCCGCCCAAAGCATACAACTCGCCTCCGATTTCCACCAAGGCATGTGCTGTACCAAAATGTTTGAGGATCTGCGCCACTCCGTCCACCGACCGACCTTGTGCATAAGCATTGACGTCGTAGATGGGTTTGGTCAACCCCATCAGCTCCCGGATCCGTGCAGAATCTGCGGAGGGATTGCCCGTTCCCAAGACGGCCTTCTGACCGTTAAAACCCCAGTCGGTTGTAAAACGGCCTACCTGTGGATCCATCCAGCCGTTGGTGAGGTTCTTGATTCGCTGTCCCTCCTGGAGCAAACGATTCCATTCGACGGGCTCGCCATCGCGAAAAACCATTCCGCGGTTCCATCGACTGATCACGCTGCCCGTGTCCCAGGCAGACGCCACCTTGTTGAAGGCAACCAAATACCGTTGGATGGAATCTGCTACTCGCTCAGATGCAGGGGTTTCTGAAACAGGCCAGTAGGTAATTGCGAAGGTGGTTCCTTGGGCTTCACCTTGCAAAACGACCGGTTCTCCGGTTTTTGGCGCAGTTGTACAACCTACGGTCACCAAAAGTCCACAGAGCACCACCAGCGGAGCCAATCCCACGTTGCATAGGCTGGAAACAAAAAAAAGGCTACCCTGCGGGTAGCCTTTTTTACGTTGAGCGAAATTACCCTCCAAAATCATCGAAGGCTACGTTTTCGGTCGGGACGCCAAAGTCATCCACCATCTTCAAAACGGCAGCATTCATCATGGGCGGTCCGCAGAAATAGAACTCAATATCCTCAGGAGCATCGTGCTTGCCTAAGTAATTGTCAATCAGTGCTTGGTGAACAAAGCCTACAAAACCGTCGCCGGCTTGGTCGTCCATGCTCGTCTTAGCTACCCAATTGTCTTCGGGCAGGGGCTCAGACAACACCATGTTGAAGGTGAAGTTTGAGAACTCCTTTTCGATGTTCTGGAAGTCGTCGATGTAGAACAACTCCCGACGCGAACGACCGCCGTACCAGTACGACACCTTACGGCCCGTCTTCAGCGTGTGGAACAAATGAAACAGGTGCGAACGCATGGGAGCCATGCCAGCGCCACCCCCAATGTAAATCATTTCCGCTTCCGTCTCCTTGATGTGGAACTCGCCGTAAGGACCGGAAATGGTCACCTTGTCACCCGGCTTCAGGTTGAAGACATAGGAAGAACACACGCCCGGATTGACGTCTGCCCAGCCGCCCTTGGCGCGATCCCACGGCGGTGTGGCAATACGAATGTTCAGCATGACGATGTTGCCCTCTGCGGGGTGGTTGGCCATGGAGTAAGCGCGGAACAACGGCTCGTCGTTCTTCATCTTTAAATCCCACAACTTGAACTTATCCCACTCGCCTTGGAACTCATTCGCTTGCTTGCCCAAACGCGGGTGCGCAGTGATGTCGAAGTTCGTGTAATCTACCTCAACGGCAGGGACGTCGATCTGGATGTATCCACCCGCCAAGAAATCCAAATTCTCACCTTCCGGCAATTTCACCACAAACTCCTTGATGAACGACGCCACGTTGTAGTTGGAAACTACTTCGCATTCCCACTTTTTGATGCCGAAAATCTCTTCCGGTACCTTCACGGTCATGTCGCCTTTCACCTTCACTTGGCAACCCAAGCGCCAGTTGTCCTGGATTTGTTTCCGGTTGAAAAAGCCCGTTTCCGTGGGGAGAATTTCGCCTCCTCCATCGGTTACTTGGCAACGGCACATGCCGCAAGTACCTCCGCCACCGCATGCGGAAGGCAAAAAGATCTTGTTGTTGCTCAAAGTAGACAGCAAGGTGCTTCCGGATTCAACCTCCGAGATTTCACCGTTGATGTTCAATTTTACCGGTCCCGAAGGAGACAACTTGGACTTGGCAAAAAGCAGAATCCAGACCAGCAGGATGGTCACCAAGGTAAAAACCCCGATGCTCGTCAATACCGTAGATGCGGTCGATAAAAACATACGAACGAAAGATTAAAGTTTGATCCCCATGAAACCCATGAACGCCATGCCCATGAGACCGGTGATGATGAACGTAATGCCCAATCCGCGCAGCGGAGCCGGTACGTGGCTGTACTGCAAGCGTTCGCGAATGGCTGCCACGGCTACAATTGCCAACATCCAACCCACACCGCTTCCCACGCCAAATACCGTTGCTTCTGCCAACGACTGGTAGCCACGCTCTTGAACAAACAAGGCAGCACCCAAAATGGAACAGTTTACGGCAATCAACGGCAAGAAAATTCCCAATGCGTTGTACAGGGCTGGGGCAAAACGCTCCACCGCCATCTCCACCAACTGGACCATGGCCGCAATGATGGCAATGAACATGATGAAGCTCAAAAAGCTCAAGTCGTACTGGGCCAATTCAGGATCGATCCACGCCATGGCACCTGCTTTTAGCAACCGGGTGTCCAACAAGTAGTTGACGGGGACGGTGATGAGCAACACAAACGTTACCGCAATCCCCAAACCCAGGGCTGTTTTGACCGTCTTGGACACGGCCAAGTACGAGCACATGCCCAAAAAGAAAGCAAAGATCATGTTCTCAATGAACACGCTCTTGATGAAGATATTAATCAGTTCTCCCATGGCGAATTACTTTTCAATAAGGTCTTTAAATTTGCTGCGCTGCACCCAAATAATTATGGCTACGACAATCAAAGCCATGGGCGGCAACAACATCATTCCGTTGTTGCTGTAGAAACCGGTACCTGTTTCTGGATTCAAATACCAATCCGTCGGAACCACTTGGTATCCATAAAGCTGGCCCGAACCCAACAACTCCCGAATGAAGGCAATAACAATCAATACAACCGCATAGCCCGCACCGTTGCCAATGCCGTCCAGGAATGATTTCCATGGGGTATTGCCCAAAGCAAAGGCTTCAATCCGGCCCATCAGGATGCAGTTGGTGATGATCAAACCAACAAACACGGAAAGCTGCTTACTGACGTCGTACACATACGCCTTGAGGATCTGATCCACAATGATAACCAATGCAGCTACAACAACCAGCTGGACAATGATTCGAATTCGGTTGGGAATCAAATTCCGAAGCAACGAGGTAATCAGGTTGGAAAACGCCGTTACGACCAAAACGGACACCCCCATTACGATGGCAGGCTGCAACTTTACCGTAATGGCCAATGAAGAACAAATACCCAAAACCTGAACCGTTACCGGATTCTGCATGTTGAAGGGATCCGCCAACAGTTTCCGATTTTCCTTCGAAAACAAGCCCGATTTGGGCTTGGACTGTTCGTTTGAACTCATAATGAAGATACTTCTGCAGTTAATGTATCCGCCGAAACCGGTGCTGGTGCAACCGCGCTGCCGAACGTTTTCAAATACTCAATGTAAGGAGCCAAGCAGTCTTGAATCATGCTCTGTACCCCCACGGAGGTAATGGTTCCTCCGCTGATTCCTTGAACTTCGTGTTCGGATGAAGTTTTGCCTTTAACCACCGCAATGGAGACAAAATTACTTCCATTCAAAATCTTCTTGCCAACAAATTGACCTGAAAAAAGTACCGTGGAAATTTCAGCTCCCAATCCCGGTGTTTCGCTTTTGTGGCCAAAAGAAGCACCAAAAACGGTGTTACCGTCTTTTTCCAAAGACAAGTTACCCCATACCGGGCCCCACAATCCTTTGCCCCGCATGGGAATGATGTAAAATTCCTTTCCACCGACGTTGGCGACGTAGAGCGGGACTTCGCGGGTTTCCAGCGGCTGCGAAACGGCAGCAGCTAAATCGATGTTGAACGCCGGCTGTGTGGGGTTTTCAACAATTTTACCGTTGCGGATGACCAGGGACTGTTTGATGTACTGGTCAAAGGCAGGACCCGCCGAATCGCGCTGAACAACAACGTTAATGGACGACAAGATCTCCTGCTTCTTTTCCAATTCAATATTGGCATCCTGAGCAGGCTTCAAGGCAATCGCCGCATAGGAAAGCATGGCTGCCACAATCACCACCATAACGATGGAGAACAGGTAGGTGTATTTATTGCTATTGATGTCCATTTTTTCAGGCTTTAGCGCGCTTCAAGCGCTTTTGGATATTGGAGTCTACAACATAATAATCCACGAGCGGAGCCAAAGTGTTCATCAACAAAATGGCCAGCATCCAACCTTCCGGATAGGCCGGATTGAAGACGCGTATCAAAATGCCCAAAATACCGATCATAAATCCATAAATCCATTTGCCCGTTTCGGTGTGTGCTGCAGAAACAGGGTCCGTTGCCATAAAGACCAAAGCAAACGCGGCAGAGCCAAACACCAAGTGAAAATGAGGCGGAATGGACATGTACTCCTTCATGGGACCGGGGTCCATGGAGCCGGATACGGAATTGAAGATGAAGGCCATGGTCAATGCGCCCAACGCTCCCGAAAGCATGATTTTCCAACTGCCAACCCCAGAGTAAATCAGGTAAGCAGCTCCAATCAAGATGGCTACGGCGCTGGTTTCTCCGATGGAACCCGGAATGAAACCCAGAAACGCATCCCAAGCGCTGTAGGAAGTAGTACCGGTGGTGGCGTACTGGCCCAGCGCGGTTGCTCCTGAAAAACCATCCACTTTTTGCGCCAAATCGGCCGAATCTCCAATCCAAACCTTGTCACCAGACATGTAGGTTGGGTAAGCGAAGAACGCAAAAGCCCGCGCAGTCAATGCCGGATTCAGCACGTTCATGCCCGTTCCACCAAACACCTCTTTGCCAAACAACACGGCGAATGCGGTAGAAATGGCAACCATCCACAAAGGAATATCGATGGGCATGATCAACGGAATCAACATTCCGGAAACCAAGAAACCTTCGTTGACCGCATGTTTGTTGATGTAGGCAAAGTAAATTTCAATGCTCAAACCCGCAATGTACGTTACCGCAATCATGGGCATAATGCGCATGGCACCGTACATCAAGTTGTCCATGGTCCAAAAAGCAAGATCCGGGCTCAACCAACGGTAGTGCTGGTATCCTGCATTGAACATGCCAAAAACCAAGGCGGGTAGCAACGCAATGATCACCGTGAACATGGTCCGCTTCAGGTCAATGGCGTCGCGGACATGAGCTCCGCTGTGCGTGGTGTGGCCCGGCACAAACAAGAACGTCTCTATGGCGTTGTGCAGGGTGTACATCGGGCTGGTTTCAGCCGGACGTATTTTCTCGAGAAAGTTGTGTAAAAATTTCATCGTCCCGAATTAATTCATTTCTGTGTAGACGGTGTCCAAAGCCTCGCGAACCAATTCTTGAAGCGGTTGTTTGGACGTACAAATCACTTCGCAAAGGGCGAAATCTTCCTCAACCACTTCGTAAATGCCCAGCTGTTCCATTTTATCGATGTCGCTGGCCCACATGGCCTTGAGCAGTTGCAATGGGTAGATGTCAAATGGGAATACGCGATCGTACTGTCCGGTCATGACAAAATTCCGCTCTTCACCGTGCATGTTGGTGTCTAAGGCAAATGTTTTACTGGGTGTTAACCAGCTGAAAAACGTGCGCGACAGGGAGAACTTACCAAAGCCGGGAAGCAACCAACCTAAGAAATCGGGCTGATCTCCTTCGGGCAAGGTTGCAATTTGGTGGTGGTAATAATGAAGAGCATCCTCTTTACCTACGTGAATTCCCGTCAGTACGTTTCCGCTGATGATGCGGATCCCGTCTGCTTGGATTTGGTTGGCCAAAATTCCACTCAGTGCGCTTCCGGGAAGAACTTGAATGTGCTTGGGCTCGCCAACACCACTTCCCGTGAGACTGATCACGCGTTCCATTCGGCACGTGCCCGTTGAAAACAACTCGCCCAACACGCAAACGTCTTGTGCGGTAAGCGTCCAGATCACCTCACCCTTGTTCAGCGGAGAAATTTGTTGGATGTGCAGGCTCGTATTTCCGGAAGGGTGTGGACCACTAAATGCATGTATTTCAACACCATTTAGGGATTCAAAAACCGGCAAAGAGCTGCCTTCACGAACGGTTAGTACCGTGCGGTCGGACAATCGCTTGACAACTTCCATGCCCTCCACAAACGATGACTCGCGACCCGCCAACTGTACGTCGATGTGCGGAGCGTGCGGTGCGGTGTCCATGCTGTTCACAAATACTGCTTTCGGCTGATCACCGGGCTTGGCCACAACGCCGTACGGACGCATTTGAACCAAGGACCAAACACCCGAGGCCTTTAGTTTTTCTAAAATTTGCGCACGGTCCAGGTCCGAAGGTTTGGCGGCGCCAAAATCGCGGTATTCGTTGACGGCATCGGGCGCAATCTCTACAAAATGCAGAACGCGCTTTTCGCCGCGCAAAACCCGGGAAACGGTGCCGCTCACCGGAGACGGAACCACCACCGAAGCGTCGGTCTTGGAATAAAAGATGGCATCGCCGGCCAAAATTCGATCTCCTTCCTTGACGGAAAGTTTCGGCGAGAACCCTTTGAAATCTTCAGGGTAGAGTGTAACTCTTTGTGGTTGAGGGGCTACAACTAAAGCACTGGACGGAGCGCCGATCAGTTTTAGGTCGTAACCCTTGCGAACGCGGTGGACTTTTGCCATATGAAGCGATCGAAGTTGAACTATTTTTCGCCGCCAAAAGTACAAAGCAAAGGCTCGCAAAAGGCAGTCAGTACCCTTTTTTTTTCGACCTTTGGTAAAATACTCGTTGATATACCAAGCTATGCGTTTCCGTTTGATTTTACTGCTGTCGTTGTGCTTGGTTCCTTGGCTCCGTTTGCCTGTTTTGGCGCAGTCCGCGTCGGACTACCGAGCGGAAGGCCTAGCCACCGTACTGGCGCATCCGGCGGGCCGCCCCAGCGAGTTGCCCGTGGTGCGTTGGAACACCTCCGGTGCGCTCAAATTTTCGTTCGACGACCTCTACCAACGCAGCCAAGTCCTGCAGTACACCTTGGTCCTGTGTTCGCACGACTGGATCCCGTCGGACCTTCTGAGCAGCGACTACCTCGCTGGATACTTGCAGGAGCCCCTTCCCAGCGGGCAAATTGCCTTCAACACCTACGTTCCCTACACCCACTTTGAGGCAATGTTGCCTACCTCTACTTTGCGTCCCACGCGGTCCGGAAACTACTTGTTGGTGGTTTTTGAAGACGACCCCTCCACTCCCCTGCTCACCCAGCGCGTGGTATTTTATGAAGAACTCGCCAGTGTGGCCGTCGACGTTCATCGGGCCCTGACCCCCGAGACGCAAAAAACCCACCAAGAAGTTGATTTTACGGTGGGCGTGAATCAGTACCCCGTTCCTCAGCCCTTCCAAGATATTCGCGCCGTAGTGTACCAAAACCTGGACTTCTCCGAGCAACCCCGTTCCTTCAGCCCTCGGTTCGTGCGGAACGACCTGTTGGACTTCAACTTCGACAACGGCGAGAACCAGTTTCCTGGGGTCCACGAATTTCGCGAATGGGACACCAAAAATACCCAAGTACCTTCTCTCTTCGTTCGACGTTTTGACCTGGTGGATGGGGTGTGGAATGCCTACGTGGCTGCCGAACCCCTGCGCGGTTTGGAGCGCTACCTGTTCAAGCAAGACGCGGACGGCGTTGCTCTCCCCCGCAAACAAAACGCCAACGCCAACGTGGAAGCAGATTACCTCTGGGTGGACCTGGCCCTGGACGACCTGGAAAAAACAGGCCAGCGGCGCATTTTTGCGGTAGGTGCCTTCAACGGTTTTCGGCCGCGTCCGGAAGACGAAATGAAGTACGACCCCACCACCCAACAGTACCGCGGTCGGGTCCTGAGCAAACAGGGGTACTTCAACTACTGGTACGTGGAAAAGACCGACGACGGTTGGGACTACTCCGTTACGGAGGGAAACCACTGGGAAACCCAAAATACCTACACCGTTTTGATTTACCACCGGGAGTGGGTTCGTCGGTACGACCGCGTCATTGGCCAGGCGGTGGTGCGGTTCCCCCGGTAACTTGCGCAACCAACCGTTCTGTGATGCACCGAGCGGGCGGAGTTCAACGTATTTTTGCCGCTCCGAATAAAATCACCGTGAACCTACCCAACAACCTCCCACCTCTGCCCTTTGCAACACAATTGGGCAGCTCCGTGGAACAGGCATTGGAATGGCTCCGAGCCGGTGAACCGGTGGCACTGCCCACCGAAACGGTGTACGGCCTGGCCGGGAATGCGCTGGACGTACGAGCGGCAGCCCAAATCTTTGCCGCCAAAAACCGCCCGTCTTTTGACCCCCTGCTGGTGCACGTGGACTCCGTTGCGTCGGCACGGAAGTACGCTATCCTGCCAGACTGGGTGGAACGGGCGATGGAGTCGAACGGCCCGGGACCCTTGACCTTTGTGGTGCCCAAAAAAGACTGCATCCCGGATTTGGTCACGTCTGGCTTGCCCACCGTAGGCATCCGCATCCCCAACCATCCGCTTTTTTTGGAGGTGCTGCGGCAGCTTCCCTTCCCGTTGGCGGCACCGTCGGCCAATCCGTTTGGGTACATCAGCCCCACCACCGCCCAACACGTTTGGGATCAATTGAACGGGAAAATACCGTATATATTGGACGGAGGAGCGTGTACGGTTGGCGTTGAATCCACCATTGTGGACGCCACGTTGCCCGTTCCCGCGGTGGTGCGCTTGGGCGGCACAACAGTAGAACAAGTGGAGGCCCTGCTGGGACGAACGGTAGAAGTGCGTACCCACAGCAGCAGCCGTCCGCAAGCGCCCGGCCTGCTGGAAAGCCATTATGCCCCGCGGATTCCCTTAATCCTGGTGGACGAGCAAGATGTTGTGGAGGTACCGTGCGGTTGGGCGGTCGTAGGGTACCGGAATATCGCCCATTGGATTCAGGTGGACCCCGAACGATCATGGTTGCTATCGCCCCAGAACAACGATTGCGAGGCGGCAGCGAATCTATTTGCCTTTTTGCGCGCGGCAGATTCCTCAGGCGCCCAGGGCATTGTAGCCTCCCGCGCGCCGCATCACGGTTTGGGACCGGCCATCAACGATCGGTTGCAGCGTGCTGCACATTTTCCCGCCTAACAAATGACGCTCAGCTGGCGTTGCTAACGTTTGCGCAAAACAAAGTTTTGCCCCAAATAAACCTTCCGCACCTGAGGATCTTCCGCCAACTCCTCGGCCGTGCCGCTTTTTAGGATTTTTCCTTCAAACATCAGGTACGCGCGGTCCGTAATGGCCAGTGTTTCTTGCACGTTGTGGTCCGTAATGAGCACCCCAATGCCCTTTTCCTTGAGCTTGAGGACAATGGCCTGAATGTCTTCCACGGCGATTGGATCCACCCCGGCAAAGGGTTCGTCCAGTAAAATAAACTGGGGATTGGCGGCCAAGCAGCGCGCAATTTCGGTGCGTCGGCGTTCGCCCCCGGAAAGCAGATCGCCCCGCGTTTTGCGCAACGAAGTGAGTCCAAATTCTTCCAGCAGTTCGGTGCATCGGCTGCGGTGTTCCTCTGGAGTGCCCGGTTGGAACTCCAAAATAGCAAGCACGTTGTCTTCAACGGTCATTTTTCGAAAAACCGACGGTTCCTGCGCCAAGTACCCAATGCCTGCTTGAGCGCGCTGGTACATGGGGGAATTCGTCAGGTCCACGTCGTCCAAAAGCACCGTGCCGGCATCCGGCCGAATCAGCCCCACCACCGTGTAAAAACTGGTGGTTTTGCCTGCACCGTTGGGCCCGAGCAGCCCCACGATTTCGCCTTGCGCCACTTCAAAGGAAATTCCATGCACCACGGCCCGGCCGCGGTAGTGCTTTTCCAAGTTCAATGCGCGAAGTACCTTATTCATGAGCTGATTTTTCAACGCGTCGAACCACCACGATTCCTACCTCGTACAGGAGCATGATGGGCACCGTGACCACCAATTGACTCAATACGTCGGGCGGCGTAATGACTGCGGCCACAAACAAAATCAAGACCAAGGCCACCCGTCGTTGTTCGGCCAAAAAAGCGGCCGTTACAATACCCATTCGGCCCAAAAAGTAGAGCAAGATGGGCAATTCAAAGAGCAGGCCGCACGCCAAGGTAACGCTGGCCACCATGGACAAATAGGATCCGACGTCGATCATGTTTTGAATTTCCGTGGACACGTTATAATGGGACAAGAACTGCACGGAGAGCGGGACGATGAGGAAGTACCCAAAAGCAGCTCCACTGAAGAACAAGGAAGAAACGGAACCCAAAAAGAACCGCGATGCTTTGCGTTCTTTGGCCGTGAGCCCCGGAGCCACAAAACGCCAAAGTTCCCATACCACGTAGGGGAAAGCTACCACCATGCCCACCATAAAGCTCAACCAGATGTGGAGGGTGAATTGCCCGGCCATGGTGGTGTTGATGAGGTTGAACGGCAAGTCCGTGATGCACAATCCCTCCAGCTGCAAGCGTTCGCCCACCCAACAAAAAGCACGGTAGGTCCAGAAGGACGGATCTTTGGGACCAAAGAGCACTCGGTCCACCACAAAGTCTACGGCAGCAAAGGCCCCGACAGCAGCAACCACTACCGCTAGGGCCGCGCGCACCAAATGCGAACGCAAGGCGCCCAAGTGGTCCATGAAGCTCATGGTGTTGTTTTCTGCTTCGGGTGGGATAGGCATGTGCAACAAAGGTACAATCTGAATTATCTTCGGACTCCGCAACAAATAGGGCTTGGGGTTGTGGCTTGAATTATGTACCTTTAAATAATTGCGAATCAACTTGTTTCATGCCTGACGGCTCCCCCACAGTACAGCACATCCTCCAAGATGTTTTTGGCTTTTCCCAGTTCCGCGGCCCCCAAGAGGAGATTGTGCAGCACGTCATGGACGGCAAAGACGCCTTTGTGGTGCTGCCCACCGGAGGAGGGAAGTCTTTGTGCTACCAACTGCCCGCATTGGCCCTTCCGGGAACCGCGATTGTGGTGTCTCCCTTGATTGCGTTGATGAAAAACCAGGTGGACGTCCTCCGTGGAACTACAGACGAGCCGGGAATGGCCCACGTTTGGAACTCCACACTGAACAAGCGAGAAATGGTGGTGGTGCGGCAAGATTTACAGCGCGGCGTAACCAAACTTTTGTACGTTGCGCCGGAATCGCTTACCAAAGAGGACAATATTGCTTTTTTGCGGTCGCTGAACATTTCTTTTTACGCCATCGACGAGGCACACTGCATTTCTGAGTGGGGGCACGATTTCCGACCGGAATACCGCAACCTCCGGGCGGCCATGCAGGAGATACAGGCAAAACCGGTCATTGCCTTGACCGCCACGGCAACCCCAAAAGTGCAGATCGACATCCTCAAAACGTTGGGCATGGAGGGCGCCACGATCTTTGCTTCGTCGTTCAACCGGCCCAACCTCCAGTACGAGATTCGCCCCAAAGTGAATGTGGAGCGCGAAATCGTAAAGCTGCTTAAACAACACGACGGCCAAAGCGCTATTGTATATTGCCTCAGCCGTGCCAAAGTGGAGGAAATTTCGCAGCAACTCCAAGTCAACGGAATTCAGGCCATACCCTACCACGCCGGACTGGATTCCAACACCCGCGCCAAACACCAAGATTTGTTCCTGAACGAACACGTGAACGTGGTGGTGGCCACCATTGCGTTTGGCATGGGGATCGATAAACCAGACATTCGGCTCGTCATTCACCACGACATGCCCAAATCGCTAGAGTCCTACTACCAGGAAACCGGCCGCGGTGGGCGCGACGGGGGAGAAGGGCGGTGCGTGGCCTTTTACGCGTCCAAAGACATGGATAAGCTGGATAAATTTTTATCCAAAAAGCCCGTTTCTGAACAGGAAATTGGCAAGCAACTGCTCTTGGATGCGCAGGGGTACGCGGAAACCTCGCTGTGCCGGCGCCAGTACTTACTGCACTACTTTGGGGAAAAGTACACGGAGGAAAATTGCCGTGCGTGCGACAACTGTTTGTCCCCCCGGACGCGCGTTAACGTTCAGGAACACATCGAATGGGTTCTGGAGACGGTGGAGTTAGGACGCAAGCAATTCAAGGCACTCCAGGTGGTCAACACCCTTCTGGGAAACCTGACGGCCGTCCTCAAAACGTTTAACGCGCCCAGTTTGCCCACGTGGGGCCGCGGTAGTGCTTTTTCGGCATCGTATTGGCAAGATTTGGTGCGTCAAGCGCACGTAGAAGGGTTTCTTTACAAAGACATTGAAGCGTACGGAATGCTCACCCTAACCGAGGAGGGACGCACCTTTTTGGACCGTCCCCAAGCGGTGTGGATGGCAGAATTTAAGGAGCCCGAAGACGGGGAAAGCGAGGCTTCTGGTGGGCGAACCATTGCACTGGACCCCATTATGTACGCGCAGTTGAAAGAGCTGACGCGGAGCTTGGCCAAAAAACACGGACTTCCCCCCTACGCGCTGTTTTCGGACCATTCCTTGAACGAAATGGCCACGGCATTCCCGTGCAGCGAAGAAGAATTGCGTTCCATCAGCGGGGTGGGCGAACACAAGGCCCGTAAATTTGGCGCCCCATTGGTGGCCGCCATCCGGGACTACGTGGCGGTCCATCAAATCGACCGTCCGTACGACGAAGTCATCAAGGCGGTTGGATCCAAGAACACGCAAAAGGTGTACATCATACAGAACATGGACCGTCGGGTGCCGCTGGCGGACATTGCGCGCTCCAAACAACTTTCCATGGGCGACCTGCTGGGTGTCTTGGAATTGATTGTGCAGTCCGGAACCAAAATCAACTTGCGGTACATGCTTCAAGAGCACTTTGACGAAGACAGCTTGGACCAAGTACTGGATTACTTCCGGGAAGATTCAGAAGATGGCGATATTCCCCAAGCCGTTAGGGACTTCGACGGTGTTTATTCTGAAGAGGAACTTCGCTTGGTCAAACTGCAGTTCCTGAGCGAAGTGGCGAGCTGACCCGCGGATACGCTTGAAAGGCGCGCAAGATGCGCAAATCCAAATCGTCTAAGGTTGGCGTGCCCAGAGGCTTGTCTGTTCCCGAAAGCGCACGAACCGCCAACCATTCTCCCAAAACGGGTTCCAATACTTCCAATAATTCAGCCTCAGCGGCGTGGGTAAGGTGCATCATGCGCAAGGTTTTACCCATTAACGCAGCGCCGGCCGCTATTCGTATGCATCCCAAAACTCCTTGGCTACAACCGCCTGTGCGCGGAATGGCTTGACGCTACGCCACCGCGGCCTCTGCGGCCATCTGCTTGCGCATGTTGATGAGCGCATAGCGCATGCGGCCCAGCGCCGTGTTGATGGAAACCCCCGTTTCGTCTGCGATTTCTTGGAAGGTCAAGTTGGCATAGATGCGCAAATGAACCACTTCGTACTGTTCCGTTGGCAAGGCGTGCATCCAGCGAACGGCGTCTGCATGCCATCCCTCCTGAACCGCCTTTTCTTCCGGATTGAGGGACTCTTCCTGGAGTTCCATCCACAGGGGCGACTCATCTTCCAAAGACACAGAGGATGATTTTTTGGCCCGACGAAAAGAGTCGGTTACAGCGTTTTGGGTGACGCGTGTCAACCAGCCGCCAAATTTGCCTTCGTCTTTGTAGCGGCCGTCCCGAAGCGTGTGCAAGACTTTGATCCACACCTCTTGGTACAGATCATCGGCCCAATCCCGGTCTTTGATTTTGGACAAAAGAGTGCGGTACACCGTGGTGCGGTGGCGCTGCAGCAACAATGAAAAAGATTGTTCGCACCCTTGGGCAGCGCGTTGGACCAACACGGAGTCGGTCGGAGCTTCTGTACTCACGATTTAATTGTTTAAGAATGAATCGAGTACAGTTGCTGAATAGGCGCTTGGGGTTGGGTGAATGAATTATTAACAGAACGAAAATAGGTTTTTTAAACGAATGCACAAGCGGTACCTTTGCATTTTGCATGAAAAACCGCGTCGTCGAAATACAAGGAGCTCGCGTGCACAACCTGAAAAACGTGCACGTCACCTTCCCCCAGCGGGCGTTGGTGGTGTTCACGGGCGTGAGCGGATCGGGCAAGTCCTCGCTGGCGTTCGATACGTTGTATGCGGAGGGACAGCGTCGGTACGTGGAAAGCTTGAGCGCTTACGTGCGGCAATTTATGGGGCGTTTGGACAAGCCGGACGTAGACGACATCAAGGGATTGTCTCCGGCGGTGGCCATTGAGCAAAAAGTAGCCTCCCGGAATCCGCGGTCTACCGTGGGCACCGCAACGGAAATTTACGATTACCTCAAGGTTTTGTTTGCGCGCATTGGGCGAACGTACAGTCCGGCAACCGGTGCGGAAGTTCGGAGGCATACCCCTATGGATGTTGTTCGGGCAGTGGAATCCGGGGTGCCCGGAGATCGGCTGCTCCTCACCTGCCCCCTGCCCACGGGCGATCGCCCGTTGGAGGTGGCGGCACCTCTGCTGCTCCAGCAAGGTTATGCCCGATTGTGGACGCCCAACGGCGTTTGCGCTTTGGATGATTTTGAGGCTTGGGCCGGCACCTCGTGGGAGGATGCGCGTTTGGTGGTGGACCGCTTGGTGGCAGGCCCATTGGATGAGGAGGCACAAAGTCGCGTTGCGGAATCCGCCCAAATAGCGTTTTTTGAAGGACACGGAACCGCTTTTTTGGTGCACCCCGACGGCAGCCAAACCGCCTTTTCCAGCCGGTTTGAGGCGGACGGCCAAACGTTTGAAGAACCTACCCCAAACCTGTTTGCGTTCAACAATCCCGTGGGCGCCTGTCCCACGTGCGAAGGATTTGGATCCGTGCTGGGTATTGATCCGTTGTTGGTCGTACCCAATACGAAATTGTCTGTGTACGAAGACTGCATTGCACCGTGGAAGGGCGAGCGTATGGGCGAATGGAAGGATCAACTGCTTCTGGGAGCGCCCAAAGTGAATTTCCCCGTGCACCGGCCGTACCGCGACTTAACCGATGCAGAACGAACCTTGCTGTGGAAGGGGTGTGCTCATTTTCAAGGTATTAATGCCTTTTTTGCGTACGTTGAATCCAAATCCTACAAAATCCAATACCGCGTGCTGCAAGCGCGCTATCGGGGCCGTACGGTTTGTTCTTCTTGCGGCGGCAGCCGTTTGAAGCCGGAGACCTACCACGTTAAAATCAACGGTACGTCTTTGCCGGAATTGCTGCAGTGGCCCTTGGACCGAGTACAGCAGTGGTTTGACGCACTGGTTCTTTCCAACTCCGACCAAAAATTAGCCGAACGTTTGCTTCAGGAAGTGCGGCAACGATTGGGTTACTTGGTCAATGTTGGCCTCCCCTACCTTACGCTTGCCCGCGCATCGGCCACACTTTCCGGTGGCGAGTCGCAACGTATTCAATTGGCCACTGGCCTGGGAAGTGCCCTGGTGGGTTCCCTGTACATTTTGGACGAGCCCAGCATTGGGTTGCACCCGCAAGACAGCGAAAAACTCCTGATCGTAGTGAAGGCCCTACGCGACGCCGGAAACACGGTGGTGGTGGTGGAGCACGACGACTTGTTCATGGAGCGAGCCGATTGGCTGGTGGATCTGGGGCCCAACGCGGGTTCCTTGGGCGGCGAAGTGGTTTATTCCGGTCCTCCGGCAGGCGTGGTTTCAGCAGCTCGAAGTTTGACGGGCGATTACTTAACCGGCAGACGGGTGGTTCAGCGCCCCAACCGACGCGAACCGTCGGGCTTTCTGCACTTGACCGGTGCACGCGAGAACAATTTGAAGAACGTTTCCGTTGAGCTCCCATTGGGCTGCTTGTTGGTGGTTGCCGGCGTCAGCGGATCCGGGAAGAGCACGTTGATTCGGAAGATTGCGGTCCCTGCCGTAGAGCGAAAATTGACCGGGTTCGGAGATAAACCGGGCCAGTATGACGCAATCGACGGCGATTTTCAGCAAATTCACAGCATCGAATTCATCGACCAGAACCCCATTGGGAAGTCCAGCCGGTCCAACCCCGTGACCTACCTCAAGGCGTACGACGACATTCGCAATTTGTACGCCGGTCAAAAATTAGCCGAGCTGCGCGGATTCAAACCCAAGCACTTTTCATTCAACACGGAGGGCGGAAGGTGTGAAGTGTGCAAGGGCGATGGTCGTCTGACCATTGAGATGCAGTTTATGGCCGATGTTCACCTGGAGTGCGAGGCCTGCGGCGGCAAGCGTTTTGTAGACGATGTTTTGGAAGTGGAGTTCCACGGCAAAAACATCAACGACATCCTCACGATGACGGTGGACGACGCTCGTGCATTTTTCTACGACAACGGCCAACCGAAAATAGCGGCTAAGCTTCAGCCGTTGGTGGAGGTAGGATTGGGCTATGTGCAGTTGGGACAACCCAGCAGCACCCTTTCTGGCGGCGAGGCACAACGTGTGAAGCTGGCTTCCTTTTTAGCGCGCGGCGCTACGGCGGAAAAGGGATTGTTTGTGTTTGACGAGCCCACCACCGGTTTGCACCTGGACGATGTCCAAAAGTTGCTGGTGGCCATGGACCGCCTGTTGGAACTGGGCCATTCCATTTGGGTGGTGGAACACCACCCGGCTTTTATGGAACAGGCAGACTGGCTCCTGGAATTAGGACCTGTAGGAGGAGACCAAGGCGGCGAGCTGCTGTATTCAGGGCCACCTGCAGGGATCCTTCAGGTAACCCATTCGCCGACGGGTGCTTTTTTGCGCACTAGAGGCGCAAAAAACGAAAAAGGCGCAGGAACTAAAAAATTTAACAAGCAGTAAGCGTAGAAAGTACCATTTGTTACACGACAGACCTTAACTTTGTGGTAACCTTAGTGTTTCGGCGCTGGGTTATTGGTTTGGTGTGAGGCCGGGGCTTGTCCCCGGCTTCTGCATTTTGGGCCTTTCCAAGCTTATCCTCAAGACTTTGATGCCTGCTGCTGTCGATCTACTTCGTAAAGCAAGACGGCCGCGCTTACGCTGACGTTTAGAGAATCTACCAAGCCGCGCATGGGGATTTTAACCCGCAACGCGTCTTTCTGGTTCCAGTCGGGCGCGAGCCCCCGATCTTCCGGCCCCACCACCACGGCCACCGGCCCACTTAAGGAGGCCTGGGTATGCTCTTGGGTTGCCTCCAAATGACCCAAGACCAGCGTCAGTCCTTGTTCTTGAAGCCAAGTTCGGGCCTCCGAAGCACTGCAAACGGCCAGCGGAACACGAAACAATCCGCCCAAACTGTTCCGGGCCACTTGCGGATTCCAGGGGTCGCAAACGGGGTCCACCACCAAAACAGCATCCACACCAACGGCGTCCGCAGTTCGGAGCAATGCGCCCAAATTGCCCGGTTTTTCCGTTTCTACGGCAACCAGCACCAATCCACGTTGGGGGGAAGGCAATTGCGCCAAAGATGCTTCGGGTGCCTCAAAAACGGCCAAAACATTGTCCACACCGTCCCGAACCGCCAATTTCTCCCAGGCGGGCCCGCCCAATTCCACCAATACGCGACCGGGAATCCCCCACTGCTGCTGCAATGTTTGGGAGCTTAGCGCGGAGCCGGCGCGAACCGCCACGTGGCGCGGAACCCAACCGCTCTGTAGTGCGCGCTCCACTTCCCGGAGACCTTCCACCACCACCACACCGGCTTTGCGCCGATCATTGGCCTTGGATTGCCACCGAGCCCACTCTTTTATGAGGGGATTTGCGGAGGAGTCGATGCGCTTGATTTCCATGGTTTTTATGCTGAATTTAGTACTCCGGGGAATGCTTTTTTTGGACCGGGCGTTTTTAACCGCCAATGCGCTTGGTGCGGAAACCCCATTTTTTTAATTGGGCCTCCACGGCGGTGCGCACGTCCCCTTGAAGCAAAGCCCAGGTTCCTTCTACTGAACCGCCCACTCCACAGTGGGTCTTGAGTTTTTTGACCCACTGGGCAGCCGCTTCGCGGCCTCCATCGGCTGCATCAAAATCCACAAATTCCAAGGTGGTCACGGTTTTTCCAGCGCGGCCCTTTTTCTCGTACCCAATGTGTACCCAGCCGCGCAGGGCTTCGCCCTCCGCATTCGGTTCCTCATCCGAACCAATTGCAGAATTGGGATCCGGGGTGTACCCCCCTAATGCTTGGGATAAGGCAGACGCAAAGGGATTTTCTGCAGAAGGCCCGCTGGAAACAACGCTCTTTTTCGCCATCTCAACAAGGTTTTAGCCGAACTTTTTTTCGTGCATTCGCTCCTGCGCCGCTTCTACCAAAGGAAGATAGACGTCGTAGTACTGCTTGGCTACGTTCTCAATGGCAAATTCGCTGGCCCGCAAACGAGCAGCTGCCGAAAAACGTGCCGCCAATGCCGGATCGGTTAGAATGCGGATGGACTGCTCCGCCATCGCGGCCACATCGCCTACCGGTGCCGTTAAACCGGTGATGCCGTTTTGCACCACCTCACAAATGCCACCGGCTTGCGAGGCAACCACGGGCACCCCCGCGGCCATGGCCTCCAATGCCGCAAGGCCAAAACTCTCCATTTCCGACGGTAGTAAAAAGAGATCTGCCTGCACCAAAATCTGCTCCACGTCGACCATTTTGCCCAAAAACACAACGTCTTTTTCCAGGCCCAATTCTCGAACCCGATTTTCCGCCGGTTCCCGTTCGGGTCCGTCGCCCACCATCACGAGTTTGGAACGTACTTGGGCGTGGACGCGGGCAAAAATCTCAACAACGTCCCCAATGCGTTTCACTTTGCGAAAGTTGCTGACGTGCACCACTACTTTTTGATCCGAAGCAGCTAAATGGGCCCGAAGTGCGGCGTCGGGTTGTCCGTAACGCTCCATTTCCACAAAGTTGGGAATGACCTGAATGGGACGCTTGATTTCAAATAAATCAATGGTTTCGCGGCGAAGACTTTCCGAAACGGCCGTTACCGCGTCCGAATGCTCAATACTGAACGTTACGGCCGGAGAATAAGAAGGATTGCGTCCCACCAGCGTAATGTCCGTTCCGTGCAAGGTGGTCACCACCGGAATGTGGATGCCGCGGTCCGCTAAAATTTGTTTGGCCATGTAGGCCGCATACGCGTGCGGGATAGCGTAGTGCACGTGCAGCAAGTCCAGCTTTTCCCGAACCACGGTGTCTACCATTTTGCTGGACAAAGCCAACTCGTATGGTTGGTACTGAAACAAGGGATAGTCGTGCACGTTGACCTCGTGGTAGAAAATATTGCCTTGGAGCATGTCCAAGCGAACCGGCTGGCTGTAGGTGATGAAGTGCACCTCACACCCATGGCGCGCCATCCAAGACCCCAATTCCGTGGCCACTACACCACTGCCCCCAAAGGTGGGGTAACAAACGATGCCTATTTTCATGGATTCTTCTTGGTTTTCCCGGACCCCGTTTGTTTTCCGTCCAAATCGAACGTCTCCCAACGAACGGAAAGATTGTCCTCAAACCATTCGTTTTTTTCAAGAACTCCGTTGTCGTAAAAATACTGCGCCCTACCGTGTCTTTTACCCGCAAGATAAGGATACTGCGCCATGGGGTTTCCGTTGTCGTAAAACCACGTGGAAATGCCGCTCAAAACGCCGTGCTCGTAGGACCGCTGCTCTTTGGATTTTCCGTTGCCGTAAAAAGTAGTCACGGTGCCGTGCCACTGTCCGGCCCGGTAGTGCGCATGCTGTACCCACTGCCCAGAGTGATCCAGGAGCAACTCCGCACTGTCCTGCAGTCCGTCTTTATAGTACCGAACCGCCAACAATTGTCCGCTGGTACTCCATTCCAAAGACGGGCCGTTCAACCGGTCGTCCGCGTAGGTATCCCATTGACGGGGAAGGCCGTTGGGGTAGGAAATAATCCACAAACCTTCGCGGTGCAATTCTGCATTAAACCGGTTGTACCCCAAAGGTTGCTTCGGCACCAAATGCTGGGGTAGGGTGTCCCCGTGTACCCAGAATACCTCCGCTTTTTGGGGGATCGCTGCTTGGACCGACGGGGAAAATACCCAAAGCAAGACGACGCACCCCGTTATCAGAAGCCCGCTTAAGGTGTGGCTGAGGGGGCGGCTCATGGTTGAATGTGGTCTTGAATTACTTGTTGAATACGCGTCCGTATATTCATCGATGACAACTTTTTATTGGTTGCACTGGGGTGAATTCTATTGGACAAGAAAACGTAGACCGTTTGGGTTTTGGGGTCTGCCCAGGCAAAGGTTCCGGTGAAACCGGTGTGGCCAAAGCTCTCCAAGGAGACGCATCCGCAGGTGGGCCCATCGCCGTCTGCCGGACGTTTGTCAAAACCAATGCCGCGTCGGTTGGTGGGGCAGTAAAAACACGAAGTGTAGGCGCGTACGTCCTCGTCAGAGAAAATTATTCCGGTGCCCACTTCGCCGCGGGACAAGAACAACTCCATGGCCGCGGCCACCCCATCAGCGGTGCCAAAAATACCCGCATGGCCCGCCACACCGCCCATCAGTGCGGCTCCGGGGTCGTGCACCGTCCCGCGCAATACGCCCCGACGGTAGTCTTTGACCTGCTCCGTGGGGGCTGTTCTGGCCCGAAAGTCCTTCGAAGTTCCCACCAACGGCCCGTACACCAGGGATTCAATACCGGCCGGTTCCCAAACCTGTTCGCGCACAAACTGCTGCAAAGGCAAGCCCGATTTTCGTTCCAAAAAACGTTGAAAAAGATAGTAGCCCAAATCAGAGTAGAGGTAGGTTTTTGGCCCCAGCGGAATGCGTGCGATGCGCGCCACGGCGGTATCTGGCCAGGTGTTGCGCACCCACAAAGAGTCCGTTGCTTGCCGGGTGTGGACGTCGGTTCGAACGTTAGACAACCAGTACGGGTCCGGAGCGCCGTTCAGCAAGACGTGTTGATCAAAGGGCCAGCCGGCCGGGAGGCCGGCTTGGTGGGTCAGCACCTCCGCGGCGCGAGCGGCGCCCAGCGGGGTGTTTTTGAGTTCCGGCAACAACACGTCCATTCGGTCTTCCGGACGGAACCAACCCTGTCGATCCGCCACCAACAAAGCACTGACGGTGCCCAATATTTTGGTGAGCGAGGCCACGTCGTAGACGGTCTGGGGGTTGACCTCGGCCGATCCATCGCGGTAGTCCAAGGTTCCGTAGCCTTTGTTTACGGCAATTTTGCCGTTGCGGACCACCACCACTTGGCAGCCCGGATAGGCCATGGCTTTGATTCCTTCCTCCGCGATTTGATCGATGGCTTGCTCTAAACCGGACCGAAAGCCAGCCTGCTCCGGTGTGGACGGAACGGTGCCGCCGCGCGCGGGGATCGGCTGCGCCGACCCCGCGCGCTGGCCCAACCCCAAATCCACCGGCAACACGCCCGTTGCGGAGCGCTCACCGCGCAAAAAAGCCCGAACGGCCTGGGTGGCCGCCGGATGGTTTTGGTACGCCACCAACACCGCTTGAGCGCCCGCAAAATTCTGATTGCGAATGCCGTATGGGCTTCCGTAATGCACCACCACCACCCCTTGAGGCGCCAAACGTTGGACCAATGCGGCAAATCCATCCGGAACCCCGGCACTCTTCCACGGACTGTCGTTGGACGTGCGGTGCTCCAAAACCACCGGTTGCCCGCTGGTAGCACGAACCAACTGATCGATGCGCTCTGCCGTCAACGGCCCGTTGTGCACGCGGGAACTGCCTTCCGGGTTGGAAACTACATCCGCTTTATTGCCTACTTGGAGCACGGTGACCTCGGCCGACGCCCAGGTACCGGAACGAACTTCGAACGAAGGTTGCGCACTGGCAACGGTCAGGGCGCGCGCAAATACTTCGGACGTCAAGGCCTGAGCTTGCGCATCGTTGAGGTCTCGTTCCAGCCCTGCGCGCACCGGCACCGAATATCCCGCTGCTCGTTGGGGTGCCACCACCAAATGGTACTTGGCCATCAAAATGCGCTCCACGGATTCCTCCACGCGCTGGCGTAGGGAACGATCTTTTTGCACAGCGTCCAAAAGGTGGGCCGCTGCCTTGGGGAAATCCTCAGAAAAGAGCAAAACGTCGTTGCCCGCCCGGAGGGCCAATTCTTCCAGCGGCCCCGTAGGCGCACCGTCCGCCGCGCCCCGCATGTTGAGGGCATCGGTAAACACCAAACCGGAATAGCCCAACTCCTTACGAAGCAAGCCGTTGACCACCAGAGGCGAAAGTGAGGACGATCGGCCCGACGGATCCAGAGCCGGGACGTTCAGGTGCGCCACCATCACGCTTCCAGCATACGGCAAAAGTGCGCGGTACGGACGCAATTCAACCGAATCCAACGCCGTGCGGTTGCGCGCCACCGTGGGCAAGGTTTTGTGGGAATCCGAATCCGTGTCGCCGTGGCCCGGGAAATGCTTGACACAGTCCATCGCGCCCGCATCTTGTTGTCCTTTCAAATAACCGTGGGCCAAAGACACCACCGAACCGATTTCTTGACCGAACGAACGCTGACCGATGATGGGATTGGCCGGATTGGTGTTAACATCCAAGACGGGACCGAAGTTGATGTGGACCCCCAAGCGACGCGCGTGCCGGCCGATGGTTTGTCCGTAGGCGTAGGCCAGGGAGGAGTCCCGGGTAGCCCCCAAGGTCATGGGCCAAGGCAGCCGGGTGGTGGAATCCAAACGCATGCCCAAATCCCACTCCGCGTCCATGGCCACGAGCAAGGGGATTTTCGCTGCGGATTGCAGTTTTTGACTCAGGGTAAACTGCCTGCCGGGCCCGCCTTGCATGAAGATAACGCCGCCCAAATGGTGTTCTTTGACGTACCGTTCCAACAACGCCGCGTGCTCCGGCCCTTTGTTGGAATAAGCAGCCACCATAAAGAGTTGGCCCACCTTTTCTGCGTCGGTCAGGGACGCCAATTGTTTTTGCGCGTACAAACGGGCCTCCGGTGTGTCGTACACCCAGGGGCCGGGCTGTTGGGCTTGGCAACCCAACGCACTCAAAAACAGCAAGAACCCAGAAGCAAATCGAAGAGAGGAAATCATCCCGAAAAGTAGGGTGAAATCATGCTATCTTTGAGGTCAATGCTGCTAAAATCATGGGAATTTTAAACGGTTCGTTCTTTCGGGTACGCAAACCCCGTGGATTTCAGTACCAACCGCGCTTCTACGACGAGCGCAAAGAGCGGCTGGAACGCTTGCGCGGCGGCCAATTGGACGCTGAAAATGAGCGCCGAGCACGGATGCGCGAGGCGTGGAAATCCAAGCAAACGGCTCAGCCTTTGTCTGGCCGCACTTTGTATCGTTTGGTTTTAGGTGCGCTGCTCGTGTGGGCGTTCATCCAATACGTTTCGGGCCAATGATCCAACTCCTGCCGGAACACGTCGCCAACCAAATTGCGGCCGGTGAGGTCGTGCAGCGACCGGCCTCCGTGGTCAAGGAATTGGTGGAAAATGCTTTGGACGCGGGTGCTACACGCATTGGGCTTGCTTTGGTGGACGCCGGGCGCACGACGCTTTCGTTTACCGACAATGGACAGGGTATTGCTGCTTCTCAGGTTCAACTCGCCTTTGCACGCCACGCCACCAGTAAGTTGCGCGAGGCCGACGACTTGTATCAATTGACCACCATGGGCTTCCGGGGCGAAGCACTCGCCTCCATTGCTGCCGTAGCCCGCGTGGAATGCACCACCCGAACGTCGGACGCAGCTTTGGCAACCCATTTGGTGCTGGAAGGCGGGCGCGAAGTGCTGTGCGAGGAACGCCCCGCCCCCGTGGGTACCCACTTGGTGGTGCGCAATTTATTTTTCAACGTGCCCGCGCGCCGGCAGTTTTTGAAAACCGACGCCGTAGAGTGGAAGGCCATCCTGGACGCCTTTGTGGGGTTGGCGCTGGCCCATCCGCATGTAGCCTTTACCCTGGAACACAACGGCCGGGAAGAATTCCATTTGGAATCGGAAAACGACCGTTCCCGTCTCCTGCACGTATTGGGCAAGAAAACCAACGAACGCGTGGTGCCCGTGGCGGAAAAGACGGACGTGGTGGAAATCAACGGCTTCATTTTTCGGCCCGAACATTCCCGCAAAACGCGCGGAGACCAGCACTGGTTTGTGAACCGTCGGACCGTGCGCAGCCCCTACCTGCACCGGGCCGTGCAAGACGCGTTTGACGGATTGGTCCCCGAAGGCAACCACCCCGCCTACGTGCTGCATTTGACAGTGGATCCCGCACGCATCGACGTGAACGTGCACCCCGCCAAAACCGAAATCAAATTCGACGACGAACGCGCCGTGTACGCCGTGGTGCGCTCCGCCGTGAAACACGCCTTGGGCCAGCACCAGGTGGCGCCCGCACTGGACTTTGAATCCATGCAGGCCTTCCAAACGCCTATCCTTCAGCCCAATGCCCCACGCCCCTTGCCGCCTGCGTTGGACATCAACCCCAACTTCAATCCGTTTGCCCCTGCCAACGGTGGAGCGGACGGGACGAACCATCGTTCGTTCGCAGCGCAGGCTTCCAACACCGGATACCGCCCCACGCCCCCTTCGGAACGACAGTGGTCTTGGGAAGAAGCCGCGGCTCCGGACCCCTACGGACAATCGGAACAACCGCCACAAGCCAATTTTGCCCCTTCGCCGCAAACCAATGGGAATTACGAATGGGTAACCCCCTGGAAAGACCCCTACCTCATGGCCCTTAGCGAAGAGGGATTGGCCGTGCTGCACTTGCCGCGCGTACAGCAGGTCTTGGCCTACGAGTCGCTCCTGCGCGCCTGGGGCGGAGCGACGTCGGCCAGCCAACAGCTGCTGTTTCCGCTGGAATTGCCGCTGAGTCCCTCAGACAAAAGTGCACTGGACGCGCAAGCCCCAACGCTCCAAGCCCTGGGCTTTGCCTGGACGTGGACCGCAGACGGCCTCTCACTGACCGGCTTGCCGGCTGTTCTTCCGGCGGAAGGTGCGGAGTCTGCCCTACTTGATTTTCTGCGCACAGACACCGGTGATCAGCCAGACCCCGCACAAGGCGCCCTTTGGCAGTTGGCCCACCACACCCGTGGCGCCAAACCCACGCAACTGCGTGTGGAGGAACAAATGCTGCTGGTGGAACGCTGGCGGCAATGCCACCACCGCTGGCACGACCCCTCCGGGCGCGCCGTAGCACTTTTGTTGGACTCCCTAACCCTGGACCATCAATTCAACTAAGCATGTACCGACCCACCACCTTCTCCCTCCTTCCCCCCGTGGTTAAAAACCTGTTGATCCTCAACGGACTTTTTTTCTTGGGCACCATCGTTTTGGAATCCCGCGGTTTGGACCTCGTGGGAATGCTGGGCCTGTTCTTTCCCGCCTCGCCTTTTTTTGAGCCGTACCAACTGTTTTCCCACCTGTTCATGCACGGCTCCTTCGGCCACCTGTTCTCCAACATGCTGGCGCTGTGGATGTTTGGCACCCCCATGGAAAACCTGTGGGGACCCAAGCGCTTTTTGACCTACTACCTCATCACCGGACTGGGCGCGGCCGCTTGCCACCTCGGCGTCATGGCCTGGGACTACTACCAGGTGTTGCCCTTCGCTGAATTGGGCGACGGGGATGCCATTGCCTACCTGAATCAACTCTATCAAAGCCCAACCGTTGGAGCGTCTGGTGCTGTTTTTGGCTTGTTGCTGGCCTACGGCATGACCTTTCCCAACCAAGAAATCTACGTGTACTTTTTGCTGCCCATCAAGGCCAAGTACTTCGTAGCCATTTACGGTTTGTTTGAGTTGTTCTCCGGGCTTGCAAACTCCGGATCCAACATCGCCCACTTCGCCCACTTGGGCGGTATGCTTTTTGGTTTTCTGTTGATCAAACGTTGGCGAAGCAACGCCTTTCGTTTTTAACGCATTTACGTCCCACAAATTCACTTCAACGAATCTCTGCGTGAACTTCGCTGCATCCGTTCGACGTCGTTTGGCTTCCTCCAGCGGGACCGACTTGCTCTTGGGCACGTTGGTGTCTTTGGTGGCGGTTAAGTACGCCCTGATTGCAGCAGACCGCATCTCCGGCAGCGAACTTTCGCTCGGCTGGCAACACCTCTGGGTCCTGGGGGAAGGAGACGCCTGGAAGCCCTGGAAGTGGTTTTCCTATGCTTTTTTGCACGCGGACCTCTACCACGCCCTGTGGAATCTCTTGATTCTGCATTTTGTGGGGCACGCTTGGGAAGACCGACGGGGCCACCGCTCTCCCTGGTGGCTGTTCCTGGGGGGTGCCGCAGTTGGGGCGATCGTCTTTTTGACACTCAATCGCGCAGACGGAACGTACCACCAACTGGTAGGTGCCTCCGCAGGAACCACCGCGGTGCTGGGTGCTTTAACCGTTCGGCAACCTCGATTCCAAACCAAACTGGCCTTCTGGTGGGTTCCCCTGTACGCATTTGCCGCCTTGATGCTGGTGGTTGATTTGGCTTTTGCCGTGGGCTACGATTTATCCGCCTGGGCGCATCTCTCCGGATTTGCACTGGGTGCCGGAGGACAGGTGTTGGGACTGTGGTCCGTTTCATTCAACGGCTTCAAACGCGCACGAACCTCCCCCCACTTGATCCTGGTGCCGGGAGGGCAAAAAAACGCCCACAACGTATTGGAGGGCCTTCGAGACCCCGAAGCGCGCTTGAACGCCGTTTTGGACAAAATCAGCCGCAACGGCGTGGAATCACTTTCTGCGGAAGAGCGCGCTTGTTTGGAAAAAATTCAAAAGTGAATCCTTCGCGCACAACCCGCCGAATGCCCCGTGGGGTGCATGCCGTAGTTCTTCTGGTGCACCTGGGGTGGACACTATTGACCGTCCCCAGTGCACTGGCGTTCTACCTATCCCCGGAGCGCTGGAATTCCCTGGGCTTTTTCGCTTTGATTGCTCCGGGTCTGGCCCTGGGGCATGCTTTTTTGCTGCTGTACTGGACCACCCAATTGCGCCGTTGGGCGCTGATTTCCGCCGTTGTATTGGCCTTGACGTATCCGCAATGGCGCGGCACCTTGAACCTTTCGTTGGAGCAATCCGCAGAGCAGCCCTTGTGGCGGGTTGCCACCTGGAACGTTCACGGGTGGCGCAACGCCTCGTGGACCAACCTGGATTCAACCGCACGCCTCATGGTGCAGCACGTGGAGAAAATGGACCCCTTGGTTTTGGCCCTTCAAGAACACCGAAAATCCATCCATCCCTTGCTGGCTTCAAATTGGCCCTATTCCCACCACGAAAAGGACCAAAGCGGTTTGGCGATCTACTCCAAAAAGCCGTTTGGCCGGAGGGGGTACGTGCTGTTTGACGCTCCTTACCGGGGGCACGAGGGCTTCCTTTGGGCGGATTGCGCACTGCCAGCGGGCGACACAGTCAGACTACTCAACGTGCACCTCGTGACCACCACCTTCGTCCCGGAGCGTTACGAAACCTTGGGCCGGGGAGTTCCTGCGGAGCCCGGAAACAAATGGGTTCGGGAAGGTTCTGACATTGCCGTCCGCCTGGGACGAGCCTCCGCGCGAAGGGCCATGCAGGTGCAGCAAGTAGCACGGTTTGCCGCGAACAGTCCCCATCCGGTGGTGTGGTGCGGTGACTTCAACGACACCCCGTCTTCTTTCACCTACCGAACGGCCACCCAAAACGCGCAGGATGCCTTTTTGCAGGCCGGCAAAGGTTTTGGGAATACCTACACCAAGTTGGCCTTGGTTCCGCTGCGCATTGACCACATTTTGGTTCAAGCGCCCTGGCATGCGGTGGGGTACGCGGTTTGGAAACAGCCGTTCAGCGACCACCACCCGGTGGCCGTTGATTTTGCCACCGCAGACACGCTGGGAGCGACGTCGGTGGATGCTCCCTGAGTTGGGCAACGGAATTCCTACGTGGGGTTGGCGCACTATAGGTCACCGAATCTTGTGAACCCGGCGCAAGTCCAAGGTAAACAGCGGGTGGCGCGGTAAGCCCTTCACTCGGCGGGGTACGGCCCGCACCGATACGTCGTACCACAAAGGAAGTACGGGAAGTTGATCGTGGATTTGTTGGTCCAAGGCCGCCATTTGCGCGGCGCGCTCGTGGGGATCTTGCACGCGCAAAGCCGCATCCAAAGAAGCGTCAAATCCGGGCAACCGGGTGCGGGTGTAGTTGGGGCCCCGCGGCGTCCACTTGCGCGAATCAAACAAGGATAAATAATTCTCAGCGTCTGGGTAATCCGCAATCCAAGAGGCTTTGAACAGCGCCAAGCCCGCCTGAGATTTAGACTCGCGAAAGGATGCGGCAGGCAACACCTCCACGCGAGCGGGCAGGCCCAGTGCGGACCACTGTCCTTGGATGAATTCACAGACGTCGCGGCCAGATTCCGTAGTGCTCAAAACCAGCGGTCCGCCCGGAGCCACCCAGCCGGAGGCATCCAAACAACCGGCCGCTCGGAGCAGCGCTCGCGCTTCCTCAGGCGCGTAGCGCAAAGGATCTTCCCACTCCGCGGCAGGCCGGTACCCGGGCAGCCCCGCGGGAATCATGCCGCCGTGCGCCGGAACCCCCATGCCGTTTTTCAAATGACGAACCAATGCCGCACGATCCACGGCCAACGAAAGTGCCCGACGCACCCGAACGTCGGCCAGAACGGACGGCTGTGGATTTTCCATCCGAAAAGCCAGGTACTCTGTGTTTAAAAACGGAGCTACGTGCAGCACCAGACGCTCCCGGAGCGCGGGCTGTAGCTCGCCTGCTGGCGTGAGCAATTGGTCTTTATACGCCGCATCGACCCCGTGAATTTCGTCCAAACCGCCGCTTAGAAAAGACAAATAGGCCGCTTGCCGATCTGCCACAAACCGAATGGAAACTGCCTCCAAATAAGGCAGCCGACGTCCGGCCGCATCCCGCTCAAAGTAATGGGTGTTGCGCCGAAGCACCAATTTTTCGCCGTCGTTCCACGCTTGGAACCGAAAAGGTCCGCTGCCCACTGGGCGCTTGCCAAAATCCGCCCCAAGTGCCTCTACGCTCTCGCGCGGCACTACCGAGCAATACGGCATGGACAACAGACCAAAGGGGGACGGACCACCGGCCGCAAAGCGGAGTTCCACAACGGAATCGTTGGGAGCTGCCAAAAACTCCAATCCGTCCAAAACCCAAGCCCCCGGCGCGGCCAAGGAAGGGCTGCGCAGGCGCTCCAAGCTGTACACCACGTCCGACGCAACCACCCTACGTCCCTGGGGCAACCCCGGTCCGCGGTGAAAGTCAACATCCGGGCGCAGCACAAACCGAATGCTACCGTCTGCGGATTGGGACCAACTTTTGGCCAGCAACGGACGCGGCTGCAGCGCACTGTCCAATTCAATCAGGGTGGAAAACAGATGGCGCGCCGTCCAGAGGGTGGCTTGTTCCCGGGCAAAAGCGGGGTCCAAGGTGGCGATGCCCGTGGGCTCGTTGTACCGAAACACTTTGGACTCCTGCTGTTCGCTTGTACCCGTGGCTTCTCCAGGAGTTCCGGGACTGCATTGGCTGATCAACCCCCATGCCAGAATCCCCGCTACAACGCGGCCGGTCGCAGGAACGAACCGTTGGCCCTTCCATCCCAAAACGAGGTGAAAAAGGCTGTTGGATAGGGGTTGAAAAGCGCGCACAAGGCAAAGGTAGTCCGTACCTTTGCACGTTATATGGGAGCGACGGTAGCTTTTCACACCTTGGGCTGCAAATTAAACTTTGCAGAGACCTCAGCCCTGGCCCGGGATCTGGTTCAGGCCGGCTACGCCAAAGTGGATTTGGCGGACGGGGCCGACGTGGTCGTCATCAACACGTGCTCGGTGACGCAACAAGCCGATGCCGAATGCAAAACCGTAGTGCGGCGTGCTTTGAAAGCAAACCCCAACGCATTTGTGGCGGTAACGGGGTGCTATGCCCAACTGAAACCCAGCGAAATTGCTGCTATGGACGGCGTGGATCTGGTTTTGGGCGCCAAAGAAAAAATGAACCTGCCGGCTTTTTTGGCCGACTTGACCAAACGTCCGCACGCGGAGGTACACTCCTGCGAAATCGACGACGTGGATCAATTCACCAGCGCCTACAGCGCGGGGGATCGCACCCGTGCGTTTTTGAAGGTCCAAGACGGATGCGATTACAAATGCACCTACTGCACCATTCCCTTGGCGCGGGGCATCAGCCGGTCCGCTCCGGTGGAAGCTGTGGTTCGCGATGCGCAATCCATTGTGGAACAAGGGATTCAGGAGGTGGTACTCACCGGCGTGAATATTGGGGACTACGGAAAGGGCGAATTTGGCAACAAACGCCACGAACACACTTTTTTGGACCTGCTGCACGCCTTGGACGCCGTGGAGGGATTGGACCGGATTCGCATTTCCTCCATTGAACCCAATCTCTTGAGCGACGAAATCATCGATTTCACCTACGCTTCCAAGCGTTTTGTTCCCCACTTCCACATCCCGCTCCAAAGCGGCAACAACGAAGTGCTCGGCAAAATGAAGCGTCGGTACCGGCGGGAACTGTACCAAGAACGGGTGGAGCGCATCGTATCTACCCGGCCGGAAGCCTGCATTGGCGTGGATGTGGTAGTGGGTTTCCCTGGCGAGACCGAGGAGCACTTCCTGGATACCTACCGCTTTTTGGAACAACTCCCCATCGGTTACCTGCACGTATTCACGTATTCGGAGCGAGCCAACACCGAGGCGGCGGAACTTCCGGGAGCCGTGCCGGTGGCCGAGCGCAAGGCCCGCAACCACCGACTTCGTTTGTTGAGCGCCATCAAGCAACGCGAATTTGCCGTGCGCCACGAAGGCTCCCTCCGGCGCGTTTTGTGGGAAACGGAAGACCGCAACGGCCGCCTGTTGGGCTACACGGAAAACTACCTCCGCCTGAGCCGTCCTTTTGACGCCAGCCGCGCCAACACCGTGGAGCACGTGGTGGTGGGGACCTTGCGGCCCGACGGAACCCAAGAAGCCCTAAACCCATGATGGACGCTGCCTTTGCCCAAGCGCTGGAAAACGCTATTCGTCCGGTTGGACGCTACATTGCCAACGAACGCAAGGGATTTTCCTCGTCTGCCGTGGAAACCAAGTCCTTGAATGCTTTGGTGAGTTACGTAGACCAAGAGGCAGAAAAACAATTGGTGGAGGCGTTGCACGGTCTTTTGCCGGATGCCGGGTTCATCGCAGAAGAAGGCAGTGGCGCTCCTTCCCCAGACGGTTCTTGGGACTGGGTGGTGGATCCGCTGGACGGCACCACCAATTTCATTCACGGAATTCCCACCTACGCCGTGAGCGTTGGGCTGCTGCACCAAAACACCTTGGTGGCGGCGGCCGTTTACGAGCTGGGGCAAGACGAGTACTTTGCCGCGGAGTTGGGACGTGGAGCGCGCTGCAACGGAAACTCCATCCGCGTGTCGCCCACCCAAAACTTGTCGGACAGTCTGGTGGCTACCGGCTTTCCCTACTACGATTTCAGCGAAATGACCGCGTACACCAACACCCTTCACGCTTGCTTTCGCGAAACCCGCGGTATTCGGCGTTTGGGAAGTGCCGCTACCGATTTGGCCTACGTGGCCTGTGGCCGGTTCGAAGCTTTTTTTGAGCACGGATTATCTCCCTGGGACGTTGCTGCCGGCATTTTGTTGGTGCGCGAGGCGGGCGGCTGGGCGGGATCCTTTGGCTCACACACCCCGGACGACCGCACCTTGGTGCACCACCGGGAATTGGTGGCGGGCAACAAAGAAGCCGGGCAAGCACTGCACCAGCTGGTTCAACACCATTTTCAACGTCCATGAAGTTTATCCCCACTCCCCTGCCCGGCATGTACGAGGTGCACCCCCGGGTGTTCTCCGATGAACGCGGTTACTTTTTTGAATCCTACAACCAGCAGGCGTGGGAAGCGGCCGGAATCCAGGCCCACTTCGTGCAAGACAACGAAAGCCAAAGCGCTCGGGGTGTTTTGCGCGGTCTGCATTTTCAGCAACCGCCTCGTGCCCAGGGCAAGTACGTAACGGTTGGCGCAGGGGCCGTATACGACGTAGCCGTTGATTTACGTCCCAACTCGCCCACCTACGGCCAACATTTTGGGTTGGTTCTGACGGCCGCTGCAAAAAACGGTTTGTGGATTCCCCCCGGTTTTGCGCACGGATTTCTCACCTTGGAAGACAACACCGTTTTTCGGTACAAGTGTACGGATACGTACGCACCGGAAACTGAGGGCTGCCTGGCTTGGAACGACCCCACCGTTGGGATTGACTGGGCCGGAATTTGGAACCAGTACGTGGGACCCAACGGGGCCGATTTTGCTCCACAACTGAGCCCAAAAGACCAACAAGGGACCCTTTGGACGCATTTTACCTCACCCTTCGCATGAGCGCAAAAGCTGTCCCAAAAATGTCCCCCCTCCCGGAAACGCCTCCGGAAGAAGAATTCATCCGCATTTATGGCGCGCGAGAACACAACCTGCACAATCTAACGCTGTCCATTCCGCGCGAAAAGTTAGTGGTCATCACCGGTTTGAGCGGAAGCGGAAAATCCTCTCTAGCATTCGACACCCTGCACGCGGAAGGCCAGCGTCGGTATATGGAAACCTTTTCCGCCTATGCACGTCAATTCATGGGCAATTTGGAACGTCCGGACGTGGACGCCATCGAAGGATTGAGTCCCGTCATTGCGATTGAGCAAAAGACCACCAACCGAAACCCCCGCTCTACGGTAGGAACGGTTACTGAAGTATACGATTTCTTGCGCTTGCTCTACGCCCGCGCCTCTACCGCCTATTCCCAAACTACGGGAGAAGCTATGGTGAGCTATACGGATGCGGAAATATTGGATCGCGTACTGGAAACTCAGAACGGCGAAACCGTAGCGGTTTTGGCGCCCGTGGTGCGTTCCCGCAAAGGCCACTACCGCGAACTGTTTGAAAGCATGGCCAAACAGGGGTTTCTGCGGGCGCGCGTCAACGGCGTTTTGGTGGAGATTACCCGCGGCATGAAATTGGACCGCTACAAAACCCACGACATCGAGGTGGTCATTGACCGCTTGGTGGTGGAATCGGACAAACCGGACCGCTTGCGCCAAGCGCTGCAACTGGGCATGAAGCACGGAAAAGGCTCCGTTGGCATTCTGCACCTGGCCAGCAACAAGCTTATTCCCTATAGCCGGCACCTCATGTGCCCCACGTCTGGCGAAGCTGCCCCGGATCCGGAACCCAATACGTTTTCGTTCAACTCCCCAAAAGGGGCCTGTCCGCAGTGCCACGGCTTGGGCGAGGTGCGCGAAGTGGATTTGGACCGACTGGTCCCAAACCCAAAAAAATCCATTAAAGAAGGGGCTTTGGCGCCGCTCGCAGAACAAAAGAAATCCTGGATCCACCAACAACTGGAGTGGATTGGGTTGCGGTTTGGATTTGACCTGAACACCCCGTGGGAAGACATTCCCGAAGCCGGACAGGCTGCCATTTTGTACGGAATCCAAGAGACCTTTGAAGTGCCCAATAAGGCCGTTGGCGTAACCCGTCGGTTAAAAATTGATTACGAGGGAATCATCCCTTTCCTGAACACCATGGCCACCACCGAAGGCAATCGCTCTATTCAGCGATGGGCCGAAGAATACTTGGTGGACCGAACGTGCCCCAGCTGCTCTGGGCAGCGGCTCCGCTCCGCGGCTCTGCAATTCAAAGTTGCGGGCAAAACCATTGCGGAACTGGCCAACTGGGACCTGGCTTCCTTGGCGCATTGGTTGGACACCGCTGAAGCAGAACTTCCGTCTGCCCAACAAAAAGTGGGCGCTGAAATCTTCAAGGAACTCCGTACGCGGATTGGCTTTTTGAACAATGTAGGACTGACCTATTTGGCGCTGAACCGGCCTTCGCGCAGTTTATCCGGTGGCGAGGCACAACGCATTCGGTTGGCCACCCAGATTGGGTCGCAACTGATGAACGTTCTGTATATTTTGGACGAGCCCAGCATTGGATTGCACCAGCGAGACAACCAACGGTTGATCGAAAGTTTGCAGCAACTGCGGGACGTGGGCAATACCATTTTGGTGGTGGAGCACGACTTGGAGACCATGAAGGCCGCAGACCACATCATAGACATGGGGCCGCGCGCGGGCATCCACGGCGGACGTATAGTGGCCCAAGGCACCTTCGACGAAGTGGCCGCAGCCCCCACGCTCACCGGTGCTTTTTTGCGCGGCGAAACACACCTCCCCGTGCCGTTGGTGCGCAGGCCCGGAAACGGAACCGAATTGGTTTTGGAAGGGGCCACAGGCAACAACCTGCACAACGTTACTTTGCGCATCCCGCTGGGAACCTGGACATCCGTCACCGGGGTTTCCGGCAGCGGAAAGTCTACCCTGGTCAACGAAACCTTGTACCCCCTGCTGGCGGCCTACTGCTACAACGCACTGGACAAACCGTTGCCCTACCGCGCCATCCGCGGATTGGAACTCTTGGACAAGGTGATCGACGTGGACCAAAGCCCCATTGGCCGTACCCCGCGCTCCAACCCCGCCACCTACACCGGACTGTTCAACGAAATCCGCAACCTGTTTGCGCAACTTCCGGAAGCCAAAATACGCGGGTACGCCCCCGGACGGTTCTCCTTCAACGTGAAAGGTGGTCGGTGCGATGTGTGCGAAGGCGACGGCATGCGGTCCATTGAGATGAATTTCCTGCCCGACGTCTACGTGCCCTGCGAAGGTTGCCGCGGCAAGCGATTCAACCGCGAAACCCTGGAGGTTCGCTACAAAGGAAAAAGCATTTCCGACGTCTTGGAAATGAGCGTGGAAGATGCCGTTCAATTTTTCGAAAACCTCCCCAAAGCAAAACGCATCCTGCAAACCTTGCACGACGTTGGCCTGGGCTACCTCACCTTGGGCCAGTCCTCCACCACCCTCTCCGGCGGGGAGGCGCAACGCGTGAAACTGGCCACAGAACTCTGCAAAAAAGACACCGGACGCACCCTGTACATCCTGGACGAACCGTCGACCGGTTTGCACTTTGAGGACGTGCGCATTTTGGCAGGTGTTTTGCAACGGTTGGTGGGCAAAGGCAACACCTTGATCCTCATTGAGCACAACACAGACCTCATCGAACAGTCCGACTGGGTGATTGACCTGGGCCCCGAAGGAGGTTCCGGCGGCGGGCGCATTGTGGCCGAAGGAACGCCCGAAAAACTGGCCAAGGACCCCAACAGCACCACCGGACGCTATCTTTCCGGGGGACGTTCAGCACGATAGCACTTCCCCATCTTCCGAACCAACACACCATGACCCAAGACAACGACCGCCGTTTGCAGCAAGCCTTCAAACGCAAAACCTGGAACGAATCCAAGACCAACGACTCCTGGGCCATTTTCAAAATCATGGCGGAGTTTGTGGCGGGCTACGAACGGTTGTCCAAAATCGGACCCTGCGTGAGCATTTTTGGTTCCGCCCGATTCAAAGAAGACAATCCCTGGTACCTCTTGGCGTCCGAAATCGGAGAGAAATTGGCAAAAAAGGGCTACGGAATCATTTCTGGAGGAGGGCCCGGCATCATGGAGGCCGCCAACAAGGGGGCAAAAGCAGGTGGTGCCGCATCGGTTGGATTGAACATTGAACTGCCCTTTGAACAGCACAACAACCCCTACATCGACCGCGACAAGAGCATTGACTTTGATTACTTTTTTGTCCGCAAGGTCATGTTTGTAAAGTACTCCCAAGGTTTTGTGGTGATGCCCGGCGGATTCGGCACCTTGGACGAGTTTTTTGAGGCCATCACGCTGATCCAGACCCAGAAAATCGCACCGTTTCCGGT
>CAMBEZ010000004.1 GCA_945865885.1 Owenweeksia hongkongensis DSM 17368
GGCCTTGATTACTCGGTGGAGTTTTGTTTTGGTGGCCCTTTGGTGGTTGGGATTTGGTGAGTACGCTCTGATGCGATTGCCTCGCGGTGCTGCGTACCGCTCGGATGCACCCAAGACTCCGGCTAAACCGGCTACGGCTTACTTAGCCCTGTACCGATCCATTTCAGAATTGCTGACGGATCGCTCGCTGCGTCGTTTTGTCTTGGCTTTTTTCTTCGCCAGCGCCGGGGTCCAAACGGTCATTTTGATTGCGTCCTTGTTTGGGAGTCAAGTCTTGGGCTTGCCCACTTCCGCATTGATCACCACCATTTTGATGATTCAGTACGTGGCCATGGCCGGTGCCTGGTTGTTCTCCAAAATGTCCCGCAAGTGGGGCAATATACCCACCTTGATTGTTGGGGCAATCGGTTGGTCTTTGGTCTGCGTAGGAGCCTACTTTGTGCAACGCGAAGCCCAATTTTACGCATTGGGCGCGGCTGTCGGCTTGGTCATGGGCGGCCTCCAAAGCCTTTCGCGGAGCACGTATTCCAAGATGCTTCCAGAGGCGGAAGACCACGTCACCTATTTTTCCTTTTACGACATCGCGGAAAAGTTGGCGACGGTTTTGGGCATGGCTTCCATTGGTTGGCTGGAGAACGCAACCGGAGACCTTCGTTTGGCGGCGTTGGTGCTGGTGGTCTACTTTTTGCTTGCATTGTTCTACTGGTATCTGATCCGCAGTTATACCTTTAAAGAACATCAACCCACCGCATCATGAAGGTTTTTTGGAGCATTGCTGCCGTATTGTCCCTTTGGGCGGCGGCCACCGTAGCAACTTCCTGTTACTACGACGACTACCAAACCCTTTACGGAACAGGCGGCACCTGCGACACGGCAGCGGTGTCGTTTGCTACAGACATCCAGCCCATTATGAGCGCCCAGTGCGCGGGATGCCATGGAGCAGCTTCACCCAGCGGCGGTTTGTCCCTGACCAACTACGCCCAAATTGCGGCGACCACGTCGTCCGGCTCCATGCTCAATCGGGTTCATTTGCCTGCGGGAAACCCCTTGGCCATGCCGCCGTCCGGCCCGCTTTCGTCTTGCCAAAAAGCTAAATTGCGCACCTGGAAACGCCAAGGTGCTTTAAATAATTAATCCACTCGTCCCCATGAAAAAAGTTTTGTTCGCCGCCCTGGTAGCGGTATCCGCGCTCAGCGCCACCGCGCAGCGGTTTTTGGCCAAAGAAACCTACATCCGGTTCTTTTCTTCCACACCGGTTGAAGACGTTGAGGCAACCACCAGCACAGCCGTTGCGGTATGGGACCGAGCTACTGGCGAAGTGGCTTTTCAGGTGAGCATCAAGTCCTTCACCTTTGAAAAGGCCTTGATGCAGGAGCATTTTAACGAAAACTACCTCCATTCGGACAAGTACCCCAAAGCTACGTTCAAGGGTAAGTTGACCGACGCCGCTGCCGTGAATTGGGACATTGACGGAACGTACTCCGCCCAGCTCAAAGGCACCATGAACATCCACGGTGTGGAAAAAGTCATTGTGGTGCCCGCAACGGTGGTGATCAAAGACAAGGCGCCCTCGTTGTCCAGTAAATTCAAGGTCAAATGCGTGGACTACAACATCGAAATCCCCACCGTGGTCTTTGCAAAAATTGCCGAGGAAATTGAAGTTACGGTTAAGGCCAAGTTTGACGTAATTAAGTCCTGATGCGTGTATTTTTTCTAGTTCTTTTCGTTGCCGTTAGCGCTCCACTTTTGGCGCAGGAAGACTTGTTCAGCATGTTGGATGCCGCGCAGGGCCCCGTGAAAAAGGCACCCGTGGCGGCAACCTTCAAGGGAACGCGTGTGGTGAATTTACAGACCAACGAATTGCCCGCTTCCGGAGTAGGTCAGTTGATCATCAGCCACCGTTTTGGCACCATCAACGACCGCCCGCTGTACAATTTTTTGGGCCTGGACGTCGCACAAATGCGTTTGGAATACAGCTATTCTCCCGCGCATTGGTTGAATCTGGGATTGGGCCGGTCGTCGGGCAATAAAACGTACGACGCCTTCGCTAAAGTTCGCTTTTTGCGCCAAAAACAGGACGGGATGCCCCTCAGCGCGTTGTACTACCATTCCACCAACCTCAATTCCACGGATTTTAACGACGGAGTGAATCACTACTTCACGGACCGGATAGCGTTTACCCATCAATTGATTCTGGCCCGAAAATGGTCCGATGAATTCTCCTTTGAGGTGGCCCCGACGGTGGTGCACTTCAATTTGGTGGGCACCCCCAGCGACCCCAACGATCAATACGGTATTGGTTTAGGTGGCCGCTACAAGTTGACGGACCGCATGGCGTTAACGGCAGAATACTTTGCCCGCGTGCATCGTCCGGATGGTTTTTACGATCCTTTGAGCGTGGGCTTGGATATGGAGACGGGAGGCCACGTTTTTCAGTTCCACGTGAGCAACGCACGGTACATGAACGATCCCTCGTGGATGATGCTGACCCCGGGAAGTTGGGGAAAAGGCGACTTGTATTTTGGATTCAACCTTTCCCGAGTATTCACGCACCGCGCCCCCAAAATGGCTAAAGAAATCGAGGTATTATGAAATCAACACCTGCAATGCGCATTTTGTCGGTAGCAATCATTGCTTCCGTAGGTTGGTTTGCTTCCACCGGCTGCGAGCACGACCCCATCAACCCCGTTGACCCCAATCCAACGGACACCACATCCCCGTGCGATCCCGGTACTGTAGACTTCAAAAACGAAGTATTGCCCCTGATCACCGGAAAGTGCGCGATGCCCGGTTGCCACAATTCACCCAATGGTGAAGACGGAGTAGTTCTGGATTCTTACGCAAAAATTCTTAGGGAAGTCAGTCCAGGCCGTCCCAACAACAGCGAGTTGTGGGAGTCCATCACGGAAACGGACCCGGACAAAATGATGCCTCCTCCCGGCTATCCCCAATTGACTCCTGCGGAGAAAGAACTCATTCGGCAGTGGATCCTGCAAGGTGCCAAAGAAACCGACTGTGCCGGCAACGTGTGCGACACGGCGGCAACGCCGTCGTTTGCGGAAGCCAACGCCATCATCCAAGCACAATGCGTGGGGTGCCATGCGTACCCCAACGTTAGCGGCAACGTGACGCTGGATTCCTACTTGGGCATCAAGAACGCCGTGGAAAACAACAATCTACTCGGTGCCTTGAAAGGGGTGGGCTCGTCCCAAATGCCTCCCTCGGGTGCCATGAATGCGTGTAACCAGCGCAAGATTGCGCGTTGGGTAGCGGCCGGCATGCCGCAGTAAAGTTTTGCTGCCGAGTGCAGCCCTATGATCGTTTTTTGAATCGGTCCATCCCCCAAAGGCATTTGTACCTTTGCGGCATGGACCGATTTGATTTTGCAGTTGTTGGTGGGGGAATTGTAGGCGCTGCAACCTTTTACAAGTTGCAACGCAAGTTTCCCAATGCCCGTTTGGTGCTGTTGGAAAAGGAGTCCGAATGGGCGCTCCACCAAACAGGCAGAAATTCAGGGGTCATTCACTCGGGACTTTACTACAAACCGGGAAGTTTGAAAGCAACCACGTGCCGGGACGGATACCGACAATTGTTGGAGTTTTGCGCCGAGCACGGAGTTGCTCACGAAGTGTGCGGCAAAGTGGTGGTGGCCACAACCGACGAGCAAGCGGAACGTTTGAAGGGATTGGCCGAGCGCGGAAAGGCCAACGGTCTAGACGGTTTAGAAGCCTTGGATGCCACGGGAATTCGTGAACTGGAACCGCACATTGCCGGTGTTGCGGGGCTTCGGGTACCCCAAACGGGCATTGTGGATTACCGGGGTGCCACCCATGCGCTGCTGCGGGTGGTTTTGGCGCTGCAACCACTTTCAAAAGTGATGTACGGTTTCCAGGCGGTGCAAACCGCCCAAACAGAGGGCGGCGTCCAAATTTCAGGTGCGGACGGTCGTCAAGCCGTTTGGGCCCAAAAAGTAGTTTTCTGCGGCGGACTTCAAGCGGATCGCTTAGCCCGTCAAGACGGTGCGGAAACGGACGTGCGCATTGTGCCCTTCCGCGGGGACTATTACGAATTGTCTCCAGCTGCCCGCCACAAAGTTCGTCACTTGGTGTATCCCGTTCCGGACCCCAATTTTCCGTTTTTGGGCGTCCATTTCACGCGAATGCACGACGGCAGTGTGGAGTGCGGTCCCAACGCCGTGTTTGCCTTCAAACGCGAGGGATACACCAAAACGTCGTTCAATTGGAGCGATACGGCGGATGCTTTGAGCTTCTTGGGAACCTGGAAATTGTTTCAAAAGCACTGGCGGTACGGCCTGGGCGAATACCACCGCGCCTTCTCCCGGGCGGCCTTTTTGAAGGCTCTGCAGGCATTGATGCCGGATTTGGAAGATCGGGATTTGGTTCCCGGGCGGTCTGGGGTGCGCGCACAGGCGTTGCAGCCCGACGGTTCCTTGGTGGACGATTTTGTTTTGGTTCGGGGTGCTTCCGGCATTCACGTGATCAATGCCCCGTCGCCCGCAGCGACTGCTTCGCTCTCCATTGCAGACCGCATTGTGGAGCGCTTGGAAGAAATGGGCTGAACGAGGACCTGAACGATTGAATCAATCGATCTGCGGTGCCTCAGTTTCCTCAGCGGCTACGTGGAACAGGGCGTCGCCCCGATGCACCAAAGGCATGTTGTTGTGCCCAATGAGGTACCCGGTCATGGGGCTGTAGATTTTAACGGTGAAGGAGTCGTTGGGGTTGTGGATGCGTCCAATGAGTTCCCCTTCTTCCACCGCCTGCCCGCTGGTGCGCAGCGGTAAAAATAGGCCGCTGGCTTCTGCGCGAACCCAAGAATTGTCTGCAAGCCAACGAACGCGCTTGCTTTGCCGGCCGTGCCGATCCGCCAGCCCGCGGGGTTTTGGGGCTTTGGTGCGCATGCCCCATCGGGTCAGTACCCGTTTGATGCCGCGAATGCCTTCGTCGATTGCAAAGGAATCAAACCGCATGGATTCCCCTCCCTCGTAAACGACAATCGGCACGCCCAATTTGTGTGCGGCCTCCCGGAGCGAACCGTGGATTAAGCTGCTGGGCATGCTCATGGGGGCGCCAAAAGCGCGGGCCAGTTCCAAGGCACGGGGGTCGTCTTTGGCGTAGCGGATTTGGGGGTAGTTGGTTCTGCTCGCTCCTCCCGTATGGAAGTCGATACCAAAATCAACCAAGGGGAGAATCTTGGTGCTCAGGGTGTGTGCCACCAAAGAGGCCAACGAGCCGTCTGGTGTGCCCGGAAAGCTGCGGTTGACGTCTTTTCCGTCCGGGACATCCCGGGAGAAGAAGAGGAAGCCGTATACGTTGATGATGGGGATGGCCAGAACGGTTCCGCACTCCAAACCGCTGAGCATTTTTCCGGATAAGGCACGTCGAACGATTTCCACGCCGTTGACCTCGTCTCCGTGCAAACCGCCGCTCAGGAGTAAGGTAGGACCTTCTTTCGCACCGTGAAACACGTGAACGGGCAAGGGAATCTCAACCCCTGAAGTCAAACGGGCAATGGGCAGATGCACCACCTTGTAGGTGCCCGCCGGGACCACCACTTGGTCCAATACCAAGGGTTTCCGTTCGGTCATCGGCCCAAATAAGTGTCCGGACGCAGGGCCCTCAATTCGGATTTTACCTCGTTTGAAACAGCCAATTCACGGATGAATTCCGCAATAGCGGCTTCCGTGATGGCCGCATGGGTGCGCGTGAGTGCCTTCAATGCCTCGTACGGTTTGGGGTAGCCTTCCCGACGCAGTATGGTTTGGATGCCTTCCGCCACAACGGCCCACTGCTGGTCCAAATCGCGGCGAATTTGCTCTTCGTTGACCACCAGTTTCCTCCAGCCGCGCTGCAGGTTGCGTAGGGCCAAAACAGTATGCCCCAAAGGGACTCCAACGTTGCGCAATACCGTGGAGTCCGTCAAGTCACGCTGCAACCGGCTGATGGGCAATTTAGCGCTCAAATGCTCAAAAATGGCGTTGGCCAAACCCAAGTTACCTTCGGCATTTTCAAAATCAATGGGGTTGACTTTGTGCGGCATGGCACTGGATCCCACTTCACCCGGCTGGATTTTTTGCTTGAAATAATCCATGGAAACGTAGGTCCAAATGTCGCGGCACAAATCAATTAAAATCGTATTGATTCGCTTAAGGTTGTCGAAGTACGCCGCCAGGTGGTCGTAGTGTTCGATTTGCGTGGTGGGGAAGGAGCGGTGCAGTCCCAGGGTTTCCGCGACGAATTGATCCGCAAAAGCGTGCCAATCCTGATTTGGATAGGCGGCGTAGTGGGCGTTGAAATTGCCCGTAGCGCCGCCGAATTTGGCGCCAAAGGGAATGCTCGCCAAGAGCACGCGTTGTTGGTGAATCCGTGCTTCAAACACGCCAATTTCCTTGCCCAAACGGGTAGGAGAGGCCGGTTGACCGTGGGTGCGCGCCAACAAGGGGATGGAACTCCAAGCAGCAGCGGCATCGGCCAAAAGATTGACTACTTCTTCCAACAGCGGGAGGTAGACTTGCTGGTGAAAATCCTTCAGCGATAGAGGAAACGCCGTGTTGTTGATGTCTTGAGAAGTCAAGCCAAAGTGCACGAACTCCAGTGCTTCCTCCAAGCCCAAAGCAGTGAGTTTGTCTTTCAAAAAGTACTCCACGGCCTTGACGTCGTGGTTGGTGACGCGTTCCACCGATTTAATGTGGAGCGCATCCTCTTCCGAAAAGTGCTCCACGGCATGCCGCAGTTTTTCCGCCTTTTCCGGGGTCAAACCGGCCAGCGCAGGCAAGTCCAAATCCTTCAATGCCAGGAGGTACTCCACCTCCACGTGGAGTCGGTACCGAATCAAGGCGAATTCAGAAAAGTAGGGCGAGAGGGATTGGGCAACGGCGGAATACCGGCCGTCTAGAGGGGATAATGCGTGCAGCGCTGCGTCCATAATGGGCTTCAAAGAGCAAAGGTACGGCTTTCCAGCGGGTTGGAAAATCAGTCCACGGACACCAATAAACCTTTCAAATAGGCCCCTTCCGGGAAACCGGCCACTACCGGATGGTCCACCGGCTGCCCCAAGGTCTCCACCAGTCGGATTTCCCGACCCACCTCGTATGCGGCGGCCCGGACGGCGTCCGTGAACTGCGCTACGGGAACGTTTTGGGAACAACTGAAGGTGAACAGCAGTCCGCCGGACGGCATGCGCTCCAGGGCCATGGCGTTCAAACGTTTGTAGGCCATCATGGCGTTGTGGCTGCTGGATTTGCGTTTGGCAAATGCGGGCGGGTCCAACACCACCAATTCTGCATCGGTGGGCAGTTCTTTGAGGTAATCAAAAGCATCGCTCACAACCGAGCGGTGCCGGTCTGTCCAGCCATTTTGCGCAGCGTGCGTCTCAGCCAGCGCACAGGCGCGGGCGGAAGAGTCCACAGACAGTACTTCGCGGGCGCCACCTTGCAGCGCTGCCAAGGAAAAACCACCGGTGTAGGAAAATAAGTTGACCACCTTCTTACCTTCAGATAGCCGGCCGACGTGCGCTCGGTGGTCCCGTTGGTCCAAAAAGAAGCCGGTCTTTTGGCCAGCTTCAACGTCTGAGGTGTAGGCAATGCCGTTTTCCAAAAAGTGCACGCTGGACTGCGGCGTGCCGTCCCAACCTTGATCTTGAACGAAGACCGATAATTCGGGGTTTTCAAGTGCTGCACGCAACGCCGAAACCACGAGCGGAACGTCTTTTCGCATGCCTTCCGTATGGCACTGAACCACCACGGCTGTTCCGTATTGGTCCACTACCAAACCGGGCAAGCCGTCGCCCTCGCCAAAAACCAATCGAAAGCCTGTGGTGTGTGGTGCCAACCCCAAGCCCCAATTCCGGCGGTAGGCCACGGCCCGACGAATGCGTTCTTCGTAAAAAGAGCCGGGGTCGGCCACGTGTTCGCCAAAAGCCAAAACCTTGAGGGCAATATTGGCTCCGGTTGCTTGGGCGTGCGCCGTAGCCAAAGTTTGCGTTCCGTCGGACGAAAAAACATGCACCCAAGACCCCTCCAGGGGCAAGGGAGTAGCGCGGTGAAGGGCACCGGAAAAAATCCACGGGTGGCGTCGGCTCAATGCCTGATCGCGGCCCGGCGCTAAACGAACGGAAGCAATTTTCATGGGGCAAAGGTAGGGAGTTCCTGAAGGGTCTCCATTCCTGCGGGCAAATCCGGCCGGTGCCGGAACAAAATCCACTGCACCCCGTTGGTGGCCAGTGCCAAAGGACAGTTCAGCGCGTGGCGGTAGGAAAACACTTGATCGTACACTTTTTGGTTTAGCGGTACGTGCGGCGCTTTGCATTCCACCACCAGCCAGGGCAATCCACCCCGAAAAACCAACAAGTCAAAGCGTTTCAAACGTCCGTAAACGCTTACTTTTTTTTCAACCCCAATGGCCGACGCCGGGATGCCGCGTTCCAGTAGCCAGCCAATCACTTGTTGGCGAACGCGTTCCTCCGGGGTGTCCCGCACCCATTGCTTGCGCAATTCGTCCCAAATCGGTTCCACGGTGCAAAGCACGCAAAAAAACACGGCTATGCTGTACAATTATTCCGAAATTTGGGCATGAATTGGTGGGAATACGTACGCAACTGGGCCGAACGCTGGCCTCAGTCCGCTGACCTGCCTGGAATAAATGCGCAAAAGGCGTTGGCGCCCCCGCAGCGCGCCTCTCAAATGACTGCAGTACCGCAACCGGAGCAAGCCAGCAAACACGCCGCCGTTTTGGTATTGCTGTTTCCGCACAACAACCAACTGCACACGGTTCTAATTGAGCGCCCGGCCTACGACGGAGTGCATTCCGGCCAAATGGCCTTTCCCGGAGGTGGTTTGGAAGCACACGATGCGGACTGGGTGGCAGCTGCCCTGCGCGAAACCCACGAAGAACTGGGGGTGCCGCCCGCGGAACCTGTTGTGCTGGGACCGTTGACCCCGCTGTACATCCCGCCCTCCGATTACTTTGTACAGCCGATTTTGGCAGCGTTGCCCGCCCCTTGGGCCTGGCAGCCGGACGCGGCCGAAGTGGCGGGCGTGCACGTTCTACCGCTACAGGGGTTCCGTCAAGAACTGGTGGACTTGCCTCGCGCGGGGATTGTGCCTGCTTGGCAAGGGGGCCCGCAACCCATCTGGGGGGCGTCGGCCATGATCCTGGCGGAGGTCCTCGCTCTGCGGGAATTGCGTACCTTTGCATTCCCAACAGAATTGGATTGAAACTGCTCAAACGCGACCCCTTTGGCACCCCGTTGTTCCTGAAGCGATTGGTGATTTTCACCTTCGGAATGGTTGTTTGGTACCGGCTCAACAAGGTCAATAAAACGGAGGTCCACGGCGTGGAACATTTGGCGGGATTGCCAGACCGCAACGTTTTGTTCGTCAGCAACCACCAGACGTACTTCATGGACGCAAGTGCCCTATTCCTGGTTTTTAATCACGTGTATTGGGGAATGCCCGGAAAAACCCACGCTTGGTGGCGGATGTGTTTTCCCAAGACCAATCTCTTTTTCGTGGCGGCCAAGGAGACCATGAAAGCCGGGCTTTTGCCGCGTTTGTTGGCACTGGCGGGCTCCATCAGCATCAAACGTACGTGGCGGGCGGCCGGTAAAACCGTGGACCGCGGCGTGGATCCCCGGGACATTGAGAACATCCGCAAGGCCATCCAGTACGGCTGGGTCATCACGTTCCCCCAAGGAACCACCAAACCCTTTGCCCCCGGTCGACGCGGAACAGCGCACATTATCAAAGACACGCAACCCATTGTGGTGCCGGTAGTGATCGACGGTTTTCGCCGTGCGTTTGACAAGAAAGGTTTGTACCTAAGAAAACGAAATACAACATTATCTTTAACGTTCAAAAAGCCGTTGGAACTCCATCCGGACGAAGACGCTCAGGCCTTGTTGGACCGCATCATGGATGCCATTGAACAAAGCCCGGCGCACCGTCCCAAAAACCAGATTGCCGAATGAAATTACGTTCCTTATTGACCTTAGTTACAGCAGCGGTACTGTCCGCGGGCTGCGTGGACACCATCGTGGATCCCAACGAAAAGATGGAAGACCGCAACATTGTGTTGAAGGTTTTCTCCTATTTTGAGAATGAGCTCCTTTCGTCTGATTCGTTGTACACGATCGGCCAGGCGGAAGTTAAGTTTACCGACGTACGCTTTTTGTATTCCGGCTATACCTTCGTAAGTACCTCCGGGGACACCGTACATGCGGATACCACGGTTACCCTTCACGCTTTTGGAACCAACGAGGCCTATTTGGCCAAAATGCCGGCAGGCGCCTACAACGGGTCGCATTTTTTCACCCTTGGAGTAGACACCAACAACGCCAAAATCGCACCGGGGCAGTTCCCAGAGGATCATCCCTTGCGCGACGGCGTGCTCTACCGCGGAGCCGGCAAAGGCTACAACCACATGTACTTCACCGGGGTCATGCGCAAAACAGGAGATACCTTGGCGCCGACCAAACCGTTCACCTTAGTGGTGGCTACTCCCGCCTTGAACACTCAATTTGAGCGCAAAATGGGCTTCTCCATAGGCGGTAATCGCCCCTGCAACATCAACGTCGTTTTGAACATTGATCGTCTTTTGCAGGGAATTGATCCCTGGCAAACGCCAATTATTGAGTCAGACCCCACCAAGCCGGGTGATTTTGCCGAAGCGGTAAAAATCAAGCAGAATTTAGTACCCGCCTTCGTCATTCAGATTTAACCGTGCGCGTACACTTTATTGCCATAGGGGGCAGTGCCATGCACAATTTGGCCCTGGCCTTACACGAGCGCGGAGACCGCGTTACGGGTTCGGACGACGAACTATTTGAACCTTCCGCCAGCCGCCTGAAGGCCGCTGGATTGCTGCCGTCTACCTTGGGTTGGGACCCTGCCCGGATTGCACCGGATTTGGATGCAGTAGTTTTGGGCATGCACGCCCGCGGGGACAACCCGGAGCTGTTGGCAGCCCAGGCGCTGGGTCTCCCCATACATTCCTATCCGGCCTTTTTGTACGAGGCTTCCAAAAACAAAACACGCGTGGTGGTGGCCGGAAGCCACGGCAAAACCACCGTGACGTCCATGCTGCTGCACGCCCTAAAAGCAGCGGGTAGACGCGAGGATTTTATGGTGGGCGCACTCCTGGAAGGGTACAGCACCATGGTGCGCCTTTCGTCTGAGGCCGAGTTTATGGTTTTGGAAGGCGACGAGTACCTCAGTTCCGCTTTGGAGCCCCTGCCCAAGTTTCATTTGTACCGCGCCAACATTGCGCTCATTACCGGCATTGCGTGGGACCACATCAACGTGTTCCCCACGTTGGAGGTGTACGTGGAGCAGTTCCGGCAATTTCTGCGAACCATGGAGCCAGGCGGTGCCGTGATCTACAACGCAGATGATCCCCTGGTGGTTGAAGTTGTGGAGTCGGACCAATCGCCGTTGAAAAAAATACCGTACCATACCCCAGCGTACCGCGTGGTAAATGAACGGACGGTTCTGGAAACACCGCTGGGCGACGTTCCGCTCCAAGTATTTGGGGCCCACAATGCCAGCAACGTAGAAGCCGCCCGCTGGCTGGCCCAGGAAATGGGAGTGGACGACGAAACGTTTTACGAGTCCATGACGTCCTTCAAAGGGGCGTCCAAGCGTTTGGAATCCTTGCCCACCGGCAACGCCCGCGTTCTGGCGTTCAAGGATTTTGCACACGCTCCCAGCAAGGTAAAAGCAACGGTTGCAGCGCTTCGCGAGCAATTTCCGAACCGTCGCGTGGTGGCCTGCTTGGAGCTGCACACGTTCAGCAGTTTGAACCCGAATTTCCTACCGCTGTACGACGGTTCGTTGGACGGGGCGGACGTTCCATTGGTTTACTTTAATCCGCAGGCCGTGGCCCACAAAAAATTGCCTGAGCTAAACGCCGGGCAAGTGGGAGCCGCGTTCGGATTCCCGGCGCCGGAAGTATACACCAACAGCATTGATGTTCGCGCGGCGCTTGATCAGGCCGTGGGAACAGACGGCATGCCTACCGTGGTAGCCTTAATGTCTTCGGGAAATTTTGACGGCAACGACGTGTCCGAATGGACACGCGCTTGGGCCTAATGGCCGAGCGGTCGGCAAAGCAGACCCTTCAATCGTTGGTTCGCCGGGCGTTAAAAACGGTGTTCCATGTGCAGGTACCAACCCGCGCGCACTTCTTGGGTTTTCCAGTCTACCGTGGTCTGGTTTTGGATTCCCATTCCCCAATTTCCAAAGCGATACACGCCGCCGGCGCCCAATACCAGTCCCAGGCCGTTGGATGAATAAACCGAGTAGGGAGGAGTGGGGCACTGAATGTTGTACTGCATGCGCACCGTGCGCCCGTAGATTAAGCCCGCTTGGAACGTGAGGTCAAAGGGGCTTTGTTGTCCGTACAGGGAACCGTTGAGGGTCCAACCGCCGGCTACCCGACTGTCGTAATCCGGTGGGATAATGCTGTCGCCGTTGCGCTCGCCGTAGGAGTTTTGCACGAAAAAAGAAGTACCGATGTGGGGATTCATTTGGTACGTGTAGCTAATGCCGTTGCCAATTCCCCAACCGGACAAGTCCGTAGTGAAATCGTAGGCGCCCAGCTGAACGCCAAAGGCATGTTTCTTAATCGCTTGAGCCCATGCAGGCAAAGAGGCCGTGCACACCAGCAAAGCCGCAACTATCCATTTGTTCATTGCTTATTCTTCTAACAACGTTCGTTGCAGGTCTTCCATCTCGAAGTAATCCACTCCTTCTTGGTACGTAGGCACCGCCGGAGCTTCTTCGTCGAATAAATAGAGTACGGCCTCTCGCACCACCAAAACGCAGGTGAGGTTCTGTTCCATTCGGTCGGCTTGAAAGTCTTGCAACGGCTCTGTGCTGTCGAATTCTTCCACGGAGAGAAGATTCACCACCACGTGCGCCTTCGGTTTACCTTTCAAAAGCGTCCCCAATTCTTTAAGCGCGGCTGCGTCGAACAGATCGCCCAGGTATTTCACGTGGAGAAACCGATCTTTCGATTCGATTTTGTACGACATCAGGAGGTATAATGCGGTGTTCGTTGAGCGGCTAAGAGGTACAATACCGCCATTCGGATGGCTACGCCGTTCTCAACCTGCTGCAAGATAATGGAATGTTCGGAATCTGCAACATCAGAGGACAGTTCCACACCGCGATTGATGGGGCCTGGGTGCATGATGACGGGGATTCGGGACAACTGCTCCAGTCGCTTGCGGTCCACCCCGTATTGCGCGATGTACTCTGGCAAACTGGGGAAATAGGGGAGGTCCATGCGCTCGTGCTGCACGCGCAGCATGTTGGCCACGTCGGCCCACTCCAAAGCCGTGTTCAGGTCAGACTCCACCAATACGCCAAGCTCGTGAAGGTGTTTGGGAATTAGGGTGTTGGGTCCACAGACCAGTACTTCAGCGCCCAATTTCTGCAAGCAAAAGATGTTGCTCAAGGCCACGCGGCTGTGCAGGATGTCGCCCACGATGGCTACTTTAACGCCTTTGAGGTTGTCTCTTCCCAAGGCCTCCCGCATGGAAAAGGCATCCAAAAGCGCTTGGGTGGGGTGTTCGTGTGCGCCGTCTCCGGCATTCACAATGCTAGCATCCACGTGCTGGCTCAAAAAATAGGCGGCACCCGGCGCGCTGTGGCGCAGCACCACCAGGTCCACCTTCATGGCCAAGATGTTGTTGACGGTGTCCACCAACGTTTCCCCTTTTTTAACGCTGGATTGTGCTGCGGAGAAGTTGACGACGTCCGCGGACAAACGTTTTTCAGCCAGCTCAAAGGAGAGACGCGTGCGGGTAGAATTTTCAAAAAACAGGTTGGCTACGGTAATGTCCCGCAGCGAGGGTACTTTTTTGATGGGCCGATTGATTACCTCCTTGAACTGCTCCGCCGTTTTGAAGATGAGGTCCAAATCTTCCGGGGTCAGGTCTTTGATGCCCAACAAATGGGGAACGCTGAGGGTGCTCATGGGGCCGGGGTTTCTGATACCAAAAAAACAGATTCCAGTTTGCCGTCTTCAGCCCATTCCAAACGAACTTTTTCCGTATCCAAGGCATCCACGTGGCGGCCCACGTAGTCCGGTTGGATGGGCAATTCCCGTCGGAACCGACGGTCAATCAACACCAGCAATTCGGTGCGTTGCGGACGTCCAAAGGCATGGAGGGCATCCAGTGCTGCGCGCAGTGTGCGTCCGGTGTACAGTACGTCGTCAATCAAGACCACGCGCTTGCCCTCAATGGAATGTTCAATTTCCGTTCGGTTGGCCCGGATGGGCTCGTCCCGACGCCGGAAATCATCGCGAAAAAAAGTAGCGTCCAAAGCGCCCGTGGCGATCGATTTCAGGCCGTAGTCTTGCGCTAAAATTTGGCTTAAGGCACGCGCCAAAGCCATGCCTCGGGGCTGCAGTCCAATCAAAACAGTGGAAGAGAAATCGCTGTGGGACTCCCGCAATTGGCACGCCAGTCGGTGCAGGATGATTCCCAATTCTTCGGGGCCGAACAAGCGTTTCTGGGTCATTTCAAGGATCAAAGATACGGCTTTGCGGGGACTCTGCCGAATTCCGACCTTTACCCCCATGACTTTGTCTGTTACCATCCTGGGTTGCGGTGCGGCCACGCCGGCGGCTACCGTCAATCCGTCTGCCCAAGTGGTGGAGTGCAATGGCCGTTTGGTGTTGATTGATTGTGGGGAGGGAACCCAGGTGCAGCTGCGGCGGAATAAAATTAAATTCACGCGCATTCAGGTGGTGTGCATCAGCCACATGCACGGTGATCACGTATTTGGCCTGCCGGGTTTGTTGAGCACGTTCCATCTGCTGGGCCGGCGAGATCCCCTGGTGTTGATAGGTCCTCCGGCGTTGGAGGAATGGGTTCGCACCACGCTCAAAACAAGCGGCACGTGGACCTGCTATCCGCTGCACTTTGTAGCTACTACTGCGGAGCCCTTGCACCGGGTTTTTGTAGACGAGCAGCTTTCCATTTACTCCTTTCCACTTCGGCACTCCCTCCCTACAACGGGGTTCAAAATTGAGGCGGAGGTGGGCTTGCGCGGTTTGCGTCCGGACGCCTTGGCGGCCTGGAACGTACCGACGTGCGATTACCGAACCTTGCAGTTGGGCCGGGATTGGACCAACGAGGATGGGGTGGTGGTGCCCAATGCGGAATTGACGCGGGAACCGGTTCGTCCGCTGGCCTATGCCTACGCCAGCGATACCGCCTACTTGCCGGAATTGCCCGCGTGGATCCAAGGGGTAGACGCCCTGTACCACGAAAGTACTTTTGCGGAGGAGCATCGGGTTTTGGCGCAAAAAACCCTTCACTCGACGGCCGTGGACGCGGCAAAAATTGCGGCAGAAGCGGGGGTAGGGCAGCTCTTATTGGGGCATTTCTCCATTCGCTACCGGGATCGTGGAGTATTGCTCCAGGAAGCATTGCCGGTTTTCGAACAAACGCTTTTGGCGGAAGAGGGGAAGACGTACCGCTGGATGCGGAAAAAATAGTTTTGAGGCCAAAAAATACCCCGCTTTGCGGAGCAAAGCGGGGTAGTATAGGCGATTTCTTCAGAAAACGCAGTTCTGTTGAACCGTCGGGTCAACGATTCATGGAGACCAAAAACTCCTCGTTGCTCTGGGTTTTGGACAGTTGATCGTGCAAAAACTCCATGGCTTCCACCGGCGTCATGTCCGACAAGTGGCGGCGGAGGATGTACATCCGGCTCAGCACATCTTTGGACAAGAGCATGTCTTCCTTGCGCGTTCCCGACGCAATGAGGTCGATGGCCGGCCAAATGCGGCGGTTGGCGATCTTGCGGTCCAACTGCATTTCCATGTTGCCGGTTCCCTTGAATTCTTCAAAAATAACCTCGTCCATTTTGGAACCGGTGTCGATCAAGGCCGTGGCCAAGATGGTCAACGATCCGCCGTTTTCAATGTTGCGGGCGGCGCCAAAAAAGCGCTTGGGCTTGTGCAGGGCATTTGCGTCCACACCGCCGGAGAGCACCTTGCCTGAGGCAGGAACCACGGTGTTGTAGGCCCGTGCCAAACGCGTGATGGAGTCCAAAAGAATGATGACGTCGTGCCCGCATTCCACCAAACGCTTCGCTTTTTCCAAGACGATGTTGGCCACCCGTACGTGGCGTTCTGCCGGTTCGTCGAAGGTAGAGGCTACCACTTCCGCATTGACCGAACGGGCCATGTCTGTAACTTCTTCCGGACGTTCGTCCACCAAGAGGATGATCATGTAGGCTTCCGGGTGGTTGGCGGCAATGGCGTTGGCCACTTCCTTAAGCAAGGTGGTTTTACCGGTCTTGGGTTGCGCCACAATCAAGCCGCGCTGCCCTTTACCAATGGGGGAGAATAGGTCGATAACGCGGGTGCTCAAGGTGCTCCGACGGCCGGTCAAATTGAATTTTTCCTCGGGAAAAAGGGGGGTGAGGTGTTCAAAGGCAACGCGGTCCCGGATGAAGTCCGGATCTCGGCCGTTGATCAAGAGCACTTTGACCAAGGGGAAGTACTTGTCTCCCTCGCGTGGGGCGCGCACCTCGCCGCGAACGGTGTCGCCTGTCTTCAGACCAAACTGCTTGATTTGTTGTGAGGTTATGTAAACGTCGTCTGGCGAGTTCAGGTAGTTGTAGTCCGACGAACGCAGGAAGCCAAATCCTTCGGGCATTTGTTCGAATACACCTTCCGTGGGGATGTTGGCTTCAAACTCAAAGCGTTTGCGTTCGTCGCGAGGAGCACGGTCTTCGCGCGGAGCGCGTTCCTCCCGGGGTCCTCTATTCTCGCTTGGGCCGCGATCGTTGCGGTCCCGACGTTCCCAGCGGTCTTCACGCGGCGCACGTTCTTCGCGCGGACCTTGGTCTTCACGCGGCGCACGCTCGTTTCTGGGTCCGCGGTCTTCGCGCGGGCCTTGGTCTTCTCGCGGAGCACGTTCCTCACGCGGAGCACGTTCCTCACGCGGAGCATTTTCATCACGCGGAGTACTGTTGCCTTCTGCAGGAGTCCCATCGGTTCCGCGGGCCGGGCGATCGCGTCGGTCCCGACGCTCCCAACGATCCTCCCGTGGGGCTCGATCGGTGCGGTCACCGGGCGCGTTGCGCTCAGTGTTTGCTAGGTTCCTTGCCGAAGGCTGTAGATTGTTCGGTGTCGCTTCCGAATCAGTAACGACAGATGAAACGGAATCTTCAAGCGGCAAATTTGCAGCAGAACTGGATTTGCTGGGACGCCCGCGTTTTCCCTTTGGAGGATTAGGCGCAGCTACAGCGTCGCTAGAAGCGGCATTGCTGGATGGGTTGGACGAAGAAGTTGCACCCAATCCGCCAATGGCTTCAACGAGTTGGGGCTTACTTAAGTATTTGGCTTTGGGAATACCCAAATTTTCGCCGAGCTGCTTGAGCTCCGGCAATTTCATGCCTTGCAGATCCGGAAGCATAAATAGGAATAAGGAGAGAAAGTCAAGGGCCTCAGGCCCACCGCACTAAGGCGGATTTGCGCCGCAATAGTACAACAAATCTCAATACATCCGCTAATTGATTGATTTTTTTTGCAGCTTTGCACCATGTGGCAGCGCATTCAAACCGTGTACATGGTCCTGGGGGCCTTGATGCTTTTTACCGTCGGATTGGGGAATCCCAACGTCCTGGAAACCGTTTTGGGCGGTTTTGGCGTGGGGCTTTTTCTGGCCAATTGCACCTACTACAAAAACCGAAAGCGGCAGTTTGTTCTCAACCGGCTTGCCATGTTGGTTGCCTTTGCCTTGGAGGCCGTTTACCTGTATCCGGTACTGGAATCCGGTGATTCCGGTGTGTTGGATCAGTCGGTTTGGGTGACCCTAGCTCCTTTAAGCGCCGTGGTTTTTGCGTCACTGGCCAACCGCGCCATTCAGCGCGACGAAAACCTGGTTAAGTCTTCCGACCGAATTCGCTAATTCCGGTTTTCTTGCAGGACCGACCGGTTTCAGTACGGGTCCGGCAGGTTGTGGTCCGGTGCGAGTTTTCCGCGCGGGCCCAGTTCAACAGCTTCCATGTCCACTATTTTACCTTCGTGCAACGAGAACCGAAGGAGGGTTCGGATGGAGTGAAATCCGTGGGTGCCGCAGGCCCCGGGATTGAGGCACAATGCACCGTATTGATTATCCCGCAGCACGCGCAGCACATGCGAGTGACCGCAAACGAATAAATCTACGGGCCCGGACGCGAGTTTCGCGGGCCAACCGGCGCGAACCGATGGGGCGTAACGCCCAGGATATCCGCCAATGTGGATCATCCAAACCCGCAGACCTTCTGCGGTAAAATCCAATTCTTTTGGAAATTCAAGCGTCAGCGGTACGCCGTCAATATTTCCCGTCACCACCCGCAAACGTCGGCCCGGAACTTCGGCTTCCCACGCCCGCAAATGTTCGGCAATGGGCCCCAAATCGCCGGCGTGCCACAACTCGTCGGCATCTGAAACGGCCCGTTTCAAGGGCTCGTCCCAAGTTCCGTGCGTGTCCGAGATGAGGGCCACCCGCAGGTGTCGTACTTTTGTAGGCTCCATGAGTTTTCAAAGGTACTTCGCAACGCTCTCCTACCACGGGGCAGACTTTGCCGGTTGGCAAGTTCAGCCCGGTCAGAACACCGTTCAGGGGGTTTTGAACGAAGCGTTTTACCGTATTCTGGGTGCTACCGGTGGGGTGGTTGGAGCCGGACGCACGGATACCGGCGTGCACGGACGGAACTACGTGGCCCATGTGGATCTACCCGAGGCACCAGAAGACCTGGAACAAGCCCTTTTCAAAATCAACCGCATGCTTCCGCCCTCGGTGGTGGTGCATGCCCTGCAACCGGTTGAGCCCAACGCGCACGCTCGGTTTTCCTGCACCGGACGAACGTATTGGTACCGGGTGGCGCGCACCAAAAATCCATTTAACCAAGACGTTGCGTGGTTGGTGGAAAGACCCTTAAACGAAGCCAACCTGAGCTGGGCTGCGGAACAGCTCGTGGGTGAACACGATTTTTCCGCGTTTGCGAAAGCCGATGCAGACCACACCACGCCTTTGTGCACGGTTCACGAGGCCTATTGGGAATTTCAGAACGAGGAATGGCACTTTCATGTACGGGCCAATCGTTTTTTGCGCAACATGGTTCGCGCTTTGGTGGGTACGCAGGTAGAATTGGCTTTGGGTCGCTCCTCCCGAGCAGAGTTTTCTGATTTGCTGCTGGGGGGCAACCGCAGCGACGCCGGTGTGAGTGCCCCGGCCCACGGACTTTTTTTTAACGGGGCAGAATTCCCCATAACGTGCTACAGCAATGGCTCAAGTGAGCGGTAAGTCCTTCGACGCCCAAATTCTACGCGGCGTTTTGCGGTACGCGAAACCCTACCGGAAGACGTTTGCGCTCGCGGGAGCCTTAACCGTGGTTCTGGGACTATTGTCCACGGCACGCCCCCTATTGATTCGCGACGCCGTAGACGCCGCCGTAGCTGCTGAATCCGCCGGTGACGTGCACCGAATCCTCTTGGTTTTATTCGGTCTGCTCTTGGTGGAAGGACTTCTGCAGTGGTCGTTCTACCGCATGACCAACCGCCTGGGCCAGTGGGTCATCCGCGACCTACGGGTTCAACTTTTTGACCGCCTGCTTCGCTTCAAAATGAGTTATTTTGACCGCACCCCAGTAGGCACGCTGGTCACCCGCACCGTGTCCGACGCCGAAACCATTGCGGATATTTTTGCCGAAGGTTTACTGGTGATTTTTGGTGATTTTTTCAAGATTGCCGTCCTGTTGTTGGCCCTTTTCCTCACATTTGACCCCACTTTGGTCCTGGTTTCGCTGAGCGTGATCCCCATCCTTTTTGTGGCCACCCGCTGGTTTCAAAAATCCATTCAATCCAGCTTCACGGACGTCCGGAACCAAGTAGCTGCCCTGAACGCCTTCGTGCAAGAGCGAATCACGGGAATGGCGCTGGTGCACCTTTTTGGGCGCGAAAAAGCAGAAGCCGCCCGTTTTGAGGCCATCAACGCCACGCACCGCGACGCCAACATTCGAAGCATTTGGTCCTTCAGCCTCTTTTTGCCCATCATCGAACTGTTGAGTGCTGTCAGCATTGGCTTGGCCGTTTGGTACGGAGGCTACCGTGCGGCCGCCGGCGATGGCGTTACGCTGGGCGATTTAACCGCCATGATCTTGTTCATCAACATGCTGTACCGACCGCTGCGTCAATTGGCGGATCGTTTCAATACCTTACAGATGGGCATGGTGGCGTCGGACCGGGTGCTTAAATTGATTGATCAAAAGGAGGAATTGGAGCCCAACGGCACACACGCTGCACCGCTGCGCGGGGGCATTGAGTTCCGAAACATTTCGTTTGGTTACCGTCCGGACGAACCCGTTTTGCGCGGTTTTAACCTGACCATTTTACCCGGAGAGACGCTGGCGGTGGTGGGCCCCACCGGCGCGGGAAAAAGCACCCTCATTGGGCTATTGTTGGGGCACTACGAACCCCAGGAAGGCGAAATTTGGGTGGACGGAATTCCTTTGCGGGAGTGGGACAAGGCATCGCTTCGTTCCCAAGCGGCGTTGGTCATGCAGGATGTTTTCCTGTTTTCCGGCACCGTACGGGACAACGTTACGTTGTTTGAACCCTTGCCCGACGACGTTATTTGGAAGGCCGCCACCTCCATGGGCCTGGCGGAATTCCTGCAAAAATTGCCCGGCGGGCTTGATTTTCAGGTTCAAGAGCGCGGCAACACCTTGAGTACCGGTCAGCGCCAATTGCTGTCCTTCCTGCGGGCGTTTCTCTTGAACCCGCCGGTGTTGGTGCTGGACGAGGCCACCAGCAACATAGACTCCGAGACGGAACGCTGGGTTCAGTCGGCAACCGTGGCCCTTACGCGCGGACGTACCTCCATCGTGGTGGCGCATCGATTGGCCACCATTTCGCACGCAGACCGTATCGCCGTTCTAGCCGACGGAGGACTGGCCGAGTGCGGCACGCACGCAGAACTTCAAGCCCTAAATGGGCGGTACGCGGAATTGGTTCGCGCCAGTTTTACAAATGCACATTAAACAGGGCCAACGCCGTCAGGAAGAGCAGCGTCAGAAACGCCCAAAGGGTTCTCTTTAGGACCATTTTTGGAGGGTTTTGAGGGTTTATTTAGAAGCAATCCGCTCGGTGCGGACGCGGGTTCGTTCGTTGCGTTTTGGCGCAATGCCTGCGTGAGCACGTACTCCATCTGGCCGTTGACGCTCCGGAATTCGTTGGATGCCCAGGAAGCATAAGCCTCCAGGGTGGCGGGATCCAGCCGCACCACAAAGGATTTTTTGGCCGACGCGCTCATGGGGCAGGAGGGGTCCAGGCATTCAACAGGTGCTTGGGATTGGTCACTTCGGTGTAGCGGGAAGCCAGATCCAGTGCGTTGCGGCCTTTCTCCGGATCTTGGAATGCAAAACAGATGGACTTTTTGCCCGACGTCGCCCAATCCAGGCGCACTCCGGGCCCCTCAAAAAAGGCGTACGTCCAACCGTGTGGCCCAAATTTTACGCCGTATCCGCCGGCGTCCCAAGGATCCACGTGTACTACATCAATTCGTCGGAGCTCGCTCCACGCCAAGCGACGGTTGCGCCAAATCCCGAACCGAAGCCGAATGCCCCCCGGGTCCACGGCCCACGTAAACGGCGCACGCAAGAGAAACTGCACCAAAAAGCCTTCCAGGGCTGTGATGCCCAGCCAACCAAAAAAGGCAGTGGCGCCGTCTTCGTTGGGCGTGCCGTTGAGCCAAGCCCACACGTTTTGGTGTTCCATTCCAAGAACCAACAGCGTTACCGTGGTGTAGGATATCCCCATCAACCACAGGATCCACGCGGGCATGCGGTAGGTTTCACCAATGGTTTGGTGGTGGGAGGAGGAAGGGTCGAAGGGCATTAAATTTTAGAACAGCCACAAATATCAAAATATAATTGTTATAATATCAAAATAGTATCAGAAATATTTTCACTTCGTTTATTGATGTTTTAACATTGAATAAAACATTCGACCTACCTTTGCTGTTGTAACAAAAAATACATAATCAACATGAACTACAAATTCGCCCTCCTGGCACTCGCCACCGCAGGTATCCTGGGAACCTCTTGCTCCAACAACAGCGCAGACGCTGCCGGTAATGTTGCTGCAGCTGCAGACGCCACCTTCACCGCAGACACCACCGCATCCGTTCTCAACTGGAAAGGCAACAAACCTTTTGTGAAAGACTATGGCCACGCCGGCACCGTGCGTTTGGTTTCTGGCGAGCTGACCTTAGACACTGCCGATCAATTGGCATCGGGTTCGTTTGTGTTCAACATGAACTCCATCGTGTGCACCGACGCCGCAATGGAGCAGCAGTACAAAGACAAGTTGGTGGGCCACCTGAAGAGCGCCGATTTCTTTGACGCCGCTACCTACGCAACGGCTTCCTTCGACGTGACCAAGTACGAAGCAGGTACCTTGTTTGGCAACCTGACCATCAAGGACAGCGCGGTTGCCGTATCGTTTCCTGCAACCTTAGTGGTAGCAGACTCGACCGTAACCTTGAGTGCTCCTGAATTCAAGATTGACCGCAAGAAGTGGGGCGTTTCTTTTGGCTCTACCGGCATCGTTGGCTTGGCCAAAGACCAGTTGATCAACGACGAAATCGCATTGTCGTTTGAGGTGAAGGCCAACCGCGCCAAGTAATCCCACCACCGTCCTGTGGGCTCGCGCACAGTGAGCCGGGTGAGGAAATCAGAAATCCAAAAAAAGGGGCGGTCTCGTGCAACGAGGCCGCCCCTTACTTTTCTAGCACCGTGCAAAAAAAGCGCCCCGCCGCTGCGGGCGCACGCGCCGGATAATAGGGCGTTACGCTTTTACAACCGAAGCCAAAGCTGCCTCCAAATCGGTGTATCGATGCACAAATCCGGTTGCACAAAGCTTTTCCGACGATGCCGGCGTGCTGCCCAAAACCAGGACGGAGCGATCGCCCAAGATCAGACGCAGTAAAAACGCGGGCGGAGCAGGTGCCCAAAACGGTTTGTTAAGCACTCGGGCCAGTACGGCACTGAAATCGCGGTTGGTGGCGGTCGCAACCCCTACGGCGTTGTACACGCCGTCCATGGTTTCCCGTTGCGATGCGTGCACAAAGGCAGCGCCCAGATCCTCCACGTGAATCCAGGGCATCCACTGTTTGCCGTATCCCAACGCAGAACCCAGTCCCGCCCGGAACAGCGGCAGCATGGCGCTCAGCGCCCCGCCTTGGCCCAGCACAATGCCAATACGCAGTTGAACCGTGCGAATGCCCAAACTGCGAAATTCATCCGTTGCCAACTCCCATTGGCGAACCACATCTGCCAGGAACCCCGTACCGTGTCCGTCGTTTTCCGTGAGCAGGGGAGTGCCCGCCGCTTGGTCCGGGTAAATGCCCACCGCTGAAGCGCAAACAACGGTGTGCGGGCGCTCGGCAGCCGGAAGGGCGCGCAAACGGTCCACCAATAAATCCGTCCCTTTTTGGCGGCTTGTGAGAATTTCCCGACGGTGTTTGGCGGTCCATTTCTCGGAGACCGAGGCTCCGGCCAGGTGGTGTACCACGGAAACACCGCTCAGAACCGCGAGATCCAGCACACCGGTATCCGGACTCCAGAAGTGGGTGTTGGGGTCCGGGGATATCCCGGCGCGGGTTGTTAGGGTGCGGACTTCGTGGCCTGCTGCTCGCAACTGTGCTGCAAGTTCGGTCCCCACCAGTCCGGAGGCGCCGGTGACCAAATGAATTGACATGTTGTGGGTGTGTATTACCCTGGGAAAACAAAAGGCGAGTACAAAAGTTCCCGCAAAGGGTTCTTGAAGGGCAGATGGATCTGGAAATTTGTCCGAAAAACAGGGATCAGATGCGCACCATCCAGCCGTGCACGTCTTCCGCACGACCGTGGCGAATGTCTGCCAAGGTCTTCTTCACGCGTTGGGCCACTCCGTCTTGAGGTGCCGGTACGTCCATCATCTTGCCTTGGTAGCCAATGCCGTCGATGGGACTCACCACGGCCGCGGTACCCATGCCAAAAGCCTCTTGCAAGGTGCCTTTTGACGCGTGCTCCTGCAACTCGTGCACGGAAACTTTGCGCTCCTCAACCGGCATGCCCCACGACCGGGCTAACGTCAAGATGGAATCGCGTGTGATGCCCGCTAAAATGCGGTCCGTCAGGGCAGGAGTTACCAATACACCGTCCAAAACAAACGCCACATTCATGGTTCCCGCTTCCTCCAAGTAGGCGTGCTCCACGTGGTCCGTCCACAGAACTTGGTTGAAGCCCTCCTTCTGGGCCTGTGCCGTAGCGTAGAAAGCCCCTCCGTAGTTGCCCGCGGCTTTGGTGTAGCCCACGCCGCCGGAGGCTGCACGGGTGTAGTGGTCTTCGATTTTAACCTTAACCGGTTGCGCGTAATAAGCCCCCACAGGTCCGGTCAAAATCGCAAAAGTGTATTCTTCGGACGGTCGGGCGGTGATGAATTCCGAAGAACCGAACAGGAACGGACGGATGTACAAACTCATGTCCTCGCCGGTGGGCACCCATGCCTCGTCCACGCGGAGCAGTTCCAACAGGCCTTCCATGAAGATTTCCTTGGAAATTTCAGGGATGAGGAGGCGCGAACCGGACCGACTCAACCGAGCCCAGTTGGCGTCCGGACGAAACACGGCCACGTGACCGTCGTCTTGGCGGTACGCCTTCATGCCTTCAAATACGGCCTGGCCGTAGTGCAAAGCGTGCAGGCCCAAACCGTGGTGCATGGCACCGTACGGCTTGATCCGCCCTTCGCCCCAAGAATCGTTGCTAAAAACGACATCAAAGGTGTGGTCTGAAATGTGTTGACCAAAGCCAATATTCTGAAAATCAATAGTATTGATTCTGGATTCTGCGGCGCGCTGGATGTTCATGGTTCCTTGTTCTAAGCGTATGCGGGGTTCTGAGCCTCCCCAAGAAGGCAAAGGTACTTCATACGGAACTTTTGTATCTTTACTGCATGAAAAAATCCCTTCTTTTCGCGGGCGCAGCTATGGTGCTGTTACTGGCCTGCCAGCCCTCGGGCGATGCTGCTGACAACCGTTCGTTCGCCTATTTTGGGGACACCATTGAAACAGCGGGAGCATTGGCTCCAGAGGCGTTGCTGGAACAGTTGAAGACATCGGACTCTGTTGCGGCCACCGTTGAGGCGACCATCGACGGCGTTTGCCAATCAAAGGGTTGCTGGATGGATTTAAACATGGGCAACGGACAGACGATGACCGTCCGCTTCAAAGACTACGCATTCTTCGTTCCCATGGACGCTACGGGTAAAAAAGCAGTGGTCGCTGGCTACGTGAAAGTGGATACCCTGAGTGTGGATTGGTTGAAACACAAAGCATCCGATGCGGGTAAATCGCAGGCCCACATCGACAGCATTACCGAGCCGCGCGTGGAGTACAGTTTCTTGGCCAATGGCGTAGCTATTGAAGCCAAAGCAGCCCAAAAATGAGTCCACGCAAGATTGCGAGCCTAGCAGCATTGGGCCTTTTTGGTTTGTTGGCCGCCTGTTCCAACGAGGCGGACCAAGCCAAGCAGGAAGCCGTATCCGCAACCGAGGCCGGTACGATGTACCAAGCCAGTGAATTAGCGGCGCTGATGCGGGCCATGGCCTCCGGTCACGAAGCCAACAAGGCCAAATTTGCCGCCGGCGAATGGGACGCAGACGTACTGCGCAATTGGCGCGAAGTACACGCCAACATGCAGTCTGTGCAAGCCACCAAACCCAACGAGATAGGGGAGGTGTTTCGCGAAAAATCCTCCGAGTATTTGGAGCGAATGGACGAGGTGATTGGCCTGGTGGAAGCCAATGCGCCCCAAGCAGAAAAGCGCGATGCCTACAATTCCTTGATTGAAACCTGCGTGGCTTGCCACCAGCAGCACTGCCAGGGCCCCATTCCGCGCATTCAAAAAATGAAGTTGCCCGCCGATGCCGCTACTGGAAACGAAGGATAATTCGTTTTCGTGGATCGATGAGCGCTTCGGAGTTCCTTACCACAGCCGACGCGGCGCGTGGACCGAAAGCCACCACGTTTACCTAACGCGGGGCTGGGAAACCGCATGGACCGCCTACCAAGCGGAGCTGGATCCCCAGGATCCAGCTCCGTTTTTTGCTTTGGAACTTGGCTATGGCACCGGTTTGAATGCAGCCCTTGTGGCGCATTGGATGGAAGAAAATGCTCCGGAATCCCAGTATGTGTACCTCGCGCTGGAGAAGTATCCTCTGCGTCCGGACGAGGAATCGGCCTATTGGGACGCTTTGGTTTCTGTCCGCCCCGCCGCACTGCTCCTGCGCAATGCACTCCGCCGCGCCCAAGATTCCCACCGCATCCGCATCCTGCACGCCGACGCCTTGGACTGGTTTGCGTCCGACGAGGCCCAAAAATCCCCAAAATTCCATTTGTTTCTCTACGACGCATTTGCCCCCGCCTCGCAACCTGAGTTGTGGACGCCGTCCGTGTGGCAGCTAGTGTACCAAAGAGCAGCACCCCGCGCGCTGTGGGTCTCGTACTGCGCCAAAAGCAGCGTAATTCAAGGCTTAAAGACCGCCGGTTGGCATCCGGAGCGGTTGCCCGGACCTCCCGGAAAAAGGCAAATGCTCCGAGCCTGGACCCCCGGTCCCGGTAGGCGTTGGGTGGAGCGCGTGTACGGATTGCTGCTGTGGGACGGGTGCGTTTTGGTTTCTCGGGAGCGATTTCGCGGACGCGAGTTGGTCAAATTCCCGGGGGGAGGAATGGAACCTGGAGAAGACGCCCCAACGGCCTTGAAGCGCGAGTGGATAGAAGAATTAAACTACCCCGTGACCGTTGGCTTGCGTTGGGGATCGGCACCGCATCCGGTTCCCAGCGCTTTCGATCCCGCGGCGGATGTTTTGGTTCACTTCTACACGGTGAAGCCTCAGAATCAGCGGTACTCAGATGTGCCCGTTCAACCCTGGGGTGCGCCCTTACCGGAGGGTGCTCACGATGTGGAACAATGTTCGTGGGTGGCGTTGGACGCTCTAATTCCAGACGATTTTACGTTTGCCGCAGATCAAGCGGTTGCCCGCCAACTTAAATCCGGCTGGACCCCGGGGGGCTGACCTCCTACGATTCAATTTAGCGCCCGGGAAGGGAACGAGGCGCCTCAGCGCACTTTGGCCAACCAACTGTTTTCAGGAAGCGCCCGCCGCGAATCCAACCACGCACCCTTGGTGCTGGCCGTGGTGTCCGCCAAGAAGGTTTCTGCCGGCCACAGTTTATTTACCCACGCTTTTTTGGCACTCCATACGGACCATTTCTCCCAACCGTTCGGCCCCACAACCCAAACGAAGAGTCGGTTCGTGAGGCTCAATTGGAGGCCCTGTTCCAGTTGCTGTATGGCGCGAAAAGACTTGTCTATGCTGCAGCCGGAGGCCGATGATTCGTGGGTATCTAGGGCAATAACCACAAAACGGTGATCAAACACGCTGGCTGCTGCGCGCAGGGCGGCACCGTGGGAGGTCCAGTCTGTGGTGAAGGCCTTGAGCTCGTTTTGTATTCGATCCACCTCCGCGTCCGTCAGGGCGCGGTCGGCAGCGTACACCCAAATTCGGGCGTCGTTCGACAAGGTGTCAAACGAGGTCGTTGGCACGTGCAATCAATTCAGCGACGTCCAGAACCTCTACTTTTCCTTCCTGGTGGAAGTGTTTGGTTCCGTCGGTCAGCATGGTGTTGCAGAACGGGCAGCCGGTGGCGATGATGTCCGGTTGCAGCGCCAGGGCTTCTTCCGTTCGCGCCACATTGATGTCTTGGCGTCCGGGTTCTGGCTCCTTGAACATTTGCGCACCGCCGGCACCGCAGCACAGTCCGTTTTTCCGACTTCGCTTCATTTCCAGCATTTCACCCTCCAGCGCAGCAAGAACGGCCCGCGGAGCTTCGTATTCACCGTTCGCCCGACCCAAATAACAGGGGTCGTGGTACACGATTTTCTTGCCCTCAAATTTTCCACCCTCCACGCGCAAGCGGCCGGATTGCAGCAGTTCTTGCAGGAATTGGGTGTGGTGCTTCACCGAATAGTGACCGCCGAGCGCCGGATACTCGTTTTTCAGGGTATTGAAGCAGTGGGGACATGCCGTGACCAACGATTGAATGCCGTAGGCGTTGAGCACTTCGATGTTTTGAAGCGCCTGCATCTGGAACAAGAATTCGTTGCCCGCGCGTTTGGCAGGATCCCCGGTGCACCCCTCTTCGGAGCCCAGGATGGCAAAGGACACACCGGACTTGTGCAGCAGGCGCGCAAAGGCCTTGGTGATTTTCTTGGCGCGGTCGTCAAAACTACCGGCGCATCCGGTCCAAAAGACCACTTCCGGCAGTTCGCCAGCAGCCGCAAACTCCGCGACAGTTCGAATGGTTAAGGTATCCCCCATGTCAGTTCAGTTCTTGCGCCCAGCGGCCCTTGTCTGCTTGTGCAAACGGCCACGGTGCTCCGTTGTTTTCCAAATTGGTCATCATGGCGTTCAAACCGTGCGGAGCTCCGGATTCTTCCATAACGATGTACTGCCGCATTTGCACAATGATGTCCAAGGGGTCAATGCCAATGGGGCAGGCCTCTGTGCAAGCGTTGCACGTGGTGCAGGCCCACAATTCTTCGCGGGAAATGCCGTGGTCCAGGAGGGATAAACCGTCTTCCGGGTGGTAGCTTTCCAACCGATCCCGGGTGGCCATCATGATGCGTCTGGGGCTGAGTTTTTTGCCCGTTTGGTTGGCGGGACAAGCCTCTGTGCACCGACCGCATTCCGTACACGTAAAGGCGTTCAACAGGTTCACCCAGTGTAAATCTACCACGTCCTTGGCCCCAAAACGCGCGGGAGCGTCACCAGCCGGTGGTGCGTAGGAAGGATCCAGCATGGCCTTGACCTCGTGTGTGACGCTGGGCATGGAGTCCAGTTGTCCCTTGGGGGTTAATTTGCTGTAGTAGGTGTTGGGGAACGCCAGAACGATGTGGAAGTGCTTGGAGTAGGGGAGGTAGTTCAAAAAGGCCAAAATCCCAATCCAGTGAAACCACCAGGCACCCGTAACCACAGCATGCAGTGAAGATTCGGAAAGGCCGGACAACAAAGGCACCAGGAACCCAGAGATGACGTAGGTAGTGCCTCCGGGCAAGGCCGCTTCGGCGGCGTTCATGAGCAGCAACGCGCCCATCAAGACGACCTCAACCACCAAAATGGTGGTGGCGTCTTTTTGTGGAAATCCCGCTAGGTCTGGGTGCTGCAAACGCGGCACGCGCGAAACGAACCGTCGGGTTAAAAAGACCACACAGGCAGCCAGCACCAAAAACGCCAAAACCTCAAAGAAATGGAGGGCGGCCGTGTAAACGGAACCCAGGTAAGGTTGGAAGAATCGGTGCGTACCGGCAATGCCGTCCACCAGCATTTCCAACACTTCAATGTTGATCAAAACAAAGCCAACGTACACCAAAAGGTGCAAGAGGGCCGGCAAGGGTTTGGCGCCCATTTTGCTTTGGCCCAAGGCCACGCGCGCCATGGTGGCCCACCGTTCACCGCTGCGGTCCTGCCGATCCACCGGTTGCCCCAGGTTGATTTTGGCGCGAATGAGGCGCAACTTACGCGCGAAAGCCCAACCGGCAGAGCCCGTAACGGCCAAGAAAAGAAGTGTAGAAATACCCATTATTCTTCAGATTTTTCGTCGGCGTTGCGTTTTCCAAAGGGCGCAAGATAACGACGCGGGTGGGCTCGGAAGTCCGTGAGTAGTTTTTCCAACGAAACGAGGGCTCCGTCCACATCGCGGTACAGTTTTTCATCGTGCACCAACAAACCCAAAGTTCCTTTGCCGGCGGCAATTTTATCCGTGATGACGGCCAAGTGCGCGCTGGTCTGCTCCAGCTGAGCGAGTGTTTGGGTCAAGTTGGCAGCAGCCAGGGTATCTGTAATGGCTGCAGCGTTGGACAAAGCCCGATCCAGTTCGCCCGAATTAGCGGCCAAGGTTTGACCCAGTTTGTCCAGGTTGGTGAACAGTCGGTCCAGCTTGGCGCGGTTGTCCGCCAACAGTCCGTCGGTATTTTTTGTGATGCCCTCCAGGTGATCCAAACTATTCTCTAAGCTCACCACGGATGTGCGGAAAGCGCGTTCGGTTTTGGGATCCAGGAATCCGGTAAGCACTTGGATGGCTGTGTCCAAAGAGCCCATCAACTTTTCGGCTTTCAGTTTGATGGGGGCCACCTCGTGGTTGATGGTTTCGGTAATGGAAACTTCAATATCTCCAATCAGTGTATCTCCGCTTTCCGCACTTTGGGAGGAATTGCCCAGCAGGAGGACCATCATTTTCTCGCCCAGCAAACCGTCGGAGGAGATGCGCGCCACGGTATTGGTGGGCACGGGGTAATCATTGGAAATCACTATTTTGGCAATCAGCCGGCCGCTGAGGTCCGGATGAAAGTACAAATCACCCACTTGGCCCACTTGAAAACCGTTGATGGTGACCGGGTTGGCCTTCATCAGTCCCTGGGCGTTGTTGTACACGGCGTAAAAGATCCGTTCGGATTTGAAGACATCGTTGCCTTTCAAGAACGAGATGCCCCAGTAGAGGCCGGCCACGGAAACCACGACCAACGCGCCGGCAACAAATTCTTTGGAGGGACGAATTTTGAACATGGCTGAGGTTTAGGGAGTGGTTTGAGCGCGCGCTTCGGCAACAGAAATTTTAAGGGTCCCGCGAAATGCCACCAAAAAAGCATCTGGGAAACCGTTTTTCTTGGCAACGGCCAGGAGTTGGAGTGCTTCCGCGTCGGTGGTAAATCCTTTGGAGTAGAACTTGTACAGCTTTCCTTCCATAACGCGATGCACCGGTTGTACGGCTGCAAATAAGAGATCGGTCTCTGACTTGGCGGTTCCGGAGGTGGACAATTGCACCCGGAAGACCACCGCCGGCTTGTCTGCCTCAACGAGCCCGGGGACGGGTTCTGCAGGTGCCAAGGTCTTTGCAGGCACGGTTCCCGGCGAGGTTGGTACCGCGGGCTCGGGCACGGAAACCTCCGATACCGGAACGGTTGACGTTGGTTTTGCGGTCAACGGATAAGGGAGGGCGGGGACTTCCCCGGACGCGGTTGTGGTGCCCGGTTTTGGGAGTTGGGACTCCAACAGGGACTGAGTCGGTACGGCAACTCCTTCGCGACGCGCCTTGTACTGGGCAAACGCTCGGTAAATTCCTTCTGCCATGGTGTGTTGACCGTCGGCACTCATCAAAAAATCTTCTTCCACATTGTTGGTGGTGAAACCCAATTCAATCAAGGCCGACGGCATGGACGTGCGGCTGGTGACGTACAGCGGCTGTTGGCGCACGCCGCGGTCCTTCCGGCCGATGACGGTGCGGAAGTCGTCTTGCACCGTTTGGGCGAACTGGATACTTTGCGCCTGATAAGCGCGTTGAAAGAGTGTGAGTGCAATATACGTTTCCGGCTTGCGGGGGTCAAATCCCTCGTACTTATCTTCAAAATTATCCTCCATGAGAATCACGGAATTCTCGCGCAGGGCCACTTGGTTTTCGTCGTCGTGGTCTTTACCCATTACGTAAGTCGACGCCCCATAAGCGGCATGATTTTCCGCAGCATCGCAGTGGATGGAGATGAAAAGATCTCCCTTTTCCCGATTGGCAATGGCGGTACGCTCGTAGAGCTCCAAAAAACGATCGTCGGACCGGGTCCAGACAACTTCCACACCGGGAAGACGCTGCTGAATCAACTGACCGACTTGCCGCGCTACGATCAGCGCCACGTCTTTTTCTTTTCTGCTGTAGCGCCCGGTTCCCAAGTTTCCGGGGTCTTTTCCGCCGTGTCCGGCATCAATAATAACGCGGTCCACCAGGTTGTCTGTAGCAACGGGCGGACGAAAACCGGCGAGGGGCAGAAAAAAGGCGAGGCTCGTCACCGCCGCCATGCGGACAAAGCCTTTCATTTTTGGTACTTTTGACGGTTCATGCGGTTCTTTACAAAAATAGCGCTTTTGCTTGGATTATGGGCAGCGACTGCCCCGATTTGGGGCCAGTCCATTGGGGCGTCCCTCAGCGGACCGGTGCAGTGGGGAACCGAAGCCGATCGCGGCCGCACGGAAGTGAATCCCAAAGACCGTACCGTTTTACTGACCCATCGTGCCTGGGTGCAGTATTCGGGTTTGGATTTGCGGGCCGGCGAGATCTTCATTGACTTCAACAACAGTCTGTTGACGGCGTACGGTGTTCGGGATTCGTCGGGTAAAATGGGGCAATACCCCGTGTTCAAGGAAGGCGAACGCACCCTGTACGCAGACACCATTCGCTACCATTTGGGTACGGGAAAGGGGTGGATCAAAAGCGCCAACACGCAGGAAGGCGGAGGGTATTTACAGGGCGGCCAAGCCAAAATGATTTCCGACAGCAGTTATTTTCTGGCGAACAACACGTTCAGCACGTGCAACCACGAAACGCCACACTTTGCCATTGTGACCCAACGCGCCAAGTTGGACGTGGGCAAACGCATCGTCACCGGGCCGGCGTATTTGCAAATTGCGGGCATTCCTACGCCGTTGGCGTTGCCGTTTGCCTTCTTTCCGATGGCAGAAAAACGGGCTTCCGGCTTCCTGTTGCCCAATTTTTCCGACCGACGCGAGTGGGGTTTGGGCCTCACGGGGCTGGGCTACTACTTTGTGCTGAACGATTACCAGGACCTCCGTTTGACCGCGGATTTTTACAGCCAAGGTTCCTGGGCGGTGCAGGCGGCCTCCGGCTACCGCGTTCGGTACAAATTCAACGGAAATTTCACGTTCAACGTCAACCGAATTCGCTTTGGCGATCCGCGTTTTGCCGGAACCGGAGCCTACCAAAACTCCACGGATTTCCGCATCGGATGGACGCACAACCAAGACCCCAAAGCCCGCCCGGGCTTCCGGTTTTCTGCCAAAGTAGACCTGGCCAGCGGTGCGTTTTTCAAGAACGCCACCACAGACCCCAATCAATTCCTGAAAAACGATTTGTCGTCCTCCATCTCCGCCACCAAAACCTGGAGCGGTACCCCGTTTACCTTGAGCGCGGCACTGCGCCATCGGCAAAACAACCAGAAAGGAACCATGACCTTGAACGCGCCGGAGGTCAATTTTGCCATGATGCGCATTCAGCCGTTCCGACGGGTGGACGGACGGGGATCGGCGTGGTTGCGGGATTTTGGTATTCAGTACGGCCTCAATGCGCGGAACGAATGGAACGGCTTGATTTCGGAAATCCAAGATCCAACGGCACTTTTGGCCCGGGACCGAATCAAGGCGGGAGCCTCGCACGCCGTTTCGTTCTCCACCAATGCCAAGCTGTTTAAATTCATCACCTTAAGCCCGTCTGCCAGCTACAACGAACGGTGGTATCCGTACCGCTTGTCTTATTCCTACGATTCTCTGCAGCAAAGAGTTCAAACGGACACCGCACGTGGTTTTTTTGCCGTTCGGGATTATGGGGCGCAGGCCACGTTGTCCACTACGGTCTACGGACTGTACAAAATGAAATGGGGTCCTTTATCGGCGGTGCGGCACGTGGTGTACCCCACCGTTTCCGCGCGGATGGCCCCGGAATTTACCCGCCCGGAATGGGGGGCTTTTCAACAAGTTCAAACGGATTCATCGGGCACAACCTCTTTCAAGAGCCGTTTTAGCGGAGGCGATTTTCTGTACGGGGCGCCCAGCATAGGCGGCGGGAGCGGCGTTCAGTTCCGGGTGCGCAACGTCCTGGAGGCCAAAGGGAGAAAGCGCGATACCCTGGAACCCAAAAAGTTTGCCCTTTTGGAAGATGCTACCGTAGACTTGGGCTACAATCCGGCCGCTGGCCCATTTGCCTGGACGATGATGGGCGCGCGGGCGTCTACGTCCCTCTTCAAAGGCGGATTGCGCCTGGTGTACCAGGGTCAATTTGACCCCTACGGTTCGGATTCCACCGGGAAACGCCTGTTGGCTTCCGCCTGGAGCACCAACGGCCTGTTGTTGCGGCCCCAGGTGCAGCAGTTCAGTGCAGATTTCCGCTTGTCCGGCGGTTCCGTCAACGGCCGGCCGCAAGTTTTGGTAGGGGAGAACGGCCTGGAACAAGACCTCTACGCCAATCCGTTTGGTGACTTGCTCCTGCAACCTATTTCAGCCACGTGGAGCCTTTCCGGCGGCTATTCCTTGCGGTACGATCCCGCCACACCGCTTGCCCCGTTCAAACAGTCCATCCGCCTGGACGCCAGCATTGAGCCCACGGCCAACTGGCGATTGGGGGTTTCCTCCGGTTACGACCTCATGGCGCGTTCCATTACGTTTACCACCGTGGACGTGTACCGCTTGATCCACTGCTGGGAAATGCGCATTCGGTGGGTGCCCATGGGCTACGCACGATCCTATTCCATAGGGCTGGGCGTCCGGGCACCGCTGCTCAAAGACTTGAAACTGGAGCGCCGACGCGGCCGCGGGGATTTTTAACCCAGACTTTGGGCGCGGGCCCAATCCTGCAGCCAATCGCGTCCCCAAGGCGTGAGAATACTTTCCGGGTGGAACTGCACCGCAACCCCTTTCCCGTCCCGACGGTGCATCGCCAGGGGCACTCCGGAGGCGTCCCAAGCCGACAGCTGCCAAGGACCATCTTCCGGCAAGGTTTCCACCGCCCAACTGTGGTAAAGCCCTACCGGGGCCTGCAAAGCGTGCGGGGGCAACGGTGCATTGGGGAGCATACGAGCAATGGCTCCGGGTATGCCGTGACGCGGGGTCTCCAACCGACGCAGCGTTCCTCCATTTGCCACCGCCAAGGCCTGCATGCCCAAACAAATGCCCAAGACCGGGATGCGCCCGTCTGCCCAACGAATGGCCTCCAGCAATACCCCAGAGGTTTCCGGTAAACCGGGTCCTGGCGAGAGCACCAGCGCACGGGCTTGCAACACACATGCTAGGGCCGTGGGGTCGTCGTTCCGCACCACGCGCCAATCCGGATTCACCGCCCGCAGGGCGTCCGCCAAATTGTACGTAAACGAGTCGTAGTTGTCCAACACCAGGAGCATGCTGCGAAGGTACTCCGCGGTGAAGTACCTTCGTATTCATGAAAAAAGTGCACCACACGGATCAAGCGCCGGCGGCCATCGGTCCTTATTCTCAAGCCGTTCAATGGGGACAAACGCTTTATGTTTCCGGGCAAATTGCTTTGATTCCGGAGACTGGCGAAATGGACAACGCCAACTTGGAAGCCGAAGTGCGACGCGTTTTGACCAACCTACAAGCGGTAGTGGCCGCTGCCGGAGCCTCCCCAAAAGACGTGCTCAAATGCACGATTTTCTTGCTGGATATGGCGGACTTTGCGACCGTCAACAGCCTGTACGGCGCCGTTTTTTCCGAAGAACCTCCGGCACGGGAAACCGTGGCCGTAGCAGGTCTCCCGCGCGGAGCGCGCGTGGAAATTTCCGCCGTAGTTTCCGTACCTTTGACCGCGTAAAACACCGACCCGTTCGGTTCTGATTCACCCCTTATCATCTACCCATGGAATTTGATCTCATCGTTCTTGGTACGGGCCCCGGGGGCTACGTAGCCGCCATTCGCGCCAGCCAATTGGGCTTGAAAACAGCCGTTGTGGAAAAAGAAAGCTTGGGCGGAGTTTGCCTCAATTGGGGGTGCATTCCCACCAAGGCCTTGATCAAAAGTGCCCAAGTATTTGAATACATTCAGCACGCCAGCGACTACGGCATCAACGTCAAGGAGGCGTCGCACGATTTTGGAAAAGTCATCCAGCGCAGCCGCGACGTAGCGGGTGGAATGAGCAAAGGGGTTCAATTCCTCATGGGCAAAAACAAGATCACCGTCCTGAACGGATACGGAAAAGTTGCGCCCGGCAAGAAAGTTGTGGTGAAAGGCGACGACGGCAAGGAAACCACCTACAGCGCCAAGAACATCATCATCGCCACCGGCGGCCGTTCGCGCGAGTTGCCGGCCCTGAAGCAGGACGGTGTTAAAATCATTGGCTACCGCGAAGCCATGACCCTTCCCCAGCAGCCCAAGTCCATGGTCATTGTGGGTTCCGGCGCGATCGGTGTGGAATTTGCGTACGTGTACAACGCCATGGGCACCAAAGTAACCGTGGTGGAGTACCTGCCGCGCATTGTGCCCAACGAAGACGAAGACATTTCGCAGCAACTGGAGCGCTCCTTCAAAAAGAACGGCATTGGCATTGAAACCGGCGCGGAGGTGACCCACGTGGACACCAAGGGTGCAGGTTGCGTGGTTACCTACAAAAACGCCAAAGGCGAGCACAAATTGGAGTGCGACGTGGTCCTCTCCGCCGTGGGCGTTACCCCCAACATTGAAAACATTGGCCTGGAGGCCGTAGGCATCAAAACAGAGCGCGGTCTGATTGCGACCGACGATTTCTACGCTACGAACATCCCGGGCTACTTTGCCATTGGCGACGTGGTGAAAGGCCAAGCTTTGGCGCACGTAGCTTCTGCGGAAGGCATTACGTGCGTGGAGAAGATTGCCGGACACCATCCGGAGCCGCTGGACTACAACAACATTCCCGGTTGCACCTACTGTTCTCCGGAGATTGCCAGCGTGGGATACACCGAAAAGAAGGCCAAAGAGGCCGGTTTTGACATCAAGGTGGGCAAATTCCCATTCTCTGCCAGCGGCAAAGCCAGTGCAGCGGGAGCCAAAGACGGTTTTGTGAAGGTGATCTACGACGCCAATTACGGCGAGCTGTTGGGCGCCCACATGATTGGTGCCAACGTTACCGAGATGATCGCGGAAATCGTTACCGCCCGCAAATTAGAAACCACCGGACACGAAATCCTCAAGGCCGTGCACCCGCACCCCACCATGAGCGAGGCCGTTATGGAGGCCACAGCCGCCGCGTACGGAGAGGTGATTCACCTGTAAGCAGGCGTGCGGCCGCTGCTGGAAGTTCAGGACCTGGTCCACGCCTACGGCGAGCGTTTTGTCCTGACCGCTGGGCACTGGACGTTGCACCCCGGCCAAGTGGTGGCGTTGGTGGGTCCTTCCGGTTCCGGCAAAAGCACTTTTTTAAAAATTTTAGGAGCGCACCTCACCCCGGAACAGGGGGAGGTGCGTTTTCGTTCCCGCCTCATCCCGCCGCAAGCAGACGCCCTTTTGCCCGGGCATCCGGGCATTGGGTTGGTGCGTCAAGACTTTGGCCAAATGCCGTTCCGGAAGGTTCGGGAGAACTTACTCCACTTTGTGCACACGGACTCCGACGCCCAAGAAGCCCGATGGACCGCGCAATGGCTTCGCTCCGTAGGCCTCACCGGCCTAGAAGACGTCCCCACGGGGCAGTTGTCTGGAGGGCAGGTGCAGCGTTTGGCCCTGGCGCAGACCTGGGCGAGTAAACCGCAGGTTTTGTTGCTGGACGAGCCCTTCAGCCACTTGGATCCGGACACCAAGCGCGGCTTATTGGACGATTTGCGAGCCTGGCAGGTCCACAGCAAACGAGCGGTGGTGGTGGTGGTGCACGACATCCGCGACGCTTTGGAATGGGCGGACCGCATTGATGTGCTGATGGACGGGAGCATGGTGGCGTCGGACACGCCCCAGAATTTGTACCGCAACCCGCCGACGCGGTCCGTGGCACGGCTGTTTGGCCGTTTGAACGAACTACCGGAGTTGGCGGCCCAAGAAATCCTGCGCGCCCCGTTGCCCGGCTGGAACTTTGGCGGCACCCGATGTTTTTACCCGGAGCAACTCCGCCCGGCCTATTTTCGCGGACCCCAAGCGGTGGTGCGCAGCGATTTTCAAGGGGACCGCACCTGGACGGTGTGGGATACGCCGCACGGTCTGCTCTACGGCTTGGAGGAGTAAGAAATTTCGCCGGGGTACGGCACAAAAAAAAGCCGCCCTTTTGGGCGGCTTTCAGCGCTGCGAACGCGTTGGTATTATTTTACCTTGTTGATGACGGCGGTAAATGCCTCCGGATGGTTCATCGCCAAATCGGCCAAAACCTTGCGGTTCAATTCGATGTTGGCGGCGTGCAGTTTGCCCATGAATACACTGTAGGACATACCGTGCAAGCGTGCGCCGGCATTGATGCGCTGAATCCACAAAGCGCGGAAGCTGCGTTTCTTTTGACGACGATCGCGGTAGGCATAAACAAGGGCTTTCTCGACGGCGTTTTTGGCAACCGTCCAAACATTTTTACGGCGGCCGAAGTAACCTTTGGCCATTTCCATAATGCGCTTCCGGCGGGCGCGGGAAGCTACGTGATTTACACTTCTAGGCATTTCTATTCACTTTTTTGGCAACGCGGTTCACCAGGAACACTTGGGTAGGCGTTTGCACAGGGTTAAAGGGTACCGAACAATTCGATTTTTCTTCCGGCGATCAAATGCACAATTGCCTTTTCACACTCGGCATGTCCACGGGGCTCACCAACGTGGAGTGCGTCAGACGGCGCTTGCGGTCCGTAGCCTTCTTGGTCAAGATGTGGCTCTTGAAGGCATGCTTGCGCTTGATCTGGCCAGTTCCCGTCAGCTTGAATCGCTTCTTGGCGCTGGACTTGGTCTTCATTTTGGGCATGAGATAAGAATTAGGGTTCGCAGCTATTTGGGTAATTATTTCGTCTTCTTGGGTTGGATGATCATGAACATTCGCTTGCCTTCCAAATGGGGGAGGGCTTCTACCTTTCCAAGGTGTTCCAGATCTTGGGCCAAACGCAACAACAAGATTTCACCTTGTTCTTTGTAAACGATGGACCGGCCGCGGAAAAATACGTAGGCCTTAATCTTGAAACCATCTTCCAGGAATTTGATGGCGTGTTTCTTTTTAAAATCGTAGTCGTGGTCGTCTGTTTGGGGACCAAAACGAATCTCCTTGATGACCACTTTTACCGCTTTGGCAGCGATTTCCTTCTGCTTTTTCTTCTGGTCGTACAAGAACTTCTTGTAGTCCACAATGCGGCAGACGGGCGGCTCGGCTTTTTCGGTAATCATGACCAAATCCAATTCCAAAGCTTCCGCCTTGGCCAGAGCATCGCGGGTTGAGTAAACCCCCACTTCAATGTTTTCCCCTACCAAACGGACCTCCGGAACGCGGATTAATTCGTTGATTTTGTGCAGCGCTTCCGGTTCGCGGCGCGGGGTGTAGTTTCTGGATCGATTGGGCCTCAGGGGACGTTGGTATTAAAATGAAACAAAGGTTTTGATCAAAAAGCTGCCAGTCGCTCTTCAACTTCGGACTTAATTAAGTTGCTGAAATCCAGCACACTCATGGTTCCCAAATCTCCTTGCCCGTGGCGTCTTACGGCCAAGCTGCCGGCTTCTTGTTCGGTCTCGCCAACCACCACCATGAACGGGATCTTTCGGACTTCAGCGTCGCGAATTTTCCGTCCGACCTTTTCATTGCGGTCATCAACGAGGGCGCGAATATCGGCATTTTCTAGCTCTTGTGCAACTTGTTGTGCGTAAGCTTCGTACTTTTCAGAGACCGGAAGCACAACCACTTGTTCGGGCGTCAGCCAAAGGGGGAAATTTCCGCCGCAGTGCTCCAACAAAACGGCCACAAAACGTTCCATCGAGCCAAAAGGAGCGCGGTGAATCATGACCGGGCGGTGCATCTCGTTGTCTGACCCCTTGTATTCCAATTCAAAACGTTCCGGCAGGTTGTAGTCTACCTGGATGGTTCCCAGCTGCCACTGCCGACCCAAAGCATCGTTCACCATGAAGTCCAGCTTGGGGCCGTAAAAGGCCGCTTCGCCATATTCCACCACAAAGGGCAATCCTTTTTCTTCTGCGGCTTGTAAGATTGCGCGCTCTGCTTTTTCCCAGTTTTCTTCCGTGCCAATGTACTTGGAGCGGTCGGTTTGGTGGCGAAGGGAAACCTGAGCCTTGTAGTCCTTGAAATCCAGGGTTTTGAAGATGTACAAAACCAGGTCGATTACTTTTTGGAACTCCTCCAGCAATTGATCCGGCGTGCAAAACAGGTGGGCGTCGTCTTGGGTGAAGCCACGTACGCGGGTTAGCCCGTGCAATTCGCCCGATTGTTCGTAGCGGTAGACCGTGCCAAATTCCGCCAATCGCAGGGGCAGGTCCCGGTAGGAACGCGGTTGGGACTTGAAAATTTCGCAGTGGTGCGGGCAATTCATGGGCTTAAGCAAGTACTCTTCACCCTCCTCCGGCGTGCGGATGGATTGGAAGGAGTCCTTGCCGTACTTTTCGTAGTGGCCGGAACACACGTACAGTTCTTTGTGCCCAATGTGCGGGGTGATGACGGGCAGGTACCCGGCTTTCTTCTGCGCCCGCTTCAAGAATTGCTCCAGCCGCTCGCGCAGGGCCGCTCCTTTGGGGAGCCACAAAGGCAAGCCTTGGCCCACGCGCTGGGAGAAGGTAAAGAGCTCCAGTTCCTTGCCCAGTTTGCGGTGGTCCCGTTTCTTGGCTTCTTCCTGCAAATGCAGGTACTCCTCCAGCATAGACGCCTTGGGGAAGGAGATGCCGTACACCCGGGTGAGTTGTGGGTTGGTTTCCACGCCGCGCCAGTACGCACCGGACATTTTGGTGACCTTGAAGGCCTTGATCAGTCCCGTGTTGGGGATGTGCCCCCCGCGGCACAAGTCCGTGAAGTCGCTGTGGTCGCAGAAGGTGATGGTACCGTCTTCCAGGTTCTCAATCAATTCCGTTTTGAACGGATTGTGGGCATATGTTTCCAAGGCTTGCTGCTTGGTGACGGATCGCAGGTGAAAAGATGCCTTTTCGCGGGCGCGCTCCAGGAAACGCGTTTCCACTTGGGTCCAGTCCGCCTCGCCAAAGTGGACGCCGCGGAAGTCAATGTCGTAGTAAAATCCGCGCTCAATGGCCGGGCCAATGGTCAGGTGGACGGCGGGGTAGAGGTCTGTAATCGCCTGGGCCATGACGTGGGCCGACGAGTGCCAGAAGGCGGCTTTGCCTTCAGGGTCCTCCCACGTAAAAAAGCGCAAAGAACCGTCGCCGGGCAACGGATCGTGCAATTCAACCGTGCGGTCGTTCCAACGGGCAGACAACGCATTTTGGGACAATCCCCGGGAAATGCTCTCCGCTACTTGAAAAGCAGAAGTTCCGGGTTCGTACGTGCGCTGGGCACCGTCGGGAAGAGTAATTTGGATCATAAAAAAGGCTTCGGTACAAAGGAAGTTTGCGAAGGGGCAAAGGTACGGAATCGGTTATCTTTGCGGACATGGAGCATTCAGAAAAACTGACCCTACTGAACGAACGGCGCGCAGGGACCCTCATGGAGACCTTGGGCATTCGCTACACCGGCCTGGATGAGGCAGGATTGCACGCGGAAATGCCGGTAGGCCCGCAGGTACATCAGCCCATGGGGCTCTTGCACGGGGGAGCCACGGCCGCCCTGGCGGAAACGCTGGGTTCCGCGTTTTCCTTTGTTTCCTTGCCGCATCCAGACCGCCAGGCCGTGGTGGGACAGACCCTGGTAGCGCACCACGTTCGCAGCGTGAAAGACGGAACGGTGCGGGGCACGGCTCGCTTTTTGCACCAAGGCAAGCGTTCGCATGTGGTGGAAATCCGCATTGAGGATGAACACGGCCACCTGGTGTCCACCGCAACCCTGACCAATGCCATCTTGGAGCTTTCCGCATCGGACCCGACGAAGTAATCCGTAACGAGCAGCGCTACCATCCTCATGAAAACCTCCTTTGTCTTGCTTCGGGAACCCGGTCTGCCGCTGTGGGGCGCGCCGTTGGAAACTCCCGTTGCAGGAGCGTTAGAGGGAAACGGCAGCGGTTCGCTATTTCACGTTCACCCGTTCAACGGTCTGGGTACCGTGTATGCCTTGGGCCATCGGTACGAAGGCGCAGAAGCGCTAACCCGGGCACGGGCGGCCCACCGCGAATTGCCTCCGTTGGAGGGCGGTACTTCCCACGATGAATCCTCCTACAAATTTTTGGTTCAGCGCGCCGTGGACGCCTGCCGGGACGGAGCACTGACCAAAGTGGTTACTTCCCGACGCGTGGTGCACACCCCGGAAAGCGCGTACGACTCCGTAGATGCCTTTGTCGCCCTGTGCGAGCGGTACCCGGACGCCATGGTCTACTTGCTGTACCGCGAAGGACAAACCACGTGGATGGGCGCTTCTCCGGAATGGCTGCTGCATCGGGACGGCTCCCACCTCCGCACCATGAGTTTGGCGGGAACACGTCCTGCGGGGGCGTTGGGCCATTGGGGGGCCAAGGAAAAGGAAGAACAAGACTTGGTGACGCAAGACATTGCCTACATGCTCCGCGCTTTGGGGGCTACGGATTTAACGGTAGACGGTCCCCAGGTTCGGTCTGCAGGCCCTGTGGAGCACCTGTGTACGTGGATTGAAGGGACGTTGCCGCCGCAGGCGTCCAGTTGGTCTCTGGCGCAGTCCCTGCACCCCACGCCCGCTGTAGGTGGGTTGCCTCGCGCCCGCGCTTCCGCATTTTTGAAAGCCCACGAAGGATATCCGCGCGGTTTGTACGCCGGCTACATGGGCTGGTCTACGGGTTCAACGGCCCGATTTTATGTCAACTTGCGGTGCATGGAGGTGGGGGCACAATCCGTAGCCCTCTACGCCGGAGGCGGCATCACGGCACAGTCTGATCCGCAGCGGGAATGGGAGGAAACCGAGGCCAAACTCCAAACCCTCCGCAGCGCTATCTTCGCGCGGTGAGCGCATTCCATCCGTCCGCCTGGGCTTTTGCCCGATTTCTTCGTACCGAAGGGGTAGACGCATGGATTTCGTCGCCCGGCTCGCGGCATGCGCCCCTGGTGGAGGCATTCCACGGCTGTGCCTTCCCGCACCATGCCGTTTTGCTGGACGAACGCGCAGCCGCTCACTTTGCGTTGGGTGCCGCGGAGGCACAGGGCAAGCCCGCAGTGGTGGTGTGCACGTCCGGCTCCGCCTCCTTGAACTTGGCGCCCGCGGTGGTGGAAGCCTTCTACCGCGAACTTCCTTTGGTGGTCTTGACCGCAGACCGACCGTCCGCGCACATCGATCAAGGCCAGGGACAAAGCATCCGCCAGGGAAGCATCTTTGGCGACCACGTGGTGGCGCAGTTTACCTTAGAAGAAGACGATTCAAACGCCCCTCCAGAACAGCAAAAAGCGCTTTTGGAGCGCAATGCCGCGCGCTGGACGGCCGCCTGGACGGCCGCCCATCAGCACCGCGGTCCAGTGCACCTGAACGTTCCCCTGCGCGAGCCTTTGTACGGCTACAACGGTGCCCAAAACGACCCCGTTATCCCCGCTGATTTGGCGTTTCCGGAGGCGTTTGGAGGTGCACCCCGCAACAATCCCCCCGTACACCACCGGTTCCCCGGACCGCACGATGCCGACGGCTGGAACCGTGCGTGGTGGCAGGCAGAACGCCGTGCGGTGTGGGTAGGGCAGATGCCGCTTGCCGTGGGTCGGCGCTGGAACGCCATGCTCCAAGACTGGTTGCGCAACGATCCCGCTTTGGTGGTGGTGGCGGAACCGCTCAGCAACCTGGGCGATGGCCCGTGGGTTTCTTGGGAACAACACCTGGCCGCGGGCACGGCAGAGGCCCTGTTGCCGCAAGCTATTGCAACGGTGGGTGGCGCGTTGGTTTCCAAGCGTTGGAAAAACGAATTGCGGGCGGCACGGCCCTGGCACCTGCACTTGGGAGCCACCGTTCGGGTCCCGGACGTTGTGGGTCATTTGCAAGCACATTGTCCTTTGGGTCCGGAGGCCCTCGACGGTTTACGTTGGTGGGAAGATGCATCAGGAGCTTCCAGCGCGTCTGAGGCGTTCAGTGCAACCCAAAACGGCACCGAATGGGCCCGTCGGGTTCGCCAAGCGGAAGAAGCCGCGCAACGGCGCATCACCGCTTGGGAAGACCACTGCATTCAAGACGCTCGCACCGCGGGAATCCTAACCGACGCCGCTGCCGTGGCCTTGTGGATGCGCAGCCCGAATGGGGTCCAACGCCTTTCCGTAGCCAACTCGGCCTCCGTACGGTATGCCTTGCGCAGCAGTGCGGTGCACCGTTTGTTGTGGAACGCTGAGTGGCAGGCAAACCGTGGCACGGCAGGCATCGACGGCAGCAGTTCCACAGCCCTGGGCGCGGCCTGGGCAGACGGCAAGCCCACCGCCTTGCTCACCGGCGAACTCAGTTTTTTTTACGACGCCAACGCTTGGTTTCATCCCCACCTGCCCAACAACTTTGTTGCGGTCGTGCTGAACAACCGCGGCGGCGGCATTTTTCGCCTCATCGACGGTCCTTCCCAAACGGGCCGGTTGGCGGAAGATTTTGAAGCGCAACACACCCGCAGCGTGCTGCCTTGGGCGCGGGAAATGGGCTGCAAAACCCACACGGCGTCCACCGTCGAAGCATGGGAGAACCTCTTGGCGTCCGGTGTGTTGTTTTCAAACGAACACCCCGTGGTGGTGGAGCTGATTACCCACCCGGAACAATCTGAAATTCATTGGAAATCACTAGCGTTATGAGTCAATTTGCCTGGACCACCATCAAAGAATACAAAGACATCAAGTTTGAGTTTTTGGAAGGCATTGCCAAAATCACCATCAACCGTCCGGAAGTCTACAACGCGTTCCGTCCGGAAACCAACATCGAGATGCTGGAAGCTATGGACATCTGCCGCGAGCGTCAGGACGTTCGCGTCATCGTGCTGACGGGCATTGGGGACAAGGCCTTCTGTTCCGGTGGGGACCAAAACGTCAAAGGTATTGGTGGATACATTGGGGAAGACGGAGTTCCGCGCCTGAACATACTGGACCTGCACAAAAGAATTCGTGAAATTCCCAAGCCCGTGGTGGCCATGGTCAACGGCTACGCCATTGGCGGTGGGCACGTTTTGCACGTGGTGTGTGACCTCACGATCGCCTCGGAAAACGCCCGATTTGGGCAAACTGGCCCCAAGGTGGGCAGTTTTGACGCCGGATTTGGCAGTTCCTACTTAGCGCGCCACGTGGGGCAGAAGAAAGCCCGCGAAATTTGGTTTTTGTGCAACCAGTATACCGCCGCGGAAGCGGAAGCCATGGGCATGGTGAACAAAGTTGTTCCCTTGGCGGAATTAGAAGCCACCACGGTAGACTGGTGCCGCACCATGATGAAGCGCTCGCCCATGGCTTTGCGCATGATCAAGCGGGGCTTGAATGCGGAACTGGACGGTCAACGTGGATTGATGGAGTTGGCCGGCGATGCCACCCTAATGTTTTACTTGATGGAGGAAGCGCAAGAGGGCAAGAACGCGTTTTTGGAAAAGCGCGATCCCGACTTCAGTAAATTTCCGCAATTTCCCTGAGCGTGGCTGCGCCGTTGGAATGGATCCAAGCAGCCCGCCTGCGCACCTTGCCGTTGGCCTTGGCCTGCATTGCCTTGGGAACCGCATTGGCGGCGGACGCCGGTTTTTTTGACTTGAAACGTTTGGCGTTGGCCGTACTCACCACCCTCCTGTACCAGGTCCTGAGCAACTACGCCAACGACTACTACGATTGGAAAAAAGGTACCGACGCACACCGAACCCACGAGCAAGCGGGTGAGCTCCGCGCCGTAGCCTCTGGGCGCATTGCGCCGGAGCAGATGCTGCTGGCCGTTCGGCTGGTGGCGGTTCTGGCATTACTCGTTGGGGGATTGCTGGTTTGGACGTCTTTTGACGGGTCGCTGCGTTGGGTGTTTTTCGCGCTGCATGGGGCCGCTGTTTGGAGCGCCGTCAACTACGTGGGCGGTACCGCCACCTACGGATACCGCGGATGGGGTGATTTTTTCGTGCTCTTTTTCTTTGGATTGGTGGGTGTGGAAGGCAGTTTCATGGTGCAAACCGGTCAATTCAGCCCGTGGATCATTTTGCCCGGACTCTCCGTGGGCTTGCTGGCCACCGGGGTGTTGAACCTGAACAATTTGCGCGATCTGGAGACCGACCGGGCCGCCGGTAAAATCACCGTGGCCGCTCGCTTGGGCGCGCGCGGTGCGCGCTGGTACCAAACCTTCCTGGTGGTGGGTGCTGTGGCGTCCACCTTGTTCTTTGTGTTGCGCGGACTCCCCACCTGCAGCCGTTCCTACCTGTTTTTGGCCGTGGTTCCGCTGCTGTACGAATCCGTAGCCGCCACGTGGAAAGCGCAAGACCGCGCCGCGTTGGACAAACTGCTCAAGCCCTTGGCCTTGGCCACGTTTTTATTTGCCTTGGCCCTGGGAATCGGATTGTTGCTAGATACCGATGCGTGCAGCAAACCCCTGTTTTGATGCGGGTACACCACTGGCCCTATACCTTCTTGTTTGCGCAGCCGGCAGGGACCTCCCGCGGCGTGCTGCGCCAAAAAGAAGCCCATTTTTTGGAGGTTCGCGGCGAGCACCGGGGCGTGCCTTTTCGCGGAATTGGCGAGTGCGGCCTGCTGCGCGGCCTTTCGTTCGACGACCGCCCGGACTACGTTGACCGGCTGGAGGAGCTGGTGCACCAAATGAACGTCTGGTCACCAGAGCTATGGGACGTCGTGTGGGCGAACGAGGGACGCGTGCCCGATGCTTTTTACGAACAATGGTCCCGGTGGCCGTCGCTTCAGTTTGCGGTGGAGCAAGCCTTGCGCAGTGCCTTCCGTAACCGAACCGGGCACCATGCGTCCGACCTGTGGGACACCCCCTGGACGCGTGCGGACTGTGGAATTCCCACCAACGGACTCGTATGGATGGGCTCCAGCTGCGCCATGAGCGAGGCACTGGACGACAAGCTGCGCGTGGGCTACGCCTGCGTCAAAATGAAAATTGGGGCCTTGGCGTGGGAAGAAGAGCGCGCCCTGCTGCAGGAATTTAGGCAAACAGCACAAGGTCAAAACGTGGAACTTCGGGTAGACGCCAACGGTGCTTTTGGAGAACACAACGTGGAAGAGGTATTGCGTACTTTGGCAGACCTCCGCGTGCATTCCATTGAGCAACCCTTGCCGGCAAGCAATCGCGCCGGTTTGGCCTACTGGAGCCAGCACTCTCCCGTGCCGGTGGCTTTAGACGAAAGCCTTATTGGTTTGGTGACCCCGGAGGAGCGCAACAACTTGTTGGACGAGGTTCGCTCGCCCTATGTGGTTTTGAAGCCCAGTTTTGTGGGCGGATGGCGCGGAACCCAAGACTGGATTGAGCGCGCAGAGGCGCGGGGCATGGGGTGGTGGATCACCAGCGCCTTGGAGGGGAGTATTGGACTCAATGCAGTGGCCCAAGATGTGGCGCGCCGTGCGCCTTTGGCGCGCGCCCAAGGACTGGGAACCGGTGGATTGTACACCAACAACCTGCCCCCGTGGACCGAGTTGCGCGGCGAACAGCTCCACTACATCGCGCCGTATCCGGCCGAGGTGGGCAGCGGCCCGTGGCCGGAAAACCTGCGCCTCCACCCGCGAACAGACCCCCAACTGATCCAAGAAACCCAAGCCCTGATGCGCGCTTGGTTTGGACCGTCGGACCATTTAGAGTTTACCACCAGCGGCAGCACAGGAACCCCAAAAACCATTCGACTGGCCAAAAAATTACTGGTTGCCAGCGCCCGTGCCACCTTGGACACCCTGAACTTGGCCCCGGGCTACACCAGTTTACTGGCGCTGTCGCCCACCCGAATTGGGGGCGCCATGGTCCTCATCCGCGCCCTGGTGGGGCAGGGGACGGTGGACCTCGCCTCCGTTCAGCGCAATCCGTTGGTAGGTTGGGACGCTCCCGATGCTCCCTGGGATTTTTGCTCCTTGGTGCCCCAGCAAGCACTGGCATTGGCGGAATCCGAAGCGGTGCACACCGGTGCTGAAAACTACCCGGCACGGTTCAAAACCCTTCTTTTGGGCGGTGCCCATTGCACCCCGGCCGACGCCCGCCGCATCGCGCCCCTGGCGCAACAAACCTACTTGGGGTTTGGGATGACGGAAACGGCCTCCCACGTGGCCTTGGCGAAACTCCAACCGGACAACCCCCACTGCTGCACCGCAGACGGACGCTGGATCTACACCGCCGTGCGCGGGGTTACCCTCGTCTGGTCGCAACCGTCAACCATAAACACCCCATTGGCGCCCGTGCCCTTGACCTTTGCAGCTCCTCATCTGGGCTTGGAAGCACCGTTGGAGACTACGGATGCGGTCCTACCCCACGGAACGGGCTTCGTTTGGTGCGGTCGGCTCGACGGCTCCCTGAACAGCGCCGGAGTGAAGATTTTCCCCGAACAAGTGGAGCTTTGGGTGGGGCAGCGCCTCCCAAACCTGGCGGGCCGTTGCTTCCTGACCGCGGTTGCGGATCCCCACTGGGGCGATCGGCTGGTTTGGCTTTCCGAACCGTTGACGGCCCACGAGCAGACCGAGCTCCACAACGCCTGGCGCGAACTCCGTCAGGATCGCCCGCATTGGGTCCCCAAATCCACCGGCGAACGGGCGGACTGGCCCTGGGCCGCCCAGGGCAAAATAGACCGCGCCGCCCTGCGGCGCGGGGCCGAACACGCCTCCGCTTCCGGCCTATTGAACCCGTTGGAGCTCCCGTCCAACGATTGAATCGCCGCGCGCGCACCAACAAAAAGGGCCGCCCCAACGGGGCGGCCCTTTTTATGGAAACCGGGTGAAAAACGCTTACTTGCCGCCGTTTGCCTTGGCGTGGTCGGCCAAAAACTGCGCCAAGCCGCTGTCCGTCAACGGGTGCTTCAAAAGGGACAACATGGCGCTGAACGGGCCCGTCATAACGTCCGCACCGATCTCCGCGCAGTTGATGATGTGCATGGCGTGGCGTACCGACGCGGCCAAAATTTGGGTTTCGTAGCCGTAGTTGTCGTAGATGTGGCGAATTTTAGAAATCAATTCCAAACCGTCGGAAGAAATATCGTCCAAACGACCCACAAAGGGGCTCACGTACGTGGCGCCCGCCTTCGCCGCCAACAACGCCTGACCGGGAGAGAATACCAACGTCATGTTGGTTTTGATGCCTTGTGCGGAAAAGTACGCGCAGGCCTTGATGCCGTCCTTGATCATGGGGATTTTCACCACAATCTTCTCGTCCAACTGCGCCAGAAGCTCGCCCTCGCGCACCATGCCGTCAAAATCCGTGCTGATCACCTCCGCACTCACGTCTCCGTCCACCAAATCGCAAATGGCCTTGTAGTGCTTCATCACGTTGTCGTGACCGGCGATTCCTTCTTTCGCCATGAGCGAAGGGTTGGTGGTAACGCCGTCCAGAATGCCGAGGTCGTGTGCTTCGCGGATGTCGTCTAGATTGGCGGTGTCGATGAAAAATTTCATGGGGCAATGGGGGTTTTTACAGCGCCGCGCCATGCGGCTGTGCAAAGGTACTTTTTTAATTTAACCCGACGGTTCCTTTGAGAAGGCCACCTTTAGCGCAGGAAGGCCATCGTTTGCGCCCCAATCGGGCGGCCGTACTGCCCTCGAAACTTTAGGGCACAAAAAAAGGCAAGAACCACCACACCGCTACAACCCACTGCCTTTGCTGCGTTTCCGCCCTGGAGGATTCATGAGGAGCTGGTAGATGGCCTTGCCCGGTGCAAAGATATGGGTTACTTTCGTTCTGTGAAAAACAAACGTTTATTGACTCCCTCCGCAAAAAGCGGACGCCGCCCCGATTTGTCGGCCTTTCGCCGCACCTTGTTCGCAGGAGCGGTTGCGGCAGTAGGTCTTTTTGGCATCCAATCCGTTTGCGCTCAATCCATTCCGGGTACCGGTACCTTGGGACCTGCCAACTGGGTGGTGCTGGAGAACCAGCCGGATTCGGTTCCCGTGTACTACGTCAACCGCTCGGCGGTGCCGGTGGTTTTGGGCCAGCCGCGTCGGTTTCCCTTCTACGGAGACACGGTGGTGCGGGTCTACGTGCCGCAAACGGCCGTAGCTCCGGGCGACAGTGCGCCCATTTGGGTAGCGGCGCATACGGTGCACAACCTAATCAACCGCACGCCCATTTTCATCCCCACGAATCATCCGTCGGGCCCGGTGGTTTTGAACGCCGTGTACCAAGGACGCTACAGCAAGGCCTACTACAACGCCACGGAAAACCTGGAGGAGGGACCCCTGCGCACCGCGCTGAAGAATAGTACCACGGCCAATGCCCTTTCTTTGGGCTACAACACCGCGCGGGACCACATGTACGGCACCATAGACAACGTGGCCGGTCAGGTGGAATGCATTTACACCGGGCGGATCGCTACGTTCAATACCCGTGCCGGAGCGGTGACCAACAACTTCAACTGCGAGCACACCTTTCCGCAGAGCTTTTTCAGTTCCGCCAACCCCATGCAGTCAGACATTCACCACTTGTTCCCCACGGATGAGTCTGCCAACACCTACCGCAGCAACTTGCCGTTTGGGGTGGTCACCGGAACACCTACCTGGCAAGTAGGCGGCAGCAAAAAGGGCAACGGCGTTTTTGAACCGCGCGACGCCCACAAGGGCAATGCCGCGCGTGCCCTCCTATTCTTTGTGGTGCGCCACCAAGACTACGCCAATTTTGTGGCTCCGCAGGAAGCCGTGCTGCGCCAATGGCACGAGCAGTTTCCGCCCATTGCCAAGGACCAAGCCCGCAACAACGCCATTTATTCGCTTCAAGGCAACCGTAATCCGTTTGTGGACTACCCGCAATTCAACGACCGCATCACCAACCTGATCGGTACCACGTACAAAACCTTGGTGTTGAGCGCGGCCGTTACGGAAGATACCCTGCAGTTGGAATTTTCGCCCACCAACAGCTCCGTGCGGTACCGTCGGTTTGCGGTGGCCAACACCGGCAATACGGTGTTTACCGTGCTGGGATGGAGCCTGAGCCACAGCGCCTTATCCTTCGCCAAAGGAGGCAGCCCCGGCGCCTTGCAGCCGGGTGAATTAGCGGAAGTAGTGGTGGCGTACCCCGCTGGAGTGGATTTTTCCGGCGAAGATTTGACCGTCCTCACCAATGAGCCGGCCGTGGGCAACTTGGAAATTCCCATCCGCGGACGTTTGGCGGTGGGGCAGTCCGAGCAACTCAAAAGCCAAATAGGCTGGTACGTAAACCAACGCCGGCTCACCGTAACCCAATTGCAGCCCGGAACCGCCGTGCGCGTATACAACGTCTTGGGGCAGCAGGTGGCCGCCGGAACCGTGCGCGCAGACGCACAAGAAGCTTCCTGGACCAGCGCTCCTTTGCCCTCTGGGCTGTACACGGTGCAAGCAACCGGCTGGAGCGGTAGCGTGAAGGTGGTTGTTCCGTAGGGAGCAAACCGATAAATTTTCGGAAATCGGGCATTAGAAAAGAAATAATATCAGCTTAAAGCATCAAAAACAGAAAAAACACCCACAAAAATGGAAAACAACGGAATGAACGGGCCTAAAAAAGCCTTCACCCAATGGGGTTTGCCTTTGGGACTGCTGAACGCCGCTATTTACGGTCTGGTTTATGCGCTCAACACCCAATTGTTGGTGAGCATGTGGTTGGGATTGGGCCTGATTGCCCTAAACGGGGGTGTTTTCATTTGGGCCCTGGTACAAACGCGCAAATCGTTGGGCGGCTACGCGGAATTCCGCGATTTGTGGGGCGTTTGGTTGGGCGCTGCGCTGGGCTTGGTTTTGGTTACGACGGCCTTCAATGCGCTGCTGTACAAGGTCATTGACCCCACGCTGAGCGAGCAGGTTCAGGTCATGGCCCAAGAAAAAGCCGTAGAGATGATGGAGTCCATGGGCGCCCCTCAGGAAGATGTAGACAAGGCCTTGGCACGCATGGAGCAGCAAAAAGGGGAGGATCCGTTCAGCCCCTTGCGTTTGCTGATGTCCTTCTTTGGTTCTTTGTTGGTGCATGTGTTGTTGGGGGCGATCTTTGCCGCCATCTTCAAAAAGAATAAGCCCCTGTTTGCCCCGTCGGATGAAGCTTGATCTTTCCTGCGTCGTACCCCTCTACAACGAGGACGAATCCTTGCCCGAGTTGGTGGCATGGATAGACCGTGTCTGCACGGCCCACGGCCTGAACTACGAAATCTTGTTGGTGAACGACGGGTCGTCGGACCGATCCTGGGAGGTCATTCAGGAATTGGCGGACGCACACGCCTCCGTCAAAGGGCTTTCCTTCCGCCGGAACCAAGGCAAATCCGCGGCACTCCACATGGGCTTTCAAGCCGCGCAAGGGGAGGTAGTCATTACCCTGGACGCTGATCTTCAGGATTCTCCGGACGAAATCCCGGCCTTGGTGGACCTGATCCGCAAGGACGGTTACGACGTGGTGTCCGGCTGGAAAAGGAAACGCCACGATCCCTTGTCCAAAACACTGCCCACCAAGTTGTTCAACTGGGCCACGCGCAAAATGAGCGGCATCGAGCTGAACGACTTCAACTGCGGACTCAAGGCCTACCGCAACGAGGTGGTCAAGGCCGTGGAGGTGCAGGGCGAGATGCACCGCTACATCCCCGTACTGGCCAAGAACGCCGGATTTGCCCGCATCGGTGAAAAAGTGGTGGAGCACCGCGCCCGCAAGTACGGATCCACCAAATTCGGTTTGGAGCGCTTTGTGAACGGCTTCTTGGACTTGCTCACCCTCACCGTGGTCACCAAGTTCAGCCGACGCCCCATGCACTTTTTTGGCATGGGCGGCGTACTCATGCTGGTGGTAAGCTTTACTGCCTTAGCCTATTTGGGCGTCACTAAGTTGCTTCGCCTGAAAGCGGGCCTGCGCCCGGGCTTGATTGCGGACGACCCCTGGTTTTACATCTCCCTCACCACCTTGGTATTGGGCACGCTGCTGTTCCTCACCGGACTGTTGGCGGAACTCATCCTGCGCAGTTCGTCGCGCGGTCCCCGCTACCCCGTGGGCGCTACCGTTCGCTGGCCGGAAAACGACTGATTCGTGCGGTACAGCTTGATTTCGCCCACCTTCGGGAGGCCGGACGAGGTGGTGGAATTCCTGGAATCCCTGAACCGCCTGAGCTACCCGGTGGACCAAATGGAAGTCATCCTGGCCGACGGTACCCCGGACGATTCGCTGCGGCCGGCACTGGCCTCCGTTTTGGCCCAGATGAAAATGCCCACCACGGTGTTGTACGAAAAAGGTTTGCCCGTGAGCGACGCGCGCAACCGCGCGGCCGAAGCCGCGCGCGGCACCTACCTGTTGTTTTTTGACTCCGACTGCCTGATCCCGGAGAACCACTTGAACGCGTTGGACGCGGCTTTGGCCGCGCAAGACTGGGACGCCTTTGGCGGCCCCGACGCCGCCGCGCCCACGTTCTCCCCGCTGCAAAAGGCCATCAGCTACGCCATGACCTCCGTCTACACCACGGGCGGCATCCGCGGCGGCACCCAAAGCACGGACCGGTTTTACCCCCGCGGCTTCAACATGGGCTTCAAGGCCACCGTTTTTCGCGCCCTGAACGGCTACGACGAAGGATTTCGCTGCGGGGAAGACATTGAACTGAGCATGCGCGCCGTGGAGGCGGGTTACCGCGTGGGGCTCATTCCGGAAATCCCCGTACTGCACAAGCGTCGGGCCACCCTGGGTCAGTTCCACCGACAGGTAACGCGGTTTGGCGCCGCGCGCATTGCCCTGGCGCAGCGCCACCCCGGGCAACTGAAGGCCACCCACGCCTTTCCCGCGGTGTTCACCCTGAGTTTGCCGATGGCGGCCGTCTTTGCGGCGTTGGGCCAATGGATTCCGGCCGCCGCCCTCCTGGGCTACCTGCTGCTGATTGCGCTGGACGCGGCCCGGCAAGGCTGGAAAGTGGGGTTGTTGGCTCCGGCAGCGGCCGTGGTCATGCACACGGGCTACGGCAAAGGGTTTCTGCGCGCGGGTTGGGAAGCGCTGCGCACGCCCGTTAGAGCCTGATTATACTATTTTTTTGGGGGACGTTGCCCGGATTGGGGCCGCGCGTCAGGCCGGTTGGTATGCCAACAAGGCTTGAAAGCCCAGGGTGTAGCCCAGCCAGCCAAAACCACTGACGGTGCCCACGCATTCGGAGGCCACCAATGAACTTTTTCGGAAGGATTCGCGGGCGTAGGTGTGGCTCAGGTGCACCTCCACCAATGGGGAGCCGACGCCGGCCGCTGCATCGCGCATGGCCAAACTAGTGTGGGTCCAGGCGCCCGGATTGATCAGGCCGCCCACCGCATGGGGATCGTCGGCCATCCGGTGGAGGAACTCCACCGCTTCTTGTTCGGAGGTGGTGGTGCAGTCCACCAAGGAAACGCCCGGCCAGTGGAGCTCCAACCAGTGCTGCAATTGCAAACGGGCGTCGGGCCACGAGGTGTTGCCGTACAGAACGGGTTCCCGCTTGCCAACACGAATTAAATTGATGCCTTGGAGGAGGTAGACGTTCCGCACGGCACAAAGGTAGCCATTACCTTTGAGTCGTGGATTGGGCCAGCGGCATCAAAGGATTTACGGTTTTTCTGCGGCTGGAACGCGGGGCCAGCGCCAACACGGTAGCGGCGTACCGAACAGATTTGCAGTTGCTGGCGCGGGAAGCACAGGAGCAGGGCTGGTCTCCTTTGACGGCCACCCCGGAGCACCTGCGGGCGGCCGTGGAGTCCTGTGCGCGCGCCGGCAAAAGCGCAAGAACTCAGGCCCGCTACCGATCGTCCATGCGGCAATTTTACCGCTACATTCAGCTGGAGGGGCTCCGTACGGACGACCCCACCGAAGGCATTCGCGCCCCGCGCTTGCCCCAAAAGCTCCCCGTGTACCTCACCACCGAGGAAGTGGACCGCATGGCCGCGGCGATTGACCGCAGTTCGTCCACGGGCGAACGCAATTTGGCCCTCCTGGAAACGCTCTTTGGCTCCGGCTTGCGCGTCAGCGAATTGGTGGGGTTGCGCCTGCGGGACGTGCATCCGGACGACGGTTTGCTTCGGGTGTTGGGCAAGGGCAATAAGGAACGGCTGGTTCCGCTGACGGACATTGCGGCGCGCGCCATCGACCGGTACGTCCACCAGGTTCGGGTGCACCAACAGCCCTCCAAGGGGTCTGAAGACCACGTTTTTCTCAACATCCGCGGCGGGAAATTGAGCCGCGTGATGGTGTTTTTGGTGCTGCGGGATTTGGCGGCTAAGGCCGGCATTCGGAAGACGTTGGGGCCGCACACCCTGCGCCACAGTTTTGCCACGGTGCTGGTTCAAAACGGGGCAGACTTGCGGGCGGTTCAGCTGTTGCTGGGCCACGAAAGCATCACCACCACGGAGATTTACGCGCATTTGGAGGACAAACACCTCCGGCAGACGCTGGAAAACTTCCATCCGTGGTCCGCAACGGGGCGTCGAAAAAAGTAAAACAGATCAGGTCCTACAGGGGAGGGGCGGTGGTTTTCTTGCGCACCAAGGCCCGCCACACCAGGCTGCCCCGGTAAACGCCCACGGAGGGCCAGCCGCGCGGAAAGGGGTCCGGAGCCAGAACGGCGCGGTGCAGCCGTCCGTAAAAGGCAAAGTGCGCACGCACAATGGCCCAAGTATGTTCCGGCTTGCGCTGAAGCAAAAAGCGGATGCCGGCGAGGCCGTCCAGCACCAAACGGGCCATAACCAAGGGCAAGGCGGTGTGCGGCGGAAGGTTGCGCACGGCCACAAACAAGTTGTTGCGGAAATTCAAAAAGGTTTTGCGCGGATGGAGGGCATTTAGGGTGCCGCCCCCCACGTGGAGCACGGTGCTGGCGTTGACGCACGCCACTTCCCAGCCCGCACGGTGCATGCGCCAGCAGAGGTCTATTTCCTCCATGTGCGCAAACAAGGACTCGTCCAGGCGTCCGGCCGCATCAAAGGCGGCCGTGCGCACCACCAAACAGGCCCCGGAAGCCCAAAAGACCGGGCGAATGGCCGGTTCGCGGTACTGACCGGAATCCACTTCGCAGGAATCGAACACGCGGCCGAAGGCGTAGGGGTAGGCCAGGAGGTCCATGCAGCCGCCGGCGGCGCCCGCGTATTCAAAGCGATCCGGCTCCGCGTGGCTCCGCAGCACCGGTTGCGCAGCCCCCAAGCGTGGGTTGGCGGCAAAGGCGGCCTCCAACGGTGGCCACCACAGGGGCAGGGGCTCAATGTCTGAATTCATCAAGACGGCGAGGTCCAGTTCCGGCCACTGAGCGCGCAAGTGGCGCAGGGCGGTGTTGTACCCGCCGGCGTACCCGCGGTTTTGGTCCATGTCCAAAAAGTGCACGCGTGGGTGGTGCGCCGCCACGTAGGCCGCGGAATCGTCGGTGGAACCGTTGTCTGCCACCACGAGGGCCACGGTTTCCGGGGTGGTGGCTTCCACAGCGGCCAGGAACCGCTCCAACCAAGCGCGGCCGTTCCAGTTCAGTACCACCACGGCGTGGTGCACGGGGTGCTCAACGCCCACCGCTGCCATTGCCCATGATAATGTTGTCGCCAATGCGGGAGCCAAAATTCACCCGATTGTTTCGCCCGGTTTCGTCCGGGTCGTTGGTGAAGTAGGAGCGCTTTTGCAGCACAATTTGCCAACGCGGGTTGCTGATTTCGCCCAAGGCGGTGGAGTGGAGCAGCTCGTAGGCCTTGGTGCCCACGGTCAGGTTGGCAAATACAAAAATGCGGTTGATTTGGTAAGGAGCGTTGGGGCTTTCCAATACGTTGTACTGCCACATTTCGTAGGGGTAGGCGTCGGTTTCAAACGGACGTTTTTCCGTTAGGGTGGGGGGGCCGTACTGCAGGTAGATGCGGCCGCGGTCCGTGGCGAAGCCGGGCAAGGCCTGGGTGGCGTATTCGCGTTCCACTTCCACCACGCGGTCCCGGTAGAAGGCAAAGCCCGCTTGGGGTTCCAGGGGTGCCCGACGTTCCCAAAAACCTTCGATCCAGGACGCCAGCAGGGTGTCGTTCGTCTGGAGGAGCAGCGCTTCCAACTGCCTTCGCTGGGCTCCGTCGGCAATAGGGTAGTGGGCGGAGATCCACCACGCTACCCCTTGGGTTCCAAATTCGTTCCACCACAGTGGGTTCCGAACGGTTCCAGCGGCGATCGTGGTGGTGCTGTCCACGGGCGCAATGCGGTAAAAGGGGAGGTCTACCGAGCTTCTTTCGGTGCCGTCAGACGCCACAAAGGCCACCCGCGCGCTGTACAGCCCGGTGGGGAGGTTGTCCATGCCCAACTGCAGGGCCTGAGCCACTAAGTCGCTGTTTTCCGTTTGGCTGAATTTGCGCTGCGTGCTGAATTCCAGCAAGTCGCGCTTGCGTTGGGTGTCCCGCAAAACCAGCGTCACCAGCCCGCGTTCGCCTTTTTTCCATCCGTAGGATTCCGCGTACACAGAGACTTTCTGGGCGTCTTCGTAGAGGGTGGGGGTGCCCCAACTCAGCAGCGGAACGGCTTGGTACCCGTACCGACCAAAAGCGCTGCCGGGGGTGCTGGCGCCCAAACTTTGGGCCAAGAAGGCTTGTGCGGTTCGGTTGGGCACTACCCGAACGGGTCCGCTGATTTCCAGGGGCTTGGACGTGTCGCCGTCGGTCCGGAATTGAAACGACACCCGGTAGTTTCCGGTGTCTGCGGCAATGCTCAATTTTTGCACGAAGGGTACGGGTTGCCCGGAGGTGGTGGGGGGCACCAGCAGCAGGCGGTCTGCGTACGCCAAACTGTCTGCCCGTCCGTCCGTACGAAAGAGCAGTACGGTGGCGTCCACCGGCTTTTGCGCCAGGCAGGAGAAGTGAAATTCCACGTAACGACGTTGGTCCGGCAGCTTAAAGTCGTAGGCCTGCACCGAAACCACGGGCAGTTTTTCCTGTGCCCAAACCTCAGATATTCTGCCGGTTGCTAAAAAAAGCAAGGCCGTGGCAACGCCCGCGGTGCGTGAAAAAATCGTGTTCTTCATTGCATACGAAGATAGCGCGTGTATCTTTGCCCCGGAAGAATGGCAGAGTGGTCGATCGCGACGGTCTTGAAAACCGTTGACTGTAACAGGTCCGGGGGTTCGAATCCCTCTTCTTCCGCCAGCTCCACCGAGCAACTGCGCCCCCATCGGGGCGCTTTTTTTTAGGCCCCCGGCGAGCGAACTCGTTCAAGTGAGCTGGGGGCCTAAAAAAGAAGGCGGCGCGCCGGCTGTTGCTCGGTGGAGCTGAAGCCTCCCCACCCGGGGAGCGCGCCCAAGCGCCAAAGGCGCCGGGGCGCAATCCCTATTCTTCCGCCAGCTCCACCGAGCAACTGCGCCCCCATCGGGGCACTTTTTTTTGGCGCCTTGCCAGAGAACGCTTTCCGGTGGGCCGATGGGCTGAGTGGGCGTTGAGTAGGTTCGACGTCCCGCTGCGGCAGACCATTTTGTCAATAACTTGTTAGTTGTGGATTCTAATTGGGCTTTTGACCTTCCGTAAAAAATGTTAAATTCGCTCCTTGCACATTTATTTTACTGAACGAATATGAAAAAAACCCTACTCTCGCTGGTTGCCTCCATGTTGGGCACTATGGCCCTAGCACAGGTCACCATTACCACGATGCCAGCCACAACGCCAAACAACGGGTCGTCGGTGATTACCTTCGAAATCAATGCGAACCAGCCGATTTTCGTAACGGGCATGACCAATGTTTTCTCTGCTGCGCTAGGAACTTCCGGTCCGGTTGAAATTTGGTACCGATTGGGTGGCGTATTGCCCGCAGGGCAAACCACTCCGTCGATTACCACAGCCAACGGTTGGGTTTTGTTTAAGTCAGCCACAGCTACTAGCGCCGGAAATGCCGTAGCCGCAACCATCCCTTTTGGTTCGGATATGTTGGCATTACCAGCAAGCACTCCCATCGGAGTATGTGTGAACGCTACGGGTACGTTATCCACGCGCTACATGTCTTGGGTAACCGGCACGCAGTCCACCTTTACGGACGGTAGTGTTTCGGTAAACACCATGCCCAATGGCTTCGGTGGTACGCTGACGGGCTGGATTGCTTCACGTGCATTTTGCGGATCCATCACCTACATCCCGCAAGCCGCTTGTTCAGGAATTCCCACGCCAGGTTCCGCAACGCCTTCTTCTACGGCGGTTTGTCCCAACCAAAACTTCAATTTAACCCTCACAGGCGCGGCCTTGGCGGGTGGCTTAACGTACCAGTGGCAAACGGCCTCAACGTCTGCAGGTCCTTGGACGAACATAGCCGGCGCCACTGCCGGTGCTGCAACGGTATCGCAAACCGTTGACACATGGTACCGTTGCGAGATCACCTGCACCAACGGTGGTGGGGTGGCGCAATCCCTACCGGTTCAAGTAACCACTCTTCCCAACTTGGCCGCAGGAACGTACACCGTAGGTCCTACCGGAACGTATCCCAATCTAACGGCTGCATTTGCCGCTGCATCTTGCGGTGTTGCGGGTCCAGTTGTTTTTAACGTACAGCCTTTCAGTGGACCGTATACCGAACAGATCATTTTGGGTGCGATACCCGGCATGTCCGCCACCAATACCATTACCGTAAATGGCAACAACAACACGCTTCAGTTCAAGTCCAACAATACCAACGAGCGCGCGGTATTGAAGTTGAACGGCACGGATTTCTTGACCGTCAAGAACCTGAACATCCGCGCCATTGGCCAGTTGACGACACAATTTGGTTTTGGGGTGCAGTTGATGAACGGAGCCAACAACAACACGTTTAAGAATTGCTTTTTTCAAGCAACGGATTCAGTAACCAGTACCAACTACTCCGGTTTTGTATGCTCCAACACGGCAACCTCCGCAACCGGTGGCGGCCTTGCTGCCTCAAACCTGTTGGTAGACTCGTGCACCATCATTGGGGGCTACTACGGCATTACGTTGGGCGGAGCGTCCGGAACAAAGGTGGGCTTGCCCTCCAACAACATACTCCGCAACTCAACCGTTCGCGATTTCTATTTGTACGGGATCTACACCAGCGGTCAATCCAACTTGATTGTACGCAACAACGACGTCAACCGCGCAACGCGTGCGGGAGCTCAATCCACCTTGTACGGAATTTACATGATCGGTCGTCAGTTGGGAACGCGCATTGAGTCCAACCGCATCCACGATCCCCACGGAACCAATACCGCAGGAACCTACAGCCAGTACGCGGTGTATGCCTCTTCCGCCAGTGGTGCCAACGGTCAACCTTTGGTTATTGCGAACAATGCGGTATACAACTTCTTAACGGTTGGTGGAATCCGCGGTGGATTTTATCTATTCACCATGGACTCCGCACGAATTTTCCACAACACGGTGAATTTCGACAACGCCAACGCTACGGGAATATCGGCCGTATACGGATTGTACCACAGCGGTACGCCCAACGACCTCCAGGTCCGAAACAACATTTTCAGCATCTCGGATGCCAGCACTGGGGTTAAGTACATGCTCTATTTGGCAACTTCGGGTGCCGGCATCATCTCAAACAACAACATTTTCAATTTCACCAACGCGGGTGGAACCACCAACCACATCGGGTACAGCAATGCAGCGGCCGTTACTTCGTTGTCTTCTTGGCAGTCCGGCAGCGGTCAGGATGCACTCAGTTTGACGTTGGACCCCCTGTTTATCGGCGCTTCTACCGGTGATTTAACGCCTCAATCTGCAGGTTCCAACAATGCCGGAGCCAATTTATTGACGGTTGTGCCCACGGACATTCTGGGTACTGCACGTTCGGCTACGCCGGATCCGGGTGCGTTTGAATACACCCCTGCGGGTTGCCCACCGCCGTTCATGGTGCAAACCAGCAACGTGAGTTCCACGTCGTTGAGTTTGAGCTGGAGCGGAACGAATTCCGGTTTTGAAGTAGAATACGGACCGGTTGGATTCCTACCCGGTTTGGGAACTACGGTAACCTCAGCAACTACCTCTACACAGCTGACCGGTTTGACGCCCTACACCCAGTACAGCATTTTTGTTCGGGGTACCTGCGTCAGCCAATCTTTACCACCATCCTTATGGACAGGACCAACTTCGGCCTTAACCGCGATTGCACCCAACTGGCTTGAGGATTTTACGAACGGATACGATCCTTTGGCGAATCCCGGCAAGCCGGTAGGCTGGTCTGAGTTGAACGGGTTGTTGGCCAATCCTACCGTTGTGGTAACCAACACTTCAGCCTGGTTGGAAGACGGTTGGTTGAACTCGGGAACTACAGGTGCTATTCGCAATCAAGTACCCAACACCTCCACCAACACCTTTGGCTACACCATTACCCCAAGCATCAACTTAGGTACCGCTCCCAATAACTACCTGGTTAAGTTTGACATGGCTTTGTTGGCCGCCAACGGAACCACCTCAGCGGTAATGGGCAACGACGACAGCGTGATGGTATTGATTTCCACCAACAACGGCCAAACGTGGTTGCGCAGCAACGCCCTGGCCAAGTACCACAAAAACAGCGGTCTCTCCAACAACGGTACCACGTACTACGTGCCTTTGACCAACTTCAGCGGTTTGGTGAAATTGGCGTTTTACATTCAGAGCACCGTGAGCAGTGCGTCCACGGGAGCCACCAACTACGACATCATGATCGACAATGTTGAAGTTACGAATGCGGTTCCCACATGCCCGTCGCCCACCTTGTCTTCCACGGCAACACCCACTTCGGTTACCTTGACGTGGTCCAATGCTTTCAGTCAAACCCCAGCAGGTTCCAAATTGATGTGGGGCCCTACTGGATTCATGAACAGTACCACGGCTACGGCAACAAAGATTTCAGCCACAAGCCCGCACACCGTATCCGGTTTGACGCCCAACACCACGTACGACTTCTTTGTGAAGGATTCGTGCAGTGCAACCCAAGTTACCTCTTGGGTAGGGCCATTAATCGTCAAGACGCCTTGTTTGACAACTTTGAGCGGCGCGTACACGGTGAATCCAACCGGTTCGGGCACAACCAACTTTACGACGTTGGCTTCGGCGGTAGGCGCTCTGAATTCCTGTGGAATTACCGGCCCGGTTACCCTAAATATTGCGTCGGGAGCCTTTACGGCAGATTTGTACCTGACGGGCATCCCAGGATCAACCCCGTTGAGGAAGGTAACGTTCAACGGTGCACCTAACCTAGCAACCACCATCACCACGCCTTTGGGCGGGGGTGCTGTATTCACCTTGGACGGCGCCAAGAACATTTCCATACAGAATTTGCGTTTGGTGAACACTGCGGGAAGCGTCATCCGGTTTACGAACAATGCGGACTCCAATACAGTTGAGAACAACTTAATCTTGTCCGACACCACGGGAACAGCTGCATCTGCAGCCATTTTCTCAACCGGTGCATTGACCTCCCCAACATCCCTGGGATCTGAAGTTGACTACATCACCATCAAGAACAACGTAATCAAGGGTGCGTACTACGGCATTGCGTTGAGCGGTGTTTCGACAACGGTATTTGACAAAGGCTTTTTGATTGAAGGCAATACTTTGTTGAAGCAGTACTACTACGGCATGCGCTTGTACGGTTTGGAGGACATGGTCATCAAAAACAACCGTTTTGACCAGTCGCGCATTACGTCGTCGTACGGTATGTACGTATACTACACCCGCAACGTGGACATCGAAGGCAACTTCATGAACGCCCAGGGGTATGGCTTGTACATGTACTACCCGAACTACCAAATCACCGGTACGATACCTGCGAACCGCATCGTGAACAACATGCTGAAGGGCAATTCGTACGGTTTTTACGCCTACAGCTTGCGTGATTACAAGTTCTACCACAACACGTGCGTGGGCGGAACCTACGGTTATTATTTGAGCGGTATTGCCACGGCTGGTCAGGAAATCCGCAACTTGGATACCCGGAACAACATCTTCACCGGCACCACGTATCCGTTCTACCAAGTGACTGCGTTTACAACGGCGCAAAACAGCATTTTGGACTACAACGCGTACCAAGCGGGTTCTGCCGGTTTGGCCTACTACGGCGCGGCCCGTGCTACGCTTGCAGCTTTGCAAGCGGCAGCTCCTGGCTTGAATACCAATTCAGTGGCGGGTAACGTACTCTTCCAAGCAACCAATGATTTTCACATCATCGGTGCATTCCCCAATGATTTGGGCGTTAATGGCTTGGGTGTAAATACAGATATCGACGGCCAGGTTCGTCCGGCAGCCGGTTCAACAGCTCCGGACTTGGGAGCCGATGAGTTCACCCCCGTGGTGAACGACGCCAAATTGATTGAGTTTTTTGGGGTCAACGGCGGCTGCGGAAGCGCAACCACGAACGTCAGTGTGCGTGTGGAAAACTTGGGATTAAACGCCATCACTTCCTTGCCCGTAAACGTAACGGTGCAGAACGTTGCCGGCGGAGCTCCCCAAGTAGTAAACACCACCGCCACGGTGAACATTCCTTCCTTGGGCGTGGACACCATTACCGTGGGAACCATCAATACGTACAACGGTGGGGTCTTCAATTTCAAAGGCTACACCAGCCTACTGAACGACGGCCGCGCCAGCAACGACACGGTGGTGAAAAATGGCGTGAACTTTATTCCGTTTGAGCCTTTGGTGAGCGCAATTCCGGATACTATTTGTCAAGGTCAGGATTCTATTGTGCTCTCGGCTATTGGTTACCCAGGCACAACCTACGGTTGGTACGACACCATTGCAGGCGGTACATTACTGGCTACGGGTAATTCCGCAAAGCTTCCCACAACGCAGAACACGTACTACGTAGAGTTTGCATCGGTTCAAGCATTGGCGTCGGTGGGTGCGGGTACAACTGTTTCTGCCTCAACATTGATCACTCCGTACAAGACGTTCTACATGGACGGCCGTGTGCAGTATTTGGTGTTGGCGTCTGAAATGGCTGCAGCGGGTGCCAACCCGGGCAACGTAAACTCAGTTTCGTTTAACGTCTCCGTGCCGGCGGCACAAGCTATGACGGACTTCACCATCAAGATGGGAGGAACTTCGGTATCCGCAATGACGGCTTACCTTCCCAATACTGGTTTCACCACGGTCTACACGAATTCCGCGTATACCGCCACGGCCGGTTGGAACGTGCACACGTTCACCACGCCTTTCTTGTGGAACGGTTCGGACAACGTTGTGGTTGAAGTTTGTTTTAACAACGCCAGCTACACTTCCAATACGTCGGTATTGTACCACACGACTACTTTTGCTTCTGCGTTTGACGGTTATTCGGATTTGGCTACTGCGGGCGGTTGTACGCCAGGAGCGGTGACGATTTCATCGGCCCAATCCAACCGTCCGAACATGCAGTTCAACGTGACCTCTGCAGCCTGTTCGCCCATCCGTAAGCCGGTGTCTTTTGTGTACAACCCAGACGTTGCCAACGCAGTATACAGCTCTACGCAAACCACTCCCGGTACATTCAGCTTCAGTGCTGCTGGATCCAACGGAGATACTTATACGTGGTACTTCCCCGGCGGCATTGTTGCTACGGGTGCAACGGCTACACAATCGTTCCCTGCTCCCGGCGGACCCAAGTCCGTTGTGCTTGTGGTTATGGACAGCACGTGTTTGACGGTGGATTCTGCAACGTTCACGGTGAACAGCACCATCGGTTTGGACGAGAACACGTTGGGCCAAAACGTTTATGCGTTCCCGAACCCGTCCAACGGTCAGGTAGCCATCGTTTTGGAAGGCAACGAAGCCTTCCATGGCCGTATGGAAATCATCAACGCGTTGGGTCAAATTGTTGTTGCTCGCTCGGTGGAAACCGCGGCTGGCCGCAACGAGTTCCCCATGGATTTGCGCCACTTGGCCAAAGGAGTCTACACGGTTCGTGTGGCCTCTGAAGTAGGGCAGCGTCAGATTCGCTTGGTGTTGCAGTAAACAGTTCCCTTCGGGGTTTTAGAGGGCCGTCCCGCAGGGGACGGCCCTTTTTGTTTACGGGGCAGGTGCTTGTGAACGTTTCTCAGCATAAGGAGGCACTCCACCTTATCTTTAACAATATATTCTATAGTATGGCCCTTACCCCCGAACTGGAAGCGCGCGCCGCAGGCGCGTGCGAACTCTGCACCGCATCCGAACCTTTACAAGGCGTCAATTTGGAACAATTGGAGGGCACTGCAGAAGAGATTTCGGTAGCCGTTTGCGGAACCTGCGCCAAGCAGTTGCTGCGCAAGGATCCTTTGGATCCGGCGCACTGGCAGGCCCTGGGCACCACCATGTGGTCAGAGCACCAGCCCGTGAAAATTGCCGCATGGAGGATGTTGCAGCGGCTCAAGGACCACACTTGGGCGGTGGACGCATTGGAAATGCTTTACTTGGACGACGCAGAAACCGCGCTCGCTAAACTTTCCGGGGACCACACCCGCTCCGCGGAGGTGGAATTCCACCAAGACGCCAACGGACACCGTTTGGAACACGGGGACACCGTTGTGCTGATCAAATCCTTGGACGTAAAAGGAAGTTCTCTGACGGCCAAAATGGGCACCGTGGTGCGCAACATCCGTTTGGACGCCAACAACGCCAATTACATTGAGGGACGCGTGGAAGGGCAACAAATAGTCATCCTAACCCAGTACGTGCGCAAAGGTTGAATCGGCCTTGTTGTTCCAGGAGCACTACTTGATCCCAACAAAGACCTTCGGGCGGACGGATTTTTTGAAGCAAACCGAGTTCCGATTGAACCAAATAGGGGTTGGGTTGTTTTTGTTGTGTGGCCCCTGATTTCAACTCCTTTACCGTTCTGCAAAAAGACCGCATCATCCAAATGGCGTGGGAAGACCGCACGCCCTTTGATGCCTTGCGCCTTCAGTTTGGTTTGACGCCCGGCGAAGTAGTTGATTTCATGCGGGCGAACAGTTTGCCCAGCAGTTTTCGCATGTGGCGCAAACGCATGCACGGCCGCAGCACCAAACACGCCAAACGCCGGGATCCGGAGATCAGTCGGTTCAAATGCTCCCGTCAGCGGGATACCGGCAACCGGATCGCCAAGCGTTAGGCGCATCGTTCTTTACCCGGACGGACCGCTACGTTCGCTGCGCTCTTCAGGATTACGCTCTATTCACCGAAAATCCCTCATTCGCTTACTGGCGGAATTGGAAGACGACGGCTACATCGCCCGGGTGGGCAAACGGTTCCAAATCAAAGACCCGCACGGTTTGGCGGAAATGGCGCGTTTGGAAGATTGACCTCCGACCGGTGCAACCCAAGGAATCTACTTCTGCGATTTCCGGGACTTGAATGCCTCAAATTGGTACTGCACCTTCGCAAAAACGGACCGATCCCAGGGCGTTAACGACGCACCCGTATAGATCAACGTAAATGGCGAAGGTTGGTATTGAACGAGCGGCTGAACCGTCCAACCTTTTCCAAAATCATCGTACTGCAGCACCACGCGGGAGGACCACGCCTTGGAAATGCCCCAGTGCACCACCGACCGCGCCACATACCCCCGGTAGATCAACGAACCGGAGCCGTCCCGCTCGCGCATTTGGGCGTGGTTGATGCCCAGCGTCCAGCGAATTTTTCCGGCCAACTGAAACTGAGCAGAAAATCCACCGTTCCGCTCGTCTCCGGCGCGCACAAAATCCGCGTTGCGCGTGAGGCCTTGGCCAAAATCCGTGCGGTAACTCAGCATCAGCCACTGCCGCGGGTTGTAGGATACCGATCCCCACGTGTAGGGCATCCAACGAAAAGTGGACCCTTTGAATTCCTCCATAAAGCGGTAGTAGTGCCCCAAAGACAAATTGATGGATCCTGCCAATTGCATCCAACTGTCTGCCATCCAGCCGGTTTGCTTGGTTTTTCCACCCACCGTTTGTTCGCCAAAGACCTCGTAGTAAACTCCGTAGTTTTTGATCCACTTCCCGTTGGGAAAGGCACGAATGTTGCCCCCCACTTCGGCCCGACGTCGGTCTACACTGGGGCGGAAGCCCATCTCCGCGCGAAAATCACGCCCCACGTGCGACGTCATGGCGCGCAGCATCCAGCGCTCGGTAACTTTTTGCACCTCCAGGGTGCCGAAGTAGCCCATGAATTGTTCGCCGTCCAGTGCCTTGGTGCGGTTGCCAAACATTCCGGCTTGGTTGCTGATCCAAGGCGCATTCGGCTCCTGCGTTAAAGACAACGCCCCTTCGCCAAATAGGCGCACCGTTGGACTCAACCGGGCGTTGAAATCGGTGCCCAGCAGAGATCCAGAACCGCCGGCGTCGTACTGACGGTGGGTGCCCATCAACCCCGCGAATTGCGCCTTTTCAAACGGTTTTGTGGTACGGAAAATGCCAAACGTGTTGCCGGTGGCCCGACCCAAATAGCTGTTGTCCTCCCCCGGCACCAAATACGGCGACGAACGGTCGTATCCCGCCAGGGCGTAGGCACGGATGTCCCGCCCCTGGTGTACGGCCTTGGTGACCAATAGGGGGTCCGCCACGGTCCGCGAGTAAATCAAGTTTCCACGGGTCGCGAGCAAGTCGGCCCCTTCGTTGAAAAACGGACGACGTTCGGGGTAAAACAAGGCGTACGAACTGTTGACGCCAATTTGGAGGGCGTCGGACTCCACCTGCGAAAAGTCCGGGTTGTAGACCCCTTCTACCACCGTTTCCGAGCCAAATCCCGCTAAAAAGCTGCCGCCCACCTTGCCCAACGCCGCACCCGTTGCCAGGGGAGGGTCCACCAATCCGCCCAGGGCATAGGGCAGCACTTGAAATTTGCGCGGTTGTTTCAAACCGTCCATCAATAAGGCATCGTCGTACTGGCAATCGCTGCACACGTTGTTGCGGTCAATGGGATAACTGTTGACCGTGTGGTTCTGCGCGCCTACCCATAAATTTCGGAACAGCGCAAATTTCCAGACCTGCGTTTTCCCCGAAGGAAACGGCAGGGAAGAGAAGGGGATGCGCAACTCAACCGAATACGCGGTATCCGTCCGCACCGCTGCCGCATCGTAGAGCAGGTCGTAGCTGACGTCGAAGTTGTTGTTGAGGTCTGCCGGATTGTTCTTGCGCAAATCCAGCTGAATTCCATAGGCATTCGCACCCAAAAAGAGCATGTTCCGCGTGTCCGCATACGGATCCAAGGCGATGCCCACAAAGTCGTCCTCAAACGCTTCGTCGCGGCGGGTGGTGTTGGCCCGCAGTCCTTCAGCGGGGATTTGGGAACGAATGAAAACGTACAGGGCATCCGCATCCCGGGCAATCCAGCCCACCGTTTGTACGGGGGCCAAAACGTTGGTTCCCGGTTGGTGTTCTGTGTTGATGTCCACGCGTATTCCGCTTGCGTAGACCGATGCATCCCGCAGTCCATCCACCACCGGCCGTGCTCCAACCGCAAGCGCGTGAATAGCCACACCGGAGGTAGACAACTTTTGAACCAAGGGGCTTGTGGCGTTGTTTTGCGCCCAAGCCGGAACGGCAATCAACGTCAGCCCCAAAAAGCTCAGCAGTTGGGGCTTAAGGGCAGCAAGGAATCGGTACAACAAGCTTTTGAGGTTCACGTGCGTGAATTTTGCGCGTGCAAAGATGCACCATCGGATCCGTACCTTCGTCATCATGGGGTATACGCTGATTACGGGTTCGTCCAGAGGCATTGGTGCCGATTGGGCGGTTGAGGCGGCGAAAGCCGGACAGGAGTTGGTTTTGGTGGTTCGGCGCGAGGCGGATGCCGTCGCCACGCTGGAGCGCATTCAACCCTGGGCGTCCGGCGCTCAGCCCGTGGTGCTCACCGCAGACCTGGGCCAACCGGAGTCCTTAGCGGCGCTCATCCACCAACTGGACACCTTGCACATGGCGGGCAAAAGTCCTGATCGCGTGGTGAACAACGCCGGTTTTGGCGACTACGCCGCACTGCACCAAGCGGATCCTGCCGTTCTCCGGAATATGGTGGAAGTCAATGTTCAAGCCCTCATGCACCTGTCCCACTGGGCCGCAAATCGCTTGGAATCCGGCGGGCGTTTGATCAACGTTGCCTCCACCGCAGCCTTCCAGGCCGGCCCGGGCATGGCGGCCTACTACGCCTCCAAGGCATTTGTTTTGTCCTTTTCCGAGGCTTTGGCCACGGAGCTCAAACCGCGCAACATCTCCGTCACGGCGGTGTGTCCCGGTCCCACGCGCACGGCATTCTTTGACCGCGCGGGATTGGAAAAGTCCCGCCTCGTGTCCCAAGGCCTGATGCCCCTGATGGATGCGCCCACGGCCGTTCGTTACGCCTTCCAACGAGCAGAGAAACGCAAGTTTTACGCCATTCCCGGGTTCATGAATCGCTTGGGCACGGTATTGCCCCGTTTGACGGGCCGACGGTTCGCTGCGGCCACGGTGGGTTGGTTGCAACGCCCACACTAAAAGAAACGACCCCGGGGGTACAAAAACAAAGGGCTGCCTCGGAACGAGGCAGCCCTTTGTGCGTTGGGGGCCGCGCGCGGCCACCCACAAAAATTAAAAGTCGATTCGGTAGAAGAAAATAGGCAACAAGCCCAACTGGTACTCCTCCTGAACCGGGTTGCCGGACGGATGATCCGGCACAAAAGTCAGGGTGAGGATGTTTCTGTTGTTCAAGACGTTCGCCATATCGATTCCAATTTGATGGCTGGTCCGAACAAAATTCCATTTGTACAAGAACTTGATGTCCGTGCGGTAGTACGCACGGTACTTTTCCGTGTTGAAGGTCTCCGAAACAAAGTTGATTTCCAAGTTTTCCTCTGATTTGTCAAAGTCCACCGGTCCAAACCAGCGACCGCCCACGGTGGTGAATTTGCCGCTCAGCTGCAAGGCGCGTTTTCCGGCCAAACGCCATTCCTTCGCCAATATAAAGTTGAAGGCGTACTGGCCGTTGAAGGTGGTGTTGCGCTCCACGTTGTCTGAGCCGCGGTACTTGGCGTCGAACAAACTCGCCGTTACCAAACCGTAGAATCCCTTGGTGAAGAAGTGTTCCGCGGTCAATTCCAAACCGAAGTTGCGTCCCGTTCCGGTGTTTTCCAGGGTGTCGGGCCACAAACGTCCAAAACCGGAACCCGCATTGACCATGGAGAAGCTGGAGCCCACCACGCGCTGACCGAAGGTCGCGCTCAACGGGTTGGCGTCAATCTTCAGGCGTTCCACGGGAATGTTCCACAGGTACTGGTAGTACACTTCGGCCTTGAGGCGCATGGGCAACGAAGAAAGCCGATGCTCCACACCCGCCACGGAATGGTAGCTCTTGGTCAAGCCCATGTCCGTGTTGTGTTCTCCGGGGTCGCGCCCGTTGTTGCCGATGGCGTAGTAGTACAAGTAGGCGCTCTGCATTTGGCTGTGGATGCCCGTTCCTGCGAAGAAATTCGTATTCCGGGACTGCTTGTAGTTCAACCCCAAACGCGGTTCCACCAAGCTGATGGAATTCGCGTTGATGTTGGAATAGGTGGCCGTCCAACCGGCGGTTAGGGACAGACGAGGAGTTAAGTTGCTCCGCATGCTGGCGTACGGCTGCACTACGGCCCACTGCGCTCGGGTATCCCATTGAACGCGCCACGGGTAAACGGTTCCGTCCCGACCGTCCACTTTCCGTACGGAATCTTGGTACATCAAGTCGTAGAGGTCCGCGTTGAGGCCCACCTTGAACGTGGTGCGGTTGCTGATTTTTTGGGTGTAATGCGCAAAGCCGTGGAGCTTGTTTTCGGTAAACTTGTAGCCCAGAATGTTGACAATATCGTCCACCTGCCAAAGCGAATCCGGTGTGATGCTGCGGAAGACTTTGTCGTTGCGCGTGTCAATGTAGGACTGGCTTGCGGCCACCCCGGCGTTCACAAAGCTGGTGCGGGAAAGGGGCTTGGTGTAGTTCAAACCGCCCACGTACATGTCGGTTTTGAAGTACTGGTCCCGGTCTGTGGTGCCGTAGCTCTCAAAGTCTGAGCTGACCTTGTCCCCGTCGGAGTCGGAGACCATGATTTCGATGTTGGAGCGCCCAAACATGCCCCAAGCGGCTAATTTTCCGCCGTTTTTCTGGGGGAACGTGAAGCGAAACGCTCCGTCTTGGTAGCCGGGAACCGCAGAGGTTCCCAAGGGAATGCCCAATTTTTGGAACATGAACAGGGTGCTGTAGCGGTACACGCCCAAGAAAGAAGGAGCCGGACGACCCTCGCGGCCGCGGCCCAACGGACCTTCCACCATCAATTCCGTTCCCAAGAATCCCAGCTGGCCGGAAAACTCCAACTTTTCGTTGTTTCCGTCCCGCATCTTCAGGTCAAAAACACCCGCAATGGCGTTGCCGTACTCCGCCGGCCAGGCGCCCGTGAAGAAGTCGGAGTTGTCCAGAAACTTGTTGTTCAAAATGGTCACGGGACCGCCACCGGTTCCGGGAATGGAGAAGTGGTTGGGGTTGGGGATGTTGACCCCTTCCATGCGGTACAAAACCCCTGCCGGCGTATTTCCGCGCACCACCAAATCGTTGCGTTGGTCGTCGGAACCCTGAACTCCGGCGAAGTTCGTGGCCATTCGCGCCGGTTCGCCGCGGCTGCCCGCGTATAAGTTGGTCTCTTCTACGGAAAACTGACGCGCGCTGACCACGGCCATCTCGTTTTTGGCCTGCCCTTCTTGGGTGGCCCTTACGGACACTTCTTGAAGCTGCGTGCTGGATTCCGCCATCGGGATGGTCAGAACCGCTTCTTTGGCGGTGGCCAATTCTACCGCACGTGCCATTTTGTCGTATCCAATCAACGAAACCACTACCGTTTGGCGCCCAATGGGGACAGCGGGAAAGCGGAACAATCCGTCGTTGTTGGTGATGGTTTTGAAGGTTCCAATTTGAACCTGCGCACCGGGCAACGGGAATTTAGTATCTGCATCCACCACGGTGCCGCGCACTACGGTGGTTAAATTTTGCGCTCCAAGTGGAGTTAGTAGACTAAATACAAAGGCGAAAGCCCCAAGGAGTAGTTTTTTTTGCATGGAAGCAACTTTTTTGCAAACAACGGCATCTTATTTGCGGAGGGTTGGACTTTTATGTTCGCATCTAATTTACACTTATTGATGAACGTACGCGTTGCGATTTTTGCGGTTGCCGCATTTTTGTTTGGCACGAGCCCGGTATGGGCTCAGCGCTCCACCACCCTTTTTGGTTACGTAGAAGACCAGAAAACGGGAGAACGATTGATCGGCGCGTACGTGCACGACAAGGTTTCCAAAACCAGTACGGTCACCAATGCCTACGGCTTTTATTCCTTGACTGTCCGCCAGGATTCCGCACGTCTTCAGGCCGGAACGGTGGGGTATGGGGCAGAGCAAGTGAAGTTTGGGGCGTCCAGCAGCCCGCGTTCGCACACTTTCGCCTTGGCTCCGGTGCAGCAAGTGTTGCGCGAAGCAACGGTGGTGGGCACCCGGGAGGCGCCGCTCCAACGCAGCACCCAGATGAGCTCCATCAACCTCAATATGCGCACCCTCAAGAACCTACCGGTGTTGTTTGGGGAGCCCGACGTCTTGAAAATGGTGCAATTGCTTCCCGGAGTGAAAGGAGGAACCGAAGGCACGTCCGGTTTCTACGTTCGCGGCGGCGGTCCGGACCAAAACTTAATCCTGATCGACGGCGTTCCGGTCTACAACGTAAACCACTTGTTTGGTTTCTTCAGCATTTTCAACGGCGACGCCATCCAAAGCGTGCAGTTGATCAAAGGCGGTTTTCCCGCGGAGTACGGCGGGCGTCTGTCGTCGGTACTGGACATCCGGATGAAAGAGGGCAACCGAAAAGAATTCCACGGCGAAGGGGCAGTGGGGGTCATTGCCTCCCGGCTTACCCTGGAAGGTCCCCTCAACAAAAAAACGAGCTACCTCATCAGCGGCCGACGCACTTACTTGGATGCCTTAGCGGCTCCTTTTGTAGCCGCCACCAACGACGGAAATTCCGGCGGTTACTACTTCTACGACCTCAACGGCAAGATCAACCACCGGTTCAACGACGCCCACCAGCTGTACCTCAGTTACTACCAAGGCGCGGACGTGGTGTATTTAAACGGCAGCAACAAAGGAACCGACGAAGACGGTACCCGATACTCGGAAAAAACCAATTTTGGTTTGGACTGGGGCAACCGCATCGGCACGGCCCGTTGGAACTACCGCATCAATCCGCGTTTATTTACCAACACCACCGCCACCTACAGCCGGTATCGGTTCAATACCAACGTCAGCCAAGAAAACGAATACATCAATTCAGACGGCAACCGGGACTACCAAAAGTTGCGCTTGGGACTTTCCAGTTTTATTGAGGACTACGGGGCCAAATGGGACGCGGATTGGCTGCCCAACAACCGCCATACGGTCAAGATGGGGGCGGGCATCACCCACCACACGTTTGAACCGGGAATACAAACGTTTGAATTTGACTTTGGCAACGGGGGGGCATTGGACACCAATTCCGGCAGCAAAAGGCACTACGCCTGGGAGAGTTCGGTGTACGTACAAGATGATTTCTCGTTGTCCAAACGCTTAAAAATGAACGCAGGCCTGCATTGGGCTACCTTTCAAGTGGGTTCCTCCACCTATTCTTCCTTGCAGCCGCGGTGGTCTGCTCGGTACTTGATCAACGCAAATGCATCGTTTAAGGCTTCGGCCGTGCGCATGACGCAGTTTTTGCACCTTTTGACCAATCAGACCATTGGATTGCCCACGGATTTGTGGGTGCCCGTCACGGACCGCATTGCCCCGCAGCAAGCCTGGCAAGTGGCCGCTGGATATGCGCACGTACTCCGAAATGGATTGAATTTAAGCGTAGAAGGTTACTACAAAGACCTTCAGAACTTGATCGAATACAAAGAGGGAGCCACCTTCTTTTCGGCCAACGTGGATTGGCAAGACAAAGTGACCACGGGGCGCGGATGGGCCTACGGAACCGAACTTTTGTTGGAGAAAAAGGAGGGGAACACCACCGGCTGGTTGGGCTACACGCTGGCGTGGGCCAATCGCCAATTTGACGCCGTCAACAGTGGGAATCCGTATCCGTTTACGTACGATCGTCGGCACGACGTCAGTTTGGTGGTCAACCACCGCATCAACGACAAATGGTCGGCCGGAATGGTTTGGGTGTACGGCACCGGGCGCGCCACTACCTTGCCCACAACGCGCTATGCGGGTTCCCCTTTTGAGCAATTTTTTGGTACGGCGGAGTACGTTTCCAGCCGCAACAATTTCCGGGAGCCCGCCTACCACCGCATGGACCTGTCGTTTACCCGAACCAAAGTCACCGATTGGGGCAAATCCCAGTGGGTGTTTTCTGTTTACAACGCATACAACCGCATCAATCCTTTCCTGCTGCAGTTTGAGACCACCAACACCGGTCGCAAGTTGTTTGCCTACAGTTTGTTCCCCATTATTCCTTCTGTGTCCTATGGCTTCTCTTTTTAAGTTCGACGTTCTTCGCGGGCGTCGCCTGATGCGGTTGCTGACCTTGGGTTCGGCCGGAACCCTGTCTTTGGTGGCCTGCAAACGCGAAATCCCGTTCGACGATCCGTCGAGCCGCATGCTCACGGTGTACAGCGAGCTCAACCCGGGAAAGGCGGCGTGGGTGCACGTGACGCGCTCCACCACCTTGATGGGGGAGGGTGATCCCACTCCCGTGGCAGATGCATCGGTGCGCTGGACGGGCGAGGACGGCACGTTGTTGGCTACGGGAACGTACGTACCGGATTCCCTACAGGGCGCGTGGTACGTCACGCCTTGGATGCCACAAGAAGGCACCCAGTACATCTTGGAGGTTGAAGTTGCGGCGAACGATGAGTTGGCAACAGCACGGGTTTCGGTTCCCACTTCCGCAGCCAACGTTCGGGTGGATTCTTTGTTTACGGTGGAACCGGATCCCAACGATTGGCTTCCGATCCGTCGGTCCACCTACGAACTCGAATTTGAAGACGATGGGACCCCGGGGGTCTTTGTGGTGCGTGCCTTTCTACACAACCGAGCTGCAACCGTTTGGCCGCCCCTGGATTCCAACATACGCGTGGTGTTTTCCCTGGAATCTCAAGATCCGTTGTGGGAGACGAACGGTGCCATTTTTTCGCGCCTGGGTACGGCCCGGCTCGCCTTGAACGCAGACGAAATACCGAACGGTGAACGCAAGGTGCGCGTTGAGGTGGGGCACGGCGATTTTTTTGTATTGTCCAGTTACGATATCGTTTTTACGGTGGAGAAATGGGATTCAGACCTGTACCGCGCGGTGGTCTCTCAAGAGCGGGTGAGCGGTGCAGGCTCATTCAACCCGTTTGTGCAACCCATAACGTCGTTTTCCAATGTGGAAGGGGGCATCGGCTTCGCCGGCGGCAAGTCCCGCGTTTGGGTTCGGAAATAGGAGGCTTTTTTTGTGGGGCGCAGGCCCAAACGCACCGAGCCGGCTCCAACGGAGCCGGCTCGGTCTTTTGTAGGTACCGACGCGAAACGCGTCCCAACCAAGTTTACAGCATCGTGCTGGGGCAGACGTAAGCGGTTACCTCTTGTAATCCAGCATTTTTGATGGCGCCAAAGCCGCCGCGCACGTCCACAAGGTTGTGTACCCCACGGCTCTTCAGGATGGAGGCAAAAATCATGGAACGGTATCCGCCGGCGCAATGGATGTACAGGGTGTCGGCTTCTGGTAACTCGTTGAAACGCACGTTTAGGTCGTCCAGCGGCAAGTTGATGGCCGACGGCAGTCGCTCGGAGTAATTTTCGGACGTTTTGCGAACATCCAACACCGTTGCGGTTGGGTTGGAGGAACATACTGCAGCCAACTCGTCCGCGTTGATGCGTTTTACGGTGTCAAAATCGCGTTTTTCGGACTGCCATGCCGCAAAACCACCTTCCAAGAAACCCAGCACTCGGTCGTAACCTACGCGCGCCAAACGCTTGATGCTCTCTTCTTCTCGGCCTTCCGCGGCAACCACCAAAATGTTTTGCTGAATGTCTGAGATCAAGGCGCCCACCCAAGGAGCAAATTGTCCGTCCAAACCGATGTTGATGGAACCGGGAATGTGTCCATTGGCGAAGGATTCCGCGTCGCGCGTATCCAGAACCAAGGCTTCCATGTGTTCGGCCATGGCCTCAAAGGCCTCGGGGTCAAAGGCTTTGCCGTGTTCGGCCATCAATTCTTCAAATCCCGGAATGGCTTTTTTGTTCAAGGCAACGTTCAATGGGAAGTACGCGGGAGGAGGCATCAAACCGTCCGTTACCTCGCGCACAAATTCGGCTACCGACATGTCCGAACGCAAGGCGTAGTTGGTGGCCTTTTGTTCGCCCAGGGTGCCGACGGTTTCTTTGCTCATGTTTTTTCCACACGCACTCCCGGCACCGTGGCCTGGGTACACGGTAACGTCGTCCGCCAGTGGCATCAACACCTCCCGCAAAGAGCGGTACAAGGATGTTGCGAGCTGCTCTAAGGTCAAGTGTGCTGCCTTTTGGGCCAAATCGGGACGTCCAACGTCCCCCAAAAACAAGGTATCGCCGGAAAACAAAGCGGTGTCCTTACCGTTTTCGTCCCGGAGCAAGTAGCACGTGGATTCCATGGTGTGACCCGGAGTATGCAAAACCACGATGGAGACCTTACCTACTTTCAGAATTTCTTCGTGTTGCGCGCTGTGAAAAGGAAAGTCCGGCTGTGCGTTGGGGCCGTACACAATGGTGGCGCCGCTTTTTTCAGCCAAAGCAACGTGACCGGAAACAAAATCCGCGTGAAAATGCGTTTCCAAAACGTACTTGATGCGAACACCGTCGCGCTCCGCACGCTCCAAATACGGAGCAGACTCACGCAGTGGATCAATCACAACTGCCTCGCCTTCGGAGGCAATGTAGTAAGCACCTTGGGCCAAACAGCCCGTGTAAATTTGCTCAACAGTCATGGCAACTAGCTATATTGGATTAGATCAACTAAAGAACAACTCCTTGGTCAGTACAAAGAGCCCCATGGCAAGTACAAAGTAGCCAAAGCCCTTTTGAAGTTTTTGCGACGGAATCTTTTGTGCAGCAAAGGTACCCACCACCAAACCAACCAAGGCAACTAATACCACACGCCCCAAAAAGAACCAGTCCGTATTCAAGTGGTTCAAATCACCGGTAAATCCAATCAATGATTTTGCGGCTATGATGAGCAAGGATGTGCCTATTGCGCGCTTCATTTCCAAACCGGTCACCAAAACCAGTACCGGGATGATCAAGAATCCCCCGCCGGCACCCACCAAACCGGTGAGGACGCCAACGCCGGCACCTTCTCCCAGGACAATTGCGGCCTTGGCCGCAGGGCTTAAGTCTTTTTTTACGGTTTGGACCTTTTTGCCTTTGAGCATGCCGCGTGCCGCGAGCACCATTAATACCGCAAACAGCAGCATCAATCCTTGGCTTTTGGTAACGGGCCCCCACTGATCCGGCAGTGCCGGCATCAACCAGGCGCGGGTGGCATACACCGCAGCAATGGACGGGAGTCCAAACAACAACGCAGTTCCAAAGTCTACTTCTCCTTTAAAGGCTCTGGGCAAAACCCCCACCAACGCAGTAGTACCCACAATCACTAGGGAATAAGCCGTGGCTGCTTCGGGTTCCACCTGAAACAAATAAACCAATACCGGCAAAGTCAAAATGGAGCCGCCACTGCCCAACAATCCCAAAGAAAGACCAATCAGCAGCGAGGCCAAGTATCCCAGTACAATCATCATCCGTCAGTTCAACTTTTTGCCGTTCACCGGCGCACCGGTGGAGTGATTCACACCGCTGGTGCAAAAGTCTTCGGAATCTAGGTGATCACCTGTGACCTGAGTCACTGGAACCCGAAGAAGCTGGATTACCAAAATTTCGGCAAGAACTTCCCGGTTTTCTCGCGGTACGCAGCAAATTTTGGGTATTTCTCCGCAGTGACGCCTTCGCTAAAATTCGCACTGCCGTTGAACAAAACCACCAACAGCGCTGCACCCAACCAGGCTGGGGTGAGCCACAAACCGGTTGCCGTTGCAGCAAAAGCAGCAAATACAATCCAAATGGCTTGTTCGCAGGCGTAGTTGGGATGGCGCATCCAACGCCACAAACCGGAGTGGGTAAAACCAACGCCGTAGAAATCGCCCAGGTCCTCACCGGCTTTCCGTCGACGGTGCTTTTCTTCCTGGTAGTTCCATTGCTGTTGGTCCGCTGTGAATTCAAGGACAACCAATACCACAACCAAAAGGGCCAACAACCAATCGGTTGCGGAAAGCGCAGAACCGTCGGCCGTCCATCCGTACACAATGGGCAGGGTAAAAAGGAGGATAAGGCCTTGCTGGTACAGGGAAATGAAGAAGAGGTTGAACAGCGACCACTTCCACGGGCGGTTGAATGCGGGGTTCGCACGCAAAAGCGACCAACGGTAGTCTTCGTCGCCCTTCCAAGGAATCCAGGAGTAGCCACCCCGTCGGGCAAAATTGAAGGTCAGCCTTGCTCCCCACAAGGTAACCAATGCAGCCATCAGCGTAGGACGCGGTGCAAAATCACTAGCAGATGCGGCCATCCAGGCATAAACCAAAGGAATAATGCTCCACAATTTATCCACTTGGCTGTAGTTGCCGGTTGCCTCACCCAGGAGAAAGCACAAGGCGGCAACGGTCAGGTACACCCCCGTCAGCCGATAGAGTAAATCCACTTGTTCTGCCCGAAAATCAGGCATTTGAACACCGTAAACCAGTGCTGTGAAGGCCACCAACCCCACCACCAAACCAACAATTGTTTTGACCATAGTCGCCAAAAGTACTATTTATCCGACATTTGGCGCAATGAAACGGGAAAGGGATTATCGCAGCGTTGTTTTGGTTTTGGCTTGGCCAGAAACCACCGCCCGCGGCGAGGAAAAGATTATTCGCTTCTTGAAGCGCCTGGGCTTGGTGCGCAACACCAACCTTCGCGTGGGGCATGCTGCGATGGCGGTGGTGCAAATCAATCGCCCGGAGGTGGAATACTATGATTTTGGCCGGTACATTACCCCGCGGCCGTTTGGGCGTGTGCGCAGTGCCGAGACGGATCCCAAGGTTTCCTTTCCGGCACTGGCCCGTTGGTCCGACGACGGTGTCCTCTTAAATCCAGACGAACTGGGCGTTGCCCTGGAAGCCCGTGGTGCAGATACCCACGGCGACGGACCGCTGTTGCTGTCCGTTTGCCGCGGTGTAGATTATGCGGAAATCATAGATTTTTGCAAAGGATTGCAAGAAGAAGGGTACCAACGCTACGGGGGATTGAGCCGCAACCACACCAATTGTTCCCGCTTCGTCTCCGACGCTATTCGAGCCTCTTTGCCCAGAAACCACAAGGTTCGTGGTAAACTGCGTTGGCCCATCAGCTACAAGCCGGCTCCGGCGCACAATGTTTCTGCCGCCGCTACCGAAGGGGTTTGTTTTCAAATTTTCGAAGGGGTTGTTCAAACGTACAAACCCAATCGACTGAAAGCCTTGATCAGTTTGGCAAGCGGGCTTTTGAAGGCCATGTCCAAAAAGCATGCTGGCGCCTTGCGCAACGATTCCATTTTGGGACATGTTCTAGAACCTCAGCGACCCGCGTCCGTACCTTCCGATGCGCAGTGGTTGGGTGGCTTGGGCGAAGGTGCTTGGCACGCCCTAGAACCGGTCCCCCAGGGACTCCGCATGCAACGCATTGATTCTAAAGGAGCCCACGAGTTTGAGGGATTGTATGCATGCCCCAAGGGAGTGCGGTCGTTTGAACACCCCATTCGCTTGGTCCACGATTCCCACCACGTCTGGATCACCGTTTTTCACGCTGGAAAAGTGCACCGATTGCGGCGCATTCCGTCGTAATTTTGCACCCTAATCTACGCCCATGAACCAGTATCCCAGACCCGCACGTTCCCTGCAAGAGGTTCTGGTGTCCGGATGCGATGAACGCATTTTCACGCATTCGGAAACAGGCAGAAATAAGTATTTTCTCAATCCTGGGCAGAGCGAAGGTTTGTTTCAACGAGGAAGTTGCACCTGCGGAACCCTCACGGCCAGCGGTCTGAATTCAGCGAATGCATTTCTTTCGTCGTATCCGCGCCGCTTGTACGAATCTTTGTTGGCGGAGCAAGCCGGTCGGATACGGTCCCTTTTTTCTCCAGAGGACGAATTTGACGTGTTTTTTGGTCCCAGCGGAAGCGACATGATGTACTTGCCGTTGCTCTTTCAGGCGCTGCTGCAGCCCAACAAGCCCATCGTGAACATTGTTTCGTGCCCCGAAGAATTGGGTTCCGGATCCAAATTGGCTGCAGAAGCCAAGTACTACGCGGAATTCAATCAATTTGGCGAACGCGTTCCCAAGGACGAACTCCTGCACCCCCACCTCACGGCACGGGTAGACTACCTCGCGGCTCGGGGGGACGACGGCCGGATCGTGGACCGGAAAGAGGTCATCAAAGGCATCGTTGCGCAAAATCCCAACGCGGCCCTCATCGGCAACCTCGTTTTTGGATCCAAGTCCGGGATTGTAGATGATTTGAACATCGTGGACGAAGTAGATGCAGACGTCATGTGGGTGGTGGACATGTGCCAATTCCGAACGGACAACGCGCTGGTTCACAATCTGTTGAAAAAGGGGGTCATGGTCATGATCACCGGTTCCAAGTTTTTCCAGGCTCCGCCGTTTTGCGGTGCGTTGCTGGTTCCGCGTTCGTGGACGGAAAAACTGCGTCAAGTAGCTGATTTCACCCCCGTTTCTTATTTCCACCGACTGTTTTCGTCCTACGATTTCCCCGCAAATTTGCCCGCCATGCGCGCCCAATTGAAACCGCGCGAGAACGACGGCCTTCGCTTGCGTTGGCACGTTGCCCTGGACGAAATGGAGGCGTACGCCCAGTGGCCCGCGGAAGAATCCAACGCCCTAATACGTTCTTGGAACTTGGCCATCAGCGAAAGGCTTCAATCCTCACCGTATTTTGAACTGATGCCGGATCAGTCCCTCACCAACGACAGCATCTTGTCCTTTCGGGTCAAAGTGTCGGGTGGGTACTTGGACAACGCGCAATTGAAAACCCTGTTCTCCGAATTGGTCAATGCGCAAGTGACCGGATTGGAAGGTTACACCAACGTATTCATTGGCCAGCCCGTTCAATACGGCGAGCGATCGTTCATCCGCCTGGCCATTGGTTCCTACAATGTGCGCAAACAATTGGAAAAAGAAAAGCTCGATTTGACCAACGATTACCGTTTGGTTGAGCTGTTGGAGGAATTCACCCAAAAGCTTTTTGGCGCATGAAGACCGAGGGGCAAAGCACCGCTAAAGCCCTGCAACAGGCCTGGCAAACGGGATTATTGGACCGCACAAACGACACCGCTGCACTTTTTGTGGATTGGGACGTGTTGGACCATCGCTTGAATTTTTTGCGGGAAGAATGGCCCCAATTGGAGCACGCGGTGGCCATAAAGTCCCAACCTCATGCGGGCGTATTGCGCTATTTGGTCCAACAGGGCTTTGGCTTGGAAGCAGCCTCCTTGGAAGAAGTAAAGCGTGGACTGGAGGCCGGATGTGCGCCCCACAAAATCGTTTTTGATTCGCCCGTGAAAACGCGGGAAGAATTGAACTGGTTGCAGCAAAATACTCCCGGTTTGTTGGTGAACGCCAATGCCTTGGAAGAATTGCCGCGACATCCTCAAAAACCCAACTACCGCTTGGGGCTGCGCATCAATCCAGAAGTGCACACCGGATCTCCGGCTTTGTTCCACGTCAGTTCCAATGCCTCCAAATTTGGCATTTCCTTAACGCAACGCGCGCAAATTTTAGACGCCTTGCGTACGTATCCGATTTCCGGGCTGCACCTCCACAGCGGTTCCCAAATTACCGATTTACCCGCACAAATAAAGGCCATCCGCTTGGTTTTGGAATTGGCACAAGAAGCCAACGCAGAACGCCAGCAATTGGGATTGGCGCTTTTGGACTGGATCGATATTGGCGGTGGTTTGCCGGCGTCTCCTTGGGACGGTATGCGCCGCTATGCCGACGAATTTTTCCAGAACACCACCCCAGTGGAACGGGCTCAGTTTGCATGGCATACGGAATTTGGGCAGTGGGTCCATGCCCACGCCGGCTGGACCGTCAGTCGATTGGAATACGTATTGCCCCGCACGGATGCTGCTTCCGTAGCTTACCTACACGTGGGAGCGGACTTGTTCCTCCGCGATGCCTACACCGCACCCCGTCCATTCCCTTTGGTGCCATTGAATGCCGACGGCACGCCCAATGCCAACACCCAATTGCAGCCCTACGACATAGCCGGACCCCTTTGTTTTGCGGGCGACTACGTAGCGCGCAAGGCACAACTTCCGGAACTCCACGAAGGCGATTGGTTGGTGCTTCTGGAAACCGGTGCGAACGCCTACGGTTTGTGGTCTCGCCACTGCAGCAGAACCATTCCCGCCGTCCTAGGGCACCGGCCTTCCACCGGCGAGGTGCAAAAGCTGAGCGACCGGACGGACGTCAATTTCTAAGGAAGTGCGGTGCACCGCAGCGAATTAGCGGAGAATTTCCACGCGTTTTTGGTCCGGGGATGCTGCGCGCACGGTCCCTATTTTCACCCACAGCTGGTTCGCTTCCCGGGCGGCTTGTACCACGGCGTCCTCCGCTTCGGGAGCAACGGCAGCCAACAATCCGCCACTGGTTTGCGGATCAAAGAGGAGCATCAACTCCGGCCCGGACAGGGTGGGGAAGTCGGCAGCGTTTGCGGTGAAATTGCGCGTGGTGTTCTGCGGCATGCAAAAAGCAGCAGCCAAGGCCGTCAACCGTTCCGCCGGTAACGTGGGCAAAGAAGACCAGTCCAATTCCGCACGGGTTCCGTCGCTGGCGTTCAGCATTTCCAGCAAGTGACCGCCCAAACCAAAACCGGTGACGTCCGTGAGGGCGTGTACCCCCGGAAAGGTGCCCAATACCGCTCCAAATTGATTCGAGGTCTGTGCCGTACGCAGCAGCCACTGAAGATCTTCCGGCGTTGACAGGCCTTTTTTGATGGCAGAGGCCACCATGCCCGTTCCCAAAGGCTTGGTGAGGTACAGGGAGTCGCCCGGCAAGGCGCCGCCGTTTCTTTTTAAGTTCTTTAAATCCACCAAACCGGTAACGGCCAAGCCAAATAGGGGCTCTGGATTGTCCACGCTGTGCCCACCCCCCAACGCAATTCCCGCCTCCGTGCAAACGTCCCGGCCACCGCGCAGCACCTCCGCCGCAAGGGCCGTGGGAAGTGCGTCCACCGGCCAGCCCAAAACGGCCAAGGCCACGAGCGGTTTTCCGCCCATGGCGTACACGTCGGAAAGGGCATTGGTTGCTGCGATTCGGCCAAATTGATAGGCGTCGTCCACCAGCGGGCCAAAGAAATCCGTGGTGCACACCAGGCCGGTGCCGTTGCCCAGGTCTACTACCGCAGCGTCGTCTGCCTCACCGTGCCCCACCAGGAGGGATTGGGAGGCGCGCTTCAGGTCTTCGGTGTTGTTGGAAAACGACGCACCCAACACACTTTTCAGGGCGGCGGGAGCCATTTTGCAGCCGCACCCAGAGCCCTTGCTGTACTGGGTCAGTCGGATGGATTCGGATTCTTGCGTCTGGATAGGATTCACGGTGGAATTTGCTGGGGTGGGGTTAAAATGCGGTCACGGCCTCCAACAAGGCCGATTGAGCTTGATCCGGCAAAAGTCCGGTCAAATCCAATCGATGCTGCACGGTGGTTTCCGTTCGCGCCATGCTATGGGCGTAGGTTTTGTCGTAGTAGCGCAGTGCCAAAGCTGCTGCCTCAGCCAGTTGCCCTTCGTCAATTTTTTGGTGGGCTACGGGCACCCACTGGCCGCCAATTTTGCGCGCCAACCTCGTAAACGAGTTTTTCAATTGATCGGCGGGCGCTTCTCCGTAAATGCGGGCCAACAACTGTGCCCGTTCTTCGGCAGATCGAACCAATTCCAAACGCGGTGCATTTTGAAGCAATTTGAAAAAATTGGGCTGCAGCCAAACGCGTCCAATGGACTGGGATTCGTCCTCTACCCAAATGGGGCGGATGGGATCCAGGGTTGCCAATTCAGCAGCCAGGTAATTCTCAAACTGTTCGCTGGTGGGTTGAGCCCCCAAACCAACGTGTCCAAAGGCGGAGCCGCGGTGGTTGGCCAAACGTTCCAAATCCAATACCTGCAGTCCAGCGTCGGAAATTGTTGCCAAGGCCTCCGTTTTTCCAACGCCGGTGTGTCCCGTTAGAACACGGTAGGGGCGGGGTAGGCCTAGTTCTGCCAAGACCCGATTGCGGTAGACTTTGTAGCCACCCTTCCAACGGTTTACCCGATAGCCGGCGGTGCCCAGAAGCCAAGCCACGGAGCCGCTGCGCATGCCGCCGCGCCAGCAGTAAATACTTACTTCGCGCGTTCCGCCGCAAAGCTCATCCACAAATGCCACCAGCGAATGCATTTTGGGCCCAACAAAGGACAACCCCAAACGCACGGCAGCATCTTGGCCTTGTTCGGCATAGCACAACCCCACCGCGTGGCGTTCGGCATCGTCAAACAAAGGAAGGGATACCGCCTCGGGGACATGGCCCTGTTGGAATTCCGACGGAGAACGGACGTCGATCAAAAGCATGCCCGAAGGTAGTACCTATATTTGCCTTATGGAAATGCACTTTAACACCCTCCGGAATGTGGCTCGTTGGGCCGGCCTCTGCACGGTGGCCTCCTTTTTGCTGGTGGGGTGCATTCCGCAGCAGCACCTTTTGTCAGATCAGGCCCGTGCGCTTCGTTGGGAGCAAGATAGCCTTAATCTGGTTTCCCGCATTGTGGTGGGGTCCAGTGAATTAGGGCTGCTGAAGAACGGCCTGGAACAATTGGATTCGACGGTTCATGCCTTGTCTAAAGAGCGGGATTCATTACTTATTGTGGTGCAGGATCAGTCTCGAAGGGCGGATACTTTGGCGGGTTTGGTGCAGCGCGAATCCGTTTTGCGGGATTTGCTTCGCATGGATTTAGTTGCCGCTCAGCAAGCCGAGCAGCTCCTTCAAAAGCGCACCGATTCCCTAAAAATAGAGGTTCAGTTTTTAACCGAAAAATGGAATGCCCGCCCGGCGCGCCCAGCACAACCGCGTCCTGCGGGAAGTGTTCGTCCGCCTCGGTAAAGCATTGGTCTGCCGAGAGCAGGTTCACTTAAGGTTTGGCACCAAACAATCAGCGCACCTCAATCCACTCCAGCGTCATATGGGCAAAGACACCACGGACTTGATGAGTCGCAGCCGATGCGTGTGTTTCCGGAGTTCAAAATTGTAAATCCCATGCTGATCAATGCCGTCCAGCCGAACCTGGCCAGAACAATGAATGATTTGATCTGGACGCACCAAAATGCCCACATGGGTAATGCGCCCCTCGTCGTTGTCAAAAAAGGCCAAGTCGCCCGGTAGGGACTCCTCCAAAAAGCTGAGGGTTTCTCCTTGAGTTGCTTGCTGGGACGCATCCCGCAACAAGGAAACACCCGCCAATCGGTACACCATCTGGGTAAAACCGCTGCAGTCCAAACCAAAAAGCGAACGGCCGCCCCACTGGTAAGGTGCGTTTAAGAATAGATACGCTTGCAGCAACAATTCCTCGCGGGACCGGGCGGGTTCCGCCAACCGACCGTTGAAAAAATACGTTTGGGTTCCCAAGGTGACCCGTCCGCTGGCTGCGTCGTATCCCGGCAAATAGCTTCCGGCCAACAAAACGCGCGCCTTGGTGGCACGCGATTCGTGTTCCAGCAGCTCAACCGTATCGCCTACCATCCCGGGCTGTGCGCTGCAGTATACTTGGTATGCATCCTCTTCCAAAGGAAGCAGTTGCACGCGCAACAACCAGCCTTCGTAACCGTCGTGCGCCAACCGAATGCGTACCCATTCATCCTGCTCGTCCACCACCGAGCACGCCTCGCCAAAGAGCATCTGATTCACCATTTCCGAACGGTGACTCGGTTCGCTTCGCATGGGAACAGCGCTCAAAGGACACAAGCCAAACTTCATGCAGTGGATTGGGTTAGTAGACGTGGGACTAAATTACGCCATCCGTTCCAGAACCAGCGCAGAAGCGCCGCCACCGCCGTTGCAAATGCCTGCCGCACCGTAGCGCGCTCCTTTTTGCTCCAAAACGTTGATTAAAGTTACCAAAATACGTGCTCCACTGGCTCCCAGGGGGTGCCCCAAAGAAACAGCTCCACCGTTGACGTTGCAGCGATCTGCGGCAATGCCCATGAGGTCTCGGTTCACCAAACCCACCACGGAAAATGCTTCGTTGAGTTCGTAGTATTCAATGTCTGCCATGCTCAATCCAGCCTTTGCTACGGCCTTGGGCACCGCCACCGCAGGAGCAGTGGTAAACCACTCAGGCTCGTGTGCAGCATCGGCATAGCCGCGAATTACGGCCAATGGTTTAATACCCAATTCAGTGGCCTTTTCTCGGCTCATCAACACCAGGGCTGCCGCCCCGTCGTTGAGCGTGGAAGCATTCGCAGCCGTCACGGTTCCGTCCTTTTGGAACACCGGTCGCAGACCTGGGATTTTTGAAAAGTCCACCTGCGTGTATTCCTCGTCGCGGTCCACTACCACTTCGTTTCCTTTGCGGTCTTTCACCACCACCGGAACCACTTCCGAGGCAAATCGACCACCGTTCCAGGCTGCTGCGCTTCGTTCGTAACTCTCAATGGCAAAGGCGTCCTGCTGTTCGCGGGTATACTTTTTTTCCGACGCGCACAAATCGGCGCAAACACCCATATGGTTTTGGTCGTACACATTGGTTAAGCCGTCTTTGACCAAACCGTCGATCAATGTCAAGTTGCCCAATTTTACGCCGGTCCGACCGGTCCCCAAATAATGAGGTACTTGGGACATGTTTTCCATGCCGCCGGCCACAACAATTTCTGCGTTGCCGGACGCAATCGCTTGTGCTCCCATCATTACGGCTTTTATGCCTGAGGCACAAACCTTGTTGACGGTAGTGCTGGGGGTGTTGTTGCCCAAGCCAGCGCCCAAAGCGGCCTGCCGTGCTGGTGCCTGGCCCAAGTTGGCTTGCAGCACGCAGCCCATCAACACTTCGTCAATGGATTGGGGATCAACACCAGCGCGTTCCACCGCAGCCCGAATGACCACAGCGCCCAGTTGGGTTGCAGTAACGGAGGATAAGGCGCCTCCAAAACTTCCAATGGGGGTGCGGACGGCGGAAACGACAACAACTTCTTTCATGATTTTTGCATTTTATACGTCAACAGGATGAACGCGAAGGTACGACTCGCGTGGAATTTCTTAATTGCCGAAATCGGTGTATATTTGCACTCCCGTATGGATTTTAGTGATTTTTACAGGGCTCCGAATCAAGCCGTTCGGCAGTAAAAGGTGAGGTGGGTGAGAGGCTGAAACCACCAGTTTGCTAAACTGACGTACGCGCAAGTGTACCGCGGGTTCGAATCCCGCCCTCACCGC
>CAMBEZ010000005.1 GCA_945865885.1 Owenweeksia hongkongensis DSM 17368
GTCTTCAAATTGATGTTCAGCCGTTGGTCTTCCTCTTGCTTCCAAGCGGCGCGTTTGTTCCGGTACTGTTGGGACAAATCCTTCCACCGCAAAAAATCGGCTGATTCGTACCGGAAATCCATGGCCACACCGCCTTCGGCGGTAAACGCCTCCAACGCGTGTTGGCGTGTTTCGTTAAAGCGAAGATCTAAGATGCTCCTCAGGGCGGGCCACACTGCGCGCAATTCTTCCAAAGAACGAGTGCTTAAATGCGTCTTGGCCTCAGTCAAAAGTGTTTCGGTTTCCCAATCGGCGTAGGAGGGTAATTCCAAGGTCGCCAAAACATCGGCAGATTCCGCTTCACTTAGATGCTCCGATGGGGACGTTTCGGCAGCAGTTACCTGTTCTTCAGCTACTTCCACGACGGCAGGTACCGCTGATTCGGTTGGTAGAGCGTCAAAATCCGAAGCGGCGTCAACCGTCGTTCCGGATTCGTTTCCAACGTTAGCGGCCTCTAAAGCCTCGGTGGGCAGTACTTCCCCTTCCTGGGGGCGGTTAAGATCGTCCATGGTCTTTGAAATAGGGCCTAAATTTCGGGAATAACCCCGGAAGATTTCCAAAAATCCCAGGCTTTTTTCGCTTGTTGCCGCAACATGCCGCTACCGTCTTGCACGGTCCAGCCCTGTTGGGCGGCCAACTGCATCAGTCGGGTGGGCGACGGTGTGTACACTAAATCCATTAAGTGAATGCTGCAATTGACGCATTCCCAATTGATTAGAGGTGATTCATTGGGAGCTGATGGACTCCCCAACGGGGTAGCGTTAACCACCAATTGAAATCGATTGAGGTCTACCTGCAGCAGGCTGTCCCAAGCGACGGTTTCTCCCATCCAGGGTTCGTTCGGGCGACGAATGGCGGTTTCGACCACCCAACCGCGGGACGTCAAGGCGTAATGAACGGCGCGAGCTGCTCCCCCTCCGCCCAACAAAAGGGCTCGTCCGGTGGCAGGTAGGTTGGGAACTTCGTGCAACGCTTCCCAAAAACCGTCGGCATCGGTGTTGTGCCCCAGCCAAGAACCGTCGGGCATCACGGCTACCGTGTTGACGGCCCCTACCGCTTTCGCGCTGTCCGTTTGGGCATCGAGCCAAGGGAAAATACTCTGTTTGAACGGAATGGTGACGTTCCAGCCCCGGGGTTTGCCCGCAGATTCCCACCATTCCAGACGCGATGAGGGCCAAGCCGGGAGGTCCCACAGCACATATCTTATGTTCGAACGTTGTTCCGCTCGCGCAAAACCTTCCATCAAACGAGGGGATTGCGAATGCCCAATGGGGTGCCCCATCAAGCCCAACAGCACCTCTGGATCAGGATTGGGCACGACGACTGCCCCAGTATTCCAAACCGAGCACGAGCAAGGCTCCCAGAGCAGCCAGCCCGAAGGCCGTGAGCCACAGAGGATCCTTATCCACCCAATTCCACGGGGCATCCGGTCCGTCAACGGCACCTTCGGTACGCCAGGGCCATACCTTAGCCAAGGAACCGAGCATAAAGCCGGCCAAGCAAGCCACCGTGGCGTCGTGGAAGCGCGCAAAAAGCCACTTCAATACGTGGGAAAAGCTGGTAATTCCAATGAAAGCACCGGCGGCAAAAACACCAATCACCGCCAAATTCCGTTCGTGCAAACTGTCCAGAACAAAACGGTATGCTCCCAGGAGCACCAAAATGAAGCTTCCGCTGATGCCCGGAAGGATCATGGCGCAAATCGCGATGAATCCGCAAAAAAACAAGTATCCATACGACAGGTCTGCGGCGTTTCCAGGGGTCAATGTGGTGATCCAGTAGGCGAGTACCGCACCGGCTGCGCCTGCAACCCATACCGTGCCGTTGGGAACCCGTATCATGCGAACCACCAGCACAATACTGGCCAATACCAATCCAAAAAAGAAAGACCAAATGCCAATGGGATGGTGGTCCATCAGGTAGGTGACCACCTTGGCCAAACTCAAGATACTGATGGCAATTCCGCTGAGTAAGGGAAGTAAAAAGTTTCCGTTTACTGCGCGCCAAACGCCGGGAATGCCCTCCTTTTTGAAGGTTCCGAGCAACGAAAAATTAACTGCAGAGATGGAGGCCAACAAGGTCTCGTAAATGCCGGATATAAATGCGATGGTACCGCCAGATACACCGGGTACCACATCAGCAGCCCCCATGGCCAAGCCTTTGGCCACCAAGATCAAGGATTTTTTCATGGGTCAGAATTTAAGCAAGCGGAGGCGCATAGGGCCCCAGTTTTTCCATCAATCGGGCATCTTCGCGCAAGTGGGGGAAGTACTCCAGCAACAAAGCGCCCATTTCGGCAGCGTTTAAGAGCATGCCGCGTTCCAACCAGGCAAGAGCCTCGTCCCAGTCGTTGGATGAGAGCAGGTAGCCCACGTACACCGCGTGCAGCGCTTCGGAATCCGGAAAAGCCAAGAGGGCCTCCAATAGGGTGTTGTAGGCCAAGTCCACTTGCTCCATGTCCAAAAGCAATTCGGCGTAGTCCATGTAGAGGTCTGGATCGGCCATTTTGAGGGTGTACAGCACCGTTCGGTAGCGATTTTCCGCCTCCTGCAACAACCCCATCTGTTTGTAAATGTCTGCCGCAACCAAGTGGTAGTCCGGATTTTCAGACTCCAAGGTCAAGGCTTTTTTGATGTGGTGGAGCGACTCAAAAAAGCGACCTTGGTCGCTGAGCATTAGGGCCAGCTCCAGGTGTGCTTCGTCCAATTCCGGATCCAATTCAATGGCTTTGCGAAAATGCTCGTTGGCTCCTTCTAATTGCTCCATCATGCGGAGGCAGTTGCCCAACCGAAAGTGGGCATAACCGCTTTCCTCGTCTCCTTCCAAGGACAATTCGTACACGGCCGCGGCTTCCGCAAAACGCTCAGAACGCTCCAATAGCCGTGCTTTTTCGTAGTAAGCAGCCGTGAATTGATCGTCAATCAGCAACGCATAGTCCAATGATTTCAGGGCCTCTTCTGGATTTCGCAGGCGAGAATGGGTGATGCCCAAGTGGTACCAGGCCGTCTCGCTGTACGGATGCTTTTGGATGAACGCGTGAAACCACTCCACGGCTTTATGCCCTTGGTCCATGGAGTCGTAGCAAATGGCCAAGTTGTACAAGGTATTCTCGTCCGACGGTTCTTCGTCCAAGACCTGCTTGAAAAACTTAATTGCTTCCTCGTAACGTCCTAAACTCTGGTAAATTCCACCCAATTGAATCCAGATACCAACGGGGTCTTCAGCGGTTCGAATGGCTTTTTTCAGGCACCGTATGGCCTCTTCCGGGCGTCCTTGCTTGGCAAAGAGCAGACCCCGAGTGGCGTGGACGTCTGCGTTGGTGGGGTCCAAGGACTCCGCGTGGTTCAAGAATTGTTCGGCCTCGTCCAGACGGTCTGTAGCCACGGCGTACTGCGCACGTTTCACCACAAAAGAAGGAGAATAGGGGTGTTGGTGGGAACCAAACTCAATAGCTTTTAGTGCTTTGGTGAAGTCTCCCGTTTCCAAATAATACGTAGCAATGTGCTCAAACTCTTCCACATCAAAAAAGCCCACCACATCTTCTTGCAACATGTGCTCAAATCGTTGAATAAGGGCCTGTTCTTCGGCTTCGTGCATGGTACTAAACTACGTGATAATTAATGCAAAGGTCGGCTATTTTGGTAAAACGTTTTCCACAACCTTGTCAACATCCGCCAACTGTCCCGTAATTTTGCAATCAAGACCCCAACAGTCCACCCACCATGGCCCTCATTAAATCCATTTCCGGCATTCGCGGTACCATCGGCGGACAGCCAGGCCAAGCGCTCACGCCCGTGGATGCCGTTGCTTTTGCAGCGGCCTACGGCAGCTGGTTGAAAGAAACCTATGCGTCAACTGGCAGAATTAAAGTGGTTCTTGGGCGGGACGCACGTCCGTCGGGTCCTTTTGTGCAAGGTTTGGTGGAAAATACCCTCTTGGCTTTGGGCATAGATGTCATTGATTTGGACCTTTCGACCACCCCCACGGTGGAAATGGAGGTGGTGACGCAAGGAGCTCAAGGCGGAATTATCTTGACCGCCAGTCACAACCCCGTCAATTGGAACGCACTGAAACTCCTCAACCACCGCGGTGAATTTATTTCTGCCGCGGACGGTCAGGCACTTTTGGAGCGCGTTGCCACCCAAGAGTACTCGTTTGTGGAAGTGCAGGAATTGGGCACCAAAACCACCGTCTACGATGCCATGGAACGCCACGTTGAGGCGGTTCTTCAGTTGCCGTTGGTGGACGTGCCCGCCATTCGCGCGTGCAAATTCAAGATTGTAGTGGATGCCGTCAACTCCACCGGAGGCATCGCCGTTCCGTTGCTCCTGGACGCCCTCGGTTGCGAGGTAGAGGAGCTCTATTGCGCTCCCAATGGGCAATTTCCGCACAATCCTGAGCCCTTGAAGGAACACCTGGGCGAGATTTGCCGGTTGGTGCCCGCGGTAGGGGCGCATTTGGGCATCGTGGTGGATCCGGACGTGGACCGGCTGGCCTTGATCGACGAAACGGGCGAGATGTTTGGCGAGGAATACACTTTGGTGGCCGTTGCCGATTACGTTTTGGACCGCACCCCCGGCCCGGCCGTGAGCAACCTAAGTTCTTCGCGCGCCCTCCGGGACGTAGCCCTGGTGCACCAGTGCCTGTACCGCGCTTCGGCCGTCGGAGAGGTAAACGTGGTGGAGACCATGAAAGAATTAGGCGCCGTTATTGGCGGCGAAGGAAACGGAGGAATCATTTACCCGGAATTGCACTACGGTCGCGACTCGCTGGTGGGTATTGCTTTGTTCCTGACCCATTTGGCCTACCAAGGTGGAACGGTGAGTGCCCTAAGGCGCGGCTATCCGGCTTATTTCATGGCCAAAAAGAAGGCCGAATTGGACCCCGCAGCAGACGTTGACGCTGCCTTGGCGCGCATTGCAGACCGGTACAAAGAGGAACGGGTAACCACTGTGGACGGGGTAAAAATCGATTTTCAAGAATCTTGGGTGCACTTGCGCAAGTCCAACACGGAGCCCATTGTGCGCATTTACACCGAAGCTCCCTCCCAAACAGAAGCCGACGCCCTTGCCGATCGATTCATTGCCGCATTTGCTGAATAGATAGGTTCACCACGAGCATTAATTTTTGACTAAGATTTTCCGCATGGTTTATTTTGACAACGCCGCCACAACTTCCTTGGACCCCGAGGTGAAGGCCGTCTTGATCGACGTCTTGGACACCTTTGGCAATCCCAGTTCAACCCATGCTGAGGGAAGAAAGGCGCGGGCCTTGGTGGAGACCGCTCGCAAGGAAATTGCTTCCTTGGTGGGGTGTACTCCGGGCGAAATCATCTTCACTTCCGGCGGTACGGAGGCAGACAACTGGGCCCTCAAAGGTGCTGTTCGCGATTTGGGCGTTCGCCGCATCCTCACCAGCCCCGTAGAACACCACGCCGTACTCCACGTTGCGGAAGAATTGGCGGCTCAAGGATTGTGCGACACCCGTTTGGCACCCGTTGATTCGCGCGGAGATGTAAACCTTCACTGGTTGGAGCAGGAGCTTCAAGCCGCTCAAGCAGAGGGAGTGTCCGTTTTGGTCAGCCTGATGCACGGCAACAACGAAATTGGCAACTTACTGCCCATTAAAGAAGTAGGTGCGCTGTGCAAGAAGTACGGAGCCTGGTTTCATTCGGACATGGTGCAAACCTTGGCCCATTTTCCGGTGGACTTCAGCCAATTATCTCTGGATTTTTCGGCGTGCAGTGCGCACAAGTTCCACGGCCCCAAGGGCATTGGGTTTGCCTACGTAAAGGCAAATTCCGGCCTTCACCCGTTCATCCACGGGGGTTCTCAGGAGCGCGGCCATCGAAGCGGTACCGAGAATGTACTGGGCATTGTGGGCATGGCCAAGGCCTTTAAATTGTCCCACGAGCGAATGGAGGCGGATCACCAGCACATGCGCGCCCTGAAAGCACACACCATTGAGCGGTTGACGACGGCGCTGCCCGGCGTTGCCTTCAACGGTGCTTCCGGCGATTTGGACAACAGCTTATACACCGTAGTGAACATCAGTCTGCCGGAAGGGGATCCCAACCGCGGCATGCTCACTTTTGCCTTGGACATCAAGGGTTTCTGCGTCTCCGGCGGAAGTGCGTGCTCCTCCGGATCCAGCAAAGGCAGCCACGTGTTGGAGGCCATCGGCTCCGGCGACGGCCTGCGCTTGTCCTTCAGCCGCTACAATACCACAGATGAAGTGGACGCCTTGGTGGACGCCCTAAAAACGGTTTAAAATCCAATCGTTTGCCTTGGGGGGCGGCAAAGTGCAGCAGAATCCTTAAGGGAGTGCTTTAGCAATTGCGCGCTAGCGAATTAAGGTGACGTACCCGGTAAAAACCCCGTCTTCGTGCACCAGCCGGTAGGTGTACGTATCCGACTGCGCCGGCTTGCCCGCAATCGTTCCGTCCCAATAGTCACCAAAGGGCTTGTCGGTCTCAAATACCACGTTACCAAACGAATTGAGCACCACTAAAGTGTTGGATATCAGTCCGCAGTTGTTTCCTTTGATTTCAAAAAACTCGTTGACGTTGTCTCCGTTCGGCGTGAAGGCATTGGGGATGAACACCCGTTGATTGATGCGCAGCAATGCCGTGGTGAACTCGTAGGTAAAGACCGCGTTGCAAATTAAATCAATAGCTTCCAGCTGGATGATGTAGGTGCCCGACGCCGGTAACTGGTACACCGTGACGCGCCCGGTGTCCACAATGCCGTTGGGGAAGGTCCATCGGTACAAATACTTCGTGGCGGTGTCGCCGCCGTAATCGATGTTCAACCGGATGCGCCCGTCAAAACAGGTATCGGGAGCCAAGGTGATGTTGGGCCCGGGTTTGTCGTTTCCAAACTTGACGGCTACGGAAGAAGTGTCCCACTTGCCGCAGGCTGTGTCCAGTGCCCGCAACCGAATTCGGTAGGTTCCGGGGGCGGAATACTGGTGGACGGGTTCAAACAGCTTGCTTTGTTGGCCGTCGCCAAAATCCCAAAAATAACCGTTGCTTTTCTGACTCAAGTTGGAAGTGCGGACTTCAAACGTCCGATCGCATTCCACATAATCAACTTCAAAAGTTGATACAGGCAGTGCTCCCTCGTTGAAATTTAGGTTGATATGCACGGTATCAGAGATGTCGCAAATCGTGTCGTAGGCCGTGAGAACGATGCGGTACGAACCAATATTGAATTGTGCAGTAGGAGTTGCCAGAGTGCTGGTTTGTCCATTGCCAAAATCCCAGAAATACGCATTCGCATTTATACTTTGGTTGGAGAAGTTAATTCGCAAAGTTTCACACAAGGTATCTACATCCCGGTCAAAATCAATTTCAGATTTAGCGGTAACAATCGTTTCGAAGTCGAACTTTATGACGCCCAAGTTGCAGTTGTTGGAGGGGTTGGTGGGCGAAACCACTCCGGGGGTGGTGGGAAAGGTTCCGCTGGCACACGCGGCGCAAACGGCTTGGTAAATGGTTCCTTCCTTGGAAAAGCGGGACGTGCCGCCGTCCACGTGTTCGGAGCTGGAGCCGCCAAAAAATGTAGCGTATTGCAGGCTTGCCGCGTTTTTTGAAAGGACCAAGAAGTAGAAATCGCTGCCGTCGGTGGTGTTGCGCAGGGCATTTCCCGTTACGGGCAATCCGGCCGTGGATCCTCCTTGGTTGCCGGCATTGACTGCGCCGCCCCAACCGCTGACGAAAATGTTCAGGCAATCGTCTACCTCAAGCGCCGTGGGCACAATGTTGATTTGGTTGCCCGTGCCAAATTTGGTGGACATCAAGGTGCTCCGGAGGTCCGGCGCCAGTTTGTGGATGAATTGGCTGCCCGCGTTGGTGGACCATCCTGCGTTCACCACCGGCCAAGTACCCCGGGTCTGCCCAAAAACATAAACGCTACCGAACTTGTCGATGTCCAAACAAAAAGATTGATCGTTGGACGGGGTTCCCAAATACGTACAAGCTTCCAAGACACCGTTTCCGGAATACCGGGCAATGTAGCCGTCCAACCCGCCCAAAAGGTTTCCTTGTACTACGCCCGGAGTGGTGGGGAGGTTGTTGCTTCGGGTGCCGCCCGTGATGAAAATCTTGTCGTTGGGATCCACACGCACGGCATAAGCAGCGTCTGCATTGTTGCCCTGCAGCTGCGTGGACCACCGGATCTGGTTCAAAGCAGGGCTGAAGCGAATCAAAAGTGCATCTTCCGTGGCATTGGTTACGGAGGTGGCCACCACGATGTCTCCGTTGCTCGTCAGGTTGACTTCCCCACGAAAAGCGTCCCCGTAGTTCTGCGTGATGCTGGACAGGCCTTCGTTCACGCCTCCACCCCCAGGTTGGGCGGAGGTGGTGTGGAAATAGGTACTGCCCACCAGCGCGGAGCCTTGGGCGTTAAAGCGCGTTACGAACAAGTCGGAACCGTTGGAAAAGGAGTATCCGTTCGGGGTAATCGACGGTCCGCCGCTGAAAGTGGATTGTGCCGCACCAGCCGTTACGGGGAAGTCCGTAGAACTGGTAACGCCGTAAACAATCAGGTCGTTGCCCGATACAATCAAGGAGTGGGGCTGGTCCGCATTTCCACCGCCTAGGTAGGTGGAATAAACACGTTGCGTACCGTTTGCGTTGAACTTGGTGATGCCCGCGTCGATGCTGTTGTTGCTTCCCGGGGCAAAGGTGGGATCAAAGGCCCCAGGGGTAATGGGGTAACCCGGACTGAGCACAATACCTCCGCCGTACAGGTTGCCTTGGTCGTCGTAGGTAGCGGTAAATCCCCAATTGTCGGAAGTTGAGCCGCTGAACGAGGCAAATACCAACTTGGGGTCCACCACCAAGGGCATTTTTTTGTCGTACTTGCCCAAATCAAACGACAGGGCCGTACCGGATTCGGTTTCCGTGAGGCGGAAACGAACGCGTACTTCTCGCTCTCCGTCGGGCGTTTGCTGGTAGGCCCGGGGTGCGGTTTCCCACAGGATGCCCGCAGGGGTCTCAATCCGGGCATTTCCGTCGGCGTCCAACTCAATCCGGCTGGCTCCCGGATAATGCCAACGAATGACGCTGGGATCCACACCCGGGGCAATCCGGTAGTCCACTGCCAAGTCTCCGGTGGAGTCCCGAATCCAGGCGTCGATGCCCGGATACAAATCTTTGTGCAAAAATGCGGTCCACTCGGCCACGTTGGATCGCCAGCGGCTGGCGTCTTTGCCCAAAAAGTAATGCCGCGGAGCATCCGTGGTTCGCACGGGTTCCAGCAGGGGGGAGCCAGCGGTACCCAGGTGCGAGCGGAACACGCTCCAACCGGAAGTTGGCAAGGCGTGCGGGCCGCCGTGGTGGTGGTCTCCATTCCACAAAACAGCTCGATACCCCAATTCGTCCCAAAACAAAGCACCGTGGGCCAGGGGGGTGACCGCCAAGGCAGGATGGGTCCACTGACCTTCGTTGGGGACGGTCAGCACTTGGCCACGCACCAACGAAAAGCTCCCGCCAAAACCCAAAAGGCTTAAAGTCAGGATCAATCGGAGGGTATTTTGCGCCATCGCCACGGTCAAAAGTTACGAATTATCCACCAGTGCGGTCACAAACCAACGCTGCCCCGCCCGATCCACTGTTGCGAGCAAAAAGCGTTCCGAATCCTCCTTACAACGTAGTTTTTTTCGAATTTGGTCTGATTTTTCAGGGTAGTTCACGGAAACAATGCTCCACCCACCCTGCAGCGAACCTTTGTAGGGGGTACTTTGATTTTGGAACCGCAAGATTCTGCCGGGCCATTGTTCTTCTCGGTGGTGGGCCGTGTAGATACCCGGCGCCCATTCTTCCAGTCCCAGTTCGGCGGCCGCGCCGGCGTGGCATCGGCTGGCTTTGAGTGCGGCATCGGGGAGGTAGAGGTAGGTGGCTGGTGAATTTGCCAGCGGTGGTGTTGCCTTGCGGTCCCAGCACAGGAATGCAAACCGGTGCGCGTTCCAGTGGGTGTGTAGGGTCCAGCGCAAAATTCCACGCGCCGCTTCCACCGGACGTTTAACCACCCAAATTTCTTTCATTTCGCCGTCCACGACCACGAAAACGAGGTCCGTGGCGTTTGGAAAGGACCGCTCCAAGGCATCGGGGTCGGCCAGAGGGGACGTTTTGATCAGTACCTGAGGTGCTTTTTTGGTCCACAAGTCCCAGCATTCCAAGGGGTTGGGTTGGCTGTGGTCCCAGTCCCAACGCATGCCGCCAATCGCACGCCGGGAGGGGTCCACCACCACGGCGTCCCAGTGCGGAGCGCATTCCCACGGAAAATCATCAGCGGTACCTTGAATGGTGCGGCGCGGAAGGTTCAAAGCTTGTTCGTGCTGTTGGAGCACGCGCACCAAAGCGGGGTTGGGTTCGGTGCCGACGGTTTGGATGCCGGCATCGGCCAAAGCCCAGCTGTCCGCACCGGAACCCAGGGTCAGGTCCGCGGCGCTTTCCACGGCGCCGTTTTGAAGGAACCACTGCACTTTAGCCCGGGCAGTGGCTTCGGAGCTGGCTTGCTCGGCGAAAGTCCGCGGCGCAAACCACAGGTTGGGATTGGCATGCCAGGTGGGCCATTTTTTGGACTGACGCTGAAAGGCGTCCCATTTGTGGAGGAGGAAGGGGTTGAGGCCGGGCTTTTTCAGGGCCCAGTCTTGGCTAGACCTTCCCGGCCAACGCAGCGCCTCCGCGTGGAATTCCGCCCACTCGGTTGGCGTTGGGAATGGGGCATTTTCCCACGAATCCATATCGGTAGAATCGAAAGAAACTAGGGGAAATAAGGAGTTTGACCGCGAAACACAAAATGAAGGATGTTCGCCCCCATTCGGAGGGCTTGCAAGCGAACAGCCGGAGGGTCGTTGTGGACGTTGGCATCTTCCCAACCGTCGGAAAGATCGCATTCGTGGGTGTACAACACCACCATGCGGCTGCCGTGGTAAAGTGCCCAGGCTTCGGGTGCTTTGCCGTCGTGCTCGTGTATTTTAGGAAGTCCTTTGGGGAAGGGGAAGGGGCCTTGGAAAAGCGGATGACTGGCGGAAAGTCGGACCCAATCGGACTGCGGCCAAACGGTTTTCAGGGCTTTTCGGACGTAGGGATCCATCCCGTAGTTGTCGTCGATGTGCAAAAAACCACCGCGCTGCAAGTAGGTGCGCAAATTTTGCGCCTCTTGCGCCGTGAAGGTGATGTTGCCGTGGCCGGTGAGGTGCACCCAGTCGTACGAAAAAAGCGTGGAGCTGCCCACCGGCACGCTTCCCGGATTGGGTAAAACAGCAATATTTGCTTGGTCTGAGGCGAATCGGGCCAAATTATTCAGCGCCGTTGGGTTGGCGTACCAATCCCCGCCGCCGCCGTATTCCAAGGTAGCCACGCGCGAACCCGCAGACGTTTGCGCGTAGGAGGAAGGGGCGAGCCCCAGCAGAAGGAGGAGGGTAATTAAACGAATGCCGTTCATCTGCATCAAAATTAAGTCGAAATAAGTGGTAAATTCACCCCGCTGAAAAAACACCATTATGCGTTCATCTATACTCCGATACCCGCTTGTGTTGGCCTCCCTTTGCGCTGCTCTCGGAAGCAATTTGCTGGGACAAACCACCAACACAATGGCCACGCATCCCGGAAACGGGTTGCAGGTTTCCATGTCAGCAGGGACGGTAACCACCACCACGTTTTCCACGTGTGTGGATTCTTTGGTGGTGCAACTGCCGGCCAATCGCTACGTGTACGGGGTTGCGGTGCAATACACCGTGAATGCATTGGGTCAGTCTTGGAAGTCTGAACAACGTACTTTTTTGCGCTGCCGAACCACCGGTTTGTCCGAAGCTTCGGTATCCTCCGGAGTAGGGGATCAGCCTGGTTTGCAGCCGTATACCCGTTCCGGTTTAACCTTGGCCAACGGTACTACGGTCTCTGGCCGTTTGGTTTTTGAATTGCACGCCTTTCGTACGTGGTCTCCCCCCGGAACGCCATTGTGCGATACGACGGTTCAAAAAGTAGTCAAAGGGACCTGGAAAGTGACGGTAACGCACGGCGTTGTGCCTACTTGCTTCCCTCCGTCCAACGGTTCGGCCTCGTGGACGTTGTCCAATCGGGCCCGTCTTCAGTGGACGGGCGGCGGTGCTTCCAATGGACAGGTTAAAGTGGGTCCAGTTGGTTTTGTCCCAACTGCTGCCGGTACCATTTTTCAAGCATTGGGCAACGCTTCCCGCGTGGTGACCGGATTGACCCCGGGTACGAACTACGAATTTTACGTTCGCGACTCCTGCGGTTCCGGCAACGTGAGCTTGTGGATGGGACCTTATTCCTTTGCAACTGCGTGTGGCTTATTGAACGTACCGGCGGTAGAACCCTTTACGGGCTGGACCAGCGGTGCCGGCGCCTTGAATGCAGGTGCTGCCTTGCCTGCGGGTACCTGTTGGACCACCACTCCTGTGCATACGGGAGTTGGGAACGGTCCGTTTGCTTGGTCTTCGCGTACGGGCCCCACCTCACAAGCGACTACGGGTCCTTCGGTGGACAAGACCTCAGGCACCGCCACGGGAACCTACGTGTACGTGGAAAGTGCCTTGGGAGCCTACCAGTCTGTGGCGAATTTGGTTTCGCCCCTAGTCAATGTGGCGGGATTAGCCACTCCGTCCGTCCGCTTTGCTACGCACGCTTTTGGTACCGATTGCGGCACCCTGGCTTTGGACGTGTGGAGCCCAACAACGGGTTGGGTGCAAAACGTTTGGTCCCAGTCGGGTCAAAAACAAACGACCAAAACGGCTCCTTGGGATACGGCAGTGGTTTTGTTGAACACCTTTACCAGCGACACCCTGCAGTTCCGTTTTCGCGCCATTCGTTCCTTTGGCGCTGGGGGAAACACAACCGGTGATTTGGCCTTGGATGATTTCAAGGTAATGCAAGCTCCCGCTTGCCCGGCCCCTACCGCACTGACCGTTGCGAATGTTGGCTTCAACACGGCGCAGATTGCCTTTTCTGCTGTCAACTCCACCAGTTTCCGCGTTGCCTACGGCCTGCGCACCGCCTCCTTTGCGGCGCTGACCAAGGTAAATACCGGGGCGTCACCGTTTAACGCAACAGGTCTGATTTCCGGTAGCAACTACCAGGTCTACGTAAAATCCAAGTGTTCCGCTACGGATTCTTCTGCTTGGGTGGGTCCGATTTACTTCACAACACTTTGCGCACCTGTTCCGTCTCCGTTTACCGAAAACTTCGACGGTACCGGATGGATTTCCGGTACGGGAACTTATTCGGCAGGCGATTCACTGGGCATTTGTTGGCAGCGCAGTCCGGGCCGAGGCACAGGCTCCACCAGTCCTTATTACTGGGCTGTGCGCACCGGTTTAACGTCCACACAAAACCCGCCATTTTTTACCGGTCCACCGTCCGATAAATCCGGTACCGGACGCTACCTGTATACAGAATCATCGGCTGGGGTAACCGGTCAAGTGGCTTTACTCCAAACGCGTCCTATTTCTTTGGTTGGCTTGGCCAATCCGGAGGTCCGATTCTCTTACCATGCGCACGGTGGTACCATGGGCAGTTTGGCCGTCGATTATTGGAATCCTAAAACGGGGTGGAGTGCTCCGGTTTCGGTATTTTCCGGGCAGCAGCAAGCCACCCAGAACGCTGCTTGGCGGGATACAGCATTGTCCTTGGGTTCTGTTCCATCGGACACCGTAGTAATTCGTTTCCGCGCCTCACGCGGTACGGCGAATTATTCGGACCTGGCTCTAGATGAAATCAAGGTGCTCAATTCCTGCCCCAAACCGACGGCGTTTGCGGTTCAAAAAACAACGCCTACATCGGTGCGCTTGCAGTGGACCACTGGGGGTGCGTCAAACTGGCTCGTGAGCTACGCTCCAGGTGCCACCGCTGCGGCAGGTACCGGAACGCGAGTGGGGGTTTCCATCAAGCCACATACTGTTTCTGGTTTGACACCGGGTTCAACGTACACCTTTTGGGTGCGCGACAGCTGCGGATTAGGCAGCGGTTCCATTTGGGTAGGGCCGTTGGTGGTGAAGGTGCCTTGTGCGCCCCTTGTGCCAACCGCAACCGCACCGTACCTGGAGACGTTTACGGGAACTACATGGAGTCCCGGAACGGCAACCCAAGATCCAGGGACCGTTGATAATTGCTGGACGCGTGGCGGGACCACCGGTTATTTTTGGAAGACGGGTCCAGGATTGCCCAATACCGCTTTGACGGGCCCGGATTTTGACAAAACCACCGGGACGGCAGCAGGTAAGTTTCTTTATACGGAAGGAACCAATTTTGGTACCACAGCAACTTTGGAGTCTCCTCCCATTTCAACGGCGTCCTTAACGTCCACAGAAGTTTCCTTCTGGTACCATCTATACGGAGGACTCATCAATAAGTTGGAGTTTCAAGTGAGCAACGGTGGAGCATTCACCACGTTGTGGACGCAAACCGGTCCGATCCAAACCTCCGGAGTAGCTCCTTGGCAACAAGCGGTTGTCTCTTTGGCAGCACCCTTTGCCGGAGATACGGTGGTATTCCGTTGGGTAGGAACCCGGAACCCCGGCCCTGCAAACACCGTCGATATTTCCATCGACGATTTTCAAGTGCAACAAACCCCATCGTGTGTAGCGCCTACTGCTTTTTCGGTAACGGCGCAGTCCACCAATTCTGTAACCCTGACGTGGACCTCACCGGGGGCATCGTTCGAAGTTCAATACGGACCGGTAGGATTTACGCCGCCGGCAGGAACGCAACTTTTGGCGGCCGCAGCTCCTTTTGTGGTCACTGGCTTGACTCCGGCCACCAACTATCAGTTTTACGTACGTCGGGTTTGTTCTGCTACGGATAAATCCGCATGGGTAGGACCGGTGAACGCAACTACCGTATGCACCGCAATAACGGCTCCGTGGACGGAAGCGTTTACTACGGGCTTTGCGGAAGGAACCGCCCCGCAGAACAGCGGCAGCTCCATCGGCGGTTGTTGGAGCAGAAATCCCTTGGCCGGTTACCACTGGGGTGGCGGCACGGGAGCAACCTTCAGCGGTCCCTTGACCGGCCCAACGTCGGACCACACCACCGGAAGCGGGGCGTACGTATATGCTGAAGCATCTGGGGTGGGGAACACCGCAGAGTTGGTTTCTCCCAAAGTTTTCTTGTCCACCTTGGTGAATCCTGAATTGGTTTTTTGGAAGCACCAGTATGGAGCAAACCAAGGGACTTTGTCTGTGGACGTGTTCCACAACAACGCATGGATTTCCAACGCCTACACGCTTGCGGGCAACCAAGGCAATTCGTGGCAAAAAGTGACGGTGTCCTTGAATGCCTACGCCAATGATACGGTTCAAATTCGCTTTCGCGTTGCGAAGCCTGCCGGCGGACCCGGCGGTGGAGGACCTGGAGGCGGCCAGTTGGGTGATTTGGCCCTAGACGATGTGAGCATCGTTGCCGGTCCTACCTGCATTGCGCCCACGGCATTCTCTTCAACGGCCGCTACCACCACTACCGTAACCTTGGCGTGGACGGCAACGGGAACTTCCTTTGAAGTAGAATACGGTCCGGTTGGTTTTGTTTCCGGAGCGGGAACCACCGTCGTTGCAGCGGGCAGTCCGTTCACCGTCACCGGCCTTTCCCCGTCCACCACCTACCATTTTTACGTGCGCAAGGTGTGTACCGCTGCGGACAAGTCGCTCTGGGTGGGACCTGTGGCGGCGAGTACCGCTTGCGGCGTTGCCACGGTACCGTACTACGAATATTTTGACAACACCTTCACCATGGGTGCTTTGGGCAACCCCAACAATTTCTGGAACGCCGGATCCACCATTGATCCCTGTTGGACCCGAACACCCAACTCGGCCGGTACCACTCCTCAGTTTCACTGGGGTGGAGGGCAGGGTCCAACGCCCACAGGTACTACCGGGCCAGCCTCGGACCACACTTCCGGAAACGGTCGGTACGTCTACACGGAAGCCTCGCTGAGTACCACAGGCGCCACCGCAACCCTGGAATCGCCCACGATCAACCTGGGTACCTTGCCTTTGCCCCAACTGAAATTCTGGTACCACATGGAAGGTGTGGCCATCCGCAGTTTGCGTACCGAAATCAAAGTAGGAACGGGGGCATGGACGTTTTTGGATTCCATCGGCGGACCGCAAGGAAATCAGTGGTTGGAAAAGACCATTCCGCTGAACACCTACACGGGGCAGAACGTGGCGTTCCGATTTGTGGCGCGTCGGAATTTAGCGAATGCTACCCCGCAAATGGCGGACATCGCTATAGACGACTTCAGCATCACGTCTGCACCTTCCTGCCCACCACCTACCAACGTGGCGGTTACCCCATTGACCACTACCACAGCGCAGGTTACGTGGACCACGGGGGGAGCAACCGCATGGCAAATTGAGTACGGCCCCGTTGGATTTACGCCAGGGTCTGGAACCGTGGTTGCAGCCACTACCAATCCATTTATTTTGAGCGGTTTGACCTTGGGTACCTCGTACCAGGTTTACGTTCGGGACAATTGTGGGGCGTCGGGCATTTCCACTTCGGTTGGGCCGACTTCCTTCAGCACCTATGCGTGCACCAACGGCTGTTTGTACCAGCTGACGTTGACCGATTCCTTTGGCGACGGCTGGCGCGCGAACCAAGCCGGCACCACCTCCCACCGATTGGACGTGACCGTTGGAACCACCACCACCAGCTACACATTCAATACCGGCAACCAAGCGGTCTTCTCCTTGCCGGCGTGCGACGGGGACACCATCCGTTTGAATTTTGTGAACGGGGGGCAGTGGAGCGGTGAATGCGGTTGGATCTTGAAATCTCCAACCGGAACAACCCTAAATACTCGGGTAGGGGCAAACAACAGCCCCGTTTTGACTTCAGGATTTAAGCACGAGGACAAAGCAGCGTGCAACAATCCTTGCCCGCCGCCCACGGCGTCGTTTACGACCGTCGCAACCGGATTGTCCGTGGTGTTCAATGCCTCCGCGTCAACCGGTACTTCTCTGACGTACAGCTGGAACTTTGGCGCGGGAGCTACGGCGTCCGGCCCCAACCCAACCCATGTTTTTGCCGCCAACGGAACGTACTCCGTCGTATTGACCGTTACGGACCAATGCGGACAAACAGCAACAACAACGCAGTCCATCATCGTTTGTGCGCCGCAAACGGCAGCATTCACGTACGTTGCCAACATCTTGACGCTCAATTTTACGGCCAATGCGCCTAATGCTACCACGTATTACTGGGATTTTGGCAACAGCACTACCGGTTCTGGGGCTGCACCGTCGGTGACCTACACGATCGGTGGTACCTACACGGTGACCCTTACAGCGGTTAATGCTTGCGGTGACTCAGCAACGAGTTCCCAAACCATCCAAGTGTGCACCAAACCCACTGCCGCCTTTACGTTCTTCATCGTCAGCTCCAACGGCAGCGGCATGAGGGTACAATTCGACGCCACCGCCAGCGTGGGCGCCACCCAGTACCAGTGGTTCTGGGGCGACGGTTCGTCCAGTTCGGGAGCCAACTTCATCCAGCACGTGTACGCAGTCCCCAGCTTGAGTTACAACGTCACCTTGATCGTGACGAACTCCTGTGGACTGTCCGACACCATCACCATCAAGCTCAATCGCGCCGGTGTATCGGAAAGCAGTTTGGGTGGTTTGGTGGCGTACCCAAATCCGGTGCTTCGCGGTTCGAATGTACACCTGATCCAGTTGGTTGATCGGGGTCCTCAGGCAACGATTGAGGTGGTGGATGCGGTTGGACGTGTTTTGCTTCAAAAACCCATGGAGTCAATGCTGAGTTCTTCCGGAGAATGCCAACTCAGCACGTTGGACTGGGCACCGGGCGTGTACCGAATTGTCATTCGCTCAGCGGAAGGTGCCGAAACGATTGCCGTGAATTGCACAGAATAGTAGCCTATTGTGCGGAATGAGGTTCCGGTACGACCTTTGGTTCTATGTTGGAATCTTTTCGTCGTACCGGACTTTCCTTTTTGGCCCTCTGTTTAGCCCCCCTGGGCTTGTGGGCGCAGTTGTCCGGAACCTACACGATTAATCCCACCGGCTTAGGCACCACCAATTTTACCACGCTGCAAGCTGCGGTGACTGCATTGACCGCGCAAGGCGTATCGGGACCGGTATCTCTATTGGTAGCCCCCGGAACCACACATCCAGCAGTAAGCATCGGGGCCATTGCGGGTACTGGGCCTGTGAACCGCGTCCGTTTTTTAGTAGATTCTGCACAAGGCGTAGCTCCGGCGGTCATCACCACCTCCGGTTCCACGCTCTATGCCCTACAAATCACAGGAGCCAAGTATTTGGAATTCAGAAATTTAGTCATACAATCAACGGCCAACACGGCCAACCACCGCGTGGTGGAATTGTTGGGTGCGGCTACTGTGGGTGCGGCCACCGGAAGCATAAAATTCTCCAAGTGCATTATGTCTGCGCCGGTGGTGACCAATGCCACCACAAACTCAGCTGTTGTATTCGCAACAACCCCAAGTTTGCTGCGGGATATTTCCTTTTACGACGTTCAGTTCTCCGGAGCGGGGATTGGTGTGTACGTGCCCTTCAGCACCAATGCAGCGCTCATTCCCCGGAACATTCGGGTTCAGAAATCCCGGTTTGTAAATCAAAACTTTTCAGCGGCCTGGTTTTACTCCACGGACACGGTGCTTTTTGAAGATAACACAGTACGGACCGCATCGAACTCAGCACTTTCGCAGCGAGGAATTGTTTTGCAAGGTACGGGGACCATTCCTTTTCGCTGGGCCGTGGTCCGTCGGAATAGAGTTCGCTTGCAAAGTACCAACGGAGGTTACGGTATTTTCCTCAACACCTTCGGTACGGCGACGTCTGCAGTGGTCACCGTTGAGAACAATGCGGTATACATACCGGCAGGCTCCGGAACGAATTACGGTATCTATGCTTTTAATACCCGACGCGTTCATTTCTTCCACAATTCCGTGCGCGTTGATAAGGGTATTGGATCCGCTACCAGTGCCGTTTTTTCGGTATTCGGTACGCCCGGGAACGTTGGAGACCTTCAATTTCGAAACAACTTGTGCGTCAGTTACGGCGGGTCCATGGCCGCCGCCGTGAACGTCAACGGTGCAACACCTTCCAATGTGTTCACCAGTTTCAGCCACAACATTCACTACGCTCCTCATTCGGGCAATCCGTTCCGATTCAACAACACCAACTACGCAACACTGGCCGCTTGGCAAACAGCAACTTCGTTGGACGCCAATTCGGCCTACGAAGATCCGTTGATTTCGGAGTCCAACCTACGTACCCTAGGCGCCTTGGCAGACGGTACCGCGGTTCCCGTAGGTACGTTTGTGGATTTTGACAACCAAGCGCGAAGCGGTACCCTTCCGGACCGGGGCGCAGATGAATACGGTAGCGCAACCTGCGTCAATCCTATGGTTCCCACTTTTGTTTATGCCCGCATGCAGTCCATCGGTTTGCAGTGGACCTCGCCCAACACCACCGTACTTCAACGCCAGATTCGTTACGTACGAGCGGCCGCTCAAGGGACTTATTGGGTCAAGAGCAATGCCCAACTGACCGACTCCATTACTGGATTGCAACCTCTGACGGATTACCGCATTTGGGTTCGGGATGTATGCGCTGCTGGCGACACGGGTTTGTGGGTTGGGCCCTTTTTGGCGACTACTTCGTCGGTTCCCTGCGCCATTTTGGCGGCTCCTTACAAAGAGGATTTTGAGGGACTAAACTGGTTCCCCAACCCCAACAACCAAGGCGTCGGTATTTTGGATCCTTGTTGGAACCAGGGCGATACTTCCTTTTTTTACTGGCGCATCAACAATACGGCTACCTCTACCGGTTTTACCGGACCTTCCAACGACAACACGGCCAATGGAATGCGCTATTTGCATGCGGAATCACGCAGTGGAGGCTCGGTAACCACAACCACCGTTGTAACTCCGTGGATCTCCTTGAATACGTTGAACACGGCCGAATTGAAATTTGCGTCGCACCGCTACGGCTTCGCGGTCAGCGGTTTGCTGGTTCAAGCGCAAGTGTATCCTACGGGGAACTGGGTGAATGTGCTCAATTTGGGCGGTGTTTTCCAAACGGCCAAAACCGATCCTTGGTCGGAGCATACGGCACCGTTGAACACCTTTGCCGGTGACACCATCCGCTTGCGGTTTACCGTAACCAAAACGTTTGCAACAGCATTGAACGCAGACGTGGCCATCGACGACATTCGTATCGACAGCGTGCGTACGTGTCTTCCTCCCAACACACCGTCCGTGGTTACCGCAACCACCACCAGTGTTGTTATTGGTTGGACCGCCACCAGCGGCACCGGTTGGCAGGTTCATTACGGACCCTCCGGTTTTGTTTTGGGAAGTGGCACCCAACGCACTTCGCCAACAGGAATATTCACCGCCAGTGGTTTGAGTCCAGCCACGGCCTACGATTTTTATGTTCGCGACAGTTGCGGCCCCAATAATTACTCGGTTTGGACCAAGGTGTTTACCGCAAGTACGCTCTGTGGTGTGGTTCAAACTCCTTGGACAGAGAATTTTGACAATTCCAGTTTTGTCCGACCGACCAATTGGAACGTACCCGGCGTAATCTCGAATTGTTGGTCCCGAACCCCCGCGGCCCCGGCAACAGGATACCAGTGGAATCCAGCGCCGCCAATCAACGTCAATAACTTCACAGGCCCGTTGGGGGATCATACGGGTGGAGGGAAGTTTATGGCCGCGTTCAATACTGCCTTTGGCGCTCCCAACCTAACCACCAATCTTCGCACGCCAGCCATTTCTTTGGTAGGCTTGTCCCAGCCAGAATTGTCGTTTTGGTTGCACGGTTTTGGTCAGGATTTAACCACACTTGAAGTTCAAGTTAAGGAATCGAAGGCCAGCGTCACTACCTGGACCACTGTGCTTACGTTCAATGGTCCGCAACAGGCCTTACAAGCCGCGCCCTGGACGGAACACCTAGTTTCCTTGTCCAATTGGGTAGGGGATACGGTGTTCGTACGCTTCATTGGAGCGCGGTCCGCCATTAATTCCAATTTTGCGCAATGGTCGTTGGACGACATAGCGGTGAAGCAAGCCGCTCCGTGCCCCAAGCCCCAGCAACTCCAAGTAGTCGGTACTACCTCTACGTCCGCCACGTTGTCTTGGACGGGCTCTGGGAGCAGTCCGTGGGTCCTGAGGTACGGCCCGGGTTTGATCAACCCCACCGGAGGAACTAAAGTGGTAGCCAATAGCAATCCATTTACTCTGTTTGGATTGAATCCCTCCACATCGTATTCGGTCTACTTGAAAGACAGCTGCTCGGGCTCGGTCAGTCAATGGGTAGGGCCCATTCAATTCACTACGGATTGTGCCCCCCTTGCCACGCCCTATTTTGAAAATTTCGACGGGTCGGATTTTGTGATTGGCGCATTTACCGCGGGCACGTTAGCACCTTGTTGGTCGCGCTCTTCAAATGCTGGGTACCTCATGACACCCGGACCACAGGGTTTTCCGAGTACGCTAACCGGAACAACGTCCGACCACACTACAGGTTCCGGTAAATTCATTTTTTCCAATGTGATCAATACTTTGGGAGCTACGCTGCTGACTGATGTTGTTTCTCCTCCCATCAGTACCGTTCCTCTAGACACCCCAGAAGTTTCGTTTTGGTACCACATGTACGGTGCCAACATTGTTGGTTTATCCTTGGAAGTTTACAACGGACAAGTTTGGACTCAAGTTTGGAGTATTTCCGGGCAACAACAAACCTCCAACACATCGCCTTGGCTCAAAGCCATCGTCAGTTTGGCCTCGTACCAGGACGACACCCTGAAATTGCGATTCAAAGCTTCGCGCAACATCCTTACAGGTTTCAATGCACAAGTAGCTATCGATGATTTGGATGTACACGAACAACCCTCGTGTCCACAACCCACCTCAATCACGGCTACCTCCATCACCACTACCTCCGCTTCGGTGAATTGGTTGGGGACCGTGGGTGCTTATCAAATTTCGTACGGACCGGTTGGACATACGCCAGGAGCTGCGACGTTGGTTACCACCAGTGTGCGTCCCTATGCGTTGACCGGCTTGAGCGCAAGTACCAATTATGCCGTTTACGTACGCCGGGTCTGTGGTGCAGGTTTATCCAGTTGGGAAGGGCCTTTGGTGTTTTCTACGGCTTGCGGCACGGTTCAAGCTCCTTGGTCCGAGTCCTTTGATACCCAATTTTGGATCCCTCAAACGGGATTCTCCACCCAACCCGGGAAAATTCCCTTTTGCTGGACCCGTACGGACACCACGAATTATTTCTTCACCCCCCAAGTTGGTGCAACGCCAACGCCGCAATCAGGTCCTAATTTCAGTGCAACGGGCCCTTCGGGCAAGTATTTATACGCTTCAGCTCCCTTCGGCGCCGGTGGATCGTTTACCCGAATCATTACACCGTGGATTGATTTGACGCCTTTGAATGTAGGGGAGTTGAGTTTTTCCAGCCATCGCTTCGGCAACACTATTGTTTCGCTGACCGTGGAGGCAACCACCAACGGTACTACCTGGAATACCCTATTAACCTTGAACGGCCCCTCGCAAACCGCAAAAGCGAGCCCTTGGCAAGAGCATTTGGTTTCCCTGGCAGCATACAACAATGCCACCATCAAGCTCCGTTTTACCGCAACGCGGTCTGTCAACGGCTTTAATTCGGCCGTCGCCATCGATCAGCTGGACATCCACGAAGAACCCTTGTGCCCCAAGCCAACCGCCATGACCGTGACCGCAACCTCACCAACCACAGCATCGGTGAATTGGACGGGTACGGCAATTTCCGGGGTCATTGAGTACGGACCAAGCGGTTTTGTTCGGGGCAGCGGAACGAAAGTTTATGCGCCCACCAAGCCGCAAACCATAACTGGATTGCTGCCATGGACTTCGTATGACTTTTATGTGAAAGATTCTTGCGGCGCAGTAAATGGTGCAAGTCCTTGGTACGGGCCGGATTCCACTTCTACACCCGGTTGTACCAACGGTTGCAACTACACCCTAACCTTGACGGATCAGTTTTCCGACGGTTGGTCCACCACCGTGAATATCCCACCGTACCACTTTGTTACGTTGGTAACGGGTACACGAACGAAAACGTACACGTTGACCGCTGGTTCTCTTCAAAACTTCACCATACCGGTCTGCCCCGGGCAGCCATTTGTGCTTTCGTTCACCAATGTGGGTAACTTTTCCAATGAATGCGGCATCACGGTGCGGAACAGTGCAAATACCATTGTTTACCAGAAGAACCCGGGCATCAACATTCCATCCGGTACGTTGTTTACCTCAACCTCTACCTGCAGTACGTGCCCACCTCCAACTGGAGGAGCCATTTCGGGTATTTCTTCGACGCAGGCAATCCTATCCTTTACCAAGAATGCTGCCTTTGCTGATGTAGCCATCGGATTACCGGGATTTATGCCATCGTTTACCACCAAAGTTGCGAATGTTAATTCTCCTTATGTTTTTACGGGATTGACCTCGAGTACCGTTTACCACGTCTACTACCGAGACAGCTGCGGAACGGGCGGTAATGTGTCGGGTTGGATCGGTCCCCTGATTTTTACCACCACCAATTGCCCTCCGGTGGCGGCGGTAGTCAACCTCACGTCAGGCGTTGGCAATACCATTCAAGTGAGCAACTCCGGCAGTACTCCGGGTGTAACCTATACCTGGTCTTGGGGCGATGCCACGCCAAACAACACGGGGGCCACGGCTTCCCATACGTATGCTGCGCCGGGTACCTATGTGGTCACCCTGACGGTATCCAATCCCTGTGGAAGTACGAGCACGTCCCAGTTGGTGGTGGTTATATGTTCGCCCATTACGGCTAATTTTTACACGTTGGGAACTGCTTTGTCTCGGAATTTTGTTTCCAACGGGACCGGACAGCCCACAACCTATACCTGGACCTGGGGCGACGGTACTCCCAACGGGTTTGGTAGTTCGCGCACACACACCTTTGCTGTAGACGGGAAATACTACGTCACCCTCAAGGTCAAAAACGCCTGCGGCGATTCTGCCGTATTCGGAGACACCGTTGCCGTTTGTGGACCGGTTACATCCTCATTCACCCACACCACCAGCGGAAGTGTTCTGAATGCCACATCTACTTCTTCTGCAAATACGGTGCGGTGGAAGTGGTACTTCGGCGACGGCACAACCGGGTCGGGCGCAACCCCAGCCCATACGTACGCGACCAGTGGAAGTTTTAGCGTCCGTTTGGTGTCCTACAACCTGTGCGGAGACTCTGCGAGCGCAACGAATACGGTAGTCGTTTGCGTGACTCCCGTGGCTAGATTCACGGCAACGATTATTTCCTCCAGCGGTGCCGGGATGAAGGTGTTGTTCGACGCTACCTCCAGCACCGGCGCCACACAATACAAGTGGTTCTTTGGCGATGGAAATTCGGCAACGGGAACCAATTTTGTGCAGCACAACTATTCCGTTCCTAGCCTAAGCTATGTGGTCACCTTAATCGTCAACAACACCTGCGGCGATGACGATACCTTGTCCTACCGTTTGAGTCAAATTGGATTGGATGAAACGAAGCTAGGGGTACAAAATCTGTATCCCAATCCCGTTCGGCCCGGCCAAACGGTTCATGGTTTACCAGAGGCCACTCAGTCTGTAAACGCTTCTTTGTATACCTTGGACGGACGGTGTGTGCACGAGGTCCTCGTGGATGCGGGTAGTGATTCGGTTGACTTACCCGGTTTCTTGCCTGCTGGAACGTACTACTTGAATTGGATGGGAGCCGCGTACCGATTGGTGGTCATCCCGTAAACCAAAAGACCGAAGTCGGGCCAGTACGTGTTGACGGCGCGTTCTTCCAACAGGAATCACGGTGGATTCCAGCTGGAGGGACTCGCCGTCAAACTTTTCAACCGAGCGTATATTCACGGCATAACGCCGGTGAACGCGAACAAAACCGTACGGTTCCAGCTGTTCCGACAATTGACTCAGCCGGGTTTCTGTAATCTTGGAGGAAGAACTCTTGTTGTATTGATTTCCGGTCTCGTACCAGCGGACGTAATCCCCTGAAGATTCAAAATGACTGATTCTTTGCAAGTCAATTCGGATCCAGTTTTTTCCGAGTTGAACAAAGGTGTACTGGGGTGTATTTCGGTTTTCCATGGGGCAAAGTTGCACGGTGCAATTGCCGACAGTCGTATTCAAACGTATAAAGACGGCTGTCGGTAAAATCAACCCCCTTTTCCGTTCTACCTTTGAATCGTGGAAGCGAATAGGACTCTAATCATTGGCGCAGGAATAGCCGGAATTGCAACGGCAATACGGCAAGCTGTGGCCGGAAGAGAAGTGCATGTTTTTGAGGCAAATTCGTATCCGGGTGGCAAACTTTCGCGTTTTGAACTGGGCAGTTATCGGTTTGACGCGGGCCCCAGTTTGTTCACCATGCCCCATTGGGTGGAAGAGCTTTTTGAACTGGCCGGAGAGAATCCCGAAGAGCACTTTCCCTACCTAAAAGACGACGTGGCTTGCCGCTATTTTTGGACCGACGGCACGCGCCTGACCGCTTGGGCAGACGTTGCTCGATTCGCCGCTGAGGCCGAGAAGCAACTGGGCGAACCCAGTTCCAATGTTCGGAACCATTTGAGTCGCGTTCAGGTTCAGTACGATGCGACGGCTCCGTTGTTTCTGCAATCGTCCTTACATCGACTGAAAACCTACCGATGGAAGCACGTAAAATCTGCCGTCCGAGCTTTGCCGAAACTGGACTTGACCCGCACCATGGCGCAGGTACACGAGCGCGCCTTCAAAACGGAGAAAATGCGGCAATTGTTTCATCGTTTTGCTACCTACAACGGATCCTCCCCCTACCAAGCACCTGGTGTATTGGCGATGATTCCCCATTTGGAGCACGGAATTGGCACCTTTTTGCCCCAAAAAGGAATGGGGGACATTACGGATTCGTTGGTGAAATTGGCCGAACGTTGTGGCGTTCAATTTCACTACAACGCTCCTGTTTCGCGCATACAGCATCAAGACGGCCGGGTAGGGGGCATTGAACTTCAAGATGGAACGGTTTGGCAGTCGACAACGGTGGTGTCCAATATGGACGTTGTTCCAACGTACCGCAAATTGATGCCGGATTGGCCAGCCCCTGAGCCGGTTCTCAATCAGGAACGGAGCAGTTCGGCACTGATTTTTTATTGGGGCATGAAAGGCAATTTCCCAGAGCTTGGATTACACAATATTTTTTTCTCCAACGACTATCCCGGTGAGTTCCGAGCTTTGTTTGAGGATAAGATGCCGGGGCCAGATCCTACCGTATACGTCAACATCACCAGTAAATTGGCCCAACAAGAAGCGCCGGAGGGGTGTGAAAATTGGTTTGTGATGGTCAATGCACCCGCAGATTACGGCCAAGATTGGGAAGCATTGCGGCAAGAAACGCGAAAATTGGTTTTGGAAAAATTATCTGCCATACTGAATCGTGATGTAGCTGCGTTAATCGTTGAGGAAACCTACTTGGATCCCCCTGGAATCGAACGAGCCACCAGTTCGTACCGTGGTGCACTGTACGGTGCTGCTTCCAACAATCGTTTGGCAGCATTTTTGCGGCACCCCAACAAGGGAAACGGCCCGAAAGGTCTTTACCACGTGGGCGGAAGCGTTCACCCCGGCGGAGGGATTCCGCTTTGTTTAATGAGTGCAAAAATCACCAACGAATGGATTGTCGATCAATCTTAAGCGCAACCTTGATTTTGGGCGCAGTGCTTGTAACCGGTTGCGAACCGCAAGTCTACTGCACGCAAGAATTTCGTCAATTTGAAGCGACGGTATTGGGCGTGCAGCCCACACGTGTGTATACGGTTGACCTCACCACAGGAGATACCTTGTTTAATCAACACAATGCAGGATACCCGGCGTCGAAGTACGGAGTGGGTTCTGACTATATGATGCAAACGCAAGGGATGAACACCACCCGTTCGTATTCCTTTGTGGTGGAGCATGCAGGTGGTGCACCGTGCGTTGTGCCTTTTGTTTTTCAAACGGATGAGTGCCACATCAGTAAGGTGAGCGGTCCGGACACGGTGCAATGTCCTTGAGCTCCATTTTGGCTCAAGCCACTTTTTTACTGCGGACGGGTGCGCTCTATCCGGTTTTTTTCGTTGTTGTTTTATTGGCGGGCTGCGCTCGAAACGAGAATGAAAGTAGCTACGCCGCAGAGGCCGCAGGGGAAGTTCTGACGTGGGCGGAGGTAGCCAGCCAGCTACCGGAGAATTTATCTCCCCAAGACTCAGCCGCGTTGGCAACCACCATCATTAACGATTGGCGTTTACGCAAACTTTGGCTGGAAAAGGCTGAGTCGCAATTGGGAAGTGACTTAGACTCGTTTGAAGTAGTGGTTCAACGCTACCGTGAAGATTTGCTGGTTTTGAGTTATCAAAGTCGATTGGCGCAACAAGAAATGGACACGGCCTTTACCGAATCGGAACTTCAAGCCGCATACGTGCGAAATAAAGAACAATTTCAGCTGGGGGTGGACATCGTCCGGGTTTCGTATTTGGCGGTACCGGCCACGGCGCCTTGGTCCTCCAAACTTCGGAATGCGCTGAGTCGCGGTGACCAAAATCCACCGGAAAACTTGGTTTTGTTTGCCAAAAAATGGGCCCGGCAATACCGTTTGGCGGACACCGGTTGGGTGGAATTGCCCGATTTGGCCAAACAGTTGGGCCTGCCAGCGTACCAGCCGGAGGCACTGCTTCGGTTGGGGTACAAAGACTGGACCTCCGGATCAACGCGCTACCTGCTGCAAATCCATGCACTCAAGCGAGCGTCAACAACGGTGCCCTTTCCTTTGGCCCGTCCTTGGGTCAAAGCTTTGTTGTTGGAACGAAGAAAGAAGGAATACTGGAAGCGCTTGGAGTCGGAAATGCTTGAAAAGCATTAAAGCATGCTGATCTAACCGTTTACGGAAAAGGATTTAGCCAAATGGTCCAGCGCTTTTAGTTGCTGAAGGACTGCGGGCAACGAATCAAACGACAGCATGTTGGGACCGTCGCAAGGAGCGCCATCTGGATCCGGATGACATTCCAGGAACACGGTGGAGATTCCAGTTGCCACGGCCGCACGCGCCAAATGAGCCACGAATTCTCTTTTGCCACCGGTGGAATCGCCCAGACCGCCGGGTTCTTGTACGGAGTGGGTGGCGTCGAACACCACGGGGTGGCCCCAGCGCGTCCACGTGGCAAAGGTTTTGAAGTCCACCACTAAGTTGCCGTAGCCAAAGGAGGTGCCGCGTTCGCACAATGCAATATTTTCGTTGCCGGTGGAAAGAGCCTTGTCCAAGACGTGGCGCATGTCGTCGGGCGAAAGAAATTGGCCTTTTTTGATATTGACGGGTTTCCCGGCTGCGGCCACAGCGCGGATGAAGTCGGTCTGTCGGCAAAGAAAGGCGGGGGTTTGGAGCATGTCCACCACGTGCGCAACGGCCTCAATTTGCTCTTTTTCGTGGACGTCGGTTAAAACGGGAACGCCCACGGTTTCGCGCACTTCCGCCAGGATGGACAGACCCTCTTCCATGCCCACTCCGCGAAACGATCGCACGGACGAACGATTGGCTTTGTCGAACGAGGATTTGTAGAGGAAGGGGATGCCGGCTTCCGTGAAAATTTCTTTGAGGGCAAAGGCGGTGTCCAATGCAAATTGGCGGCCTTCTATGACGCAGGGTCCGGCGATGACGGTTAGCGGAAGGTGATTGCCCAAAAGAATCGGGCCGCTGGGGCCTTGGACTTCGATGGTTTTTTGGGTGGGGTTGGGTTGAAAATTTGAAGCCGTCATGGGACAAAGGTATAAGTTTCCCGAACTTAGCGGAATGAACCGATCCTTGAAGATTGCCTGGCTGGTTTTAATAGCTACGTATGCCGTTGGAGCGGTGGCCCTTTTTACCCCGTTTCGGTCCTGGGTGCTGCCGTTGACCCCGGTACACTTGGTCATCAGCATGGCACTTTTGGTGCGGCACCAGCAATGGAAGCGCCGGTCCGCTGAAGTTGCTGCCCGGCTGGCTTTGGTGGGGTTGATTGCCTTCTTGGTGGAAGTGGCCGGCGTGCATACCGGTAAAATATTCGGCGTCTACGCGTATTTGCCTTCTTTGGGCCCGCAATTGTGGGACGTCCCCTTGATTATTGGCGTGAATTGGGCGTTGTTGGCGGTGCTGGCTTTGAATAGTGTCCCGGAGGGCATCGATCGACCGATTCACCGAGCGGCGGTAGCGGCGGTGGCCATGACGTTGATGGATGCCTTGATTGAGAAATCCGCGCCGTTTATGGACATGTGGTGGTTTGTGGACGGGAAAGTGCCCATCGATAATGCCATTGGTTGGTTGTTAACGGGTTTCGTGGTGGCCTTGGTGCTTGCACCGGTGGTGCCGGATCGTGGAAAAAGTACCGAACGAAATCCCTTGACGATTGGATTGTGGGCGGCTCAATTGACTTTTTTTGCATTGGCTTTGCTGGCCCAAAATCTCGTAAATTGAGTCGGACATGAAGTACTTAGAACAGACTGCCTTCCGGACGGCTGCCGCACTCGTTGTTGCTGCATTTGGATTTATTCCGGCAGCGGCCCAGCAAAGTTGGAGCATTCCCAAACACCACCAGGTGCCCGCCTTTCATTTGCTCCCAAGTGATCCCGCGTTTCGCTTGACCTCTTTGGAGGCACCGGACGCGTGGAGTACGTCCTACGGATTGAACGAATTGAAGCGCGCGGTTTTTGGACCGGATGCTGGTAGCAAGCGTTCACAGGCAATTAACCCATCCGGAGCAATGCCTTCGGAGCAGACGTCGGGCAAAACTCAATCTGAAGTTCCGCGGATTCTATTTGGCAAGAAAACGTTTCGCGTTTTTGGAAGCGTTGGGGTAGTGGCGGATTTGCTGGGCGGGACGCCCAACGACAACACGCTAGCGGTGAACAACCAAGGCCAGGTACTCATTGGCGTCAACAGTTATTTGTGGGGATGGGACCGGGCAACAGACACCCTTCTGTTTCCGCAGAGTTACATTCCACTGAGTGTTTTGGGGCAGGCAACCGGTTCGGATTATGCGTTTGACCCCAAGCTGACCTACGATCCGCAATCGGACCGATTTGTGCTGGTTTTTTTGATGAACAACACGCCGTCGAATTCAAAAATTGCGGTTTGTTTCAGTGTAACCAACGATCCGCGGGACGGTTGGAACGTCTATTTTTTGCCGGGAAACCCGTTGAGCAACAACCGTTGGTCTGACTTTCCTGCGATTGCTTTGACGAAGGATAAATTGGTGTTGACCTTGAACTTAATTGTTCCCAATGTTTCTTGGCAGGTAGGTTTTGACGGCAGCATCGTTTGGGAAATGGACAAAGCTGCAGGGTACGCCGGCGACGCCAACTTGCCCAGCCAATTGCACCATGATTTTAAATCTCAAGGAAAGTATACACGCAATTTGCTTCCATTGACGGGATGGAACGGTATTGCGGACAGCGTGGTGCTGATGAGCAACCGCAATTTTTCACCGGAAAACGATTCGGTTTTTGTTTGGACCCCGTCGGCACAACCCACCGGGAATAATGCTTTTGAATGCCAATTGGTGAGTGCTAACCCAAGGTACGGCGTGCCTCCCAACGGCCGCCAAAGCAACACACCCGCTAATGACCCCACCAAAGGTTTGCAAACGAACGACGGACGCTGGTTGGGCGGTTTGATTGCTCCCGATGGCGCCTACCACGTGGTGAGCACTACCCGAACATTCCAATCCGCTCCGGACCGTGCCGCCATCTACTACGGCGTACTGCAGCCGGGAGACGATACCGTGCAGGGCCGGCTGATCGCCGACCCCATCAAGGATTTTGGCTACCCCAACATCGTTTTTGCGGGCAACGAAGCGTGCGACAACGAGTACGTGATTGGGTTCAACCACACCAGCCCCACACACCATCCGGGCAATTCAGCGGTGTACGTGGGCAACGACGTCAGTTTTTCCCCCGTCCTCCAACTGAAGGCAGGGCTGGGCCCCATCACCAAACTGGGCGGTGCCGAGCGTTGGGGTGATTATTTTGGCTTGCAACGCGTATACGGTAGCCTTCCGGGCTTCAACCATTTGGGCGAACAACGCGTTTGGGCCGCTGGTTTTTTTGGTTCCGGCAACGGGGGAAATTCCACGTGGATTTCTGAGTTGGGAACCCCGGATTCCAGCGCCTTTGAAGTACTTTGGGAACTGTTTGGGGCCGGCTGCTCGTGGTCCATCTCCGGTGGTATGGCCAGCGGAAACGGCCCCGTTCGCTGGCAGCGCTTGGGCGAGTCAACGTTTCAAACCGGTTCCGGTGCGGCTTGGTCGTCCTTGTGCAGCGGTGACTCCATAACGATTGTCGCCACGGATGCGCGCGGATGTTCGGTGCAGCAAACGTTTAAAATACCGTTTACGGACGCCGACGCCCCTTCCGCATTTCCCAACCCGGCATCCCTATCGAACGGAAGAATGGTGGTTTTGGCCTTTGACTTGCCGCAAGCCGGAGAAGTACGGGTGGATTGCATCGACGCCACCGGACGGGTGGTGCACATTGGCTTGCGAAATGCCCGCGCCGGACGCAATGAGGTTTCGTTTGATCCGCATTTTTTGAAACCCGGTTGGTACCAAGTTCGGATTCAATCGGCAGCTGCTGCGTTTTGGTCCCCCTTGATTGTAACCCCGTGATGACTCCCAGTCCCTTTGTTTTGGTGGTGGTTCCTGCTCGACGGGATTCGGAGCGCTTACCGCTGAAGCCTTTGGTGGATTTGGCCGGTTTGCCCATGGTGGTGCGGACCTGTCGCCAAGCACAGGAAGGGTTGAGGCGCTCCGGTTTGGACGGTGCCGTGGTGGTAGCGACGGATTGTCCCGAAATTGCAGCAGTAGTTCAAGTTAACGGAGGCAATGCCTTACAAACCAAGGAAGAACACGCTTCTGGAACATCGCGGTGCCGCGAAGCGTTGGATCTGTTTGTGCAGTCCTCCGGCAGAACGCCCTCTTGGGTACTGAATGTTCAAGGGGACGAGCCGCTGGTGAATCCGGATCACGTGGCGGCACTGCTTCGTGCGGACGGTCCCCTGGCCACGTTGTACACTAATGTTCCGGAAGGTGAAGATTTGGAGGATCGGTCGGTCTGCTACGTGTTGTCCAATGCGCGCCAGGAAGCACAGTACTTCAGCCGACTGCCCCTACCGTTCCAACGCACGGCGCACGAACCTTTGCGCAAAAGACATTTGGGTGTGTATGCCTACACTCCTGAAGCCCTGCGCCAAATCGTTCAATTGGCGCCCGCTCCAGAGGAGTTGGCGGAAAGTTTGGAGCAATTGCGTTGGCTGCACCATGGATTCACCATTTCCCTGGTGGAAGTAGATGCTGCGCACGGCGGAGTAGATACTCCAGAAGATGTGCAACGCGTTCTGCAGGTGCTGCAATCGAACGATACCCCGTAACGCCAGGACGGAAGTAGAGGGCCTAAAAAGTACTTATGTTAGCGTTTTTTTGCCCGGATGTTGAGTACTTCCACACCCAAAGAGAAGCCAATGGCCACGTAGATGTAGGCCTTGGGCACGTGGTACCCCGAGGCGTCGGCAATCAACATCACGCCAATCAGGATCAAAAAGGCCAAGGCCAAAACCTGAAGGGAGGGGTGTTTTTCAATGATGCCGGCAATTCTCCCGCTGAACAACAGCATAACCACCATACTGACTACAATGGCGGCCACCATGATGGGCAGGTTTTGAGTCATTCCAATGGCGGTTAGGATGGAGTCAAAACTGAAGACAATGTCCAGTAGGGCGATTTGAACAATGATGCCCGCGAACTGCTTGGCCACGTTGACGTCCTTGCCGTTGTCAATGCCCTCGTTGGACTCCATCAACTCAAAAATTTCTTTGGTGGATTTGAACAGAAGAAAAAATCCGCCGGCAAATAGAATGAGGTCGCGTCCGGATACTGCGTGGTCCAAAACAGAAAATAAAGGCTCTTTGAATTGCATGATCCAGGTGATGGAGACCAGCATGATGATCCGGAAAACCAACGCCAGGGCAATGCCCAAAAAGCGCGCACGCGGACGAATAGAGGCGTCGAGCTTGTTGGTCAGTATGGAGATGAAAATAATGTTGTCAACCCCCAGAACGATTTCCAAAAATGTCAGGGTCAGAAAGGCCAGCGCAAGTTCCATCATGATGCTGCAAAGGTACGAGCATTTTCCGCTACCGCGTACCACCACGGTAGCGGATCCGCGGAGGGGAAAATCAAAAGCAAAGGGTTTTTGGTTACACCTGCAACACCCCCGGGTTGTAGGCCCGCTCCAACGGTGCGTTGTTGGACATTTCCAGCCCCATGGACAACCACAACCGGGTGTCGGCCGGATCAATGACCGCGTCTACCCACAAACGTGCCGCCGCATAGTAGGGGGTTGTTTGCGCGTCGTACCGGGAGCGAATTTTGTCGTACAACGCTTTTTCGGCCTCCGGGTTGGCGGCTTGATCCGTGCGCGACTTTTCAATCTGCAGCAATACTTTGGCCGCTTGTTCGCCGCCCATAACGGCCAACTTGGCGGTGGGCCACGCCACAATCAAACGGGGGTCGTAGGCCTTTCCGCACATGGCGTAGTTTCCGGCGCCGTAGGAGTTTCCCACGATGACCGTAAACTTGGGCACCACGCTGTTGGCTACCGCGTTGACCATCTTGGCGCCGTCCTTGATGATACCGCCGTGCTCGCTTCGGGAACCCACCATGAAGCCTGTAACGTCTTGGAAAAACACCAAGGGAATCTTCTTTTGGTTGCAATTCGCAATAAAACGCGCGGCCTTGTCCGCGGAATCGCTGTAAATGACGCCGCCAATTTGCATTTCTCCTTTGCCGGACTTTACCACCTGACGTTCGTTGGCCACAACGCCAACCGCCCATCCGTCAATCCGTGCGTACCCGGTCAATAGGGTTTTGCCGTAGTCCGCCTTGTATTCCAACCAACTGTTGGAATCAATGATTCCCTCCAGCAATTCGCGCATTTTGTACGGTTTTCCGTCCGACGGAACCCGCGCCAAAAAATCTTCTTGACTTCGTGCGGGGGACAAGGCCTCAACCCGGTCCCAGCCTGCTTTGGGGCGTTCGCCCATTTTGTCCACCAAGTCCCGCAAACGTTGCAGTGCTGCCGCGTCGTTGGGAACCGTGTAGTCCACCACGCCGCTGATGGCGCTGTGGGTGTGGGCACCTCCCAGGGTTTCGTTGTCGATATCTTCTCCAATGGCGGCCTTAACCAAGTAACTGCCAGCCAAGAAGATGGACCCCGTTCCTTCAACAATTAATGCTTCGTCGGACATGATGGGCAAATAGGCCCCACCGGCCACGCAGCTTCCCATGATCGCGGCCAACTGCGGAACACCCAAAGAACTGAGTTGGGCATTGTTCCGGAAGATGCGTCCAAAATGCTCCTTGTCCGGGAAGATCTCGTCTTGTAGGGGCAGGTATACCCCGGCGGAATCCACCAGGTACAAGATGGGTAAGCGGTTTTCTAGCGCAATTTCTTGTGCGCGGAGGTTCTTTTTGCCCGTCATGGGAAACCACGCACCTGCTTTTACAGTGGGGTCGTTGGCCACCACCAAACATTGCCGTCCCCGAATGTAGCCCAAGACCACCACTACGCCCGCCGACGGTGCACCACCGTGTTCCTCGTACATGCCAGCAGCGGCCAGTGCGCCAATTTCCAGGGAGGGTTTTCCCGGGTCCAACAAACCAGCAACACGCTCGCGGGCAGTCATTTTTCCTTGATCCCGAAGCTTGGCTTGACGTTTTTCGCCACCGCCGGCGTGGGCTTCGGCCAGACGGCGTTGCAATTCGGTCAACAGGGTTTGAAGATCAGGTGCGGACATGGTGGCGGTTTTTAAGCTAAGGTTGGAGCGGTAAATCGTTCAAACGGGGGAGGAAGTGAATTTTCAAAGCGAGGCGTGCTTAAACAACAGGATTCAACACCGGAGGTTCAGTCACCTACCTCGGGGGGAAGGAACCAGGTAGCGGCTTGCCGCCATAAATCAGCATTGGGGGCGTCGTCGGACACCCACAGCGTGAGTTCCAATCCGCCGGTCTTGGGACGGCGCAGCAACAGAGCGTCGGGGAGTGGGTCGTTCAGTACATCGCCCACCAAATAGAGTTCCGGAACACCCACAAAACTGCTGTCCAGCCAGTTGCCAAACGACTGTTCCCAAAGTTGGTCGCGTTGGTCTTTTTGCCCCACCAACGTCAGGGCGTAGTCTTGAACCGTCCGAACACCATTTGCAAAGGCAACCCGCCCCGTAGCCCGCAGGTACCAAGGCCCAAAAGGCGCGTCTATTTTTAATTCAGAACCGGGCAATAGGGCAGGAGTGCCGGAAGGCAATTGCAGGTTTCGCGCACGTACGGTATCCAACGCAAACGGGACGCCCAGCAAAAACAAGGCGCCTTCGGAGCGGTTGTGTACCACGTCAAACTCCAATCCTTTGTTCATTTTGACCCGACTCAGTAAGGCATTGACGTTCGCGGTGGCACAGACCAACGAGCCTTCGTCTTCGCTCGCTCGGAAGGCGTACCAGAGATTGGAAAAATCCAAGGATTCAACAGAGCCGGTATAGTTGAAAACCTCCGTTGCCAGCTGCAAAGGTCTTTGCACCCACTGCTCTTTAACGCGCCGCTCTTCCCCCGTTTTGCCCCCTTCTTCGTGCCACTGAAGCGCGGAATCACGTGAAAAACCTGCGGGTAGCTTCAAAAAAAATGCAACCGCCGCGGTATCCGACTTCCAGGCAAAATCCGCTCTTTTTCGCAGCTCAGCCAACCGAATGATTTGGCCGTTGGACAATTGGTTCCACCGCTCCGAAAGCATTCCCGCGGAGGGGTTTCCAACGGTCTGTGTGGAATCCAAGGCCACAGATGCTCCCCCTGAGGATTGTGCACGTGCTATTGGGGCAGATCCAAAAAGACCCATGGCAACCGCACAAGCAGTCCACGAAAAAATAGAGGTTTTGGTGCGCGCGGCCACGTTTAAAGATACAATGCAGGACCCTCACGGACCAATGCCTCGCACCAACTGATGCCTGCAGCTCCGGACCAAGGTTCGTGCTTGGGTGAAAAATCAACCGAAGGACGTTCTTCAACTAAGGCGGGTAGTGAACCTCCCCATTGACTTGCCATCCAATAGTTTAGATTGTATACATACTTGTGCCATAATACCTCGTCGCTGAGCACCAAGGGCTCCAATTCCGGACCCAAAATTTCCCAAAAGGGCAATCCAGCCCACTGCGTTTGGAGGGTTCGCCACAAGGATTTTCGCCACGGAAGAGAGTCGTCCAATCGTGCGGTCCAACCGGTGCGACCGGCGTCGTGCCGCAGGGGAATGCTAAAATCCAAGTGCTGCATTTTGTCCGAAGAACCGGCGGTACTACTATGCGCTAAATTACTGATGCGTAAACGGTTGCGAAAAGTTTGTTTCGGAAACCGTTCGCTCAAACCAATGCGTGTACCGGGCTGCGCGGCCGCTTCCCACCACGCCTTGGGAGGAAGGATCAAGAGCGGGAGGACCGCTTCCGCTTGCTGTACCATTCCGAAAGGCCCCACAAGAGAGCAACCACTACTGCTATCGGCCAAAACTGCGATTTCTGAGGGCCGTCCCCGTGCACAAAACTGAAAATACGGTTCCAGCGAATGCGGTCTTTACCGGAAGAGTAAACGTCCCAGCTGAAGAAAACAAAGACGGGCTTGCCCACGATGTGGTCTTCCGGTACAAAACCCCAGTACCGCGAGTCCTCCGAATTGTGTCGGTTGTCGCCCATCATCCAGTAGTAGTTCAGGCCAAAGGTGTACTCTGTGGCCGGTTTGCCGTCCAGTAAATACCCGGCACCGTTGTTTTCCAACGTGTGCCCTTCGTACGCGGTGATGCAGCGTCCGTACTTCAAAACGTGATCGCGGTCCAGTGGAATGGTAGTGCCTTTTTGCGGTACCCACAGCGGGCCGTAGTTGTCTCGGGACCACTTATACACCACCGTATCGGAATGGCCACCCACTGGATTGGGGAACACGGGCCGACTGTCGATAAAGTTGGACAAAAACCAAGCTTGTGCTTGCGGCATGGAATCACCGTATCCTATACGCGCAGCATTCGCCGGACTGATCATCGGACGCACCTCCACCACGCCGGGGTACTGCTTGAAGCCTGCCAGCGCAGATTCACTCACCGTGGCGACGTACTCGTTCTGGGAAATGGGGAGAATGTCCGACACGTTCTGGTTGTTCACCTGGTAGTTGTCCGGAATATAGTTCAGGTCAAACGACTTTTTCAACGCCAAGGCATTGAAGCCGGTGCCGTTGGTGCGCAAGTAGTACGAAAACTGACCGTTGCTTCGGGACGGGAACTCCGTGGGTTTGCTGTTGATCCAAACCCGACGGTCCACAATACGGAGGGTGTCTCCACCCACGGCCACACAGCGTTTAACGTAGTGTTCTTTTTTGTCTACGGGCCGGTCCGGCTCTGCGGGGTAGTTAAACACCACGGCGTCGCCTCGTTCCACTTGGGCAAATCCGGGCAACCGGAAGTACGGCAATTGAACACCGTCCCAGTAGCATGGAAGATCTGTTCCCGGAATGCGGTTGTGCATCAGCGGAATGGAAACCGGGGTTTCCGGCATCCGCAATCCGTAGCGCAACTTGTCCACAAAAAGGTAGTCGCCCACCAGCATGGACTTTTCCATGGACGGGGTAGGGATGTTGAAGGCTTCAAAGGCAACGGCGCGCAAGGTACCCGCAGCCACCACCGCAAACAAAATATTGTTCACCAAGGTGCCCACGCGTTGTTTGATCAAATCGTTGTCCCGCGTGCCGCGAACCAAGGGCTCCGTGTGGCTCAAATAACCCAAGTAACCGCCCAAGGTTAAAGCACTGAATACGGTGTGTTTGGTTTCCCGAAAACCGTGCATGTGCAGCAGCTCGTAGGTGATGATCAAGGACATGACGTTGTCGATCACCGGCACATAAGCGAAGAACGTCCAATAGGAGGGACGGTCGGCCAATTTAAGTACCTGGAGGGTTCGCCAAACCGGAACAAAGGCCCACCAGGCAGGCAATTTATTTGCGGTGAAGAAACGGTAGGTGAACAAACCGCGCAAGGCAGTGCCCACCAAGTAGTAGAGTAAAATTCCCATTACAAATACTTTTTAACCAAGGCCTCTACCAACGTTCGATCGTTCCAGCCGTCTGCGGTAGCTTGGTAAGTAAGCACCAGTCGGTGGCGCATTACGGGAACCGCAACGGCCGCCACGTCTTCCTTGTCTGGCGCACTTTTTCCGTTCAAATACGCATGTGCCTTAGCAGCTTGTACCAGCGCTTGGCTGGCACGCGGCCCGGCACCCCATTGAATATAGGGTTTGTCTTCAACCGCAAGCGGACTGCGCGTGGCTTGCACCAACCCAACGGCTGCTTCCACCACAGCCGGAGGAACCGGCAGATCCGCCACTTCCTGCTGCAAATTCAACCAGTCGTTTGCCGTCCACACGGCTTGTGTTTGGTGTTGTGCGCCGGTGGTGGTTCGCTGCACAATGGCAACTTCTTCCTCCCGGGTGGGATAGCCCAATTCAATCAAAAACAGAAAGCGATCCAGTTGGGCTTCCGGCAAGGGGTAAGTACCCTCTTGCTCTACCGGGTTTTGTGTTGCCAAAACAAAGAACGGCTTGGGCAAGAGCTCGGTTTTGCCCATGGCGGTAACGCTGCGTTCTTGCATGGCTTCCAGCAAGGCGCTCTGGGTTTTGGGCGGGGTGCGGTTGATTTCGTCTGCCAACAAAACTTGGGCAAACAAAGGACCCTTTTGAAAGACCAATTGGCGGTCTGCGTTCAGCATTTCCGTTCCCAATACGTCGCTCGGCATCAAATCCGGCGTAAACTGAATGCGTCCAAACTGCAAACCCGACGCTTGGGCCAAACTCTTCACCAAAGTGGTTTTTGCCAACCCCGGAACGCCAACCAGCAGGGCGTGCCCGTTGCACAACATGGCCATGATGACCAAGTCAATGGCCTCCTTTTGACCCACAACGGTCTTTTCAATCTCCGCGCGAAGTTGGGCTATCATAGGGGAAGGGGACAGGCTTGGAACGACGGATCGATCCGGATGTAGGTGGATTTACTTTTGTCGCGGATCCAAGCTTTGAACACTTGGTTCCGCTTGTCGTTTTCCGCAATGGCTTTCAGTTTGGTAAAATCGCTCGCCAAATTAGCTTGGTGCGGTTCGGTCCGGCCGATCAATTTAACCACGCGAAAAAGCATAGTTCCGTCCGGCTCTCGGTACAGGGCTACGGGGCTGTATCCGGTGGAGTCTACTCCATCCAGTTGCACCAACAACTCAGCATTGAGGTCCGCCAAATCCCATTTGGTGTCTGTTGTTTGGGGATTCATGGCCACTCCACCGTTGGCAGAGGTGGGCTTGTCGTCTGAATACCGGGCCACGGCCTCGCGCCAAGCCAATTGACCGGAAACAATCGCCGCACGCAAACTGTCCAAGGTGGCAGCCGCCCGTTCCACGTCTTTTTCTTCTACACGTGGCTTGATCAGGATGTGCCGAAGATCCAATTCTTCGCCGCGCTTGGCTTGAACTTGGCAAATGTGAAAACCGTACTCGGTTTCAAAGGGATCCGAAACATCCCCGGGTTTCAAGTTGAACGCCACGGCTTCAAATTCCTTGACGAATTGACCGCGTTTGATTCCCTTGTATTCGCCACCGGATTTGTTGGAACCCGGATCCTCGGAATACAATATGGCCATGCTCGCAAAACTGGAACCTTTTTCAATACGTGCTTTTAACCCTTTCAACCGGTCCATAGACTCTTGTTTGGCGGCGTCGCTCACCTTGGGTTTGATGCACAGCTGCGCGTATTCAACCTCCGCATTGATCAAAGGAAGGGAGTCCTTGGGAATGCCGTAAACAAAGTCTGCAACATCCTTGGGCGTCAATTCCACCTTCTCCGTAATGGTTTGCTGCATCCGCTGGGCGGTCATCTGATTTTTCATCAACGGACGCAAATCTTCTTTGATTTCCAAAACCGACTTTTTGTAGTAGTCTTCCAGTTTCTTTTGCGACCCAATTTGGTACGCCAACTGCTCTACCCGACGACCAATGGCTTCGTCCACCTCGGGATCCGAAACCACAACGGAATCAATCTCGGCGTGGTGGAGAAGCAATTTTTCCACAACCAATTCGGAAAAAACCGCACACAGACTGGGCGCCGGTTGTCCGGATTGGGCAAACTCGCGTTCCAAGGCCTCTTTTTGTTGAAAAACCTCCGAGTGCAAAACGATTTCTTTACCCACAACGGCAGCTAGGCCATCCACTTGGTTGGGGGGAAGCTGCGGTTGTGATCCGCCAGTGGAAATTGGCTGGGCCCAGATAGATGCACTCAGCACCACGGCAACCACAGCAAAACAACAACGATCCAAACGCATTAGGGACGAACCAATTGTGCCTGCAGCGTATCCCACGCGGAAGTGTTGATGGTAACCGGGTATTTGTTCTTGAGGGAATCCAGCCATTGCGCTTCCAAAGTTTTCTGATAGTCCGCAATAACTGCGCCACGAACTTCGCGCATTGCTTTGGGTTCCGGAGCACGCAAAGATTTCACCCAAACCAACTCCGTGGCCGACACCTTTTTCAATCCAGTGCCCGGTGCATTCAGCAACAATTCTTGCTCGCGGCTTAGGTTGGAGGCGCCTTTTTCAGCCTCTGCCGTGGACAGTCGAACTGCTAAGGGGTCCTTGGTGGTCAGTAGGGATACGGCTTTGCTGGCCTCCGTTCCTTTGTTCAGTAAGCGGAGTAATTTGTTGGCCGTTGCTTCGTCGCTGCACTGGAATACCTGGCCGCTTCGGCGCTCGTTCCAGGAATAATTGGATTTATTGGCGTTAAAAAAGGCATTCAACCCGGCGGTGTCTTTGGAGGCCTTGTCCCAAACCATTTCACGAGTCAATTCAAACACCAAAATACCCTCTTTGTACTCGTTGGCCAAGAATCGGAACGCTGGAAATTTGGCGGGAAGTTGACCCTCTTCTTCGCTCAACAACCACTCGTCCACCCAACGGTTCAATGCGTCGTACGCAACGGTTTGCGGTTTTTTGCCGGGACGTGGACGTTCTTGAACCTTGAGGAGGTACTGCAAAGCATCCCATTGGGTTTTGGTTTTTACCACGACGGCGGTACCGGGAACAGACAACCTACTAAAAGGTTTGTCCCATTTCTTGCTGTGTGCTGGCTGTTTCCAAGTTCCTTTGACAAAATTGGAATCAACGGTGGCCAATACTTTTTTCAATGCTTTGGCGTCCGTCTTCAAAGCATAGGTTTTGCGCAATTGATTGAGGTACTCCGTTTTGGAGGCATTGCTCCGCGCGTCGCGTCGAATTTTCGCTTCCAATTCGGACTTGATGTCCGCAACGGCGGGAACACTTACACTGCGCAGGCGTTGTGCAATATGCCAACCAATCTTGGTTTTGAAGGGCTCGGAATAGGCGCCGTCTGCGGGCAAACCAAACACCACTTCTTCAAACTCGGGGAGCATGTCGTTCATGCCAAAAACCGGCAATCGCCCTTGGTTCTTGGCCGACGTCTTGTCCATGGAGTAATTTTTGGCGAGTTCACCAAAGTCCGCACCGTTCTTCAGTTGTTCGTACAACGCTTTGATTTGCGCCTCTGCGTTGGATTCAGAAGGATTTTCGGGGTTGTCCATCAACAAGATGTGGGCCGCTTCCATTTTGTAACGAGCTGGGCGACGCTCCACTACCTTCACCAAGTGGTAACCGTAGGGAGACCGAACCGGCATGGAGATTTGTCCGATGGGGGTGGTGTAGGCGGCTGTCTCAAAGGGATAAACCATTTGGAATGCCGTAAACCAACCCAAGTCTCCGTTGCGCTGCGCGGAGTAGGTATCGGTAGAAATTTTTTGTGCGAGTGCGCCAAAATCTTCTCCGTTGACCAACCGTTGGCGAATTTTCAGCAAATCGTTGTACACCCGGACGGTATCCTCCGGAAGGGCGTCTTCGGCCAAATCCAGCATGATGTGGGCGGCGTGCACGTCGGTTTGCAGGCGTTGGTAGGCCTCTTCCAAAATCCGGGCATCGGCTTGCTTGTCCGTGAGGTACGGCTTCACCAATTGCTTGTAGTAGGAGTCGTATTCTTGCTGAAAAGCAGGGATTTGATCTTTTTCCATGGCTAAAGCTTCAGCCACTTTCCGCTTGAACGAAATGTACAAATCCAGGTATTCTTGCGGCGTTTTGGGATCAATTTGCTTCCCGATGTCTTTATTCTTGTTGAAAACGTATTCAAACTCTTCCACCGAAACGGCAAGGGGTCCTTTTGGGGTTTGAACCGTAAACAGCTGGGCCTGTGCCGCTACAGACAGGCATCCCAGCGCAAGGAGAATGATTTTTTTCATAGCGCCCAAAGATAACCAAAAGCTCGGCTCCTTGAGCGGTTTAAGCCAATGGTTTAGTGCCCAAAAAGCAATTGCTCCACGCGGTACACGCCGGGCTCCGCGCGCACGATTTGTTCGGCACAAAAAAGCGCACCACCTGCAAAACCATCGCGGCTGACGGCTTCGTGCTCCAACGCAATTCGGTCTACTGGGGAGGAAAAAGTCAAAACGTGGGTACCGGGAGCCGGATCTTTCCGTTCCCAAGTAACGGGAAGGTTTGAATAGCCTTGATTTTCAACTTGTTGAAGCAATGTTTTAGCCGTTCCCGACGGAGCGTCCACTTTGGCGGTGTGGTGGATTTCATGGATCGATGCAGCGTACTGAGGCCATGCCGCCATTTTTTTGGCCGCAAATTCAGCTACTGCGAAGAAAAGGTTCACCCCAATGCTGAAGTTGCTAGAAACCACCATTTTGCCGCCTACCGTTCGGCAATGCGCTTCCACCTCTGGAAGTTGGTGGTTCCAACCGGTGGTGCCACAAACCACGGGGATCCCCGCATCCAACAAGCGTGTTACGTGTTCCGCGCCGAATTCCGGATGCGTAAACTCAAGGGCGACGTCTGCCGTGCGCCACGCCTGAGCATCCCACTGGCCCATATCCACGCGTGCCACCAATTCGTGGCCCGCTGCCAAAGCCAAAGGTTCGATGGCGCGGCCCATTTTGCCGTAACCGATTAACGCAATTTTCATGGTAGGGAGGGAGTAGTACGTTTCAAGTCCACGGTTAGGCTCAAGCCCAATCCCGTTGAAGCGGGTGCTATTTTTGCGTCCAAAGACAGGTTGCGCCCAACGTCAAAGGCATACAGGTGCCCGCCAACGTGCGCGTCCAATACCTGAAAACCCCACGCGGCCATCATGCCCAAAAAGGCGTAGTCGCGGGATCTACGTGCGGTATTTTTTAAGGAAAGCAATTGCGTGGGAGTGTACACATTGGCGTAGGGATCTACGGTGGTGGGGTCGTTGTCCAAACGCGCGTCCAAAGCGGCATTGAAATGATTGGTCTGCCTTTGCTGCAGCCAAAAGTAGTATCCTGTTCCGCCCATCAACGCCCAAGCCAAGGGGGCTTTCCAGTATTCTCGGTTGTATATCTGTCCGGCCCCGGGAACTACGGCACTCAACAGGGTTGCGGTTTGAGGCCGACCCCAAGAGGTTGCATCCGGAAGCAGGACACCTGCTACGCGTTTATTTGGGACAGGTGCTGCCAACGTGTCCGGGGCTAAAAAACCCGCCATCGGTTCCAGCAAAGCACCGCGAACAGGTCCCCAGCCGATGGTTGTAAGAACCAAAACGCACCGGTAGAACCACCGCATCAGGCGTCGGTTTTGAGACCCAATTGATCAGCTAACCGCAGTAGATCATCTTCCGATTGGTAGGTAACTACCAGCGTGCCGGACCCTTTTTTGCCCGGCTTCAAGGCAACGGGAGTACTCAATTGTGCGCTCCAATAGTTCGATAAGCGCTGAAAAGGATTGTTTCCGGCAGGTTTTTGGATTGGGGAAACCTGAGGAAGTTGCGCTTCCTCGCGAACCTTGCGAACGGCCTCCTCTACTCTGCGAACGCTCCACCCTTGGGCTACGCATTGTTGGTACAGATGTTCTTGGATGTCTGTGTTTGGGAGCGCGGAAAGTGGACGTGCGTGCCCAAAGTCAATCATGCGCTCCCGCAAGCCAGCTTGCACCAAGGGCGAGAGGCTCAAAAGACCCACGTATTGCGCCACAACGGCACGTGACTTGCCCACGCGTTGGGCGCATTGTTCTTGGGTCAATTGGCATTCGTCCATCAAACGTCGGTAGGAAAGCGCCACTTCAATAGCGTCCAGATCCCGGCGTTGGATGTTCTCCACCAGCGCCATTTCCAGCATTTGTTGGTCGTCGGCCAAACGAATATACACCGGCACGGTGGTCAATCCGGCCAATTGCGCGGAGCGCCAACGGCGTTCACCGGAGATTAATTGGTAGCGTCCGGACGGCAGTCTGCGTACGGTCAAGGGCTGTACAATACCCAATACGGCAATGGAATTAGCCAGTTCCTGCAATCCAGCAGGGTCAAAATGGGTGCGCGGCTGAAACGGGTTTTTGTCTATGGTGTCTACCGGGACGGCAACAATTCCGGCGATTGCTTCGCGTGCGCCGGGATTGCTTGCCGCAATCGCTTTGCTTGCCGCTTCTGAAGGTTGGGCCAAAAGTGCGTCCAAGCCGCGGCCAAGTACTTTTTTCTGGGGAGTCGCCATGGTTACGAAATTACGCCGTTCCGGGCAATCACTTCCTTGGCCAAATCCAAATATTTGGAGGAGCCGGAGGAGGTGGCGTCGTACATCAAGATGCTCTGACCGAAGGAAGGAGCCTCAGACAATTTAACGTTCCGGGGGATGATGGTTTCAAAAACGAGCTGCTGAAAGTGCTGTTTCACTTCTTCCACTACTTGATTGCTCAACCGAAGACGGGAATCGTACATGGTCAACAGCATACCTTCAATAGTTAAATCCGGGTTGTGTATTTGCTGAACACTTTTCACCGTGTTCAATAATTTCCCCAATCCTTCTAACGCAAAGTACTCGCATTGAATGGGGATCAATACCGACTGAGCTGCGGTTAACGCGTTGAGGGTCACCAATCCCAAGGAAGGGGCGCAGTCTATCAAGATGTAATCGTAGCGGTCTTTAATGGGTTCCAAAGCGTTGCGCAGCATGTGCTCGCGTTCGGGCTTATCCACCAATTCCAACTCTGCGGCAACCAAATCCATGCGCGTTGGCAACAAATCAACATTTGGGGTGTCTGTCCTAAAAATTCCAGACTCTGCCGCCGCCGTATGCTCCAACACCTCGTACGTCCCAACCACCGTTGCGGTAGGGTCGTACCCCAGTCCTGAAGTGGTGTTGGCCTGTGGGTCCGCGTCAATGAGCAAGACGCGTTTTTCCAGCAAACCCAGGGCCGCAGCTAGATTTACAGCCGTAGTCGTCTTGCCGACGCCACCTTTTTGGTTGGCCAAAGCGATGATTTTACCCATAGCGGTAAAGGTAGTCAATTGGCGATTGTTCCCGCAGCAAAAAGCAGCAAACTGCCTACCTTTGGTTTATGGATTCCCGCACTACTGAAGCACCGTCGGCTTACGAAAATTTAGAGCATTGGAACACGCGATCCTTGCTGGAGGCGATCAACAAAGAGGATCAGCGGGTGCCGTTGGCTGTGGAACGCGCCTTGCCTCAGGTTGAAGCACTGGTGGAAGCTGTTTTGCCGCGATTGAAAGCAGGGGGGCGTCTTTTTTACATTGGAGCCGGAACCAGCGGTCGTTTGGGGGTGGTGGATGCTTCCGAATGTCCCCCTACCTATGGCATTCCCCAAGGAATTGTGCTGGGTTTGATAGCGGGAGGCGATGCGGCCATTCGCAAGGCGGTGGAATTTGCGGAAGACGATTTTAATCAGGCGTGGATTGATTTAACGGCCCACCAGATTACGTCAACGGATGCCGTGGTAGGAATTGCGGCCAGTGGGAGCACGCCCTACGTTTTGGGCGGATTGCGTGCGGCTCGCGCGGCCGGATGCGCAACGGGCGCAGTCGTGTGCAATGCGGGGTCTCCCGTGGCTGCCGCCGCGGAATTTCCGGTAGAGGTGGTGGTTGGGCCTGAGTTTGTTACGGGATCTACCCGCATGAAGAGCGGTACGGCGCAAAAACTGGTTTTGAACATGCTGAGCACTGCGTTGATGATTCGGTGGGGCAAGGTGCGCGGCAACCGCATGGTGGACATGCAACTTACCAACCACAAGCTCGTGGACCGCGGCGTTAGAACGCTTTTGGAGACCACCTCATTAAAGAGGACAGAGGCGGAGCAGATGCTGCACGAGCACGGTTCGGTGCGTGCCGTACTCCGTGCTTTGGGACTAGAATAAAAGCTGCCGGTCCTTGACCTATTCCGCCATCATTTCCACAACCACCTCCACAACATCTTCCGCACTGGGTTTGGAAAAATAGTCGCCGTCGGAACCATAAGCGGGGCGGTGCGCCTGTGCCGTAAGGGTGCGCGGTTTGGCGTCCAAATGACGGTAACCGCCTTGTTCTTCTAAAATTTGCTGCAGCAAATACGCGCTAGCACCCCCGGGCACGTCCTCGTCCACCACCAAGAGGCGGTTGGTTTTGGCCAAGGATTCCACGCATCGGTGGTGCAGGTCAAAAGGCAACAAGGTTTGTGCGTCCAGTACTTCTACGGAGATGCCCATCGCATCCAAGCGCTCACACGCCTCCAGCACAATACGCAGGGTGGAACCGTACGAAAGCACGGTGAGGTCGGTTCCAGAGCGCAGGATTTCCGGAACGCCAAACGGCACCGTGAAATCACCTAAGTTTGACGGCTGCATTTCCTTCAATCGGTAACCGTTTAAGCACTCCACCACCAACGCAGGTTCGTCGGACTGGAGTAGGGTATTGTAAAAGCCAGCCGCTTGAACCATGTTCCGCGGAACACACACCCACATGCCGCGCAGGCTGTGGATGATGGTGCCCATGGGGCTGCCGCTGTGCCAAATGCCTTCCAATCGATGGCCGCGCGTGCGCACGATGACCGGGGCTTTCTGGCCGCCTTTGGTGCGGTAGTGCACGGTAGCCAGGTCGTCGGACATGATTTGCAAGGCGTACAGGAGGTAATCCAGGTACTGAATTTCCGCAATGGGGCGTAAACCGCGCATGGAAAGTCCAATACCTTGGCCCAAAATGGTAGCCTCCCGGATTCCGGCGTCGGCTACACGGGTTTCGCCAAATTCCGCTTGCAATCCTTCCAAACCCTGGTTTACGTCTCCGATGGTGCCGGAGTCCTCACCAAACACGAGGGTTTCGGGGTGTTTTTGAAAGAGTGCCCGGAAATTGTCGCGCAGGATGACCCGACCGTCCACGGAAGGAGCGTCGTCGGGATAAACCGCCGGAACAATTGAAACGTCTAAAGCACTGTTGCTGTGAAGTTTAGAAGAGTAGTCATTCCAACCTGAAGCGCGTTGATCGCTGATCCAGTGGCGAGCAGCAGGTGCCGCCGGATGTTCCGGATGGGCGGCAACCGCACGGCGGACGGGAGCAATGCATTCCCGGCGCAAGGGCTCGCGAACTGCTTTTAAGGCGTCGGCTTCGTCGTTTGCGCCCAAGGACCGTAGATGAGCAACGGCATCGTCTTGCGTTGCACGAATGGGCAGCAGGTACGCGTCAAAGGCTTCTTTCTTCTCGTCGCGCACCCATTGGGCCGCTTCGTTTTCCAGTGCAACCAACTGTTCCTCCGAGGCAAAACCGCTTTTGAAAATCAGGTTCCGGAACTGCACCATGCAGTCGAATTCCTTTTCCCATTCCAGGCGTTCTTTTGATTTGTAGCGCTCGTGGGAACCGGACGTGGAGTGACCTTGCGGCTGCGTGCATTCTTGGACGTGCACCAAAACCGGTTGATGTTCGGTTCGTGCGGTGCGCTCGGCCTCCTCATAAGTGGCCACCAATTGTGCGTAATCCCAACCTTTAACGGTCAATATTTTGTATCCTGCTTTGGAATTTGTTGCAGCAAAACCGGCCAAGACTTCCGAAATACTCTCTTTCGTGGTTTGGTGCTTGGCGTGCACGGAAATGCCGTAGTCGTCGTCCCAAACACTGATGACCATAGGTACTTGGAGTACCCCCGCTGCGTTGATGGTTTCCCAGAACAATCCTTCGCTGGTGGAGGCGTTTCCAATGGTGCCCCAAGCAATTTCATTGCCTTGTTGGGTGAAGGAATTGTCCACCCCCAAGGTTCGGTACACTTTGGATGCTTGAGCCAAGCCCAACAAGCGGGGCATTTGACCGGCAGTAGGGCTGATGTCCGCGGAACTGTTCTTTTGGTGGATGAGCTCCTTCCAATTTCCGTTGTCGTCCAAAGAGCGCGTAGCAAAATGACCGTTCATTTGGCGGCCACCGCTGGCCGGCTCGTTGGACAGGTTAGTGTCTGCATACAACGATGCAAAGAACTCACGAACAGATAGTTGGCCAATGGCCATCATGAAGGTTTGGTCTCGGTAGTAGCCGCTGCGGAAGTCTCCGTTTTTGAAAACCTTGGACCATGCAATTTGGGCCAATTCTTTTCCGTCGCCAAAAATGCCAAACTTGGCTTTTCCCGTCAATACTTCTTTGCGGCCGAGCAAGCTTGCTTCGCGGCTGGTCACCGCCAAACGGTAATCGGAAAGTACCGTTTCCAAAAATCCGGGTTCCTGGGTCATAGTACAAAGGTACGACGGACTACCTTTGCAGTTCTTCATGCGCCACCTGCTCCTCCTCAATTCCTACTTTTTACGCTATCCCAAACATTTGATAGGGGGAGTGATCTTTGTGGTAGCGTCGGTAGTGTTTCAAACGTATCCGGCCATTTTTATTCGCGAGGCGTTTGGTTCGGTTGAAGTAGCCATTGAGAATGGCGTAACTAATGAATTGAATCAGAATCTTTTAAAGTACGGATTGCTGATCTTGTTATTCAGTGCATTGCGCGGGTTGTTTACTTTTTTGATGCGGCAAACACTCATCGTCATGAGCCGGCACATCGAATACGATTTGAAGAACGATCTCTACGCGCAGTACCAACGATTGGATGCCGCTTTTTACCGCAAAAACAACACCGGTGATTTGATGAACCGCATATCCGAGGACGTCAGCCGGGTTCGGATGTACTTGGGTCCCGCCGTGATGTACAGCATCAATACTTTTTTTGCGACCGTGTTGACCTTGGTGTTCATGTTTCGGGTGGACGTTGCGCTCAGTTTTTGGGTATTGGCGCCCATGCCCTTGCTGGTATGGGCCATTTACCGCGTAAGCGACCGCATCAATAAGGCCAGTCATGCGGTACAGGAGCAGCAGTCTGCCATGAGCACCTTTGCGCAAGAGACGTTTTCTGGGATACGCGTATTGAAGGCATTTGCGGCGGAGAAAGCCCAATCGAGTCGGTACAAAAGCGCCTCGGAAAAGTCGTACCAAGTCAATGCGGAATTGTTTGAAATCAATGCGTTGTTTCAACCGTTGATGCTCCTTTTGGTAGGGCTTTCCACGTTGCTGGCGGTTTGGATTGGCGGTTTGGGCGTGGTAGAAGGAAAGTGGTCCTCCGGGGTTATTGCGGAATTCATTTACTACGTTAACCTGCTGACGTGGCCCATTGCAAGCATTGGCTGGGTCATGAGCTTGATTCAACGAGCAGAAGCCTCCATGGAGCGCATTCATCAGTTTTTGCAGGCGGAGCCCGTGGTTAACGGCCCTGCCAACGGCTACAAACCGGAACACATCCGGGGCGAGTGGACGTTTGAATCCGTTTCTTTTGTTTATCCGGACAGCGGGATAGAGGCGTTGCACGATTTTAATCTACGGGTTGAGCCCGGTGAATTGGTTGTTTTAACCGGTAAAACGGGAAGCGGCAAAAGCACGTTGGTTCAACTCATGGTGCGCAGCATGGACCCTACTTCCGGACGTATTTTACTGGACGGCGTAGACCTTCGGGAATGGGACTTGGAATACTTAAGAAAGCAAGTAGCATTTGTGCCGCAGGACGCCTTTCTTTTCTCCGACACGGTTGCCGAAAATTTGCGATTTGGAAATACGAGTGAGTTATCTGATTTGGAGTTGGTGCAAGCCGCACAGGCAGCTTCTGTACACGACGATGTTTTGGGTTTTGAAAAAGGGTACGAAACGGTGGTTGGGGAACGCGGTGTGGCCTTGAGTGGTGGACAAAAACAACGTCTATCTATTGCGCGCGCTTTTCTCAAAAAAGCACCCGTCTTGGTTTTGGACGATTCGTTGAGCGCCGTGGACCCAAAAACGGAATCTTATATTGTTGAAATGCTCCCCAAATCCGTGGTGGGAAGGACCGCTTTTGTGGTGGCCCAACGCCTCTCTGTAGCCCCTTTTGCCTCTAAAATTGTTGTTCTTGAGGAGGGTAAATTGATTGAAATAGGAAATCACAAAGAGCTATTGGAAAACCAAGGTTTTTACGCTAGTTTGGTAGAACTTCAATCGCGTCGTACACGAGCCGATGCCGGAGAAGACCACCAAACCAAAAACCATGGACCTTTCACTGAAAATTTACGATAAGCTTTCCCTCGCCATGGGATCCAGCGGTACCGCTTACCGCGGTGGATTATTAGCGCTGGCACGAGCCTTTCAATCATTGCCGTCGTTTCGGCGCGGAAACCACGTTTGGAATTCTGGCGAATTACCCGCGGGACTGTACTATAATTTGGAAGCTGTTTTTGCGGAAGAAGATGTTCAGCCGGATGGGAAATCAATTGTACGGCTTGTACTGCCGGATCAGTTGTTTTTTTGCGAAGAAACCTATTTTTACAACGAGCCGTCGACCACTCGAATGCGTTGCATTACCTCGGGTTCCGTTTGGCACGTTTCACCATCGGACTACGCCGCCGTTCACCGTGAATACGGTCTGGGCTACGATTTAATCAACCTTTTATCGTTGAAATCACTGGGAGAATACCTTGCCCGTACCGCTCAATTGCTTCAGTGCACCCCAAAGGTCCGATTGGAACAGGCAGTTCGCCAGTATCCGTCCCTATTGTCAGCGTTGACGCGCGAAGAACTTGCCAGTTTTTTACTCTTGAGCAGGTCCAGTGTTCATCGCATTCTCCGAAAAACGTATTGTCGTGGCTAAGTTGTTAGAAGGTACCAAAGAACGGGAGGAGGCACGTTTCATTTTACAGAACAGTTTCCGCGATCATTTGTCTGCAGATTGGCACGAGATTGAGGCTTGGGCCAAAGATTTGGAGGCTCGGTACGAAGGACCGTTTGAATACAAACCTGGCGAGGTCTTTTGGGACATGAACAACACGCGGTCCGACCATTACTTCGTACTGGATGGTCTCGTTGCGGAAGTTTGGAGATCGGCCAACGACGAATCGTTTATCTACGCTTTTGTTGGAGGTGGAGAATACTGCACGAATGAATTTCAGTATTTATTGGGGGAGCCCTCGTGCAGTCGCTTTGAGGTAATTCAGCCAACACGTGTTCTCATTCTTCGGCAAGAAGAGGAACTTCAAGTTCGACAGTCTGCCAGCCCTTGGGAGCAACTCAGTTTCAAAGTGGGTAGGGCCATTCTTAAAAAGCGCCGCGAACGGCTGCGGTTGTTGAGTGGGGATCGCAAAACACACTTACTCCGCATTTTTGAAAAGTACCCCGGTGCCCAGGCGTGGACCACCAAAGAACAGTTAGCTTCCTATTTGGGGGTTTCCCGCGCCACGGTATACCGGATTATGGATGGACTGGGTTTATTTGCGTCAAAAGAAGTGCTATAACACAGGATTGAAGCGACGAATTGTCTTTTTGATTAACGCCAAACCAAATGAAAGTGGTCAGCATTTGCTGACCACTTTCATTTTGATAAACGAATGTTTCTACTCCCGCACGTTAAGGAGAGGATCTTGTCCGACAATTCATTGGTAAAGTCAGTAACGGTCCCATCGTTGGTTAACTGTAGGTCTGAAGCGCGCAGTTGCGCAATTTTTCGTTCGTCGGACCATTGAAAGGCCATTCGTCGGTATAAATCTGCTGCAGAACGCTCAGGCTGACGTGACGCAATACGTTTTTTTCTGGTCTCCTCAGAGGCCGTTATCAAGAGAACGACGGTGCACGCGGGACTCGCGTCCACCTCAAAAAGAAGTGCAGACTCGCGGGCGACCCACAAAGCACGGCATTGGGGCTCTTCTGTTAGCCATTGGGCAAAGTCCTGCTGAACAGACGGATGAATGATTCCGTTTAACGTGTTCCAAGCATCCTGGTTCGCAAAGGCCAGGGAACTCAAGACTGCTCCGTTGGGCTGTCCGTGTGCATCCAGGGCGTCTGAGCCGAATGCATCCACTAGTTTGGTTTGCATTTCAACGGATTGCGCCACCAACCATTTCGCACGGTCGTCGGCAGGATAGATGGGCCATCCCCAATCATTAAGTAGTTCAAGGGCCAATGACTTCCCAGCGCCCATGCCCCCCGTTACGCACAAAACGTTTGGTTTCATTGTTGAAAGTTACAGAAGAAGCGCGTCTAAGTGTATAAAGAAGGTTTGAATAAGGCTTGATGCGCTGGCGCCTTTCAAATTTCCCAGCAACGAGTTAATTCAACAAATGACGCAAACTGTTTTGATAGGCCCAACGTACATCGGTGCGTTTTGCTTCCACCAACTCAAAAAATGCATAAACGCAGATCCAAGAGGTCCAAGCATCCAGATGTTCGTCAAAGCAATTATACGTTGAGGCTTGCTCAAATCGAAAGTGCAGTTTTCTGATGAGCCGATAACCGGTGCGCCAATCCGCCTCAGACCAATCCATCTGCTGAGCTAGAACGATCAACCTTCCCACCGCAAAAATATTGTTCTTTTGTTGAAAACGCTGGCTTAGGACCCATAAATCAGAGGCCAACACATGAATTTTGGGCAACGCGCGGCGAACCATACGTTCTTCTTCAAAAAAAGTTGGGTCACGCCATTCAATGCGTTCTGTATCTAGCGTGGAGTAGGGCATCTTACAACAACAAGAGGAGTGAAAAAAAAGTTCACAACCTAAAAAGAAAGCCTCCCGTCCGTTCTTTTGGCAAAGCTGAGAACAGGGAAATAAGTGTCTTTTGGACATTTTTTCTACGTTAAAAACATTTTTTCGTCAAAAAACAAAAAATTATTTCATACGTTTACATTCATAACATTAACCCCTTAAACTCATCTTTATGATGTTACTCAACGCAGCTGCCCACTTTGATCCTCAGGATTACGTTGGGTTTACTTTCTTCACGGGATACATGGCCATGATGGCGGCCACCGTATTCTTCTTGTTCGAACGAGGTCGGGTTGCCGACCAGTGGAAATCCTCCTTGTTGGTGTCCGGTTTGATCACCGGTATCGCAGCCGTGCACTACTACTACATGCGCGATTACTGGATGGAAGCTGGTGAATCCCCCGTGGTTTTGCGCTACATCGACTGGACGTTGACCGTGCCTTTGATGTGCGTGGAGTTCTACCTCATCACCAAAAAAGCCGGTGCTAAAATGGGCTTGTTGTGGAAGTTGATCGCAGCTTCTGTAGCGATGTTGGTGTTGGGCTACGTAGGTGAGGCCGTCTACGCCGGTGAGCAGTACGCAACCCAGCAGTGGGTGTACGGTGCTTTGTCCGGATTGGCGTACTTCTACATTTTGTGGTTGGTATGGAAGGGCGACGTTGCTCAATTGGCTGCAAGCGCAGGTCCAAGTGTAGCAACGGCTGTACGTCACTTGCGCAACTTCGTGCTGGTGGGTTGGGCCATCTACCCAATTGGCTACATCATGGGTACTTACGGTGGTTTGTTCGGAATGGACTTTGGCCACGACGCAAGCGCACTGAACTTGTTCTACAACATTGCCGACGCCATCAACAAGATTGGTTTTGGTTTGGTCATCTACTCTTTGGCCATTTCGGACAACAAGTAATTTTCGTTTGGACAACTTTTTTTAAGTTGTTTGTGGGGCCGTCTCCTTGGAGGCGGCCCTTTTTGTTTTTAAGTACTTCAGCTTTTCGACGGCTCAACCTCTGTAGGCAGTTGTTCACCGGCGGTTTTGGGGCGTTCGTCGAATTTTTTTTCAGCGCGTTGCGGCATCGGCCAATTTTGCACCTGGATATCGGCCGACGTCCTTCGGATAAGTAAACTTAAAAACAATAAACCATGTCTAAATTAAAATGGAGCGGCTTAGCCGTTCTCCTTCCCCTGGCCGCATTTGGCCAAAACATCACCGACATTGCCGCGGATGTGGCCATCGATGAGGTTGCTATGATGCGCATTGTGGATCAAACCGGTATCCCCATCAAATCGCTCTCGTTTTCCATTGTTTCCCCGACCGTTGCCGGTGATGTTCCGGTTGTGACAGGATTTCACGATGCGTATATTCAGTTTACCAGCATTGCGTCTACCGCACCGGATAATTTCCGCAGTATTTCTGTTGAGGTGCAACCAACTTTACCGCCAGGATTGTCGCTTAATTTCGTTTCGGCGCCATCTTTAATTGGCAACATGGGTAATTTTTACACTACGTCTCTAAGCAGTATTAATACCACAGGACTGATTGCAGATGGCATTGAAAGCGGATTTACCGGGACCGGATCCAATGTAGGGGTAAAAGTGTTGCACTTTTTGGACTTTAATCCTGAGTTGGTGCGTACCCAGCAATCGGGAATGTATTTGATGCGGTACACGTTGTCCAATTACTGATAAAATGGGTACTGGGAAGCAACCCCGTGCCGCCGGTTGGCGGCTCGGGGCGCTGTCCGCGGCGCTAGCCGCGGCCTCATTTTCAATCCAGGCGCAATTGGAAGTGGTCAATGGTTTGGCGCATCGGTTTAAGTCCAATCAAAGCATTTCGGGCAGCATTGAAGTATGTAACCGAAGCGAGCATGTTGAAACGGCTGTTTTGACGGTTCGGCCGTTGGTGCCCCGAAATGCTCCTGCGGTGGATTCGCAGCTGGTGGCTTCCGTGAATATTCCGCGTTCGGTGTCCATTCCTGCCGGAAAAAAGGTGAAAATCCCCTTTCAGGCAGACACATTGGATCGTGGATGTACGTCTGCCTGTATGGTCTACGTAGAACCTGCATCGGCCTTGGCCTACCTATGGGAAGCACCTAAGGATTCCATTGGTTTGGTAGCGGTTGTGCGGTACGGAGTTGCCTTGCTGGCCGGAGGGGGAGTGGTGCCGGATTCCTTGGTTTCGGTGCGTCCGGAACGCGACAGCACGGGCCTGTGGTTGGAACTCTCCAACCAATCGGCAGCTCTGTGGATGCCGCGTGCAACTTGGTCCGAACGCGGGTCGTCTCCTCAAAAGAACGAATGGGTGCTGTTGCCCGGAGAAACCAAACGCATTCGTTGGTCCTCTGTCTCGCGTCGTTTGGGGCGTTTGGTGGTGCTGGACGACGACCGAAGACGTTGGCAATGGACCCTGTGACTCCATGGATTTGGTCGCTTGCTTTGAGCAGTCAAATCAATTTCCAAACCAATGGTTTCCGGATTACCCCGGGGGCAACGGCACAATTTCGCCGATCGAACCATACCGTGCAATGGAGCCAGTTGGGACGTAGAACATTCGTGGCTTGGAACAACAAAAGCGGCGGATTGCACGTAGTGAAGTCGTCGGACCGTTATTGGGTCCAAGCACAATACGAACGTGGTGCGTTGCGCAGTGGAGTTTGGTACGACGGGAACAGCAAGCAGCTATCTGCGGAATGCCAATTTGCCCGACCCACTTTCAACACCCGATTGAATTTCAACCCCCACACGGGATTGAGGATTTCCGGAGTATATCGTCAATTTCGGTACGATTTTGGCCAGCGGTGGAACTTAAGTACGGAACCAATGGGCTTCCTACCGCGGTTGCGTGTGGCAGGAGGTTGGTCGGTTCAAACACCGGTTCAAGTTGAGGCTCATTGGCGAAAGGTTCAAGTTCAGTACCGATCCCAAAATTCAGAGTGGGGTTTGCTTCGTACTTCGTGGCAAGCACTTCCGGGGCTTCACACTGCAGCCACGGTATCTAGCAATAGGTGGCGAATTCAAGCCAATCAACGCTTTCAAACTACCGGTAACGATTACCGTCCTTCCTGGTATCTAGAGTCTTCTTTTTTTGCGCAGAACGAAGGACTTGGGGGGAGTGCTGGGATTGGCCTAGGCGCTCATCGGTTCTATGCTGCTGTAGGCCAGCAACGAGCGGGAGGTGCAACCTATGAATTGGGTCTTCAAACTCACGGTAAATTGGGCTCAATGGGGCGCTATCAAGTTCAAGGAATTGCTCAGCACTATGGCAATTGGAATGTACAGGTGCGTGTGGTTCAAGGCGTGCAATGGGGAAACAGCAACAAGGGTAACCGAGCAGCGTGGGCCAAGCTAAACCTTCGGTTGCAATCGGAGGATGACGGTGCTCAAGCGTTGGTGCTGCTTACGGAAGTAGAAACCGGGCGCGTGGTTCGCTTGTTGTTGGATGCTCACGCAGTGAAAACCGAGCGGATCCCGAGCGGTAACTACCGGGTGCGTACAGTAGGTCCGGAATTTTGGGAGTATTCCACGAATACCGAGCTGTTGAATCTGGATCGGTCTTCTGGATCTAAGGATTTGACAATTGTAGCTAGTAAACTAAAATTCAAGGACATGAATTGATTAATTCAACAAACTTTCTAAGTAAAATCCAGCGAAATAAGCCAACGATGCCGCGGCGGCACCCAGAAAAAGAGTTTCGGATGCACTGCGGATCAATGGAGTGTGGTTGATTCGACTCTTCATCCATCCAATTCCTAAAAACGCCAGACCCGTCAAACTGCATGCGGCCCAAAACGGATTAACGGTTTCCGGCAACATTCCCGGTGCAACATAAACGATTAAAGGAACAGCGCCAACGGTATTGAATGCTATGAAGGTCACCAACCCCACGGACCACGGAGATTCGGTTACGGGCTCCAATTCCAGTTCGTACTTCATCATTTCGTCTACCCAACGGTCTTTGTCAGAACAAATGGTTTCTACGGCATGTTCTAAGGCGCTGCCTGTGAAACCCTTTTTGCGGTATATATCGCGAATTTCTTCTCGTTCAATTTCCGGGAGGTGCTCCACCTCCCAATACTCTTTTTGTTTGTGTTTTTCGTACGATTCTCGATCTGTTTTTTGCGCCAGGAAGGCACCAACCGCCATGGAAAATCCGTCGGCAATCAAGTTTGCGATCCCTAAAATAATAACGGTTGTTGTGCTCAGCCCAGCGCCTACACTGCCTGCTACAACGGCAAATGTAGTCACTGCCCCATCCATCCCGCCGTAGACAAATTCTCGAACGTGGGCTTGAAACCAGCCCCTCCATCCCGTCAAGGGCGCGTGGGGCTCGTGTAAATGGGCTTTGTCCATGGACGGAATTTAGTGATTCTTGGCATTCCAAGCAGATATTCTGTGCTCGAAATTATCTTGAATGTTCAACCAGAATAAATTGTAATCGCCTACGTGGTAGTTTTTCCATCGGTAGAAAAAGGCAAAGGGCATGTGCAGTTCGCGGACCTGAAGGGTACCGGATTCAACGGAAACAACCAAGGAATGGGGGTGTTTCAAGGAACCAGAACCAAACAGAATTCCTTGGTGGTTATCGGCAGGATTCGTGGGTACGTTTTCAAACCAAGTCATGGGGTTAATGGATGCAATGGAGTCCCCGTACACCTTTGGAAAAAAACCTTTTCCAAAGGTTCTCCACGAAACAAAGCAACCGGTTTGTTCCGGAGTCGTGCAAGGCAGGCAATAGGGTTCTAATGAATTTTTCCTAATGGGCATTCCAACCAAATAGGCCAAAAGCAAACGCGATCGTTGCTCCGCATCCGGCAAGATAACTTCATGCAAAAGACGTTCTGCGTGGTTGGTCCCTTGGCTGTGGCTCGCAACGACAATGGGCGTGTTGGACGGAACCGTCGCCAAAAAAACTCGGTAGGCCCTTACTACGTCGGAATAGGCGGTATCGAATGCGGCACGCGCTGCTTTACGTTCTTCGGGTACCTGTGTATAGTAGCCGTCGATGCGCATTTGGCGGTAGTAGGGAACGTAGACGTCCGCACTTTGTACAAAGACACCAGCCTGGTTGGGGAGTGCTTTATCGACCACTTCCTTTTGGTGCTTTGGATCGCGCGGATCTACACCCCAGGATTTGCCCCGATCGTAGAAGGTTGGGTATACATAGAATACGGCAGGACGCACGGGTAATTCTTTGGACGGCGCGTAGCGTGGTAACTGCAAGACCTCGTTCCGTGAGGGAACTTTCGGGTGCATGGCCCAACTGGCAAGCGCAGAATAGTTCAATCCCTTCGGCTCATTTCCTTGAGCGCGAGCTATGGGACCAAAGCCCAAAACAGTAGCCAAAAGCAGCAATGGAAGGATTTTTTTAAACGGTAAGTCCACTCGGTACGTTGGAGGAATAACTTTTTTTAGAAATGGCTGAATCATGGCATTTAGAAGTGGATTGGTAGCGCGGGTAAGCCCGGCTGATCGGATGGGAACGGCTCCCAATCCGCTTTTCATTTCGGCGGCGGTCCTGCCCAGGTGGACGGTTTCTGCTTGGTGCTCAATGGCATATTCAACAAAATCATAGAGCATTCGTGGGTATACACACAAGTCTTTGTGTTGGGAATAATCCATTCCAACGAAAAGGGCGTGAAGGGTTCCACGATGCATCCAACCAAATCGAAAACCTACGGGTTGGTCGTCTTCGCCATACAAATAGACCGATAGGTGCACAAACTCTGCTGCGGTAGAGAGCCACGTTTTCATTGTACCCAATGGGAAGGGATGGAGTTTAAAACCTGCTCGCGATTCAATTTGTTGGTACAAGTCCTGAAGCGAAGGTAACCAGAGGTCACAGTTGTCGGCACGAACAGAAACGGAACGGCAAGATGCGCTCCGCGATCGCACCGAAAGGGCCTTGGTCCGGAATTTGGTTTTAAAGGCGGCGAAGTAGTCGGTTTCGTTCTTCCAATCCGGATCCAGCGTAAGCTCCATGAGCGGTTCCACTTCGTAAGGATGAAAGCCACGATGCAACCAGTTCGTTTGCTCCTGGGCCAACGGAATACCGGCATCTTTGACCAACAAAACACTGCTTTTTTCGCGCAACAAGGCGGACGCTAAATCCTGTGTTATGGAAATTTTCTCGTCTTCCGTTGCGCTTGAGTGAAAGTAAATTGGATTGAGGTCGGTTGCGAAAAGAGGCCCAACTACGGTGGTATTGAAGCCTTTAGGAGCCCAACGGCGTAGTAAATTTCGGAAAGCACCACCGGTGGAGGCTCGGTCGGTTTGAACGTAAGTGTCGCCTTGGTTCGTTGACACGGAAACGTGATGAACCACGGCTCGGGCTGCAGCGGTTCCGTCCTTTCGGTACCACCGCCAGCCTTCCGCCCGCCAGCCGGTGTTGTGTTGTTCCAATCCGCTCAGCCAGGCAGGCTGAAAAAAAAGCGGTGCATCGCGCGTATTCTCAATCCACTCGGCGTCTAAGGCGTCCAAAAGTGGTGTTTTTGCTCGGTTCCAAGCCATATTTAGGAGAACGCGTTCGGTTGTGTTTGGTTCTTTGATTTCGCCCAATTTGGGTGTTTTTTCGCAAAATCTAGTTATTCTGGGCATCGAGGCGCAAAGAATCCAGGTTATCCTCCATCCAAGCTCGAACTTCACTTTGAAGAACGTCGGCATTGCGGTTTTGAAAGGGAGGCGATACCGCACGATGGACGGTCCACCGCGGGTGATCCAACACGCGCAGCAAATGGGGAACAAATGCTTCGTCCCCCACCCAAGCCATGCTGGGGTCAGAGTACTCCAGTGCGGTTGCCACCACGGGCCATCCTTCCTCGGCCGCAACGGCAAACATACCGGGGTGAAACGGCAGCAACCCCTCAGCAACGGTGGTGCCTTCGGGAAAAACAACTGGGCATTCGCCGTGGTGCATGCGTTCGCGCAACGCTTCTCGCGCAGCACGACGGTTGTCTTTATTGGAGCGATCCACAAAAACGGTATCCAAGGCCCGAGCGGCCCATCCGATCAAAGGCCAATTGCGAACTTCCGCTTTGCTCAAAAAAACCACAGGCAGCGGGGAGTGAACAAACAAAACGTCGGCATACGACCGGTGATTGGCCACCATCAGCGCAGGACCGTTGTATTCACTTCCGCGGGAAACTACGCGAATACCCATGGCCCACAGAAAGGAGCGGCGCCAGGTTTTGTAAATCCAATCGTGGACGTGCGGGCGACGTCCCATAATTCGAGTTAAAAGAAGGGCCAGCAACGCGAGCAATGCCGACGCCACAAAAAATACCAAGCGTACCAGTCGTCTCACAGCAAAGAGATGATTAGTGGTTGTTTGTTCTTATTCTGGGAGACTCGATGTGCAAAGGCTGTTTTGTGCCAAACGTATGCAGGAATAACCGCAAAAAAAGATCCAAGTAAATCCGCAGAACACGCCCTCATTCCTTGGGTGCGGTGCACCGTACGCATCATACTTCTTTGATGAACTGCGCAGAATCAAACCGCAGCCGTTTGCCGTAAACGCCATTTTCCGCTCGTTTTCCAGCAGAGACCACCATGGTGATTTCCGCACTCGACGGCAAATTCAAGATGCGCCGAACGCGAACGCCATCAAATCCTTCCATGGGACAGGTGTCGTATCCGTTTGCTCGGAAGGCCAACATCAAATTTTCGCACGCCAAAGCCACGGACTTGTGCCCTATGACCCGCATGTCTGAATTGCTTTTGGGACTGCGGGGGGTGGGCTTGGAAAGGCCACGAGCCCACATGGCCAAACGTTTGATCCAGCCGCGCCATTCCAAAATTCCTTGTTCGTAGGCCATGGGAATCACCACGTTGTGGTACTGGTAGGCGGATTTTCGTTTGGCGATTTTCTCTGGGCTGAACAGTCCCAACATTTGGTTGTTCCGCTGACGCCATAAATCGTGACGCGAAACCGCAACCAGCAATTCAGCCGCCGTTTTCGCGGCAGGTTGGTTGAGACAGGCTTCCACCAAGGCCGCTTTTTTCTTGGGATCTCGAACCCAGTAGAACTCCCACGTTTGCAAATTGCTGGAATTGGGTGCTAAAAGGGCCAACCGCAAGCACTCCCGAACAACTTCCTCTGGAATGGGGTCGCCGTTGTACACGCGAACGCTTCTTCGGCTCTCCACAACCTGCGCAAAAGCAGCAGGGTCGCACAGTATAGCAGGTTCGGTGTAGTTGTATTTCTGTTCTTGATCAAAAATGGAAACCCCAGAAGCCATGATGATTGGTTTGGTAAAAAACGATGAGCAGTAGTTGATTGAAAAGAGTGAATGGTGCGAAAAATAGGCATCAAAGGACCCTACTACAAAGGTACGCTTTGGTTGCAGGCGTTCCTGAATTGTTTACGATTCAATAAAATCCAAATCGCGATCAAAGGTTTCCGGAAGGTGCAAAGCGGCCCATGCCGTCAACGATACCACCACCAGCCCCGTAAGCATGCCGCTGTGGGTATAGGAAAAGTGGCTTTGCAATGCGGTAAAGAGGGCGGAAATCAAAACCAAGGCCCCGCGGACCATATTTGGAATGGTGGTGGTTGCCGTGGCGCGCAGGTTGGTACCAAAACGCTCGGCAGCCATGGTCACAAACAGGGCCCAAAAACCAGTACCAAATCCCAACAAGGCGCACGCAGCATAGAGTTCCGTTGTGGACTGTGCCTGGAAGAAGAAAATCAGACCTGCGGCGGTAATGCCGTAAAAGATGTACAAGGCTTTTTTGCGGCTTCGCAAGGCTTGACTCAAAAAACCGATGGCCAAATCGCCCAGAGAAATTGCTGCGTAGGCCACCATGATGGCAAACCCAGGATCCACTTCGCCCGGCAAGCCACGGTCTCGAGCAAATTCTCTGGAAAAGGAAACCAAAATTCCAATGACGTACCACGTGGGCAAACCAATGAGAATGCTTTGCAGGTAGGCTATTGCCCGCGCCCGGGGTCGGAATAAGTCCAAGAACCGACCCCGCGGCACGTTTGGATTTTGCACCACAGACTGAAACATTCCGGATTCGGAAACGCGGATTCGAAGGAAGAGTAGGGCCAGTCCCAACAGCCCACCAACGGCATAGCACGAACGCCAGTCCAGCCATTCCTTCATGAAGAACGCGGCAACGGCGCCGGATAAGCCCACGGCCGCCACCAGTGAAGTGCCCAGACCGCGTTTTTCTTTGGGCAAAAGTTCTGCCACCAGCGTGATCCCCACGCCCAACTCCCCGGCCAAACCAATGCCGCTGATGAATCGAACCCACGCATACTGATCCACAGTTTGCACCCAAGCGTTGGCTAAATTGCCCAACGAATACAGCAAAATGGAGGCAAACAACACCTTGAGTCTACCGCGTTTGTCCCCCAACACGCCCCAAAGAATCCCTCCCAGTAGGAGACCGGCCATTTGAAAGTTGATGATTCTCAAACCCTCGGTGGCAATTTGCGCATCCGACAACCCCAAGGATTGCAGCGACGGAACGCGCAGTATGCTGAACATGAGCAGGTCGTAGATGTCCACAAAGTACCCCAGTGCGGCCACAAAAACAGCTGGCTGAAATATGGAATTGGACCTTTGATTTCCAAGGTTTGCTGCGGATGGGGCGGGAGTGGGGGCAGGAGTTGGCACGGTAGGTTGATAAATTCCGGAAGCGACCGAAGGAAACAATTGATTTGCGCCGAAAAGTACAAAAGAAGGTGCTTACCTTCGTTTGCTATGACCGATTCCGTTTCGTTGCCCACCACTCCGCCCGCGGGGCCGCCCAAGAACGGTCGTACGCCTGCCGTTGGGTTCATCTTCATCACCTTGTTGCTGGACGTCATTGGTTTGGGGATCATCATCCCGGTCATCCCCAAGTTGATTCAAGAATTGACCGGGGAAGGTCTTTCCAAGGCAGCCGAGTACGGCGGTTGGTTGTTGTTTTCCTACGCCATTTGCCAGTTTCTTTTCTCCCCGGTGGTGGGTGGATTGTCCGACCGGTACGGACGTCGTCCGGTTTTACTGGGTTCCCTTTTGGGTTTTGGCCTGGACTATTTCCTTTTGGCCTTGGCGCCCACGTTGACCTGGTTGTTTGTGGGGCGCATCCTCAGCGGTATTTTGGGGGCCAGTTTTACCACCGGAGCGGCCTACATTGCGGACGTCAGTACGCCGGAAAAGCGCGCGCAAAACTTTGGATTGATTGGCGCTGCCTTTGGTTTGGGTTTCATCATTGGACCGGTGTTGGGAGGGGTGTTGGGGGCCTATGGATCTCGTATTCCCTTTTATGCCGCAGCCATATTGACGTTGTTGAATGCCGCCTACGGCTTTTTCATCCTTCCGGAATCGCTGGCTCCGGAAAACCGTCGGCCGTTTGATTGGAAACGGGCGAATCCCTTGGGTTCCTTGCTGCGCTTGAAGCGCTATCCGTCCATATTGGCCCTGGTGGGCTCCCTGTTTTTTGTTTATCTAGCCTCCCACGCGGTTCAAGGAACCTGGGCCTACGTGACCATGGAGCGCTACCATTGGGGCGAGAAAGAGGTGGGGTGGTCCTTGGGCGTGGTCGGAATTTTGAATGCCATCGTACAAGGTGGACTGATTCGCTACTTGGTGCCCAAATTGGGCAACAAACGCGCTGTTTTTGTGGGGATGTCGCTCTGGCTCTTGGGCATGACGTTGTTTGTTTTTGCTTCAGAAGGCTGGATGTTGTTGCTCTTCTTGATTCCTTATGCACTGGGCGGAATTTCTGGGCCGGCCATTCAAGGTTTGATTTCCGGTCAGGTTTTGCCGTCCGAACAAGGCGAGCTGCAAGGGGCATTGACCAGTTTGATGAGTGCTACGGCCATCGTGGGTCCACCGCTCATGACGCAAATTTTTGCTCATTTTACCAAACCCGGAGCACCGATCTATTTTCCCGCGGCACCGTTTGTTGCAGGAGCCGTATTGCTCGCGGTGGCTGTGGTGATGCTCTACTTCAATAGGAATAGATTAGAGAGCAGTAAATCAGTAAATTAATGATTTGAATGAGTACGTGGCAGATTGAATTAGACACCTGGGAGGATCGTGCTGATTTACACCCGGAAGACGCGGAGTTGGTGCAGTGTGCAACGCGCGGACTTCCCTTGGCGCACGCGCCGTACAGCCGTTTCCACGTTGCGGCTGCTGTTCGTTTGGCCGACGGTCGCATTTTGGTGGGAACCAATCAAGAAAATGCCTCGTACCCGGTGGGAATTTGTGCGGAACGCGTGGCCTTGAGCACGGCGTCGTCCGTTGCACCGGGTGCCGCGGTGGTTGCGATGGCCGTGGTCTATGCTCCGTCGGGCCAGATCAGCCACAAACCCTTGCCCCCGTGCGGGATGTGCCGGCAAGCACTGCACGAACAACGAGGCAGACAGGGCCAGCCGTTCGCTTTGATCATGGCGGGCACGGCCGGGCCCGTTTGGAAAACCCCAGACGCGTCGCAGCTTTTGCCGTTTGCCTTTTCCGGAGAGGATTTGCCGTGATGTTTCAGCCGTCGGTTTTTTCGGAAATGACCGCGCTCGCCCAGCAGCACGGAGCGCTGAACTTGGCCCAAGGTTATCCCGAATTTGGCCCACCGGAGGAAGCGGTGGAAGCCTACCGCGCGGCACTGGCGGAAGGATGGCACCAGTACGCGCCCGCAGCTGGTTTACCTGCGCTGCGGCAAGCACTGTCTGCTTTGGACCGTCGTCGATGGGGCAACGCTGCTCCGGCTGCAGCGGATCCGGAATCGGAAATCACCGTAGTTCCCGGAGCAACGGTGGGATTGTACGCGGCCTTTTTGACCCTGCTTCAACCGTGCGATGAAGCCGTGGTGTTGGAGCCCGCCTACGATTCCTACGGGCCGGCCATTCGCCGGGCAGGTGGCACCGTGGTGACCGGATCCTTTGCGGCACCGGATTGGTTCGCGTTGCTCTCCGCGCGAACCCGCGTGGTGGTGGTCAATTCGCCCCACAATCCCACCGGTTCCGTTTGGTCCCGCGAAGATTGGGATCAGTTGGCTTCTGCTTTGGAATCTTTTCCAAATGCCGTTGTGGTGTCCGACGAGGCCTACGAATGGATGGTTTTTGACGGCCAAGAATCTTTTTCGGTGCGCCAAGTAGACGCTCTTCGGTCGCGGGCTTTTCGCATTTTGTCTTTGGGCAAAACGTTCCACGCCACCGGATGGAAAATAGGTGCGGTGGTGGCACCGCCCAACTGGACGGCTCAATTCCGGCAGGTGTATCAATTTTTAGCCTTTGCGGCCAATACCCCGGCGCAAAAAGCGTTGGCATCTGCTTTGGAGCTGCGGCCCGATTACCCGGAGACCTTGGCCCGTTTTTTCCAAGACAAGAGGGACCGACTGGATCGCGCTTTGCGCGCCGGGGGGTGGGACGTTCAACCCTGCTCTGGAAGTTATTTTCTAACCGTCCGCTTGCCCCACGGAACGGATGATTGGGCCTGGGCCCGGGCGCGCGTGGCGGACGCCGGAGTTGCGGTGGTTCCTCTGCAGCCTTTTTACATTGACGCAACGGGAGTTCCGCCTGCGGTGCGGTTGTGCTTTGCCAAGAACGACGCCACGCTGGACGAAGCGGCGAAGCGCCTGAACCACTGGAAAAATCAAAATCCGCTGTAACGTGTCCTACCGAATTTGGCTTTCGCCCTCCAAGGGCATGCAGCGCCTCACGGAACTGCCCGACGGCATTATTCCCACGGAGCCTCCTTTTGCCTCCGAAGCCCTTCGTTTTGGAAAAAAGTTGGCGCAACTGAATGCTACCCAGAATGCGCAACTTCATTCTGTTTCAGCTGCATTGGCCCAGGCCACCACCCAAATGCACCAAGTCTGGTGGAAAGATTACCCTGCTGGATTGGGCGCTCCTGCTGCCTTGTCGTACACCGGGGACGCCTACGCCGGCTTGCAGGCGCAGCACTGGTCTGCAGACACCTGGAACCGGGCAAAGGAGCACTTGCGCATTGGTAGCGGTCTGTACGGATTTCTTCGTCCCACGGACCGCGTTTTGCCCTACCGGTGCGAGATGGGCCTCTCCTGGCCCTTGGGAGTGGCGTCGGGCCCAACCGCGTTTTGGAAAAACAGAATCACCCCCGTACTTTCTCGTGAGTTGCAAGGCGACTGGTTGTTGGACCTGTCTTCCGGTGAATACGGAGCGGTTTTGGACGCGGCGGGCTTGAAAGCGCCCATCCTTCGCTGCGATTTTCGCGAAATAAAAAATGGAAAACCGGTTTTTGTGAGTGTCTTTGGCAAACGTGCCCGCGGCAGCATGGCCCGGCACGTCTTGGAGCGTTCCGGACCCCTTTTGGAGGTGGTGGATTCCTTTTCGATCGACGGCTATGCGCTGAATTCAGCCTTGTCCACCCCGACGCTTCGCGTTTTTACGCGCTGAAACGTGCCGCGCTAAGATCTGCCCAACTTGGGAACGCGCAGCGGGGCTGCGTTTGGTTCCCCAAAGGAATTCGCGTGCCTTTCGCGCGGCTTCCTCGTGATCCACGATTCGGTTTGGGTAGTCCAAACCCAACCGCACGCCGTAGCTCAGCATTTCCAACTCCGTCATCTTCCACGGCTCCCGCAGGAAGGGGAGGGGGAGTTCGGCCAATTCGGGCAGCCATTGGCGCAAAAAGCTGCCGTCCGGATCGTTTTCTTCAGCTTGTTTCACCGGGTTGTAGATGCGCAGAGTGTTGACGCCCATGGTTCCGGCTTGCATTTGAAACTGAGGATAGTGGATGCCCGGCTCAAAGTCCAGAAATTGTTGGGCCAAATGGTGGACCCCGGCTTGCCAGGGTTGCCACAGGTGGTGCGTCAAAAAGCTGACCAACATGCTGCGCATCCGGAAGTTGAGGTACCCCGTGGCGCAAACGCTGCGCATGCTGGCGTCGATCATGGGGAAACCGGTTTTCCCGTCGCACCAGGCTTCTAACCAGTCCGGACGCACCTCGTTTCGGATGGCGTCAAAACCCGTGTTGAGGTTCTCCCATTCGAGTCGGCACTCAGACTCAAACTTTTGGATGAAGTGGCAGTGCCAATGGAGCCGAGAAACAAAGAATTGGAGGTCTTGGCGCCAGGGAGGATCTGCGTCCGCCAAAGCGTGCATCACCTGACGTACGGTGAGGTTGCCCCAGGCCAAATAGGGAGAGAGTCGGCTGCAACCCCGCCGGGCCGCTTGCGGTTTGGAAATCGACCGTCGGTAGGTGCGCAACCGGTCGCGAACAAACGAGTTTAAGTAGGCCCAGCCGGCGGCTTCGCCGCCCGGCTGGAACAACCGCGCGTCTCCATCTTCCGGAAGAGAGGCCGCGTGCGCCGCCAAAAGTCCGGTATGCAGCATTCTATCCGACGCCCCGTCAAAAGGCACCAGTTCTGCATGCACGGCCGGAAACGGTTCTTGTTCCACGCGCTTTCGCCACGTTGCTTCCCATCGGGAACGTTCCTTCAATCCTCGAATGATTCCGTTGGTGGGAAATTCCGTCCACACCACGCCATGGTCTGTGCACCACTGCTGCACCCGCAAATCACGTTGGTACGTTGTCCATAAACCTGTCTCCTGATGGCTGAACAGCTGGGGTTGGTAGCCCTGCTGCAGCAAATAATGCAGTAAATCATCGATTCCACCGGAAAACTCGTACACGGTGTGGCCGTAGGGTTCCAATTCTACGCGCATTTGGGCCAAACTTTGCACCACAAAACGGAGGTGTCGTGCTGCGGTGTCTGGATGATTCAGGAATTCCTGCTCCACGCAGTACACCAGAAGTACCGGTTGCCCCGACTTCCAAGCGGCGTGCAGTGCGGCGTGGTCCCGCAACCGCAGATCCCGTTTGAACCAAACCACCGAAACGCTTTTCATCCATTTTATCAACACCGCAGGTGGAGCAACGGTTCTCCGCCATCCTGAGTAAATTTATTGTTCGGACTTCAAACGAACGCACAGGCTTTGGGTGGCACGATTTTAGCCTAATTTTAAAAAAATAATCGATTCATGAAAAACTTTTTTGAAACCGGTGGAAACCAGCGCTCCTTCGTTTGGAAGGCCGTTGCGTTCGTAGGATTTGCGATAGGATTCTCCGCCCAAGCCACCGCCGCGCAACCGCAACGCACCGCCAAAGCAACACTGCACGACGTGCGTTTGTATTTGGACGGAGCGGTTTTGACGCAAAGTTTTTCGGTGGCCTTGCCCGCCGGAAATTCCACTGTGGAAGTGACCGGGTTGGCGCAGCAACTGGACGAACAATCCATTCAACTTCGCACCCGGAATGCGGTCAAAGTAAACGGATACCGCGTTGAAGTCCGCAATACCGACTGGAATTCGGTACCGGAGTTGAAAATTTGGCGGGACAGCCTGGCGTATTGGCGCACGGTGGAAGAACAGGCGCGCGGTCAGCAGGCCATCATCCAATTGGAAAAAGAGGCGTTTTTGCGCAGCACCCAGCAAACGGTTTATACCGAAGCGAACCAAAAGTTTTGGGCACAATCCGCTGCCGAGTGGGTGCGGCGGACGTCGTTGGCACAGAAGAATTTGGATCAGGCGCAACGCGGAACGCAACGCGTCAACCAGAAGTACCAGGAAGAAGTGAACAAGCACGCCGCGCTAGAAAGTGTTTTGGTTTTGGAGGTTTCTGCGGAAGCACCGCTGGCCACCGCTCTGTTTTCCTTGGAAATGGCGACATCCTTGGCTTCTTGGAGCCCGCGCTACGAAGTGCGCATGGACGATGCCGCATCGGGCCGATTGGATCTACTATCCAAGGCCACCATCACCCAACAAACGGGCTTGGATTGGGTAAAAGTATCCGTGGTCCTGGGTTCCAACCGTCCGCTCGGGGGCATGACCACGCCGGTGCTTCAGCCGTGGTGGGTGGGGCCACAAGCGGTAAAATATGAATCTGTGGCCGTACGTGGTGGCCGCGCCGCACCTGCAGTAATGGTGGTGGAAAACAACCTGGAAATGGACGCCACAGCAGGCAATTCCCGGTTTAAATTGGCCAACTTTGACGATGCCGAGCGTTCCGACGGCTTGGTGGGGTATTCGTTGACCTTGCCGGGAACGTATTCTTTTGCGCATCAAGAATCCCGCGAGATTTCTTTGGAGACCCAAGTTTTGAAGGCTGATTTGAGCCGGTATACGGCGCCGCGTTTGGATTTGCGGGTCTTTTTGGTGGCACGCGTCCCGGGCTGGGACACCTTGGTGCTGCTGGACGGTCCGGCCAACGTCTACTTGGAGAATAATTTGGTGGGCAACAGCTACCTCGCTTTCCAGGGAGCATCGGACACGCTGGATTTGGCGATGGGCGCAGATCCCCGCACCACGGTGGAATGGAAACCCACCGTTGCAACCGACAACAAAGGCGGCAAAGTGGAACGGTCGTACAGCTACACGTTAAAAATCACCACGCTTCATGCGAAACCCATCGAGGTGGTGGTGGAAGACCGCACGCCTATGCCGCGGGCGGAGGAAGTGAGCTTGATCCAACCGGAATGGGGCGGTGGCAAGCGGAATGCGGAAACGGGTATTTTAACCTGGAAAACCTCCGTGGCTAAGGAAAAGCAATGGAGCACCGCCTATCGGTACGTGCTGCGCTACCCAAGGAACGCTAACGTGGGTCCTTTGTAGGATTTGGGCCCACCTCTGATGAGACACCTCTTGAGGCATAGGTTGAACGAAGCTTTAAGGGCTGTATTTCTTTTCGGAAGGCCCTGCTTGAATGCGTGGCGGGATAGATGACGCTCCATTTTGCCCGATCTGCGTTCGTTTTGATTAAGTTTGTTTCCACTCCATCCAATCGAATTATTCATCCGCAGCGGTCCATGTTCACCCCCTACCAAATCCGCTCCATCGAGCAATACCAATTGGACTACGCGCAAAGCGTTGAAAAACCGGAGGAGTTCTGGGGCAACATTGCCGAGCATTTTGTGTGGCGCAAGAAATGGGATCCGGTGCTCAACTGGAATTTCAAAGAACCCAACATTGAATGGTTTCCGGGGGCTAAGTTGAACATCACCGAGAACTGTTTGGACCGGCATCTTCCCGCATTGGGCGATCAGCCGGCTTTGGTTTTTGAGCCCAACGACCCGAAAGATGACCACCGGGTACTGACGTACAAAGAGTTGCACTTTAAGGTCATGCAATTTGCCAATGTGCTCAAGAACAATGGTATAAAGAAAGGCGACCGCGTGTGCTTGTACATGGGCATGGTTCCCGAGTTGGCGATTGCGGTTTTGGCTTGTGCGCGCATTGGCGCGGTTCACTCGGTTATTTTCGGTGGATTTTCTGCCCAATCCATTGCGGACCGCATCCAAGATGCGCAAGCCTGCGCGGTCATCACCCAAGACGGTGCGCTTCGGGGTAATAAAATCATCCCGCTGAAAAGCGTCGTCGACGATGCCTTGATGGCCTGCCCCACGGTACAACGCGTGATTGTGGCCACGCATGCCCGGGTTCCGGTGTCCATGCTCAAGGGTCGCGATTGCTGGTGGGAGGACGAAATCAAAAAAGTAGAAACCCAAGGAAATCCCTTTTGCCCCGCCGAAGAAATGGACGCGGAAGACCTCCTCTTCATCCTGTACACCTCCGGCTCAACGGGCAAGCCCAAGGGGGTGGTTCATACCTGCGGGGGGTACATGGTTTGGGCCAACTACACGTTTGTCAACGTTTTTCAGTACCAGCGCGGCTGGACCCACTTTTGCACGGCAGACATCGGGTGGATCACCGGGCACACCTACATTTTATACGGTCCGCTGAGTGCGGGCGCCACCTCGTTGATGTTTGAAGGAATACCCACTTGGCCCGACGCCGGTCGGTTTTGGGACATCGTGGAAAAACACCATGTGGAACTATTTTACACTGCCCCCACGGCCATCCGCAGCCTCATGGCCTTTGGCGACGCCCCCTTGACAGGCAAAAAACTAAATTCCCTAAAAGTACTGGGCACCGTCGGTGAACCCATCAACCAAGAGGCCTGGCATTGGTACGACGACCGAATCGGAGCCAACCAATGCCCCATTGTGGATACCTGGTGGCAAACAGAGACCGGCGGGATACTCATCAGCAATTTGGCCGGGGTGACCCCATCCAAACCCACCTTTGCGACCTATCCGCTCCCGGGTGTTCAACCGGTATTGGTGGACGAAAACGGTGTTGAGCTGGAGGGAAACAACGTCAGCGGGAACCTCTGCATCAAATTCCCGTGGCCCGGAATCCTGCGCACCACCTACGGCGACCACGAACGGTGCCGGCAAACCTATTTCTCCACCTACGACAACCTTTATTTCACCGGCGACGGCTGCTTGCGGGACGAAGAAGGCAGGTACCGCATTACCGGCCGGGTGGACGACGTCCTCAATGTTTCCGGGCACCGCATCGGTACGGCCGAAGTGGAAAACGCCATCAACCGCCACGCAGGGGTGGTGGAAAGTGCGGTAGTGGGTTACCCGCACCCCATCAAAGGCCAAGGCATTTACGCCTACGTAATCTTCAACGGGATGCACGAAGATGAAGAATTGACGCGGCAAGACATCCACCAAACCGTGGCGCGCATCATCGGCTCCATTGCCAAGCCGGACAAGATTCAGTTTGTGGAAGGTTTGCCCAAGACCCGCTCCGGCAAGATCATGCGCCGCATACTGCGCAAAATTGCCGAAGGCGAATTGGAAAACTTGGGAGACACCTCCACATTGTTGGATCCCTCCGTGGTAGCGGACATCCAACAAGGACGATTGGTTTAAATCCTGTTGTGCCGACGTTGCGTTGTTCCGTGGGCGGGTACAGTGGGCCTGAAAACGAAAATGCCGCACCCAAGCGGGTGCGGCATTTGCCAAGGACATCGTCCGATTTTCTAAAGTTGGTTGCGCAAAGTTTCCCAAGTTTGGCCCTCCGGCAGGCCTTGTGGGAAGCGCGCGAAGCGCGCTGACTCGCTTACCGATACTTCCATGCGGTATTCGCCCAAGTCGTGGGCCAAGGTTCCGTTGATCCAGAGCAAATTGACGGGAGCGGTCACGAAGGCAGAAAACAAATGGAAAAAGACCGAAACGTAGGAGGCTGTGGCCAATCTGCGCAATGGCACGGTGTTGTTCTGTGCAAAAATGACTTGCATTTTTTCGATTTCGGAACGTTTGATGCGCGTGAGGGTTGGCGCCGTTCGAGGACCCGAACTGGACGAGTAGGGAGACAAGAGGTACACTCGTTTGTCGTCCACCGCAATGAGTTCCCCCACAGCCTTAATTCCAAATCCTTGATACACCACCGCCAAAGCACCTTGGGGGGAACGTTGAACTTCGGAATACAGCGGTAAACGACTGGCTTCTTTCATTTCCAAAGGAGCCGTGCAACTGCTGACGGCAAGCAGAAGTACCCCGAAAATAGGAGCAGTTACGGGGCGAGCAAATTGATAAAGTGTACGTAGAGCTAGATTAGTTTTCATGGCTCAAATTCAACGGGTTAGAATACTGCTTGGTAGACCAAAAAACTTCCTCCATAGCGGCCTCAACGGCCTTGAATTCCGGGGCGACTTGCTTCAAATAGTGTTCCGGGCGGTAGACCATTTGTGCAAACTTGTTCAGGTCTCGGTAGCTCAACCAACTTTGTCGGGACCACTCCAAGTAGTACCCTTCGGACTCCAAAAAAAGTGCCGTTCGGCCGGAGGGAAAATCGCCCGAAAACGTTTGGAGGTAGGTGGTGCCCGGTAAGTTGACGCGAGCCGCGGCGGCACCGGGAGCGTTGGGCTTTGCCAGGGGTTGTGCCAGTGCGTGGGGAAGCGAAGGAGCAGAACCGTCGGGCCCAACGGAAGGGACGGGGGTCAGTAAAATTGGGGAGGCCTCTTCGTTCAAAACGGAAAGTGCCACGCGGTCCAGTCTCCACGAACCTTGAGCGGCGCGCATGCGCAGGCGGATTTCTCCCTTGTGCGCGGCGAAGGCCGGAAGGGGCAGGGTTTGGGCGTTGACGGCGATGGGGCCAGTCTCGTGGAAACGATCCACATACACCCATTCCTGGGTTTGGTTGTTCCAGTATTCCAGTTCCAAACCGCCCAGAGCGCGCCCAATGCCGGTCTCAAACGAAAGCGGATTCACCGCGCGCGGCGAGCGTTCTGCCCGCGCCAGGTAGTGCGCATAGTCCGTTCCTAAATAGCCGATGGCGCTGTACATCAGGAACGTCGTCACAAACGACTGCCGAAAATCCACAGAAACGCCCAAGGGCGTAAGTCCGTCCCATTGGCGTGCGTCAAACGTAAACTCCAAAACTTCCTTTTGCGCCAAATTTGCAGCGCTCGCAGGATGCCATCGCTCACGCCCGTCGCGCGCCAGAACCCACTCGGTGATGTCTCCTTCTTGGGCGGTTGCCCGTTGGAGGGGTAGCTCTTGGCGGCTGCGGTAAAAACGTTTGTTGGTTCCTTGGAGGGCACACTCGCCCGCAGCCAAGGAAATGGCGTGCAGGTGCAGTCCTTGGATGACGTGTGTCTCCAGTGCTTCGTTCTTAACCGTAAGGGAAACGGTACCGTTCTTCACCTCACGGGTACCCAAGTAATCAACGTCTGCATAGGCGGCAGAGGGGAGGAGGGCGTTGGAAAATCCTTCGGCGTCCGCGCCCCGAACGTCCGTGGAATCGTCGAGGTAAAAAGTGGGACACGAGCCAAAACAGGCCTTTTCCACGGTGAAGCAAATGATGCCTTGTGCTACGTCTGCTACAAACAGAACGGTCATGGAGGCCATGCGCAGGGCGCTGTTGGAGGGGAGCGGACGGTTCGTTTCAAACAGGGAAACGTCTGCCCAAGCAACGGAATCCTGGGGTCCCACGAGCCGACGGTCCAAACCGTAGTTCAGCGCAGAGCCGCGCACGAGCGAACGTTCCTCGTCCAACCACCACGACTCGGTGAAGACCAAGACGTGGCCGTTTTTCAAATGCGCTTTGAGGTAGGGGGAGCCCGTGGGTTGCGCCGCCTGCATCAAACTGCGCGGTTGCGTGTTCTTGGCCGAAGGAGTGGCTCTTTTGGTTTCCAGCTGCGGGTACTCCTTCTTGAGCTCGTCCACATTGGCGTAGGACTTCTTAAAATCAGACAAATAACCTCCGTTGGTGATGGTGCACTGGGTGCAGGCAAGGAGTATTGCCGACAAGGCTAAAAAATTGGGGATGCGTCTCATCGTTAGGTACAAAAATCAGTGTCAAATTACGTCGGTTATTCTTGGAATCAGTTGTGTTTTTTGCAAAATTTCCCCTCACTTCTGGCACAATGTGCAAATTAAGCGACCCAATTCCCGGCAACGGCGCGATTTTTATTGCTTATGCCACAGATTAACAAATCTCTAGGACATTCAATAAATTATTTCCCAATGCAAAACCGGCTAAAAATAGAAGACAACAGGTCGTCGGCTACCACTTGACCGGTGATGGAGCCAATATGGCGCAGCGCGTCGCGCAGGTCTATGGCCACGAGTTCGCCGCTGAGGCCGGTGCGCAAGGCGTTTTCGGCTTGGGACAGGCTGTCCGCCGCGGCCCGCAGAGCCGCGGCGTGGCGGGCATGCGAAACTACAGTATCTGCGCCGTAGGCGGGGTTTTGGGTCACCCATTGGGCCAGGGCCGCTTCCAATTCGGAAACCCCCGCGCCAGTGGCGGCGGAAAGTACCAGGGCACCTTCTGGCGGCGATACCGGCTGTTCTTGGTCCGCTTTGTTGAACACCAAAACTCGGTGGCCTTGCGGGTTCCAGGCTTCGAGCTGGGCCCAAAGGTTTTGGGTGGGGAGGGGGTCTGCGTTCCAAACGACTGCATCCACCACCAAAACCTGTACGGCGGCCCTTCGGGCCGCCTCCTGGGATCGCTCAATTCCCAAACGCTCCACCGTTTCGTCCGTTTCTCGGATGCCCGCAGTGTCCACCAGTCGGAACAAAATTCCGCCCGCGGTAAATCGCTCCTCCACCGTGTCCCGCGTGGTGCCGGGTACGGCGCTCACCAGGGCGCGTTCCTCCCGCAGCAGGGCATTCAACAACGTGCTCTTACCCGCGTTGGGAGCGCCCAATAAGGCCGTGGGGACGCCTTCCTTCAAGGCTTGGCCCAGAACAAAGGTTTCCAAAAGTTGGGCCACTTCGGTCTGCAAATCCGTCAGCAGCGCCATCAGTCGATCGCGGGAGGCAAACTCAACGTCCTCCTCGGAAAAATCCAGTTCCAATTCCAAAAGGGCCGTGGTGTCGATCAATTCCGTGCGCAGTTCGTCCATGCGTCGGCTCACAGAGCCTTTCAACTGACGAAACGCAACGGCATGACCTGCAGCACTTTCCGATGCAATCAAGTCTGCGACGGCCTCCGCCTGACTGAGGTCCATTTTTCCGTTCAAAAATGCGCGACGCGTAAACTCTCCGGGTTCCGCCAAACGGGCCCCGGCAGCGATTAAACTGCTCAAAGCCGTTCGTGCGATGTACGGTGAACCGTGGAAACTCAGCTCCGCGCTGTCTTCGCCGGTGAAGGAAGCTGGGGCAAGGAATCCAAGGGCCAAAACCTCGTCCAACAACGAACCGTCGGGCGCTGCAAAAGTGCCAAACACGGCGGTGCGTGGAGAACGCTGCAGCCACGGAGTGCTTCCCGCCGCGCAAAAGCAAGCGTTCACGATTTCCCAGGAACGGGGCCCGCTCACGCGAAGTACAGCCAGGGCGCCTTGGCCCACGGCCGTTGCTACGGCCACGATGGTGTCGTCTGTTTGGCCCAAGGCGTGTCTGTAATCCATGAAGCAAAGGTAGGGCGGTTCCACCGGCGTGGAAAGAGAACAATACCTTCCTAGAAGGGCGTATCTTTAAGTACCGATGAATAAAGCCTCCATTCCATTGAGTCTCCCCTTGGTGCTGCTGGCGCTAACTTGGGTAAATACTGCTTGTCAACCCAAGGAGGCCGTGACGCGTTCCACGGAGGGGGTGTACGACTGGGCGGGATCCCGCCGCTACGCGTTTGTGCAAGGAACAGACACCCTGTACTACCGCACCCTGGGGCAGGGGCCGGATACGGTGGTGTTGGTGCACGGCTTTGGGCCCTTTCCGGCAGCCCAGTGGGAGCCGCAGGCCTTGGCTTTGGCAGACTCCTCCTTTGTTTTGATTCCAGACATGCTTTTTTTTGGGCAAAGCAATGGTGCGGATACGGCCTTGATGCCGTCGGATCAAGCAGATCGACTTTTGGATTTACTGCGCCACGTAGGCATCAAACGTTTCCGTTTGGCAGGACATTCGTACGGTGGTTTGGTGGCGCTCACGCTCGCGGAGCGCGCCGGTCCCAGCCGGGTGCGCTCCTTGTTCCTTCTGGATCCCCTCAATCCCTTTTTTCCAAGAACCGTTTTGGATTCCGTGGAACGCGAAGCGGGCAAACCCATTGAGCACGTCTTGGTGCCGTCGGATCCGTCGGATTTGCCGATGCTGATGCGGCTCACCTTCAGTCGAAATGTTCCGTTGCCCAACGCACTCAGTCAAAAAATACTGGAGGCCATGGAGCAGAAAAACCCAACCGCCCAGCGCTCCTTGCTCCGGGTTTTGAATCGACGAGAGCCCGAAATACGAAACATGAAACTCCCGCAAGGAATTCCCACGTTCCTGCTCTGGGGCGCCAACGACGCTTTAATTCCACTGCGTTCCGGGGTAGAATTGCAACGTGCCATCCCCGGCTCCATACTTTTGATCAAACCGCACAACGGGCACACCCCTCATTTGGAGTCACCCGTTGCGGTGATTCAATTGTTCAAGCGATGGAGACGCGTCAATGGGGCAGCGCATTAACTAAACCCCGTAGACCATCACTTAAACGGATTGCGGAACCTCGGATCGTTGCCCAAGGCATCGTCGGATAAGGTGTGCAAGAAAGCTACCAAAGCCGCTTTTTGCGCCGGGCTGAAGTTGGGGTTCAATGGCGTTCCGTTCGGATTTCGTAACTCCGGGGAAAGATTGGGGTGGTTTTTCACACCGGTACTGTAGTGGTCCACCACTTCCTCAAGTGTTTTGAAACGACCGTCGTGCATGTACGGCGGACGGAGCCCGATGCTGCGCAAAGACGGTACTTTGAACAAGCCATTCTGCGCCGCGTTGCCGGTGGTTTGCCCCAATCCTAAATCTGATGTGGAGGTCAGGTCCAAGCCATTGTTTCGAGGCCCGGCAGCAGTGAAAGCCTCAGAACCGTGGCAGCCTACGCACGCGCCGGGGGCCGGAGGGCCGCCGCCGGGTGCTATTCCAAAGAACAAGTTCTTTCCTTGATTTTCCTGCGCGGTAAAGTTTGGGAAGGCTGCAGCAGGTCCATTGACCTGCGCACGTCCTGCGTCGTACCGGCTTTGGTAGGCCAGAATGCTTCGAACGAACTGTGCTAAAGCCCGAGCCATGCGGTCCGTCGTGATTTCAGCGGTGCCAAAAGCTTGCTCAAACAAAGGAGCATAGTATGCCTTTTGTTGCGCCCTAGCCACCAAGGAATCCAGGGTCATGCCCATTTCCACAGGATCCTGAAACGGCATCAAAACCTGCTGCTCCAAGGAGGAAGCGCGTTCGTCCCAAAAGAAATTGCCGTTGGTGTAAAAGCGGGAATTGACCAATCCCATGGAATGGCGTCCGGTCAGGCCGCCCGAAAAACCACGACTTAGCCTTGCGGTATCGCCAAATCCTAGGTTTTGGTGGTGGCAAGAAGCACACGATACTGACCGATTCTTGCTAAAAGTTTTGTCGTAAAACAAGACGCGGCCCAAAGTAGCACCGTGATCCGTAACCGGATTGGTAAAAGGCGTGTTGTCGCGATTTAGGACGTTGGGTGTTGCAAAATGAGCAGGGACCTGCGGATTGCTGTAGTTGTA